>NZ_CP117866.1:7303846-7912500 GCF_028736035.1 Streptomyces sp. T12
CCCGGACGGATCGAAGGTCCTGATCGCGCACAACTCGGGGAGCGCCGCGAAGACCTTCAGCGTTGCGGACGGGACGCACTCGTTCGACTACACCCTGAACGCCGGCGACGCCGTCACCTTCACGTACTCCGGACCTGCACCGAGCGGGCGCACTCCCGCAGCGACCAAGGTCTTGGACCCGACACACGACTTCACGTTCAAGTCGGCATCCGGCCCGGTCACCGTCACGTACGACCCGGCACTGCTGCCCTACCAGAACTCCATCCGCACCGGAAACAAGCTGGTCACGTACTCCCTGCCGATCGGAGCTTCCGTCCAGACGACAGGAAGGGCACTGAGCCGTAGCAAGTGGACCGCCACGGCTTCGGCGCAGGCGGATTGGGGTGTGGCCGCGAACGCGATCGACGGCGATATCAACACCAGGTGGAGTCTGGGGCATGGGCCGACGAGCGGCGACTGGTTCCAGATCGATCTGGGGAGCCCTGCGAGCTTCGACAAAATCGTCCTCGACACCGGCGTAAACAATTCGTTCGACTACGTCACCAAGTATCAGATATACGTGTCGAACGATGGCGCCGATTGGGGCAGCGCGATCGCAAGTGGCAGCGGAGGCATAGGGAAGGTCGCCGTCACGCTGCCACCCCGGACGGCACAGTACATTCGCATCGTCAGTACCGCGGCATCCGGTTTCTGGTGGGCCATCGGTGACATCAATGTGTACGGGTCTGCGCGTGGAACCGGCTCGATCACAGCTCCGACAGCGGTATCAAACGGCCTCCAGCTGAAAACCTGGACCAGCAAGGAAGGGTCGCAGGTTACCGTAGTATTCAACGGGACCGCCGACAGCGAGAGTTTCAAGATATCCACCGACGGCTCGTACACATATACGCTGCCGAGCGGGACTTCAGCGATGTTCACCACCAGGAAGCTGCCGAGTTTCCCGACGCCGGTCTTCAGCAGTTTGGCGCCGGAACGAGGCATGCCGCGCTCCAAGTTCACGATTCGCGGTTCTGGTTTCGGTGATGCACAGGGGCTGGGTACGGTGTATTTCGGATCAAGTTATGCCGAAATAGACAGCTGGTCGGACACGAGCATCAGCGCCTACGTTCCGAAGGGACTTCCGGCGGGGAAGGTCACGGTTTCTGTGAAGGGAACCAGCGGAGTGGATGCAGGTGGATCTTCGTTCGACGTCATCGATCTAGGTCCTGCGCTGCCGCGGACGGGCTGGACCGCAAAGGCTTCGGACGCAAGTCAGTGGGATGCGCCCGGAAACATGCTGGACGGAAACTCTGACACTCGGTACAGCTCCGGAACAGGGCAGTACGACGGCCTCTGGATCCAAGTGGACATGGGGCAAACGCAGACTTTCAACAAGATTGTGTTGGATGTCGGCGGCAGTGTCAGCGACTATGCGCGGAGCGCAGAGGTATACGTATCTGCGGATGGAACCGACTGGACCAAGGTTTCTTCCGTAGCGGACGGCCAACGAGTCCACCTGGTTTCCTTCCCGACGCAGACAGCTCGCTACATCAAGGTCGTCAACACCGGCAATGTTGCGCGTAGCTGGTGGTCAGTCGCGGAATTCAACGTGTACAACTGACCTTGAGCTTTCACGTGGGATAAGGGCTGACCGTTCCCTCGACGCAGAGAAATTGCCTCCGGACAGCGGACAGGGATTGCTGATGTCTTGTCGCCGTAGTGGCTGAAGGCGCTCTTCAGATGAAGGGAGCGCTCGGCGGTGACTGCCTGGCCCCTGCAGGGATGCTTCGCGCGCAGCCGGCAGACAACGAAGCCGACCCTGCGCTCCGGCCTGCCGCTTCCGGCCCGGGCCGGAAGCGGCAGCGATGATGTGTGCAAGGTCAAGCCCGGCACAGCACTGCGGGTGCCCACAAGGCACCCGGTCAGCGACGAGCCCATCGCCGTGATCGACGGCACGGTCTGCATGTCATAGCACCGTGCCGTCCCGAACCGTCATCCTCGGCCGGACGCAGACAGGTGCTCCGGCCGAGGATGATCCGAAATGGTGGCCTCTGTCACCATCGGAGGCGGTGGCCGCAGATTGTTTGGCCTCTCATTCGGCTGGAAAGTGTGACGACCCACCAGACCGTTTGCGCTTCGGTGTGCTGTCGGCCACATTTAGGCAGGTCACGTGAGGTTCTCGGGGCTGAAACCTTGCCGACCGCCAGGTCGGCGCCTGGGTCGGAACTTCGCCCTGAGTATGGCCATCAAACGTCTTGCGAAGTGGCTTTGACCTGCGAACATTCTCCAGCTTAGGAGACGGCCGCGATATTCGGGACGCTACGCACCCGGAAAAGAGCAACGGTCAAAAGACCGTGTGTGTTTTGGCGTGTACGCAAAAACTCCTGACCTGTATTTCTGCAGGTCAGGAGCTGTTCCCGAAGTGCCCCCGGCAGGATTCGAACCTGCGCACACGGCTCCGGAGGCCGTTGCTCTATCCCCTGAGCTACGGGGGCGTGTCGGGCGCCTTGCTTGGCGGCGACGGGTAGAACCCTACCAGTTCCTCCGGGGTGTTCATGAACGGGTTTCCGGGGTGGTGGCACCGGGTGCGACCTGGGGTGGCTTGCCCGCAGGGGGTGGAAGTGGGGAAAACCCGGACGCGGTGGCCGGTCCGGACCTACTCTCGAGTTGTGCCAGGCGCGTCGGGCCGGGTGCTTGTTGTGGACGACAACAAGGTCATCCGGCAGCTGATCAGGGTCAATCTCGAACTGGAGGGGTTCGAGGTGGTGACCGCGGCCGATGGTGCCGAGTGTCTCGATGTCGTTCATCAGGTGCGGCCCGATGCGGTCACCCTCGACGTCGTCATGCCGCGGCTCGACGGGCTACGGACCGCCGCACGGCTGCGTGCCGACCCCCGTACCCGTGATCTTCCCCTCGCCATCGTCAGCGCCTGCACCCAGTACGAGGTCGACAGCGGCCTCGATGTCGGCGTCGACGCCTTCCTCGCCAAGCCCTTCGAGCCCACCGAACTCGTCAGCCTGGTACGGCAGTTGATCGAGCGGAAGCGGAGGGGGGAGCGGAGTCGGGAACGGCGGGGGAACCCCGAGGGTGGAGTCGAGGGCGCGGGTACCGACGAGATCGTGTTCGGGAGCGTCTTCGGGGCCGGAGAGGCCGCGGGTCGCGCCGGAGGCTGACACCCCCGTCGGTAGCACCGCGTCGGCGTCGCGGGCGTTGTCGAAAGCTCGGCCGCTCCGTCCGTGCCGCCCAGCCCTCCACGTCCGCCCGCGCCGCCGCGAGCCCGCCCCCCCCCGTGCCGCCCAGCCCTCCACGTCCGCCCGCGCCGCCCCGCAGCCCGCCCCCACCCCGTCCACATCCCGGGACCCCGCCCAAACCCATTCGCATACCCACCCCCCTCCTCCCCTACGCTTGTCCCGTGACCCCCGTCGAGCTCTCCCGTACCGTGCTGCGCGCGGTGCGTCGTGCTGTCGATGAGGGGGAGCTGCGCGTCAGCGTGCCGGAGCGGGTCGTGGTCAGCGCTCCCGGGCCCGGTGGCTGTGGTGACTACGCCACCAACATCGCCCTCCAGCTCGCCCGCCCGGCCGGGCAGCCGCCCCTGCGCGTCGCGGAGATCCTGCGGCCGCACCTCGCCGGTGTGGACGGCGTCGCCGACGTCGTCGTCACCGGGCCCGGCTTTCTCAACATCAGCCTCGGCGGCACCGCGCCCGTCGCCCTCGTCGAGGAGATCCTGCGGCGTGGCACCCGGTACGGGTACGCACACGGCCCCTCCGCGGACTTCGTGCCGCTGTGCTGTCCCCACGAGGTACGGGCCGTGGTCGTGATGGACGCCGTCGCCCGGATCCTGCGGTCCCAGGGCGCCCTCGTCCGCACCCGTTGCGAGGCCGCGCTCGAGCCGCAGTGGGCCGACATCCTGGGGGTGCGTGTCGACGCGCACGACGTGCACGGCACGCAGGACGCGCACGGCACGCAGGATTCGGCCGACCCGCCCCCCCACGTCGTGCGCCCCGTGCCGGCCCTCGTCGATCCTCTCCCGCTCGGCCGCGACGCCGCCCGCTGGGCCCTGCTCCACCCGGCCGCCCACGACCGGCCCCGTCTCACCGACGACCACCTCGTCCAGCGCGAGAGCAACCCCCTCTTCCGCGTCCGCTACGCCCACGCCCGCACCGGGGCCCTCGGCCGCAACGCCGCCGCCCTGGGATTCGACGCCGAACCAGGGGACGTACGACACGAAGTCACCGCCCTGCTCGCCGACCACCCCCGCGTCCTGGCCCAGGCGGCAGCGCACCGCGCCCCCGACCGTCTCGCCCGGCACCTCGTCACCGTCGCCGATGCCGTGCTGCCCCTCCTGCCCGCCGTCCTCCCCCGCGGTGCGGAGAAACCCTCGGCCACCCACCGTGCCCGGCTCGCCCTCGCCGAAGCCGCCGGGACGGTGCTGGCCGGTGGCCTGTCCCTGCTCGGCATCGACGCACCCGACCATCTCTGAGAGAGCCCACGCCAGTCATGAGCCGTTCCGCCCACCCCGCCGGGCCCCGCCACGCCGATGTCCTCCCCGAGGGGCACTACTCCGCCCCGCCCACCGACCTCAACGCCCTCGACCCGAAGGTGTGGGCCCAGACCGTCGCCCGCAACGCCGAGGGAGCTGTCACCGTCGGCGGCATCGACGTGAAGACCCTCGCCGAACAGCACGGCACCCCCGCCTACTTCCTCGACGAGGCCGACTTCCGGGCCCGGGCACGGGCCTGGCGCAGCGCCTTCGGGGCCGACGCCGACGTCTTCTACGCCGGCAAGGCGTTCCTGTCCCGTGCCGTCGTGCGGTGGCTGCACGAGGAAGGGCTCAACCTGGATGTGTGCTCCGGGGGCGAGCTCGCCACCGCCCTCTCCGCAGGCATGCCCGCCGACCGCATCGCCTTCCACGGCAACAACAAGTCCGTCGAAGAAATCACCCGGGCCGTCGACGCCGGTGTCGGACGCATCGTCCTCGACTCCTTCCAGGAGATCGTCCGCGTCGCCCACATCGCGCAGGAACTCGGCAAGCGACAGCGCGTCCAGATCCGGATCACCGTCGGCGTCGAGGCGCACACGCACGAGTTCATCGCCACCGCCCACGAGGACCAGAAGTTCGGCATTCCGCTCGCCGGGGGACAGGCCGCCGAGGCCGTCCGGCGGGCCCTGCAGCTCGACGGGCTGGAGCTCATCGGGATTCACAGCCACATCGGGTCGCAGATCTTCGACATGTCCGGCTTCGAGGTCGCCGCGCACCGCGTTGTCGGGCTGCTCAAGGACATCCGTGACGAGCACGGTGTCGAGCTTCCCGAGATCGACCTCGGTGGCGGCCTCGGTATCGCGTACACGAGTGACGACGACCCCCGCGAACCGCACGAGATCGCCAAGGCGCTCACCGAGATCGTCACGCGTGAGTGCGAGGGCGCCAAGCTGCGGACTCCGCGGATCTCCGTCGAGCCGGGGCGCGCCATCGTCGGGCCGACCGCCTTCACGCTCTACGAGGTCGGCACCATCAAGCCGCTCGACGGGCTGCGCACGTACGTCTCCGTCGACGGCGGCATGTCCGACAACATCCGTACGGCGCTGTACGACGCCGAGTACAGCGTCGCCCTCGTGTCCCGGACGAGCGACGCCGAGCCCATGCTCGCCCGCGTCGTCGGCAAGCACTGCGAGAGTGGGGACATCGTGGTGAAGGACGCGTTCCTGCCCGCTGACCTGGCACCGGGTGACCTCATCGCCGTACCGGCGACGGGTGCCTACTGCCGGTCCATGGCCAGCAACTACAACCACGTGCTCCGGCCGCCCGTCGTCGCCGTGAACGACGGCGAGGCCCGGGTGATCGTCCGGCGTGAGACGGAGGAGGACCTCCTGCGTCTCGACGTCGGGTAGCCGTAAACCCGGAGACAGACCCGGGGTGGAAGATCTCCTGTCATCCACCCCCGTACAAATGAAATCGATGTCTCACGATCCGGACGAGGGGCAGAAACTCCCGTCCGGTGAGTGAGACTGGTGCAACCGTAGATGGTAAGAGGAAACGAGGTCGGATGATGCGTACGCGTCCGCTGAAGGTGGCGCTGCTGGGCTGTGGGGTTGTCGGCTCAGAGGTGGCGCGCATCATGACGACGCACGCCGAAGACCTCGCCGCCAGGATCGGGGCGCCCGTGGAGCTCGCGGGGGTGGCCGTACGGCGGCCCTCCAAGGTCCGTGAGGGCATCGACCCCGCGCTCGTCACCACCGACGCGACCGCCCTCGTCAAACGCGGCGACATCGATGTGGTGGTCGAGGTCATCGGGGGCATCGAGCCCGCCCGCACCCTCATCACCACCGCCTTCGAGCACGGCGCGTCCGTCGTGTCGGCGAACAAGGCGCTCCTCGCCCAGGACGGCGCCGCCCTGCACGCCGCCGCCGAGCAGCACGGCCGTGACCTCTACTACGAGGCGGCCGTCGCCGGCGCCATCCCGCTGATCCGGCCGCTGCGGGAGTCCCTCGCCGGCGACAAGGTCAATCGGGTGCTCGGCATCGTCAACGGCACGACGAACTTCATCCTCGACAAGATGGACTCGACCGGCGCCGGGTACCAGGAGGCCCTCGACGAGGCCACCGCCCTGGGGTACGCCGAAGCCGACCCCACCGCCGACGTCGAGGGCTTCGACGCCGCCGCCAAGGCCGCCATCCTCGCCGGAATCGCGTTCCACACGCGCGTGCGCCTCGACGACGTCTACCGCGAGGGCATGACCGAGGTCACCGCCGCCGACTTCGCCTCCGCGAAGAACATGGGCTGCACCATCAAGCTGCTCGCCATCTGCGAGCGGGCCGAGGACGGCGCCTCCGTCACCGCGCGCGTGCATCCCGCCATGATCCCGCTGACCCACCCGCTCGCCTCCGTGCGCGGCGCGTACAACGCCGTGTTCGTCGAGTCCGACGCCTCCGGGCAGCTCATGTTCTACGGCCCCGGCGCGGGCGGTTCCCCGACCGCGTCCGCCGTGCTCGGCGACCTCGTCGCCGTCTGCCGCAACCGGCTCAGCGGGGCAACGGGGCCCGGCGAGTCGGCGTACGCCGCCCTGACCGTGTCGCCGATGGGTGACGTCGTCACGCGCTACCACATCAGCCTCGATGTGGCGGACAAACCGGGTGTTCTCGCCCAGGTGGCGACCGTGTTCGCCGAGCACGGAGTCTCGATCGATACGGTTCGCCAGCAGGGCAAGGACGGCGAGGCCTCCCTCGTCGTCGTCACCCACCGTGCGTCCGACGCGGCCCTCAGCGGGACCGTGGAGGCGCTGCGCAAGCTCGACACCGTGCGGGGTGTCGCCAGCATCATGCGGGTTGAAGGAGAGTAACCAGCAATGACCCACCAGTGGCGCGGAATCATCGAGGAGTACCGGGACCGGCTTCCCGTCTCCGACACCACGCCGGTCGTGACGCTCCGCGAGGGCGGCACGCCCCTCGTGCCCGCGCAGGTGCTCTCCGAGCGCACGGGCTGCGAGGTCCACCTGAAGGTGGAGGGCGCGAACCCGACCGGGTCCTTCAAGGACCGCGGCATGACCATGGCCATCAGCAAGGCCAAGGAGGAGGGCGCGAAGGCGGTCATCTGCGCCTCCACCGGCAACACGTCGGCCTCCGCCGCCGCCTACGCCGTGCGCGCGGGCATGGTTTCGGCCGTTCTCGTCCCGCAGGGCAAGATCGCGCTCGGCAAGATGGGCCAGGCCCTCGTGCACGGCGCGAAGATCCTCCAGGTCGACGGCAACTTCGACGACTGCCTCACGCTCGCCCGCGACCTGAGCGACAACTACCCCGTGGCGCTGGTCAATTCGGTCAACCCGGTGCGTATCGAGGGGCAGAAGACGGCCGCCTTCGAGATCGTGGACATGCTGGGCAACGCCCCCGACATCCACGTCCTGCCGGTGGGCAACGCGGGCAACATCACCGCGTACTGGAAGGGCTACACGGAGTACGCCGCCGACGGCATCGCCGAGCGGACCCCGCGCATGTGGGGCTTCCAGGCCTCCGGCTCCGCGCCCATCGTGCGCGGCGAGGTCGTCAAGGACCCGTCGACCATCGCCACCGCCATCCGTATCGGCAACCCGGCGTCCTGGCAGTACGCGCTCGCCGCGCGGGACGAGTCCGGCGGCCTCATCGACGAGGTGACGGACCGTGAAATCCTGCGCGCCTACCGGCTGTTGGCCGCGCAGGAGGGCGTCTTCGTGGAGCCCGCCTCGGCCGCGTCCGTCGCCGGTCTGCTGAAGGCCGCCGAGCTGGGCCTGGTCGACCCGGGCCAGACGATCGTCTGCACCGTCACCGGCAATGGCCTCAAGGACCCCGACTGGGCCGTCGCCGGCGCCCCGCAGCCCGTCACCGTCCCGGTCGACGCGGCGACGGCGGCCGAGCGGCTCGGACTGTCGTAAGCCGGGCCACACCCCGTCGTAGCGGCGCCCGACCCCGTCGTACGGGGCTCGTGTCCGGGTATGAGAGGGCGCTTACCTGGGGGACTTCCCTACAGGGGGTGCACAGGGGGCATACGACACGCATCGTGCGCCTCCTGTGCGCCCTATGTCGCCACAGAACCTACCTTCGATAGGCTGTACTGAACCCGCCCGCCGCATATGCCTCCGCATGGGGCGTGGTGCCGCGCCGTCTCCGCGGCCCGGAAGCGGCCCCAGGGGTCTTCGTACGTCATCGAATGTCGTCATCGAATGTCTTCGACAATCACGCAGCTCAAGGAGAGTCATCGAGCGATGGCCGGTCCAGCCTTCCGCGCCGCCGCCGTCCGGGTGCGCGTCCCCGCCACCAGCGCCAACCTCGGCCCGGGCTTCGACGCCCTCGGCCTGTCGCTGGGGCTCTACGACGACGTGGTCGTCCGGGTGGCCGACTCCGGGCTGCACATCGACATCGCGGGTGAGGGCAGCGAGACGCTGCCGCGTGACGAAAAGCACCTTCTCGTACGGTCCCTGCGCACCGCCTTCGATCTGCTCGGCGGCCAGCCGCGCGGCCTGGAGATCGTCTGCGCCAACCGCATCCCGCACGGCCGGGGCCTCGGCTCCTCCTCGGCCGCCATCTGCGCCGGCATCGTCGCCGCGCGCGCGGTGACCATAGGCGGCGAGGCCAAGCTCGACGACACGGCCCTCCTGGAGCTCGCCACCGAGATCGAGGGCCACCCCGACAACGTGGCGGCCTGTCTGCTCGGCGGCTTCACCCTCTCGTGGATGGAGGGCGGTGCCGCGCGGGCGATCAGGATGGACCCTGCCGATTCCATCGTTCCGGTGGTTTTCGTGCCCGGAAAGCCGGTCCTGACCGAGACCGCGCGCGGCCTGCTCCCGCGCACCGTGCCGCACGTCGACGCCGCCACCAACGCGGGTCGGGCAGCCCTGCTCGTCGAGGCCCTCACCAGGCGCCCCGAGCTGTTGCTGCCCGCCACCGAGGACCGTCTCCACCAGGAGTACCGCGCACCTGCGATGCCGGAGAGCGCGGCGCTGGTGGAGCGGCTGCGGGCCGACGGCGTCCCGGCGGTGATCTCCGGCGCGGGCCCCACCGTTCTGGCGTTGGTCGATGCCGACAGCGCCGACAAGGTCGCCCATCTGGCAGGCGACGGCTGGGCCGCGAACCGGCTCGAGCTGGACGCCCAGGGAGCGAGCGTGCTGCCGCTTGCGCCCTGACACACGGTTGCCGGATTTCGAGAGGGGGAATGTTTGTTGGATCCGGTAGTGTTAACCTCAAGTCTGCACCCGACCCCACCATGGCGAGGTGCTTCGTGTCCCCGTCCGGGACAGACATTCTTCCGGGAGCCTCCCAAGCCGCACTGTGTTCCGTACGACGTACGCGAGCAGTACCTCGTACGCGGGCACTGAGCGACTCGCCGGGCACGCTCCGGAACCGGCGCGACCGAGCCGAGTGACACAGACACTGAGTGCCACGGCTCTGGGAAGCGCCATCACCAGATATTTCCTCCGCCGCTTCGGCGGAACACCGCCCCGGCACGGTCCACACACCAAGGACCGAAGCCGGACAGCACAACCGGTCGCCGAGCCAGACAGGCCGACGTCCGCTCCAGGGAAGGACCCTTCGTGAGCGACACCACCGATCTGATGGGCGCACGTGTCGAGGAGACCGCTGCCGCGCCCGCCACGGACGCCTCCGCGCCTGCCAGCGGTGCCGGCTCCCGGCGGCGCCGCGGTACCGGCCTCGAGGGCATGGTGCTGGCCGAGCTGCAGCAGGTCGCATCCGGCCTCGGCATCAGGGGCACCGCGCGCATGCGCAAGAGCCAGCTGATCGAGGTCATCAAGGAGGCGCAGGCCGGGGGAGGTGCCGCGGCTCCCAAGGCTGCATCTGCCGCCGGGGACGCCACCGAGACCAAGCCCAAGCGCCGCGCCACCTCCAAGGCTCGTACCGGCGAAGCCGCCGAGAAGAAGGCGGAGAAGGCGGCTGAGGCCCCCGCCGAGAAGGCCGTGGCCCAGCAGCAGATCGAGATCCCCGGCCAGCCGGCCAGCGAGGACGCCCCGGTCGAGCGCCGCCGTCGTCGCGCCACCGCCGACGCCGGTGCCCCCGCGGCCGCCCCCGAGACGGTCGCGGCCGAGGCGAAGAGCGAGCCGAAGGCCGAGACGCCCGCGCAGTCGCAGGGCGACGCCGGTGAGGGCGGCGAGGGCCGTCGTCGCGACCGCCGTGAGCGCGGTCGGGACCGTGACCGCGGTGACCGTGGTGACCGCGGGGACCGTCGCAAGGGCGACGACCAGCAGGGCGGCGGCCGTCAGGACCGCGGCCAGCAGCAGAACCAGCAGCAGAGCGGCGGCGGCCGTCAGGACCGTGACCGCGACCGCCAGCAGCAGGACGACGACGACTTCGAGGGTGGCCGCCGGGGCCGTCGCGGGCGTTACCGCGACCGCCGTGGCCGTCGTGGCCGCGACGAGATGGGCGGCGCCGAGCCGCAGATCAACGAGGACGACGTCCTGATCCCGGTCGCGGGCATCCTGGACATCCTCGACAACTACGCCTTCATCCGTACGTCGGGCTACCTGCCGGGTCCCAACGACGTGTACGTCTCCCTCGCCCAGGTCCGCAAGAACGGCCTGCGCAAGGGCGACCACATCACCGGTGCGGTCCGTCAGCCCAAGGAAGGCGAGCGGCGCGAGAAGTTCAACGCGCTGGTGCGCCTCGACTCCGTCAACGGCATGGCGCCCGAACACGGCCGCGGCCGCCCGGAGTTCAACAAGCTCACCCCGCTGTACCCGCAGGACCGGCTCCGTCTGGAGACCGACCCGGGCGTGCTGACCACCCGCATCATCGACCTCGTGTCGCCGATCGGTAAGGGCCAGCGCGGTCTGATCGTGGCCCCGCCGAAGACCGGTAAGACCATGATCATGCAGGCGATCGCCAACGCGATCACGCACAACAACCCCGAGTGCCACCTGATGGTCGTCCTGGTCGACGAGCGTCCGGAAGAGGTCACCGACATGCAGCGGTCGGTGAAGGGCGAGGTCATCTCCTCGACCTTCGACCGCCCGGCCGAAGACCACACGACGGTCGCCGAGCTCGCCATCGAGCGTGCGAAGCGGCTCGTCGAGCTGGGCCACGACGTGGTTGTCCTGCTGGACTCCATCACGCGTCTGGGCCGTGCCTACAACCTCGCCGCCCCCGCCTCCGGCCGCATCCTGTCCGGTGGTGTCGACTCGACCGCGCTGTACCCGCCGAAGCGCTTCTTCGGTGCCGCGCGCAACATCGAGGACGGTGGCTCGCTCACCATCCTGGCGACGGCTCTCGTCGACACCGGGTCCCGCATGGACGAGGTGATCTTCGAGGAGTTCAAGGGCACCGGCAACATGGAGCTCAAGCTCGACCGGAAGCTCGCCGACAAGCGCATCTTCCCGGCGGTGGACGTCGACGCGTCCGGTACCCGTAAGGAAGAGATCCTGCTCGGCAACGAGGAGCTCGCCGTCGTCTGGAAGCTGCGGCGTGTGCTGCACGCGCTGGACCAGCAGCAGGCCATCGAGCTGCTTCTCGACAAGATGAAGCAGACCAAGTCGAACGTCGAGTTCCTGATGCAGATCCAGAAGACGACGCCGACGCCCGGCAACGGCGACTGAGCACCAGCGCTCCAGAAAGTCCCAGAAGGCCGCTCCCCGTCAAACAGTGACGGGGAGCGGCCTTTTGGCGCTGATAGGGACGGGCGTATCCGTACGCCCCTTCCTACTCTTGTGTCTCTGGGGGGACCTTCTTGAGCACCACCCTGTCCGGCAGCGGTCGTCACAGACGCCGGATTCGTTTCGGGCTGCCCGTCGCCGCCGCCGGCCTCGCCGCGGCCGTCGCCGCAGCGCTGTTGACCTCGTCCGCGGGGGCCGCTACCGCGCAGCCCAAGCCCACCGTGGAGCCCGCCACCAGTTCGGCCTCGCTCGCCGAGCTGGAGCGGCGCGTCGCGGGAGCCGTCGCCGGTGACGACACCGCGGGGGAGCCGGCCGCGAAGTCGTCGTACAGCGCGAGCACCAGCAGCTCCGGTGACTCCACCGTGAGCCCCATGGTCATCGGTGGCACCACGACCAGCATCACCTCGGCGCCCTGGATGGCGCAGCTCTGGTACTACGACGACCAGGGCACCGCCGACGAGGCCGACGACCTCGGGTTCTTCTGCGGGGGCGCCGTCGTCGCGCCGACGAAGATCCTCACCGCCGCGCACTGCGTCAAGGGCTACGACTGGTACAACTACGGCGCCGTCGTCACCGGCACCGCCCAGCTGCCGACCACCGACGACGCCGGCAACACCGACCTGCACGGCGGCACCGTCACGCTGCCGCACCGGCAGTGGAACCACCCGTCGTACAACGCGACGACGATCGACAACGACATCGCCGTCATCACGCTGGCGAACGCGGTCAAGGCGACGCCGATCCGCATGACGACGTCCGGCGACACCGCCTCGTACACCGCCGGGACGAACGCCAAGGTCTACGGCTGGGGCCGCACCAGCTCCACCAGCCAGGACGTCTCCGAGACGCTGAAGACGGCCACGCTGCCCGTCCAGTCCGACAGCACCTGCACGGGCTACTACGGCAGCGGGTTCATCAAGGGCCACATGGTCTGCGCGGGCCCGCCCGCCAGCGGCAGCGACAGCGGCACCACCTCCGCCTGCAACGGTGACTCCGGCGGGCCGCTCGTGGTGAACGGCCGGATCGTCGGTGTCGTCTCCTGGGGTGTGCAGGACTGCGTCGCCAAGGGCGCGTACAGCGTGTTCGCCAAGGTCAGCAGCTATGTCGGTGCCGCCTACCCGCGGGTCGACGACACCAACGTCAGCGGTGACCACCGGGCCGACCTGTGGCTGCGCAACGCGTCCACGAAGACCGGCTACTCGAAGGACTCCAACGGCACCTCGTTCGCCGCGCGCGAGTCCTGGGGCGACTGGAGCGGCGTCGATGTCGTCCTGCAGACCGACCTCGACCGGGACGGCTACCAGGACCTGGTGTACCGGCGCAGCTCCGACGGTGCCATGTTCTGGACGCACTATGTGCAGGCCAGCGGCTCCTGGGCGACCAAGACGCTCTTCAGCAACTGGAAGACGCGCACCCGTATCGTCGCCCCGGGCGACGTCACCGGCGACTACCTGCCCGACCTGCTCTCGGTCGACTCCGGCGGCACCCTGTGGATCTACCCGGGCACGGGCAACGGCTCCTTCGCCACCCCGGTCAAGGTCGGCACCGGCTGGAACCAGTACAACTCCCTGCGCGGCCACGGCGACTTCACCGGCGACGGCAAGACCGACCTGATCGCGCGCAGCAAGACGGGCGGCTACGTCTACCTGTTCAAGGGCACCGGCAAGGCAGGCACCGGCGCCTTCGCCACCCGCATCAAGGTGCGCACCTGGTCGACGTACACCGCCTTCGACGCCGTCGGTGACGTCACCGGCGACGGCAGGGCCGACTTCCTGGCCCGCAACTCCGCCGGCACGCTCTACCTGTACCCGGGCACCGGCAAGGCCACCAGCGAGATCTTTGCCACACCGAAGTCCGTCGGCACCGATTTCAATCAGTACGACATCTTCGGCTGAAACCGCAGGTGAGACGGGTACACCCGGTATCACCGAAGACGCCCCGTGCCCACCGCTCCTCGGCGGTGGGCACGGTCCGTTGTGCAACCCTTCTCCGAGTTTCCCCGTCTGACCGGACGGGGTCACGATGGTGTGGTACGGGCCAAATGGCCACGCCTGACCCTGAAAGCAGGGGGTAACCGACCGGACGAGAACCGAGGAGCACAGTGTCCGCCGAGAGCACGCCGGAGCCCGGCATACCGGGTCAGACCGGCTCCACAGGTCCGCGCCACCGCGCCAAGGGCCGCCGTCGCAAGCCCCGTAGCAAGCGCAAGGGCCTGCTGATCACGGCCTGGACGGCCGCCGGGATCGTGGTCCTGGGCGGCACCGGAGCCGGGTACCTGTACTTCAAGCTCAACGGCAACCTCAAGAGCGTCGACATCGACCAGGCCCTCGGCACCGAGCGGCCCGAGAAGGTCGACAACGGCTCGGAGAACATCCTCGTCCTCGGCTCGGACACCCGCTCCGGCAGCAACAAGGATCTCGGCGGCGGCACCGACGACGGCAGCGCCCGCTCGGACACGGCGATGATCGTGCACGTCTACGAGGGCCACAAGAAGGCCAGCGTGGTCTCCATCCCGCGCGACACCCTCGTCGACCGCCCCCGGTGCACCGACACCAACGGCGACACACACGACGCGGCGTCCGGCGTGATGTTCAACGAGTCGTACTCCACGGGGGGCGCGGCCTGCGCGGTGAAGACCGTCGAGTCCATCACCGGCATCCGCATGGACCACTATCTGGAGGTCGACTTCTCCGGCTTCCAGAAGCTCATCGACGAGCTCGGCGGCGTCGGGGTCACCACCACCAAGAACATCAACGACCCCGACAGCCACCTCAACCTCAAGGCCGGCACCCACCAGCTCACCGGCAAGCAGGCCCTCGGCCTGGTCCGCACCCGGCACGGGGTGGGCGACGGATCCGACCTCGGCCGCATCCAGCTCCAGCAGGCCTTCATCAAGGCGCTGATCAACCAGGTCAAGGACATCAACCTCTTCGGCAACCCCAAGAGGCTCTACGACCTGGCCAACACCGCCACCAAGACGGTGACGACCGACTCCGACCTGGGCACGGTCAACAAGCTCATGTCCTTCGCGGGCGGCCTGAAGGGCATCAGCTCCAAGAACATGACCATGGTCACGATGCCGGTCCAGTACGACCCGGCGGACCCGAACCGGGTGATCGTGGAGAAGAAGAAGTCCCAGCTGGTGTGGGACGCCCTGAAGAACGACAGGGCGATCCCGAAGGCGGCCACCGAAGGCACGGCCACAGGTGACGCCAAGGGCGTGGTGAGTTAGCCGGGGGACCCCGGGGGTGAGTCAGGGGCCCAGGGAATAGACCACAGCCACCCCCGGTTTTGGCTGATGGACACCAGTCCTGGCAGACTGGTACGTCGGCTCCGGTTCACGCTCCCGCACCCCGCGGCAGCGACCCGGCGCCCTCCCGAAACTAGGAGACACCTTGAAGCGCGACATCCACCCCGAGTACGTCGAGACGCAGGTCAGCTGCACCTGTGGCGCGTCGTTCACCACCCGTAGCACGATCGAGAGCGGCACCATCCGCGCCGAGGTCTGCTCCGAGTGCCACCCGTTCTACACGGGCAAGCAGAAGATCCTCGACACCGGTGGCCGTGTGGCCCGCTTCGAGGCCCGCTTCGGCAAGGCAACTGCCGGCTCCAAGAAGTAGCGAGCTCCAATTCGCCGGTCCACGGTTCGCGTGCCCTCCCTCCGGAGGAGCCGCACCGGGACCGGCGTTTTTGGTCGCCCGCCCTTCACCCACGCACGTACAGGAGCCCAAGATGTTCGAGGCCGTCGAGGACCTGGTCGTTGAGCACGCCGACCTGGAGACGAAGCTCGCCGACCCGTCGGTCCACGCCGACCAGGCGAACGCGCGCAAGCTGAACAAGCGCTACGCCGAGCTCACCCCGATCGTCGCCACGTACCGCTCCTGGAAGCAGACCGGCGACGACATGGAGACCGCACGTGAACTCGCCGCCGACGACCCGGAGTTCGCCGCCGAGGTCAAGGAGCTGGACAAGCAGCGCGAGGAGCTGACGGAGAAGCTCCGCCTGCTTCTCGTCCCGCGCGACCCCAGCGACGACAAGGACGTCATCCTCGAGATCAAGGCGGGCGCGGGCGGCGACGAGTCCGCGCTGTTCGCCGGCGACCTGCTGCGCATGTACCTGCGCTATGCCGAGCGCGTCGGCTGGAAGACCGAGATCATCGACTCCACCGAGTCCGAGCTCGGCGGCTACAAGGACGTCCAGGTCGCCGTGAAGACCAAGGGCGGCCAGGGTGCCACCGAGCCCGGCCAGGGCGTGTGGGCGCGGCTGAAGTACGAGGGCGGGGTGCACCGCGTGCAGCGCGTGCCGGCGACCGAGTCCCAGGGCCGTATCCACACCTCCGCGGCCGGTGTGCTGGTCACGCCCGAGGCCGAGGAGATCGACGTCGAGATCAACCCGAACGACCTGCGCATCGACGTGTACCGGTCGTCCGGCCCGGGCGGTCAGTCCGTCAACACCACCGACTCCGCCGTGCGCATCACGCACGTTCCCACCGGAGTCGTGGCCTCCTGCCAGAACGAGAAGAGCCAGCTGCAGAACAAGGAGCAGGCTATGCGTATCCTGCGCTCCAGGCTGCTCGCAGCGGCGCAGGAGGAGGCCGAGAAGGAGGCCGCCGACGCCCGCCGCAGCCAGGTCCGCACGGTCGACCGCTCCGAGAAGATCCGCACCTACAACTTCCCGGAGAATCGCATCTCGGACCACCGCGTCGGCTTCAAGGCCTACAACCTGGACCAGGTGTTGGACGGCGACCTCGACTCGGTGATCCAGGCCTGCGTCGACGCGGACTCGGCCGCCAAGCTCGCGGCCGCGTAAGGCACGTACGAGTACGACCGGAGGACTTGCGTGCAGCAATTCATTGGGGGGCGATCCCCAAGCCCCCGCAGCGTGCTGCTCGCGGAGGTGGCCCAGGCCACCCAGCGGCTGGCCGACGCCGGCGTGCCCTCGCCGCGCAACGACGCGGAGGAGCTCGCCGCGTTCGTGCACGGCGTGAAGCGGGGCGAGCTGCACTCCGTGAAGGACTCGGACTTCGACGCCCGGTACTGGGAGGTCATCGCCCGGCGTGAGCAGCGCGAGCCGCTGCAGCACATCACCGGGCGGGCCTACTTCCGGTATCTCGAACTCCAAGTCGGGCCCGGCGTGTTCGTGCCCCGCCCCGAGACCGAGTCGGTGGTCGGGTGGGCCATAGACGCCGTGCGCGCGATGGACGTCGTCGAGCCCTGCATCGTCGACCTGTGCACCGGCTCCGGCGCCATCGCGCTCGCCCTCGCCCAGGAGGTCCCGCGCTCGCGCGTGCACGCCGTGGAGCTGTCCGAGGACGCCCTGCAGTGGACCCGCAAGAACGTCGAGGGGTCCAGGGTGGACCTGCGCCAGGGCAACGCCCTGGACGCCTTCCCCGACCTCGACGGCCAGGTCGACCTGGTCATCTCCAACCCGCCCTACATCCCGCTCACCGAATGGGAGTACGTCGCTCCCGAGGCGCGGGACTACGATCCCGAACTCGCCCTGTTCTCAGGGGAGGACGGCCTCGACCTCATCCGCGGTCTGGAACGGACCGCACACCGGCTCCTGCGCCCCGGCGGCGTCGTCGTCATCGAGCACGCCGACACCCAGGGCGGCCAGGTGCCGTGGATCTTCACCGAGGAGCGGGGCTGGGCCGACGCGGCCGACCACCCCGACCTCAACAACCGCCCGAGGTTCGCGACCGCCCGCAAGGCGCTGCCGTGACCACCCCCCAGAGTCTTTTCCCGAAGTACGTGTACGAGGAGGCCCGCTAGATATGGCACGGCGATACGACACCAACGACGCGACCGACCGCACGACCGGTCTGCGTGAGGCCGCGTCCGCCGTCCGCCGTGGCGAGCTCGTGGTCCTCCCGACCGACACGGTGTACGGCATCGGCGCCGACGCGTTCGCCAAGGAGGCCGTGGGCGACCTGCTGGAGGCCAAGGGCCGGGGCCGCAACATGCCCACCCCTGTGCTGATCGGCTCCCCGAACACGCTCCATGGTCTCGTCACCGACTTCTCCGAGCTGGCCTGGGAGCTGGTCGACGCGTTCTGGCCGGGCGCGCTGACACTGGTCGCCAAGCACCAGCCGTCCCTGCAGTGGGACCTGGGCGACACCCGGGGCACGGTTGCCGTGCGCATGCCGCTGCACCCGGTCGCCATCGAGCTGCTGACGGAGGTCGGCCCGATGGCGGTGTCGTCGGCGAACCTGACGGGTCACCCCGCGCCCGAG
The DNA here is from genome assembly GCF_028736035.1 of Streptomyces sp. T12. Taxonomy (NCBI): domain Bacteria; kingdom Bacillati; phylum Actinomycetota; class Actinomycetes; order Kitasatosporales; family Streptomycetaceae; genus Streptomyces; species Streptomyces sp. T12. The sequence goes on from NZ_CP117866.1 coordinate 7,322,186, forward strand.
GACTGCGACGCCGCGCAGGAGATGCTCGGCGACTCGGTCTCCGTCTACCTGGACGGCGGCCCGACCCCCGGCAACGTCCCGTCCTCGATCGTCGACGTGACCGGCGAAGTGCCCCTCCTCCTGCGCGCGGGCGCCATCTCCGCGGAAGAGCTGCGCAAGGTCGTACCCGACCTCGAGGTGGCGAATTGACAGCCCCTGAGGCGGGGCGTGGCATAGGCAACGGGGAACATGCCGCGGAGATCACGACGACGTTCGTCGGGCTTCCGCGCGACAGCTTCCGCATCCTCCACGTCAGTACCGGCAATGTGTGCCGCTCACCGATCACCGAGCGGCTGACCCGTCATTTCGTGGCGCAGCGGCTCGGTGTGCTCGGCGGCGGGCTGATCGTGGAGAGCGCGGGCACCTGGGGCCACGAGGGCGCGCCCATGGAGGCCAACGCGGAGACGGTCCTCGCCGACTTCGGCGCGGACGCCGCCGGCTTCGTCGGCCGCGAGCTTCTCGACGAGCACGTCATCCGCGCCGACCTGGTCCTGACGGCCACCCGCGACCACCGCGCCCAGGTCATCTCCATGGGCCACTCGGCGGGCCTGCGCACCTTCACGCTGAAGGAGTTCACCCGCCTGGTCCGCGCGATAGACCCGGCGACCCTGCCTCCCCTGGAGGAGGGCGTGGTCATCCGCGCACGCGCCCTGGTCCGCGCGGCGGCGGCTCTACGCGGGTGGCTCCTGGCGCCGACGGCGGAGGCGGACGAGGTGTACGACCCGTACGGGGCCCCGCTGCCGTTCTTCCGGTCGGTGGGGGACGAGATACACGAGGCGCTGGATCCGGTCGTCACAGCGCTCACCGGAGTACCTGCGCGGGCGTAACAACCGGGCGTCCCTGTCGCCCCGGGCCTACATTGGACGTACGTCACCGTCGACGCACGCCCGGAGCCCACCATGTCGGTCACCCATACCCTCGAGGCCGATGTCCTGCGCCGCCAGGACCCGCAGCTCGCCGACATCCTGCTCGGGGAGCTCGACCGGCAGTCGACGACGCTTCAGCTCATCGCCGCCGAGAACTTCACCTCGCCCGCGGTGCTGGCGGCGCTCGGGTCGCCGCTCGCCAACAAGTACGCCGAGGGGTATCCGGACGCCCGGTACCACGGCGGCTGCGAGATGGTCGACGTCGCCGAGCGGCTCGCCGTGGAGCGGGCCAAGCTGCTGTTCGGGGCCGAACACGCCAACGTGCAGTCGCACTCGGGGTCTTCGGCCGTCCTCGCCGCGTACGCCGCCCTGCTGCGCCCCGGCGACACCGTGCTCGCCCTCGGGCTGCCGTACGGCGGACACCTCACGCACGGCTCACCCGCCAACTTCTCCGGGCGCTGGTTCGACTTCGTGGGGTACGGGGTGGACGCCGAGACCGGGCTCATCGACTACGACCAGGTGCGCACGCTCGCCCGCAACCATCGGCCCAAGGCCGTCGTCTGCGGGTCCATCGCCTACCCGCGCCACATCGACTACGCCCTCTTCCGTGACATCGCCGACGAGGTGGGCGCGTATCTCATCGCCGACGCCGCCCACCCGATCGGGCTCGTCGCCGGGGGCGCGGCGCCGAATCCGGTGCCGTACGCCGATGTGGTGTGCGCCACTACGCACAAGGTGCTGCGCGGGCCCCGCGGCGGCATGATCCTGTGCGGCTCGGATCTCGCCGAGCGGGTCGACCGCGCCGTGTTCCCGTTCACCCAGGGCGGCGCGCAGATGCACACCATCGCCGCCAAGGCCGTCGCCTTCGGCGAGGCGGCAACGCCGGCGTTCACGGCGTACGCCCATCAGGTGGTCGCCAATGCGAGGACCCTGGCGGCCGGGCTGGACGCGGAGGGGCTGGTCGTCACCACAGGCGGGACCGACACCCACCTGATCACCGCCGACCCGGCACCGCTCGGCGTCGACGGCCGTGAGGCGCGCGGACGGCTTGCCGCGGCCGGGATCGTGCTGGACTGCTGTGCGCTGCCGCACGGCGACGCCCGCGGCCTGCGCCTCGGCACGGCGGCCGTGACCACCCAGGGTTTGGGGGAGGAGGAGATGGTGTGGCTCGCCGCGTTGCTGGCGGGCGTGCTGCGCGGGGAGACCGAAAGTCAGAAGTCGCGTGAAGAAGTGCGGGAGCTGGCCGGTAGATTTCCCCCGTATCCCGGCTGAGGCGGGGTAGACGCACCTGGGCACACAGCCACGCGTGCAACCATCGTCGCTACCCGGAAGTCCCCACACGTATGCGTCGCGTATGTGTCCGTCGCTAGGGTGTGGGGCTGAGATGGCCAGCGAGACTTGTGGGGAAGCCCGTGCGTGAATACCTGCTGACGCTCTGCATCACGGCCGCGGTGACGTATCTGCTGACAGGGCCGGTACGTAAGTTCGCGATCGTGGCCGGAGCGATGCCGGAGATCCGGGCACGCGACGTGCACCGGGAACCCACTCCGCGGCTCGGCGGGATCGCGATGTTCTTCGGCCTGTGCGCGGGCCTGCTGGTCGCCGACCACCTCACCAACCTCAGCGCGGTCTTCGAGAAGTCCAACGAACCGCGGGCGCTGCTCTCCGGAGCGGCGCTCATCTGGCTGATCGGCGTCCTCGACGACAAGTTCGAGATCGACGCCCTGATCAAGCTGGGCGGCCAGATGATCGCCGCCGGCGTCATGGTCATGCAGGGCCTGACGATCCTGTGGCTGCCCATCCCCGGCTTCGGCTCGGTCGCGCTGACCCAGTGGCAGGGCACCCTGCTGACCGTCGCCCTGGTCGTCATCACCATCAACGCGGTCAACTTCGTCGACGGCCTGGACGGGCTCGCGGCCGGCATGGTGTGCATCGCCTCGGCCGCGTTCTTCCTCTACGCCTACCGCGTCTGGGTGTCGTACGGCATCGAGGCCGCCGCCCCCGCCACCCTGTTCGCGGCGATCCTGATGGGCATGTGCCTGGGCTTCCTGCCGCACAACATGCACCCGGCGCGGATCTTCATGGGCGACTCCGGCTCGATGCTGATCGGCCTGGTGCTGGCCGCGGGCGCGATTTCGATCACGGGACAGGTCGACCCGGACGCGCTGAAGCTGTTCGCCGGCTCCGAGAAGGAGGCCGTGCACCAGACGGTGCCGGTCTACATCCCGCTGCTGCTGCCGCTGACGATCATCGCGATCCCGGCCGCCGACCTGGTGCTGGCGATCGTGCGCCGCACCTGGCGGGGCCAGTCGCCGTTCGCCGCCGACCGGGGCCACCTGCACCACCGCCTGCTGGAGATCGGCCACTCGCACAGCCGCGCGGTGCTGATCATGTACTTCTGGTCGGCGCTGATCGCCTTCGGCGCGCTCGCCTACTCCGTGAACTCGGCGTCCATGTGGATCGTGCTGAGCGTGGTCTTCCTCAGCGCCATCGGCCTGGTCATGCTGCTGCTCCCGCGCTTCACTCCGCGCGCCCCGCGCTGGGCCGAGGCGTTCGTGCCGCCGCGCTACCGCCGCCGCAACGTCGTCGCCGAGCCCGCGGCCACCACGCCGCAGACCGCCGCTACCGAGGCACCCGCCGATGCCGACTCCCCGTCCGAGGAGGAGCCACGCACTCCGGTCGCGGCCGGGGTGGCCGGGGTCAACGGCGCGACCGCCATCGGCGCCCGTTCGCGTTTTCTTGACCGGCGGAAAGCCGGAACGTCGCGCTGACGGTCAAGGTAAGAGCGCGGCCAAGGTAAGAATCTGACTAGAGCATTGCCAAGTCATGGGGGAACGAAGTGTCCCTATACCAGACAAACCGGCCGCGTTCTTGCACAGACGGGCAGCGTCACTCTCATGTGTGACACCGAGCACACCTCTCAGGTAAAGACCTCATCAAATAGTTTGTGATACGGTTCACGAGAACCCCCGGATAGAGCCGAAGGGCCGTAGTGCGACGGTCCATTGGCGTGAGGTTCCCTCTCAGCCCGGGACTACGCTCGTCCATGACGACACCCTGCCCCCACCGTGAAAGCGGAGCTGCCGCCATGCCGTCCAATGACGCCCGGATTCTCCTTCAGGCTGCCGTGCCCACGGCTGCCGTCGGCGCGATTGCCGCCGTCGTCAGCGGTGTGGTCGTCGGCGGCAAGGGGGCGATCGGGGCTGTCGTGGCGACGGTGCTCACGATCCTCTTCATGGGTATCGGGCTCTACGTTCTGCAGCGCATTGCCAAATCGCTTCCGCATCTGTTCCAGATGATGGGCCTGATGCTCTACGCGGCGCAGATCCTGCTGCTGTTCGTCTTTCTGAGCGTGTTCAAGAACACCACGCTGTTCCATCCCAAGGCTTTCGCGATCACTCTTATCGCAACCACGCTCGCGTGGATCGCAGCCCAGACTCGGGCTCACATGAAAGCCAAGATCCTCTATGTCGAACCCGACTCCTCGGGCGACAAGCCCGAAAAATCGGGACGCTCGTCGTGAGGGGTAGGGCCGGGATAAGTGCGTGTGAGAAGTCCTGCTATCGTCCGGTGCCAACTGCGGCATCGCGGGCGCGGGCATCTGAGCTGACGCCTGCTCATTCGCGAGGCTCGATGCCCTCCAGCCGCCCCCACATCAGTTACACCAGTCCCGTGCCGAACCGCGGCTGCGCGCCGCGCCGACACAACGAGGTTGCCGTACCCATGCGTCACGCCGAAGGAGTCCGCGGTGAGTGCTGACCAGACCCAGCTCGCCTTTGACTGGAGCTGTCGGATCATGTCCGACAACGGCTGCGGCTTCCCGGCTCCGGGCCTGCACTCGTTCCTCTTCAAGCCGATCGCCACAGTCGGGGGGTTCGAGTTCAACAAGGTGATGCTGCTTGCCATCATCACCACGCTCCTCGTCATCACCTTCTTCACCTTCGCCTTCAGCAAGGCGAAGGTGGTGCCGGGCAAGCTCCAGATGGTCGGCGAAGCCGGTTACGACTTCGTGCGCCGCGGCATCGTCTACGAGACCCTCGGCAAGCGTGAGGGCGAGAAGTACGTCCCGTTCATGGTCTCGCTCTTCTTCTTCATCTGGATCATGAACATCTGGTCCGTGATCCCGCTGGCCCAGTTCCCGGTCTCGTCGATCATCGCGTTCCCGATGGTGCTGGCGGCCATCGTCTGGCTCATCTGGGTCTCGGTGACCTTCAAGCGGCACGGCTTCGTCGGGTTCTTCAAGAACGTCACCGGCTACGACAAGTCGCTGGGTGCGGTCCTGCCGCTCGTGATGGTCATCGAGTTCTTCTCGAACCTGCTGGTCCGCCCGTTCACGCACGCGGTGCGACTCTTCGCCAACATGTTCGCCGGCCACCTGATGCTGGTGATGTTCACCGTCGCCTCCTGGTACCTGCTGAACAGCTGGATGATCCCGGCGGCCGGTGTCTCCTTCGTCATGACCATGGTCATGATCCTCTTCGAGCTCTTCGTGCAGGCCGTCCAGGCGTACGTCTTCGTGCTGCTGGCCTGCTCGTACATCCAGGGCGCTCTCGCCGAGCACCACTGAGCCCCGCCGCACCGCAAGCCCCCAAGAACGTCCGGTGGCCAACCCCCGCCGGTCCATGAAAGAGAAGGAAGAATCAGCATGGCTGCCCTTGAGACCCTCGCCGCCGTCGAAGGCAACATCGGTTCCATCGGCTACGGCCTGGCCGCCATCGGCCCCGGCGTCGGCGTCGGCATCATCTTCGGCAACGGCACCCAGGCCCTCGCCCGCCAGCCCGAGGCTGCCGGCCTGATCCGTGCCAACCAGATCCTCGGCTTCGCCTTCTGTGAGGCGCTCGCCCTCATCGGCATCGTCATGCCGTTCGTCTACGGATGATCGAGCCCTGACGAGCCAACCTTTCCACGAAAGGCACTGATGTGATCGACAACCTGGTGCGGCTTGCGGCGGAGGAGGAGCAGAACCCGCTCGTTCCTCCGGGCCCCGAGCTGCTCGTCGGCACCATCGCCTTCGCCATCGTGTTCTTCTTCTTCTGGAAGAAGCTGCTTCCGAACATCAACAGGGTTCTGGAAGAGCGCCGCGAGGCGATCGAAGGTGGTATTGAGAAGGCCGAGGCGGCGCAGGTCGAGGCGCAGAGCGTCCTCGAGCAGTACAAGGCGCAGCTCGCCGAGGCCCGGCACGAGGCCGCGCGGCTGCGCCAGGAGGCGCAGGAGCAGGGCGCCACGCTCATCGCCGAGATGCGCGCGGAAGGCCAGCGGCAGCGCGAGGAGATCGTCGCCGCCGGTCACGCGCAGATCGAGGCCGACCGCAAGGCCGCGTCCTCCGCGCTGCGCCAGGACGTCGGCAAGCTCGCCACCGACCTGGCCGGCAAGCTCGTCGGCGAGTCCCTCGAGGACCACGCCCGGCAGAGCCGCGTCATCGACCGCTTCCTCGACGAGCTCGAGGAGAAGGCCGAGGCCGGACGATGAACGGAGCGAGCCGCGAGGCCCTGGCAGCCGCACGTGAGCGTCTCGACGCGCTGACGGACAACACGTCCGTCGACGCGGCCAAGCTCGCCGACGAGCTGGCCGCCGTCACCGCGCTGCTCGACCGCGAGGTGTCGCTGCGTCGGGTCCTCACCGACCCGGCGCAGGCAGGCGAGGCCAAGGCGGAGCTGGCCCAGCGCCTGCTCGGCGGCCAGGTCAGCGGCGAGGCCGCCGATCTGCTGGCCGGCATGGTGCGCTCCCGCTGGTCGCAGTCGCGTGACCTGGTGGACGCCCTGGAGGAGCTGGCGAGCACCGCCGACCTCACCGCCGCGCAGAAGGCGGGCACGCTCGACGACGTCGAGGACGAGCTGTTCCGGTTCGGCCGGATCGTCGCCTCGAACACCGGGCTGCGCGCCGCGCTGACCGACCGGTCCGCCACCACCTCGGCCAAGGGCGAGCTGCTGCGCAGCCTGCTCGGCGGCCGGGCCAAGGCGACCACCGAGCGTCTGGTGACGCGTCTTGTGACCGTGCCGCGTGGACGTAGCCTGGAGTCGGGACTGGAGTCCCTGTCCAAGCTCGCCGCCGAGCGCCGGGAGCGCATGGTGGCCGTCGTCACCTCGGCGGTACCGCTGAGCGGCCCGCAGAAGCAGCGCCTGGGCGCCGCCCTCGCGAAGCTCTACGGCCGCCAGATGCACCTCAACCTCGACGTGGACCCCGAGGTCCTCGGCGGAATCCGGGTGCAGGTCGGCGACGAGGTCATCAACGGCTCCCTCGCGGACCGCATCGAGGACGCCGGCCGCCGCCTGGCGAGCTGACCAGCAACTCAATAGGCAGTACGTACTTACGACGGCCCTGGTTGGGCCGTGCAGAAGAATCCTGGGGGTCGCCCCCAGACCCCCAAAGTGAAACTTCGGGCCCAACAAGGAGAGCAGGGAACCCAGATGGCGGAGCTCACGATCCGGCCGGAGGAGATCCGGGACGCGCTGGAGACGTTCGTCCAGTCGTACAAGCCGGACGCGGCCTCGCGCGAGGAGGTCGGTACGGTCACCCTTGCCGGCGACGGCATCGCGAAGGTCGAGGGTCTGCCCTCGGCCATGGCCAACGAACTGCTGAAGTTCGAGGACGGCACCCTCGGCCTCGCCCTCAACCTCGAGGAGCGCGAGATCGGCTGCGTCGTCCTCGGTGAGTTCAGCGGCATCGAGGAGGGTCAGCCGGTCTCCCGTACCGGTGAGGTCCTCTCCGTGGCCGTCGGCGAGGGCTACCTCGGCCGCGTCGTCGACCCGCTCGGCAACCCGATCGACGGCCTCGGCGAGATCGAGACCAGCGGTCGTCGTGCCCTTGAGCTGCAGGCCCCCACGGTCATGCAGCGCAAGTCGGTGCACGAGCCGATGGAGACCGGCTACAAGGCCGTCGACGCGATGACCCCGATCGGCCGTGGCCAGCGTCAGCTGATCATCGGTGACCGTCAGACCGGCAAGACCGCCCTGGCCGTCGACACGATCATCAACCAGCGCGACAACTGGCGCACCGGCGACCCGAAGAAGCAGGTCCGCTGCATCTACGTCGCCATCGGCCAGAAGGGCTCCACCATCGCGTCCGTGCGCGGCGCGCTGGAGGAGAACGGCGCGCTGGAGTACACGACCATCGTCGCTGCCCCCGCGTCCGACCCGGCCGGCTTCAAGTACCTGGCGCCGTACACCGGTTCGGCCATCGGCCAGCAGTGGATGTACGAGGGCAAGCACGTCCTCATCATCTTCGACGACCTCTCGAAGCAGGCCGACGCCTACCGCGCCGTGTCCCTGCTGCTGCGCCGCCCGCCGGGCCGTGAGGCCTACCCGGGTGACGTCTTCTACCTGCACTCCCGTCTGCTGGAGCGCTGCGCGAAGCTCTCCGACGACATGGGCGCCGGCTCGATGACCGGTCTGCCGATCGTCGAGACCAAGGCCAACGACGTCTCGGCGTTCATCCCGACCAACGTCATCTCCATCACCGACGGCCAGTGCTTCCTGGAGTCGGACCTGTTCAACGCCGGTCAGCGCCCCGCGCTGAACGTCGGTATCTCCGTCTCCCGAGTCGGCGGTTCCGCGCAGCACAAGGCGATGAGGCAGGTTTCGGGTCGTCTGCGCGTCGACCTCGCCCAGTTCCGTGAGCTGGAGGCGTTCGCCGCCTTCGGTTCCGACCTGGACGCCGCGTCGAAGGCGCAGCTGGAGCGCGGTCAGCGCATGGTCGAGCTGCTGAAGCAGGCCCAGTACGAGCCGATGGCCACCGAGGACCAGGTCGTCTCCGTGTGGGCCGGCACCACCGGCAAGATGGACGACGTGCCGGTCGCCGACATCCGCCGCTTCGAGAAGGAGCTCCTGGAGTACCTGCACCGCAAGGAGCAGGGCCTCATGACCTCCATCAAGGAGGGCGCCAAGATGTCGGACGACACGCTGACGGCCGTTGCCGACGCGATCGCGGAGTTCAAGAAGCAGTTCGAGACCGCTGACGGCAAGCTGCTCGGCGAAGAGGCTCCGGCCGCTGCCGCCAAGTGACGTAAGGAAGGGACCTGACTCATGGGAGCCCAGCTCCGGGTCTACAAGCGTCGCATCCGATCCGTCACCGCGACCAAGAAGATCACGAAGGCGATGGAGATGATCGCCGCCTCGCGCGTCGTCAAGGCGCAGCGCAAGGTGGCGGCCTCCACGCCCTACGCGACCGAGCTCACCCGCGCGGTCACGGCGGTCGGCACCGGCTCGAACACCAAGCACCCGCTGACCACGCAGGCCGAGACGGTCACGCGGTCCGCGGTGCTGCTCCTCACGAGCGACCGTGGTCTGGCCGGCGCCTTCAACTCCAACGCCATCAAGGCGGCGGAGCAGCTGACCGCACGGCTGGAGCGCGAGGGCAAGGAGGTCGAGATCTACATCGTCGGCCGCCGTGGTGTCGCCCACTACAACTTCCGTGAGCGCAAGATCACGGAGTCGTGGACCGGCTTCACCGACGAGCCCACGTACGCGGACGCCAAGAAGGTCGCGGCTCCGCTGATCGAGGCGATCGAGACGGCGACGGCCGAGGGCGGGGTGGACGAGCTCCACATCGTCTACACCGAGTTCGTCTCGATGATGACCCAGCAGGCGCTGGATGCGCGTCTGCTGCCGCTCAGCCTCGAAGAGGTTGCGCAGGAGGCTCCGTCCAAGGGCGAGATCCTCCCGCTGTACGACTTCGAGCCCTCGGCGGAGGACGTCCTCGACGCCCTTCTGCCGCGCTACGTGGAGAGCCGTATCTACAACGCGCTCCTCCAGTCGGCCGCTTCGAAGCACGCCGCCACGCGGCGCGCGATGAAGTCGGCCACCGACAACGCCGGAGAGCTCATCGAGACGCTGTCCCGGCTTGCGAACGCGGCCCGCCAGGCCGAAATCACCCAGGAAATCAGCGAGATCGTCGGTGGCTCCGCAGCCCTGGCCGACGCGACCGCGGGGAGTGACCGCTAATGACCACCACTGTTGAGACCGCGACGGCCACGGGCCGCGTCGCCCGGGTCATCGGCCCGGTCGTCGACGTGGAGTTCCCCGTCGACGCGATGCCGGAGATCTACAACGCCCTCCACGTCGAGGTCGCCGACCCGGCGAACGCGGGCGAGAAGAAGACGCTGACCCTGGAGGTCGCCCAGCACCTGGGTGACGGCCTGGTCCGCACCATCTCCATGCAGCCCACCGACGGTCTGGTCCGCCAGGCCGCCGTCACCGACACGGGCACGGGCATCACCGTCCCGGTCGGCGACTTCACCAAGGGCAAGGTGTTCAACACCCTCGGTGAGGTGCTGAACGTCGACGAGACCTACGACGGCGAGCGCTGGTCCATCCACCGCAAGGCCCCGAACTTCGACGAGCTCGAGTCGAAGACGGAGATGTTCGAGACCGGCGTCAAGTGCATCGACCTGCTCACCCCGTACGTCAAGGGTGGAAAGATCGGTCTGTTCGGCGGTGCCGGCGTCGGCAAGACGGTGCTCATCCAGGAGATGATCTACCGCGTCGCCAACAACCACGACGGTGTGTCGGTGTTCGCCGGTGTCGGTGAGCGCACCCGTGAGGGCAACGACCTCATCGACGAGATGAGCGAGTCGGGCGTCATCGACAAGACCGCGCTGGTCTTCGGTCAGATGGACGAGCCCCCGGGCACCCGTCTGCGCGTCGCGCTGGCCGGCCTCACCATGGCCGAGTACTTCCGTGACGTCCAGAAGCAGGACGTGCTGTTCTTCATCGACAACATCTTCCGCTTCACGCAGGCCGGTTCCGAGGTGTCGACCCTGCTCGGCCGTATGCCCTCCGCGGTGGGTTACCAGCCGAACCTGGCCGACGAGATGGGTCTCCTCCAGGAGCGCATCACCTCGACCCGTGGTCACTCGATCACCTCGATGCAGGCGATCTACGTCCCCGCGGACGACCTGACCGACCCGGCGCCGGCCACCACGTTCGCCCACCTCGACGCGACGACGGTTCTGTCCCGTCCGATCTCCGAGAAGGGTATCTACCCGGCGATCGACCCGCTGGACTCCACGTCCCGCATCCTGGACCCCCGCTACATCGCGGCGGACCACTACAACACCGCCATGCGTGTCAAGGGGATCCTGCAGAAGTACAAGGACCTCCAGGACATCATCGCGATCCTCGGTATCGACGAGCTCAGCGAGGAGGACAAGCTGGTCGTCCAGCGTGCCCGCCGCGTCGAGCGCTTCCTGTCCCAGAACACGCACGTCGCCAAGCAGTTCACCGGTGTGGACGGCTCGGACGTGCCGCTGGACGAGTCGATCACCGCGTTCAACGCGATCTGCGACGGTGAGTTCGACCACTTCCCGGAGCAGGCGTTCTTCATGTGCGGTGGTCTTGAGGACCTCAAGAAGAACGCAAAGGAGCTGGGCGTCTCCTGACGCACCGGTCTTCGTGAGCCATTGAGCTCTTGATGAGGGGGCGGGGGTTCGTCCCGCCCCCTCATCCACGCCTACTAGACTTGTAACCAACACCCGGCAGAACCGCCGGGTGGTGACCCGAGGAGCCACCTTGGCTGCTGAGCTGCACGTCGCGCTGGTCGCCGCCGACCGTGAGGTCTGGTCCGGCCAGGCCACCCTGGTCGTCGCGCGCACCACGTCCGGCGACATCGGCGTCATGCCCGGTCACCAGCCGCTGCTCGGTGTGCTGGAGTCGGGCCCGGTGACCATCCGTACGAGTGAAGGTGGAACCGTCATCGCCGCGGTCCACGGCGGCTTCATCTCGTTCGCGGACGACAAGCTGTCGCTGCTGGCCGAGATCGCCGAGCTGTCGGACGAGATCGACGTCCAGCGCGCGGAGCGGGCACTGGAGCGCGCCAAGTCGGATGACGACGCCTCCGCCGAGCGCCGCGCGGAGGTCCGCCTGCGGGCGGCGACGACGCGCTGACCCCTGGGGGTACCGCCCGGGGCCTTTAGGCTCTGGGACAGTGCACGCGATGACGTCACTCAGCCGCGGCTGGGACCGGAGCAATCCGGTGCCGGTCGCGGCTGAGGCAGATATGGAAGTTTTTTCCGTTCCGTTACCTAGGAGACGAGGAGGTCGGTGTCGATGGTCCTCGCTCTGACTGTGTGCGGAATCGTTGTCGCCCTGGTGGTGCTGGGGCTGTTCGTCTTCGGCCTGCGCCGCAGGCTCATCCAGCGCTCCGGCGGCACTTTCGACTGTTCCCTGCGCTGGGACGTGCCGGAGAAACCCGACACCAGCGGCAAGGGCTGGAGCTACGGCGTCGCCCGCTACAACGGCGACCGCATCGAGTGGTACCGCGTCTTCTCCTACGCCTATCGCCCGCGCCGCATCCTGGAGCGCTCCGCGATCGAGGTGGCCGGCCGCCGGGTCCCGGACGGTGAGGAGGAGCTGGCGCTGCTCTCCGACGCGGTGATCCTCACCTGTCTGCACCGGGGCACGCGCCTGGAACTCGCCATGAGCGAAGACGCGCTGACCGGTTTCCTCGCGTGGCTGGAGGCAGCCCCGCCCGGTCAGCGCGTCAATGTCGCCTAGGGGTCTTCAACCCCTTGAACGGCCCTTTGAATTTCCTTACGACAGCCCGCTGTTGATGGCGCTCACCAGCTCGCCGTTGCTGGTGTCGCCGCTGAACTCCCAGAAGAACGCGCCGCCCAGGCCCTGGTTCTTGGCCCAGGTCATCTTCCCGGCGATCGTCGAGGGTGTGTCGTACGACCACCAGTTGCTGCCGCAGTGGGCGTACGCGGTGCCCGCGATGGTGCCGGTGGCCGGGCAGGAGGTCTTGAGGACCTTGTAGTCCTCGATGCCCGCCTCGTAGGTGCCGGTCGCCGGGCCGGTGGCCGTGCCGCCGGGGGCGGACTGGGTGACGCCGGTCCAGCCGCGGCCGTAGAAGCCGATGCCGAGCAGCAGCTTGCTCGCCGGGACGCCCTTGGCCTTGAGCTTGGCTATGGCGGCGGCGGAGTTGAAGCCCTCCTTCGGGATGCCGGTGTACGACGTGAGCGGCGAGTGCGGGGCCGTGGGGCCGGTCTTGTCCCAGGCGCCGAAGTAGTCGTACGTCATCACGTTGTACCAGTCGAGGTACTGGGCTGCGCCGCCGTAGTCGGCCGCGTCGATCTTGCCGCCGGACGAGGCGTCGGCCGTGATGGCGGCGGTGATCAGATAGTTCGAGCCGAACTCGGTGCGCAGTGCCTGCGAGAGGTTCTTGAAGGCCGCCGCGCCGGAGGTGTCGCAGGTCAGGCCGCAGGCGTTCGGGTACTCCCAGTCGATGTCGATGCCGTCGAAGACGTCGGCCCAGCGCGGGTCCTCGACCACGGCCTTGCAGGACTTGGCGAACGCGGCCGCGTTCGCCGCGGCCTGGCCGAAGCCGCCGGAGTAGGTCCAGCCGCCGAAGGAGTACAGCACCTTGATGTGCGGGTACTTGGCCTTCAGCTGGCGCAGCTGGTTGAAGTTGCCGCGCAGCGGCTGGTCCCAGGTGTCGGCGGTGCCGCTGACGGACTGGTCGGCGGTGTAGGCCTTGTCGTAGGCGGCGTAGGTGTCGTCGACGACGCACTTGCCGTCCTTGACGTTGCCGAACGCGTAGTTGATGTGCGTGATCTTCGAGGCGGAGCCCGAGGTCACCAGGTTCTTGACGTGGTAGTTGCGGCCGTAGACGCCCCACTCGGTGAAGTAGCCGAGCTTGACCTTGTCACCGGTCGGGGGCGGTTCCGTGGTGCTGCCCGTGGTGCGCACCGCGCGGGCGCCGCTCACCGGACCGGTCTGGTCGGCGGTGTCGCGGGCCTGGACGGTGTAGGAGTAGTCGGTGCCGGCGCTGAGGCCGGTGTCCGAGTACGACGTGGTCGTCACCGTCGCGACCTTGGCGCCGTCGCGCAGGACGTCGTAGTTCTTGACGCCGTTGTCGTCGGTGGCGGCCGGCCAGCTGAGCTTCACCGAGGTGTTGGTGATGTCGGAGGCGGTGGGCGTGCCGGGGGCGGTCGGCGGGTTGTCGCCGGGGACGCTGCCGCCGTCGCAGCTGCCGCCGTTCAGCTTGCAGTTCGCGGGGGAGCCGGTACCGGTGCCGTTGAAGCCGAAGGTGACGGAGGCGCCGGGGGCGAGGGTGCCGTTCCAGGACTTGTTCTTGGCGGTCCAGTGGGCGCCGGAGGAGGTGACGTCGGCGTCCCAGGCGGAGGTGACGGACGTGCCGGAGGGGAAGTCCCACTCGACCGTCCAGGAGCTGAGGGAGGTCGTGCCGGTGTTCTTCACCGTCCACTTGCCCTCGAAGCCGGAGCCCCAGTCCTGGGTCTTGGCGTAGGTGGCGGTCGCGGATGTCGCGGCCTCGGCGGGGCTCGCGAGGCCGACCAGGCCGGCGAAGGGGAGCAACAGGGTCGCGAACCCTGCCGCGGCTCTGTGTCTGAAGCGCATGCTGCGCCTCCTCGGGGAGTTGGGGGCGTGACTGAGCCTTCACGCCCACGGTGCCGCGAGAATAGAAAGGTCTGGACCACGGGTCAATAGGTCTGGACCACTCTCGTACGCGGTCGCGCCCCGAACCCCTAGATGCCCAACTCTTGTGCCAGCACGGCCGCTTGGACCCGGCTGCGCAGCCCGAGCTTCCCCAGCAGGCGGCTGACGTGGGTCTTCACCGTGGCCTCGGCCATGTCGAGGCGGGCCGCGATGTCGGCGTTGGACAGCCCCTCGCCGAGACACGACAACACCTCGCGCTCGCGCCGGGTGAGGGAGTCGAGGACGGCCGGATCGGCGGTCGGCTCCCGCACGGGCTTGGCGGCGAACTCGGCGATGAGGCGGCGGGTGACAGCGGGTGCGATGAGCCCCTCCCCGCGTGCGACCGTGCGGACCGCTTCGACCAGATCCCTGGCCTCCGTGTTCTTCAGCAGAAACCCCGACGCCCCGGCCCGCAGCGCCCCGAACACGTACTCGTCGAGGTCGAAGGTGGTGAGTACGAGGACGTCCGCCAGCCGCTCGGCGACCACCTGCCGGGTCGCCGACACCCCGTCCAGACGAGGCATCTGAACGTCCATCAGCACCAGGTCGGGCCGCAGTTCGCGCGCCATGGCCACCGCCTGCTCGCCGTCCACCGCCTCGCCGACCACCTCGATGCCGGGCGCGCTGCGCAGGATGAGGACGAGCCCGGCGCGGACGGCGGACTGGTCCTCGGCGACCAGGACGCGGATCATTCTCTGTCTCCTTCGGTCACGGGGAGTGTGGCGCGTACGGCCCAGATCTTGCCGTTGGCCGAGGCCGGATCCTCGACGGGGCCGGCCTCGAAGCAGCCGCCCAGCAGCGCGGCCCGCTCCTGCATGCCGACCAGACCCGCGCCCGAGCCCGGCGCCCGCGGTCCGTCCCGGTCGCCGAACGGGCTGGTGACGGAGACGGTGAGCGAACCGTCCTGCTGGGCGATGACCACGCGGACGCGGCCGGGGCAGGCGTGCTTGAGGGCGTTGGTCAGGGATTCCTGGACGATGCGGTAGGCGGCGAGCTCGACCGGGGTGGGGACGGTGCCGTGGGCGGCGTCGAGGGTGACGTCGAGGCCGTTGGTGCGGGCGCCGTCGACCAGGGCGCCGAGGCCGTTGAGCGTGGGGGCGGCGACCGGCGCCGTGTCGCCGCTGGAGTCGCGCAGGATGCCGATGAGCCGGCGCATCTCGGCGAGCCCCTCGACGCTGTTCTCCCGGATGACCGAGAGGGCCTCCCGGGAGGTCTTCGGGTCGTCGAGGGAGAGCGCGGCCGTGGAGTGGATGGCGATCGCGGAGAGGTGGTTGGCGACCATGTCGTGCAACTCGCGTGCCATGCGGGCGCGCTCCGAGGTGACGGCCTGGGTGCGGTCCATCTCGGCCAGCAGCGCGGTCTGTTCGGCGCGCAGGCGGGCGGCCTCGGCGGCGTCGCGGTGGTTGCGGACGAGCCAGCCGGTGAGGGCCGGCGTCAGCCCGACCAGGCCGATGACCACGCCGATCAGCAGCGCCTCGGGCTCCCGCCACACCGCGACGGGCACCACCGTGCCGGCCACCGTGAGCAGCCCGGTGATCCAGGGGACGCGGCGCGCGGTGGCCGGTGGCCCGTACACCAC
Organism: Streptomyces sp. T12; assembly: GCF_028736035.1. Taxonomy (NCBI): domain Bacteria; kingdom Bacillati; phylum Actinomycetota; class Actinomycetes; order Kitasatosporales; family Streptomycetaceae; genus Streptomyces; species Streptomyces sp. T12. The sequence goes on from NZ_CP117866.1 coordinate 7,338,097, forward strand.
GGCCGCGTACACGAGGTCGGTGAACATCAGGACGGTGACCAGGTTGCCCTGGGTGATGGTGTCCACGGTCAGCACGACCCACCCCACCAGCAGGGCCGTGCGTGGCAGGACGCGGCGCGCGGCCTCGCAGCCGGCGGTCACGACCAGCGGCAGCAGGATCCACCAGCGGCCGTCGAGGAGCACGATCGGCTCGCGGGCCGGCCGGGTCGCGAGGCCCACGCCCCACAGCAGCAGACCACCGAGCAGTCCGGCGAGCGCGACGCACACGTCGAAGCGGTGCGGGCGGGGCAGTCGTACGGCCATGTCCCCATCCAACACGGGCCGGGCACCCGGCGCCTGATTCCGGGGGAGGGTCCTGGACTGCATCTTTCGATGTACCGCCACTTCGTCACCGCCGACGACGAAAGCGGCCGGTCCCGACGGGAGCCTGGGAGGGTGACCGAAGGGAGCATGTTGTGATCGTCGCCCTCATCATCGCCTGCGAGGTCGGCTTCTGGGTGCTGCTGGCCCTGGGCCTCGCCGTCCGCTACCTGCTGAAGTGGCGCCGTACGAGCGTGGTGTTGCTGCTGTGCGAGCCGGTGCTGGAGCTGGTTCTGTTCGTCGCGACGGCGATCGACCTGAAGAGGGGCGCCGAGCCGGGCTGGGAGCACGGTCTGGCCGCGCTCTACATCGGTTACACCGTCGCCTTCGGCCACTACACGATCCGCTGGCTCGACGGCCACGCCGCCCACCGCCTGGGCGGCGGCCCGCCCCCGCGGAAGCCGCCCCGCTACGGCCGCGCCCGCACCCGCCACGAGGCCAGGCTGTGGCTGCGGGCGGTGTACGGGGGTGCGGTGGCCCTGGGCCTGCTCCAGCTGGCCGTCTGGTACGTCGGCGACTCCGGCGACGTCAGCTCCCTGCGCGCCTTCCAGTGGGTGGCGATCCGCACGGTCGGCATCTACGGCCTGATCGCCCTGGGGTACTGGATCTGGCCGAAGAAGGCCCCGGTCGGCGAGGAGGAGCCCCGGCTCACGACGGACAAGGAGCGCGTCCGGCCATGAGCCGGGTATCGGCGGCCTAGCGCTCCCCGCCCGGCACCCACAGCACGTCCCCGACCTCCTTGTTCGCGCTCCTCGCGAGGATGAACAGGAGGTCGGACAGGCGGTTCAGGTAGGTCGCCGTCAGTGGGTTCATCACCTCGCCGTGGACCTCCAGCGCCGCCCACGTCGAGCGCTCGGCCCGCCGAACGACCGTGCAGGCCTGGTGCAGCAGGGCCGCACCCGGCGTACCACCCGGCAGGATGAAGGACCGCAGCTTCTCCAGCTGCTCGTTGAAGTGGTCGCAGTCCGCCTCCAGCTTGTCGATGTAGAACTGCTCGACCCGCAGCGGCGGGAACTGCGGGTTCTCCACCACCGGCGTCGACAGGTCCGCACCCACGTCGAACAGGTCGTTCTGCACGCGGGTGAGGACCTTGACGATCTCCTCGTCGAGCCCGCCCAGTGCGATCGCCGTGCCGATCACCGCGTTCGCCTCGTTGGCGTCGGCGTACGCCGAGATCCGCAGATCGGTCTTGGCGACCCGGCTCATGTCGCCGAGGGCGGTGGTGCCCTGGTCGCCGGTCCTGGTGTAGATGCGCGTCAGATTGACCATGTGGCCAGCGTAGTTACGCTCCGGCGGTTCGGAACACGCGTGTGCCCACCGTCACGGCCAGCGCGGCGAAGGCGACCGCGACCAGGACGCCGTACAGCATGGGCGCCGTCGCGTACGAGCCGACGTACGCGTCCCGCACCGCGTCCACCAGATAGCGGAACGGTACGAAGTGGGAGAGGACGTCCAGCCACCTCGGCCCCAGCGTCATCGGCAGCATCAGGCCCGACAGCAGCATCATCGGCATCGTCATGGCGTTGATCGCCGGGCCGAACTCCTGCGGTGTGCGGACCTTCATGGCGAGCGCGTACGACAGCGAGGCCAGCGACACCGTCAGCAGCGCGACGAACGCGAAGCCGATCAGCACCCCGGGCAGGGGAGCCCGTAGCCCCATCGCCAGCGACGCCAGCACCAGCAGCACCGCCTGGAAGACGAACACGGTGGCGTCGCGCAGAACGCGCCCCAGCAGCAGGGCGAGGCGGCTGACGGGCGTCACCCGCATCCGCTCCACCACGCCCTGACTCTTCTCGATGATGATCGTGAAGCCGGCGAACGACGCCCCGAACAAGCCGAGTTGGAGCAGCAGTCCGGGCACCAGCACCTGCCACGAGCTGCCGCGTCCGCCGAGCGGCAGGTCGGTCAGGAGCGGGCCGAAGAAGAGCAGGTACAGCAGCGGCATCAGCACGCCGAAGAGCAGGGCGAAGCGGGAGCGCAGGGACTGGCGCAGATAGCGGCCGTAGATCAGCGCGGTGTCGTGAAGCAGCATCTTCGGGGGATTCCTATACGGCTACGGGGGCGGCGTCGGCCGGCGTGGCGCTGCGGCCGGTGATAGCGAGGAACGTGTCCTGGAGGGAGGCGTCGATCGAGCCGCCGTACCGCAGCTTCAGCGCGCTCGGCGTGCCCTCCGCCACGACCACGCCCTGGTCGACGACGACCAGGCGGTCGGAGAGGGCGTCGGCCTCGTCGAGGTAGTGGGTGGTCAGGAACACCGTCGTGCCGTGCTCGTCGCGCAGGTGCCGGATCAGGTCCCACAGGTCGGCCCGGCTGCCGGGGTCGAGGCCGGTCGTCGGCTCGTCGAGGAACAGGACCTTCGGGCGGTGGGTGAGCGCCATCGCGATGTCGAGGCGGCGCCGCTGGCCGCCGGAGAGGGCGCCCGCCTTGCGGTCGAGGAGGTCGGTCAGGCCCAGGTCGCGGGCCAACTCCTCGGACCGCCGGACCGCCTGCGTCTTCGTCAGGCGGTACAGGCGGCCCTGGGTGACGAGTTCCTCACGCACGGAGATCTGCGGGTCGACGCCGCCCGACTGGGCCACGTATCCGCACGCCCGGCGCACCCCGGCGGGGTCGGTCGCGAGATCGCGGCCCGCGACGGTGGCCGCGCCCCCGGTGGGCGCCAGCAAAGTCGTCAGCATCCGCAGGGTCGTCGTCTTACCCGCCCCGTTCGGGCCCAGGAAGCCGAGGATCTCGCCCTCGCGGACGGCGAGGTCGATGCCGCGCACGGCCTGGACCGGGCCGAGCTTGGTCTGGAAGGTACGGGCCAGTCCGGCCGTACTGATGATGGGCATGGCCCCAGAAAAACAGAGTCTCTTAAATTTTGCAATGGCTCCAAAGTTTCAGAGGGTCCAGCGAAGTTAGGATGTGGACCATGGCTGAGGGGCTCAGGGAACGGAAGAAGCGCGAGACACGGCAGCGCATCTCGGACATCGCCACCGGGCTGTTCCTGGAGCACGGGTTCCTGGCGGTGACCATCGCGGACGTGGCGGAGGCCGCGGACGTCTCCGTGAACACCGTCTACAACTACTTCCCGGCCAAGGAGGACCTCTTCTTCGACCGCTCCGCCGGTGTCGTCGAGCAGCTCTCCCGCTGGGTGCGCGCCCGGGACGAGGGGGAGTCGGCCGCCCGGGCCGTGCTGCGCGAGCTGCGCGCCGAGGTCGAGGCGGTCTCGCCGCGGATCGGCCTCATGGCGGGCTACGACCGCTTCATGCGCGTCATCCACGAGGCGCCGCCGCTGCGCTCCCGGCTCTGGAGCCTCCAGCAGGAGATCCACGACCACCTCGAAGCCACCCTCCGCGAGGAGGCCGGCGCGCCCGACGGCGACCCGCTCTCGGGCCTGATAGCCGGTCAGATCTCCTGGTGTCATCAGACGGTCTTCGTCACCGTCGGCCGCGAGATGCTCAAGGGGCGCAATCCGGACGAAGTATCACGGGAGGTGCTCGTGCTTCTCGACGACATCGAGGAGCTGTTGAGCGAGAAGGTGCTCAACTACGCCGTCCGAGGCGCTCAATGACCCGTGCCGGTGTGATGTCCGTCAGATGAGACGTGACTCGCGTTACTAACCGGTCACACAGTCCCTCACGAGCGCTAAGGTCCGCCGAAGAGGCAACCTAAACAGGGTGTAAGGCGTTTCAAAGGGGAGTCGCAACAGTGGCACGGAAGCTTGCCGTCATCGGCGCCGGCTTGATGGGTTCCGGGATCGCCCAGGTCTCCGCTCAGGCGGGGTGGGACGTGGTCCTGCGTGACGTCACCGACGAGGCGCTGAAGCGCGGCACCGACGGCATCAAGGCGTCGTACGACAAGTTCGTCAGCAAGGGCAAGCTGGAGGCGCACGACGCCGACGCCGCCCTCGCCCGTATCACCGCGACCACCGACCTGGACGCCGCCGCCGACGCGGACGTCGTCGTCGAGGCCGTCTTCGAGAAGCTCGAGGTCAAGCACGAGATCTTCCGCGCGCTCGACAAGATCGTGCGGGACGACGCCGTGCTCGCCTCCAACACCTCCGCGATCCCGATCACCAAGATCGCGGCGGCCACCGAGCGCCCCGAGCGGGTCGTCGGTGTGCACTTCTTCTCGCCGGTCCCGATGATGCAGCTGTGCGAGCTGGTCCGCGGCTACAAGACGAGTGACGAAACCCTCGCCACCGCACGGGAGTTCGCCGAGTCCGTCGGCAAGACCTGCATCGTCGTCAACCGGGATGTCGCCGGCTTCGTGACGACCCGGCTCATCTCGGCCCTCGTCGTCGAGGCCGCCAAGCTGTACGAGTCGGGCGTCGCCACCGCCGAGGACATCGACCTCGCCTGCAAGCTGGGCTTCGGTCACGCCATGGGCCCGCTCGCCACCGCGGACCTCACCGGCGTCGACATCCTGCTGCACGCCACCAGCAACATCTACACCGAGTCCCAGGACGAGAAGTTCGCCCCGCCGGAGCTGATGCGCCGGATGGTGGACGCGGGTGACATCGGCCGCAAGAGCGGGCAAGGCTTTTACAGCTACTGAGGTTTCGTAGACCACCGCACAGCCCCCGCGCCCATCACGCGATGGGGTGAATTCGGTATCGGTTCGCTTACAGACGGCAACCTCTGACCGCTCAACGCAGTCAGAGGTTGCATCACCCGCCACAGCGAAGACTCATAGCAAACACAGCCACAGCCACATCCACAGACAACGCATCGCGGAGCACGAACGCACGCTTGGGGAGCGCATATGCACATCAGGGGCGACCACGCCGAACTGGTCGTCGGGGGCGTCCTCGACGTCCGCAGCGCGGCGGACGCCCGTACGGTTCTGCACTCGGCCGTCGACGACGGAGTCGGCGATCTGGTGCTCGACCTGTCCGAGCTGGACTCCTGGGACGCCACCGGACTCGGGGTGATCATGGGGGCCCACCGGCGGGCCGGCCGTTGCGGCCGGCGCCTGGTGCTGCGCGGCGTACCGCCGCAGATGCAGCGCCTGCTGGTGGCCACCCGGCTGCACCGGATCCTGGCGATCGAGGGCGGCATCGGGGTGGAGTCCCTGCCCCGGGTGTGACGCCCGGCATGGGTGGGGCGGGACAGTCGGGCGTTCCGTCTGCGAAGCGTACGTGGGGCACAATCCTCACGAGACTGTGATGTCTCGGACGGCGCGGTACCCCGACCTGTCGTAGATACTGTGCGAAGGTTTAGGGTTCGGCTGCCCGCCGATCAGACAAACCCCTTCGAGCGGGCCCGGACCAGAAGCGACAGCGCAGTGTGCAAAGGCCGGGAGGGGCCAGGACCCGCAGCACACGACGCTTTTGGGGGGCTTGAAGCTATGGACCCGAACAACCGGGGACCCGAGGAGTACGGACACGACGGCGACGGCCAGGCGTCGCGCCAGCGCCCGCCCAGGGATCCCCTCACAACCGACTTCGGACAGCACGCGCCCGCACTCGCCCGCACGGTGCAACTGGTCTCGGGCGACTACCTGCTCACCGTCAACCCCGTCGACGGCAGCGAGATAGAGGTCTGCCCGCCGGCGGAGCGCCCTGCGCGGCCCGAGAAGCTGAGCCCGGCCGACCGCGCCGAAGCCGACCGCGCCGCCAAACCGCCCGTGCCGCCCGGCCCGACCCGTCCCGCCCAGCCGCTGCTGGCCCGCCAGGACGAGCGCGAAGAGCTGGTACGGCTGCTCGCCCGCGGCCGCTCCGTGCGCCTCGTCGGCTCCCCGGGCGCCGGTCGCACCAGCCTCCTCGACCTCGTCGCCGAGGACTGCGCGGACCTCGCCCCCGACGGCGTGGTCCGCCTCACCGGCTTCCACCGCACGCCCGCCGATCTGCTGCACGACCTCTTCTACGCCGTCTACAGCGCCCCCCTGCACCGCCCGGAACCGGACGAACTGCTCACCTGTGTCCGTGAGGTCGGCGCCGTCGTCGTCCTGGACGACCTCGAGTTCGGCGGCGCCGCGCTCGACGAGCTGCTGGACGCGACCCCCGAGTGCGCCTTCGTGGTCGGCGTCACGCCCGATGTGCCGGCGCCGTCCGCCGGTTCCGGTATCGAGGACGTCGCCCTCGGCGGTCTCGACCGTCCCGCGAGCGTGGAGCTCCTGGAGCGCTGCGTCGGCCGGGTCCTCACCGAGGACGAGTTGAACTGGGCGGGCGACCTGTGGTTCGAGTCGGAGGGCCTGCCGCTGCGGTTCGTCCAGGCCGGGGCGCTGCTGCGGCAGCGCGACCTGCTGCGGGCCGGGGTGGACGCCGTCGACGAGTACGGGGTCTTCGAGGACGCGGCCCCCGTCGACGCGCCGTTCGGTGGCGAGACCGGCGGCGAGGAGGTGCCGCTGCCGTCGCTCGGCGAGGCAGCCGGCCCCGCGCCGCTGCTCGCCTCGCGGCTCAGCGCCTCGGCCCGCGCCACCCTGAAGTTCGCCGTCGCGCTCGGCGGCGAGGTGCCGCACCAGGCGCATCTGCCGGCGCTGGTCGGTGACACCCACGCCGACGCCGCGCTGGGCGAGCTGGCCGACTGCGGGCTGGTCTCGCCGGTCGGCTCCCGCTACCGGCTCGCCCCCGGCGTGCAGGCCCAGCTGGAGGCCGTCGGATACGCCGAGGACATCCAGGGCGGCGCTCTCACCGCCGCCCGGCACTACGCCTGGTGGGCCGGGCACCCCTCGGTCACGCCGGAGCGCGTGTGCGCCGAGGCGGACGCCGTGCTCGCCGCACTCGGGGTGCTCGTGCCGGGTACGACGCCGCCCGCCGAGGGCGAGGAGAGCCCCACCGTGCAGCTGGCCCGTACGGCCGCGCCCGCGTTCGCCGCGGGGCTGCACTGGAGCGCCTGGGAGCGGGCGCTGCGGGCGGGTGCCGAGGCCGCTCGCCTCGCCGGTGACGTATCCGAACAGGCCTACTTCCACCACGAGTTGGGCGTCCTCGCGCTCTGCGGCGGCCAGCTGGACCGGGCCCGCGCCGAGCTGGAGACCTCCATCGGCCTGCGCGGCGCCCTCGCCGACAAGCGCGGCACGGTCGCGGGCCGCCGCGCCCTCGCGCTGGTCTCGGACCGCTCCGGTACGACGCCGGGGGTGGCCGCGTTCGGCGCCACGGCGGGGGAGGAGGTGTCGGACGCGCGGTACGAGGAGTCGCAGTCGCCGCCGGGAGGCGTGCCGACTGCCACCTTCCCGCCCGGCGGGGACGCCACGACGCTGGTCACCCACCGGGCGTCGTCGCCCTCCTCGCCGTCGTCCTCGGCGACCTCGCACAAGGTCCGCGGCGGCGTCCGGGGCTTCGCCCGGCGCAACCTCGTCGCGGCCGGCTCGGGCGCGCTGCTCGTGGCCGTGCTCGGCACGGTGGTGACGCTCGGCGCGACCTCCGACAACGACCCCGACACCCCGTCCACCCAGGTCGGCGTCAACCCGTCCGCCAGCCAGGGGGTCGGCGACGACAGCCTCGGCGCCGACAAGGCGGAGGGCAGCGGCAACGAGGGTTCCGGCGACACCGGCACCCCGACGAGCCGCCCGACGGACCCGGGCCCCGACGGCACGTACGGCACGTCGGACGACCCGACTCCGACGGACGATCCGACGGGCCCGTCGGACGACCCGAGCGGGACGAACAGTTCCGGCGGTGGTACGTCGAGTTCTCCGACGAAGCCGACAACGAAGCCGCCGTCCTCGTCGTCGAAGCCGCCGACGACTCCGACGACGCCCGGGTCCCCGACCCCCACGCCGACCCCCACGCCGACACCGACACCGACACCGACCACGTCCCAGCCGCCCGAGCCGTCGACCACACCGTCGACCTCCGACTCGGCCAGCGGACCGGCTTCCTCCGGCCCGACGGAGACCACCAGCTCCGCGAGCGCCCCGCAGGGCACCGACGCGGGTACGCCGAGCGGCAGCTCGGACGCGGTGATCTGACGCACTGATCAAGACAAGAGGGCCGGGTCCGTCCATCAGACCCGGCCCTCACCGTCGTAGAAACTGTCAAGAACAGTCAGGAATCGGCGGTCAGAACAACCGCAACTTGTCGTCCTCGATCCCGCGCATCGCGTCGTAGTCCAGGACCTGGCAGCCGATGCCGCGGTCCGTGGCGAGGACCCGGGCCTGCGGCTTGATCTCCTGGGCCGCGAAGATGCCCCGGACCGGTGCGAGATGGGGATCCCGGTTCAGCAGCTCCAGATAGCGCGTGAGCTGCTCCACGCCGTCGATCTCGCCGCGTCGCTTGATCTCGACGGCGACCGTCCGGCCCTCGGCGTCCCGGCACAGGATGTCGACCGGCCCGATGGCCGTCATGTACTCGCGGCGGATGAGCGTGTAGCCCTCGCCGAGGGTTTCGATGCGGTCGGCGAGCAGTTCCTGGAGGTGAGCTTCCACACCGTCCTTGATCAGGCCAGGATCCACGCCGAGTTCGTGCGAGGAGTCGTGGAGGATCTCCTCCATCGTGATGATGAGCTTCTCGCCCGCCTTGTTCGTGACCGTCCAGACGTCCTGCTGCTCGCCATCCCCCTCCTTCAGCGTGCAGGGCGGCGACATCCAGTTCAGGGGCTTGTAGGCCCGGTCGTCCGCGTGGATCGAGACGCTGCCGTCCGCCTTGACCAGGATCAGACGGGGCGCCGAGGGCAGGTGGGCGGTGAGCCGGCCCGCGTAGTCGACGGAGCATCGGGCAATGACGAGACGCATGGTCGGCAACGCTACTCGACGGGTCCCGGTCGACGCGATTCGCCCTGGGGGAGTCCGTATGACCCCGGACTGCCCCTGTTCATTTCTGGCCGATTGTGGGCCTAACGAGGACCGCCCATGTACGCATTCTCCTGGTGCCGTCACCGTCTGTTGCCTACCGTATTAAACGGGAGGTCGCGAGGCGTGTACGCAGAGTGTCCGATATCGCGAACTCCCTTATCTGTCCGGCAACCCCTGGTGTTCTGGGGGTGCGAGAGGAGAACCCATGTCGCTCGACGTCTCACCGGCCCTACTCGAACAGGCCGAGCGAGGCGAGGTCGACGAAGCCGCCTTCGTCGACTGCGTCCGGACCTCCCTGCCTTATGCGTGGGAGATGATCAGCTCCCTGGTGGCTCAGCTGAAGGTCGACGGCGGTCAGTTCGCCGACAACCAGACGCCCCCGCCGGACGAGCAGGCACGTGGCCAGCTGCTGCGTGCGCTTGCGAGTGACGCGATACGCGGCGCGCTGCAGCGGCACTTCGGGGTGCGACTGGCCTTCCAGAACTGCCACCGGGTGGCGGTGTTCCCGCTTGACGTCTCGGTCGACGAGACGCATGCCCGCTTCACCTCGGTCCGCAGTCAGGTGCTGAACCAGTCCCCGGAATTCAGGGACTGCTGACGCAGTGACCCGCTTGCTTGCCGCTCCTTACGCGGGAGGTGCATTCAGTACGGGGGCGGCAAGCCCTTCTGGCGGACCGGGTCTTCCGGTGTGACGCGGCCGTGCATCCTCGGCGGGGCGGTTCAGCCGAGGTGCGGAAGTACTTCGGCGCCCAGTCGCCGTACGTTCTCCTCGGTCGCCGCCAGGTCGCCCGAGCCCTCGACGAGCAGGGCGAAACGGGAGATTCCGGTCCGCTCGCTGGTCGCCGCCAGGCGGTCGGCGCACAGGCGCGGGGTGCCCACGGGGTGCAGCCCGCAGAGCAGTTCGGTGTACGCCAGCGGGTCGCGCATCGCGCGATGGCGGCCGTCCACCGTCACATGGGCCTCCAGGCCCTGCCGGAGCCAGCCAGGCATCGCCTTCGTGAGGGTCTCGACCGCGTCCGTGCGCCGGTCCGCGATCTGGCAGACGCCGGCCGAGACATGGGCCGCGCCGAGGATCTCCTCAGCCGGACGCCCGGCCGCGCGGGCGTGCTGCCGCCACAGGGCGACCATCTCGGCCTTCTCCTCGTCGCCCACATGCATCCCCAGCAGCATCGGCAGCCCGCGCTCGGCCGCGAGGCGCACGCTCGCCGGCGACGTGCACGCGACGACGACCTCGGGCCCCTCGGCGTCCGTGAGGCACTCCGACGGCCTTGGTACGACGGGGACTTCACGGAAACCGAAACGCTCCCCGGCGGCCGCGACCGAGGGCTCGCGCAGCCAGCGCATGAGCAGATCGAGTGATTCCGGGAACCCCTCCTCGTACGCCCGAAGACCCGAGCCGAACACCTCCAGGTCGACCCACGGCCCGCCGCGCCCCACGCCCAGGGAGAACCGCCCGCCGGAGGTGATGTGCAGCAGCGCGGCCTGTTCGCCGAGGGCCACCGGGTGCGCGGTGGGCAGCACGCTGACCGCCGTGCCGACCCGCAGCCGCTCGGTGCGGCCGAGCAGCAGCGCGGCCAGCGTGATCGCGGACGGACAGGTGCCGTACGGCACGAAGTGGTGCTCGGCCAGCCAGACCGTGTCGAGCCCCGCTTCCTCGGCGACCTCGGCGGAGCGGACCGCGCGGTGCAGCGCCTCCCCGTCGCCCTGCCCCGGGAACCGGGCCGCCAACACGAAACTTCCTACGTGCATTGCCTTTTCCTGCTTCCTTGGCTCCGACGCGGAGCTCCCCCACCGGGCATAACCGTCTGACACGTGCCGAGGACACGGCTTGGCGAAGAGATTTGCGGATTGTCTGCAGAATCGAGCGCCGGAGCGAGGGACTTGTGGGGGTTGGTGCCGTACGACTACCCCTGTCCGTGCCGCGTAGGCTGGACATGACCCGTCCATCCTGTATAGCCCCGAGAGGTGCTCCGTGTCCCCGCGTCGCAACCGACCCAACGGCCCTAAGGGAGCCGCCTCGTCAGGACAGAGCGCCGAGGACGACCGTCCCGGTCGCTACGGCGGCTGGCAGTCGGCCGAGAACTGGCAGGGCGAGGACTGGAACGTACGGCATGTGGCGGGCGCGAGCGCACAGGGCAAGGCGTACCGCTGCCCGGGCTGCGAGCAGATGATCCCGGACGGCGTCCCGCACGTCGTCGCCTGGCCGGACCACGCGGGCGTCGACGACCGCCGGCACTGGCACAAGGCGTGCTGGAACGCGAAGGACCGCCGCACCACGCGGGTGCAGCGGTCCCGTAACGCGCCGAAGTTCTAGCCGAAGTTCCAGCGGGTCCGGCCGGGCCGGCTCACACGTCCCGCTTCTCCAGCAGGGCGTAGGCGCCGGCGAACGCGGCGGCCGTCACGCCGAGCATGATCCACAGCGGGTCCCAGCCGGACGGGCCGGAGTCGCTGAGGGACTGCTCGTAGAAGACGCTGAGCTGGTTCGGGATCGAGTACTCGAACAGGGCCTGCTGCAGGTCCTGCAGCGACTCCGAGAACATGAACAGCGCGATGACCAGCGGGGCCAGCAGCACACCGATCATGATCGTGATCGCGCCCGCCGAGTGGCGGATGATCGAGCCGACGACGAGCGAGAGCAGGCCGAGCAGCGCGATGTAGAGCGAGATGCCGAGCGTGCCCTTCAGCCACTCCTGGCCGGTGGGCTCACGCGCGTCCAGCATGGCCACGTCCGCGAGGGCGACGAGGACGGCCGACGTCAGCGTCACCACGAACGCGACCACGAAGAACACGATCGCCTTCGCCGTCAGCACGCGGCCGCGGCTCGGGCAGGCGGTCATCGTGGTCCGGATCATGCCGGTGCCGTACTCCGAGGCGGTGGTCAGCACGCCGAGCGTGATGATGCACATGGTGCCGAGCAGCAGGCCGAAGAAGCCGAACGACAGCGGGTTCTCCGCGCGCAGGCTGCCTTCCGAGGAGTTGCCGGCGACCAGCGCGGCGGCCGCGAGGCCGATGCCGACGACCAGCAGCACGAACACGCCGAGCGTCCACATCGTGGAGCGCACCGAGCGGATCTTCGTCCACTCCGAGGAGAGCGCGTGTCCGAGGTGCGTGCGCACGACGGGGATCGGCGAGGTGTAGGTGGGGTACGTCGAGCCGGGCGCCGCCTGCCAGTTCGGTGCGGCGGTCTGCGGCATCGGGGGCTGGGGCGTGCTCATCGGGCGTCCTCGGGTTTGGTCGGGGCGGCAGGGGCGGGGGGAGCGGCGGGTGCGGCGGGCGGCTGTGCCGGGGCCTGGGGCGCCTGCGGGGCCTGCTGGGCGTACGGGTTGGGCGCACCCGCTCCGGGCGCCGCAGCGGGCGCGCCAGGGGCGCCGTACGGTCCCTGCCCGCCCTGCGGCGCGGCGAACGGCTGCCCGCCCTGCTCGGGCGGCGGCGGGGCGTACCAGCCGGGCTGGCCCTGACCCGGGACCGGCATCGGCGGCTGCGCGCCCGGCGGCAGCTGCTGCATCAGCCCTGCCTTCTGGTCGGTCGTCGAGCGGTAGTCGACCGCGCCCTGCGTCATCCGCATGTACGCCTCCTCCAACGAGGCCTGGTGCGGCGACAGCTCCCACAGCCGTACGTCGGAGTCGTGCGCGATGTCGCTGATGCGGGGGAGCGGCAGCCCGGTCACCCGGAGCGCGCCGTCCTGCTCGGGCAGCACATGGCCGCCGGCCTCGGTGAGCGCGCCAGCCAGCTTCTCGCGCAGCTGCGGCTCGGTGTCGGGCGTACGGACCCGGGCGAAGCCCGCGGAGTTCGCCGCGATGAAGTCCTTCACGCTCATGTCGGCGAGCAGCTGCCCGCGCCCGATGACGATCAGGTGGTCGGCGGTCAGCGCCATCTCGCTCATGAGGTGCGAGGAGACGAAGACCGTCCGGCCCTCGGCCGCGAGCGACTTCATCAGGTTGCGCACCCAGAGGATGCCCTCGGGGTCGAGGCCGTTGACCGGCTCGTCGAACAGCAGCACCTGAGGGTCGCCCAGCAGCGCGGCGGCGATGCCGAGCCGCTGGCCCATGCCGAGCGAGAAGCCCTTGGAGCGCCTCCTGGCCACGTCCTGGAGGCCCACCACGCCCAGCACCTCGTCCACCCGCCGGGCCGGGATGCCGGACAGCTGGGCCAGGGACAGCAGGTGGTTGCGGGCGGCCCGGCCGCCGTGCACGGCCTTGGCGTCCAGCAGCGCGCCGACCTGGCGGGGGGCATTGGGCAGCTTGCGGTACGGGTAGCCGCCGATGCTCACGTGGCCCGCGGTCGGGTTGTCCAGGCCGAGGATCATCCGCATCGTCGTCGACTTGCCCGAGCCGTTGGGGCCCAGGAAGCCGGTGACGGCACCGGGCCGCACCTGGAAGGACAAGTTGTACACAGCGGTCTTGTCGCCGTAGCGCTTGGTCAGGCCGACTGCCTCGATCATGCTCCGCACCCATCGAAAGGTTCAGGACAGCGGGGCACACGCCCCCCGTAAGGGTTAGGAGGATACCGAGGCGCTGACGGTTCCACCCAAGGGCCGGTAAAACCTCGGGCCGGCGGCTCCACCCGGCGAGGTGTGCCCCTATGTGTCCCGTTATGCGTCCCGCTTCTTGAGCGTGGCGTAACCGCCCGCGAGCGCCGCGATCACCCAGAGCACCATGATGCCGAGCCCGCCCCAGGGGCCGTACGGGGTGTCGTCGTCGATCGGGGTGACCACCTGCATGATCTTGCTACCGGCCTGGTCGGGCAGATAGCGGCCGATCTTCTCGGTGGCCGGGACGTTGCCCAGGATGTTCGAGATCAGGAAGAAGAACGGCATCAGGATGCCCAGCGACAGCATCGGTGAGCGCAGCATCGCGGCGACGCCCATCGAGAACATCGCGATGAGGGTCATGTAGAGCCCGCCGCCGATCACCGCCCGCAACACGCCGGGGTCACCGATGGCCGCCTTGTGCTCGCCCAGCATCGCCTGCCCTAGGAAGAAGGTGACGAAGCTGGTGGCCATGCCGACGGCGAGCGCGAGGCCGGTCGCCACCGCGATCTTGCTGAACAGGAAGGTGCCGCGGCGCGGTACGGCGGCCAGCGAGGCGCGGATCATGCCGGTGCTGTACTCGTTCGAGACGACGAGCACCCCGAACACGATCATCGCGAGCTGGCCGAGGGTCATCCCGGCGAAGCTGATGAAGGTCGGGTCGAAGGAGAGCCTGTCCCGCTTGCTCATGTTGTCGAACTCGTGGTTCGACAGGGCCGAGATCAGCATGCCGAGGGCGATCGTGACCACCACGGCGAGGGAGAGCGTCCAGACGGTGGAGGCCACGGACCGGATCTTGGTCCACTCGGAGCGGATCACCTGGGTGGCTGCCATGTTCAGCTCCTCCTCCAGCCTTCGCCCCACTGCTGCCGCTGCTCGGCCGGTGGCGCCGGTGGCGCCGCGGAGTGCGCGTGGTACTCCACCGACTCCGCGGTCAACTGCATGAATGCCTCCTCCAGCGAGGCCTGTTGCGGGCTCAGCTCATGCAGCACGACCCCGTGCCGCGCCGCCAGCTCCCCGATCTGCTCCGCCTTGCCGCCGTCGACCTCGATGGTGCCGTTGCCCGACTCCACGGCTGTGATCCCGGCCGTGTGCAGCACGTCGAGCAGCAGCTCCCGCTGCGGGGTGCGGATCCGCACGTACGACTTCGAGTTCCGCGCGATGAAGTCGGCCATGGACGTGTCGGCGAGCAGCCGGCCCTGTCCGATCACGACGAGGTGGTCGGCGGTCAGCGCCATCTCGCTCATGAGGTGCGAGGAGACGAAGACCGTGCGGCCCTGCCCGGCCAGGGACTTCATCAGGTTGCGGATCCAGTGGATGCCCTCGGGGTCGAGCCCGTTGACCGGCTCGTCGAACATCAGGATCCGCGGATCGCCCAGCAGCGCGCCCGCGATCCCGAGCCGCTGCCCCATGCCCATCGAGAAGCCCTTGGTCTTCTTGCGCGCGACCGCCGTGAGACCCACCGTCTCCAGCACCTCCCGCACCCGCCGCCGCGGAATGCCGTTGCTCTGCGCGAGGCACAGCAGGTGGTTGTAGGCGCTGCGCCCGCCGTGCCAGGCCTTCGCCTCCAGCAGGGCGCCGATGTAGGTCAGGGGGTCCTTGAGCTCGTCGTAGTGCTTGCCGTCGATACGGACGTCGCCGGCGGTGGGGTGGTCGAGGCCGAGGACCATCCGCATCGTCGTGGACTTCCCGGCGCCGTTGGGCCCGAGGAATCCGGTGACGATGCCGGGTCTGACGGTGAAGGTGAGGTTGTTGACCGCCACCTTCTCGCCGTACCGCTTCGTCAGCCCCTCGAGCTCGATCATGCCGCCCACGCTAAAACGCCACAAAGCCCCCTGCCACCGGAGTGGCAGAGGGCTTCGCAGATGTTCAGACGACGTACGCCGAACGGTTACCGGGTCTGCTGAGCCGGGACACCGCGGGAGATCGGCTCGTCCTCGGCCGGGGTGCCGGCGGCGGCCACCGCGGCGCCCGTGAGGGTCGCCAGCATCTCGCGGACGTTCGTCAGCTGAGCGTTGATCGAGTCGCGGCGGTTGGTGAGAGCCGCGAGCTCGCGCTCGGATTCCGAACGGATCCGGTCGGCCTTGGCGTTGGCGTCGGCCACGATGTCCTCGGCCTGGCGCTGAGCCGTCTCCACCGTCTGGCGGGCGCGGCGCTCGGCGTCCGTGCGCAGCTTCTCGGCCTCCAGGCGGAGCTGCTCCGCGCGGTGCTCGATCTCCGCGAGGCGCTTCTCGGCCTTGGCCTGACGGGACGCCAGGTCGCGCTCGGACTGCTCCCGACGCTTGGCGAGGTTCGTCTCGAAGTCGGCGGCGGCCTGCGCGGCCTTGGCGCGGGTCTCCTCGAAGAGAGCGTCGGCCTCCTCACGCTTGGACTGCGCGTCCTTCTGCGCCTCGGAACGCAGCTGGGAAGCGTCGCTCTTGGCCTTTTCGACGATCCGGACGCCCTCGTCCTCCGCCTTGGCCTTGCGCTCCGCAGCGAACGATTCTGCGTCGTTGCGGACCTGCTGGGCCGCCGATTCGGCGAGCTCGCGGTGCTGCTCGGCGGCGCGGCGGGCCTCCTCGCGCAGATCCTTGGCCTCTTCCTCGGCGAGGCGGAGGATCTTCTCGACACGCGCGCCGAGACCGGCGTACGACGGCTCTGCGTCGGTTACCTGAGCCTGGGCGTTCTGCGTTTCGAGGTGGAGCTCCTCGATGCGCTTTTCCAGAGCGGTGATGCGGGCGAGAGCGCTGTCACGGTCGGAGACGAGCTTGGAGATTCGTTCGTCCACCTGAGCGCGGTCGTACCCACGCCGCACAAGCTCGAAGCCGTAGGGGGAAGTGTCGCTCATGGGGTTCCTGTCGAATGAGACCGGTGAGGTGATAAGTGGAATCCTAGGGGCCGAAGCGGTGTGTCATCGAGCGGATACGTGTTTGATCTGGAGAATGAGACCCCTTTTGAGTGGCTAACCGTCGGACGGCTTGCCAAAAACTGGGTCAAAGGCCCCAGGAGACACCGGAACCCGCTCGCCGCGCTAGCTCTCTGACGACTTGCCACCCGATCGGGGGGCACCCACCGTCGCACCGGCCTTGACCCCACCGTCCTTGCCCGCGGACGGTGCCTCGAAGGACTCCAAGGCTTCCAGGACGTCCTGGACGCGCGAGATTTCGGCGTTGATGTCCTCGCGGCGCCGGACCAGGACCTCCAGCTCGCGCTTGCCCTCCTCGACCGTGCGCCGGGCCTCGCGGATCGCCTCGGCCTTGAGCTCCTCGGCCTCCTTGATGAGCGTCGAGCGCTTCTGCTCGGCCTCCTTCAGGAGCCCCTCGGCCTTCTTCACGGCGGCGATACGGACCTTGCCCGCCTCGGAGTTGGCCTCCGAGACCAGCTCCTTGGCCTTCGCCTGGGCCTTGGCCAGCTGCTCCTCGGCGGCCTTGATGAGCGCGTCGCAGCGGTCGCCGGCCGACTTCATCGTCTCGGCGGACTCGCGGCGGGCCCGCTCGTGCAGCTCCTCGATCTCGCTCGTGATGCGGTCGCGCAGCTCCTCGGCGCGCTCCCGGATCGACGTGGCGTCCCGGCGGGCGCCGACGAGCAGCTCGTCCGCGTCCGTGCGGGCCTTCTCCACCATGGAGTTGCCCTCGACCGTCGCCTCGGAGACCAGCCGGTCGGCCTCCTTGCGGGCGGCGCCCACCATGGTGTCGGCCTGGCCCTCGGCGTCCGCGGTCGTCTTGTGCGCCTGCTGCTGCGCCTCGGTGAGCAGCTTGTCCGCCTCGGCCGTGGTCTCCGTGATGAGCTTGTCGACCTGCTCGGCCACGTCCTGGCGCCGCTTGTTGGCGTCCTTGCGGGCCTCGTCGAGGGTGCGCTCGGCCTCCTCGCGCGCGGAGGTCACCAGCCGCTCGGCCTCCGCGGCCGCCTCGGCCTTGATCCGCTGGGACTCGCTGCGGACCCGCTCGGCGTGCTGCTGTGCGGACCCGACGGTCTCCGCGGCCTCGGCGCGCAGCCGCTCCGCGTCCGACGTGGCGTCCCCGACCAGCTTCTCGGCCTTGGCGAGCGCGTCGGTGCGCACCCGGTCGGCCTCCGCGATCGTCTCCGACTGCAGCCGCTCCGCCTCGGAACGCGCCTCGGTGATGAGGGTGTCGGCCTGCGTCGCCGCGTCCGACCGGATCCGGTTGGCGTCCTCGCGGGCGTCGGCCCGGGTGCGCGACGCGGCCTGGTCGGCCTCGGCGATCGCGTCCGACGCCTCCGTACGGACCCGCTGGGCGTGCTCGGCGGCGTCCGACCGCAGCCGCTCCGCCTCGGCGATCGCCTCCGCGACGGTGCGCTCGGCGAGGGACTTGGCGGCCTGCGACTCCTCGCCCGCCTCGCGCCGGATGCGGCCCGCGTCCTCGCTGGCCCGCTCCCGCTCGGCGTAGGCGTCGGAACGGACCCGGTCCGCCTCCTCCTGCGCCTCCCGGCGGGTACGGTCCGCCGCGTGTTCGGCGGCGCTGCGCAGCCCGGTGATCTCCTCCTGGGCCTGCTCGTGCAGCCCGGACACGGAGTCGCGGACCTGCTGGGCGTGCTGCTCGGCCGCCGACACCATCTCGGTGGCGCGCCGGTCGGCCTCCTCGACCAGCCGCACCGCCTCGGCCTGCGCCTCCTCCACCCGCTTGCGGGCGGAGGCCAGCAGCTCCTCGCTCTGCTCGCGGGCCCGCTCACGCTCCTGGTCGGCCTCCTGGCGGGCGGAGCCGAGGGTCTCCTCGGCCTCGCGGCGGCGCCGGGTGGCCTCCTCCTGGGCGGCGGCCAGCGTCTCGGACGCCTCGGTGGCGAGCCGCTCGGCGGCGGCCTGCGCCTCCGCACGGACCCGGTCGGCGCTGTCCTGCGCCTCCGACTTCAGCCGCTCGGCCTCGGCCGCGGCCTCCGACCTGAGGCGTACGGCGATGGCCTCGCCCTCGGCACGCGACGCGGACGCGTCCGACGCGGCCTCGTCACGCAGCCGGTCGGCCTCGTCCTCGGCCTGCTGCTGCAGCGTGCGGATCCGCTCGGCGGCCTCGGCGCGCAGCCGGTCGGTCTCCTCGGCGGCCTCGCGCCGGATGCGTGCGGCCTCCTCGCGGGCGTCGGTGAGCGCCTGCTCGGCGGCGGCGAGGCGCTGTTCGGCCTCCGACTGCAGCCGCGCCAGCTCCTCGGCGGCTTCCGCGCGGCGATCCTCTATGGCCCGCTCGGTCTCCTCGTGCAGCTCCCGCGCGGCGCGCTCGGCGTCGGCCTTGATGCCCTCGGCCTGCTCGACGACCTCCTCGCGGTGCCGCTCGGCCTCCTGGCGGGTGCGCTGGAGGGTCTCCTCGGCCTGGCGGCGCAGCGTGGTCGCCCGCTCGATGGCCTCGGTGCGGACCTTCTCGCTGTCCGTCGTGGCCTTCTGGCGCAGCTCGTCCGCGTCCTGCCTGGTCTTGGAGAGCAGCTCCTCGGCGGTCTTGGCCGCCTCCTCGATCTGCTGGACGGCCTCCTTGCGGGCCTCCGCGCGGATCTTCTCGCCCTCGGCGACCGCCTCGGAGCGCAGCTGCTCGGCCTCACCGCGCAGCCGGCGGGCCTCCTCCTGCAGCTCGACCGTCTTGGCGCGGTACTCCTTGGTGTCGTCCTTCGCCGAACCCTTGAGCTGCTCGGCGATGTCGTGCGCCTCGGCGCGCAGCCGGTCCGCCTCGGCCTCGGCCTCGGTGCGGATCCGCTCGGCCTCCTCGGCCGCGGCCTTGGTGGTGTTCTGCGCGTCCTCCTGCGCCTTGTTGAGGACGTCCTCGGCCGTCTTGGCCGCCTTGGACAGCTGGGTCGCGCTCTCCTCGGCGGTGATCGTGCGGGCCTTCTCGGCGGCCTCGGCGACCAGCTTCTCGGCCTCGGCGCGCGCGTCGGCGACGACCTGCTCGGCGTCCGCCTTGGTGGACTCGGCCTCCTTGGTGGCCTCGCTGACCAGGCGGGCGACCTGCTCCTTCGCCGTACGCATGCGCTGCTCGTTGGCCGACTCGGCACTGGAGAGCGTCTTCTCGGCGGCCGTCTTGGCCTCGGCGACCAGTTTCTCGGCCTCGGACTGCGCCTTGCGCAGCGCCTCCTCGGCCTCCGTCATGCGCTGCTCGGCGGCCCGGCTGAGCTCGGTGGCCTGCCGGCGGGCGGCGTCCGACTCGGTCGCGGTGGAGCTGCGCAGCTGCTCGGCGTGGTCGGTGGCCTCCTGGGCCTGAGTGGAGGCGGCGTTCAGCAGCCGCTCGGCGTCCGTACGGGCCCGGAGCAGGATCTGCTCGGCCTCCGCACGGGCCTCCTCGGCCGCGCCGGTCAGACGCTGCCGGGCCTCGCTGGTCAGCCGCTCGGCCTCGGCACGCGCGGCCGCCATGGCCTGCTCGGCCTCGGCACGCGACTCGTCGAGGAGCCGGCGGGCCTGCGACTCGCTGCGGGCGCGCAGCTGCTCCGCCCACGCCACGTTCTCGTTGACGTGCGACTCGACGGTCTGGCGCCGCTCGGCCAGCTCCTGGTCGAGCTGCTGGCGGCGGGTCACCGCCTCCTGGTGCAGCTCCGCCTGCAGCCGGGCCGCGTTCTCCGCGTGCTCCTGCAGGATGCGCTGGGTCTGCGCGCGGGCCTGGCTGAGCTCCCGCTCGGCCTCCTGGCGCAGCTGGTCCGCCTGGACCTGGGCGTTCCGCAGCAACTGCTCGGCCTGATAGCCGATGTCACCGCCGTCGAAGGCCGGCCGGGACATGATGGTGCGCCGCGCCTCGTGCAACTTGGCGCGCAGCACCTCGACCTGGTAGCCGAGGTCCTCGGCGTGCTGGATCGCCTTTTCCCGCTCGGTCTTCAGCCGATCCATCTCGGCCTCGAACCGAGAGAGGTGGTCGACGTCAGCCGCCGGCTCTCGCTCCTGGCGTTCGTAGCCCCGCACTGCGCGGTCCCATCCGTCCCCTGGTCGCAAGTCTCTCCATACGAGCACCGTCCATCCGCCGAACGGGGCCCCCGGGGAATGGTGTCAGATCAACGGCGAAGCACGGGCTGTTGCCCCACCCTCGTCCCCCGAAACCCGGACCCCGGACGGTCCCCCCGTCGGACGGAGGGGCCGGGTCACCCTGGACTGAGCGGCGACCGCCCCCAACCCTACCGGCCCATATGTACGAGGGTCAGTGCTCAGGTGACTCAACAGGCGCCGAAGTGACCAGTTCTGTCAGTACGCCGTGGCAATCCTTGGGGTGCAGGAAAGTGATTCGTGACCCCATGGAGCCGCGCCGGGGCTCTTCGTACAGAACACGGATGCCCTTGTCCTTGATGTCGGCGGCGTCGCCGTCCACATCCGCCGTACCGAAGGCGATGTGGTGGACACCCTCGCCGTTCTTGTCGAGCCACTTCCCGACGGCGGAGTCCGGGCGCGTGGGCTCGAGAAGCTGCAGGTAGGAGGCACCGCCGTCGGAGGTGTCGTTGATCTTGAGCATGGCCTCGCGGACGCCCTGCTCCTCGTTGACCTCGGAGTGGAACACCTCGAAGCCGTATGTGGCCCGGTAGAACTCGACGGTCTTGTCGAGATCGAAGCAGGCGATTCCGATGTGGTCGATTCGCGTCAGCATGGAACTCAGTGCAGCGCTCCCGAGGTGGTTACGCAACGTGCGCGCGATCACACCGACAGCCCGGTGACGGCACGGAGTGCCACTCAGTACATTCGAAGTAAACCCTCGTTCACTCCTCGGCAGTGCAGCCGGAAGGGGATCGCACCTCATGTCTGGAACGAACAGCAGTACCTCGGTGATCGTCGCGGGGGCCCGTACGCCCATGGGGCGGTTGCTGGGCTCGCTGAAGTCCTTCTCGGGAGCCGACCTCGGCGGCTTCGCGATCAAGGCCGCCCTCGACCGTGCGGGGATCGGCGGCGACCAGGTGCAGTACGTGATCATGGGCCAGGTGCTGCAGGCCGGGGCGGGGCAGATCCCGGCGCGCCAGGCCGCGGTCAAGGCCGGCATCCCGATGAACGTCCCGGCGCTCACCGTCAACAAGGTGTGTCTGTCCGGCCTCGACGCCATCGCCCTCGCGGACCAGCTGATCCGCGCCGGCGAGTTCGACGTGATCGTCGCGGGCGGCCAGGAGTCCATGACCAACGCCCCGCACCTGCTGCCGAAGTCCCGCGAGGGCTTCAAGTACGGCGCGATCGAGATGCTCGACGCCATGGCGCACGACGGTCTGACCGACGCCTTCGAGAACATCGCCATGGGCGAGTCGACGGAGAAGCACAACACCCGCCTCGGCATCCAGCGCCCCGAGCAGGACGAGATCGCCGCCCTGTCCCACCAGCGCGCCGCCGCCGCCCAGAAGAACGGCATCTTCGAGGCGGAGATCACCCCGGTCGAGATCCCGCAGCGCAAGGGCGAGCCGGTCGTCTTCAGCAAGGACGAGGGCATCCGCGCGGAGACCACGGCCGAGTCGCTGGGCAAGCTGCGCCCGGCGTTCTCCCGGGACGGCACGATCACGGCGGGTTCGGCGTCCCAGATCTCGGACGGCGCCGCCGCGGTCGTCGTCATGAGCAAGGCCAAGGCGCAGGAGCTCGGCCTGGACTGGATCGCCGAGATCGGCGCCCACGGCAACGTGGCGGGCCCGGACAACAGCCTCCAGTCCCAGCCCTCCAACGCCATCCTCCACGCCCTGAAGAAGGAGGGCCTGGAGGTCTCCGACCTCGACCTGATCGAGATCAATGAGGCCTTCGCAGCCGTCGCGGTGCAGTCAATGAAGGACCTCGGCGTGTCATCGGAAAAGGTGAACGTCAACGGCGGAGCCATCGCCCTGGGTCACCCGATCGGTATGTCGGGTGCGCGGCTCGTCCTGCACCTGGCCCTGGAGCTGAAGCGGCGGGGCGGCGGCGTGGGCGCGGCCGCGCTGTGCGGCGGTGGCGGCCAGGGTGACGCACTGATCGTGCGGGTATCCAAGGCCTGAGTTCTCGTTGTAGGACCTCTTTCGCGAACGGAGCTGTGATGCAGGACGTCTCCACCCTGGTGGCCCAGGCCAGGGAAGGCCGGCCGCGGGCCGTGGCCCGGCTGATCTCCCTGGTGGAGGGGGCGTCCCCGCAGCTGCGGGAGGTCATGGCGACGCTGGCCCCGCTGACGGGCAATGCGTATGTCGTGGGCCTGACCGGATCTCCCGGCGTGGGCAAGTCGACGTCCACCTCCGCCCTGGTGACCGCGTACCGCAAGCAGGGCAAGCGGGTCGGCGTCCTGGCCGTCGACCCGTCCTCGCCGTTCTCGGGCGGTGCCCTGCTCGGCGACCGGGTGAGGATGTCCGACCACTCCTCCGACCCCGGCGTCTACATCCGCTCGATGGCGACGCGAGGCCACCTGGGCGGCCTCGCGTGGGCCGCCCCGCAGGCGATCCGCGTCCTGGACGCGGCGGGCTGCGACGTGATCCTGGTCGAGACGGTGGGCGTGGGCCAGTCGGAGGTGGAGATCGCCTCGCAGGCCGACACCTCGGTGGTCCTCCTCGCCCCCGGCATGGGTGACGGCATCCAGGCGGCGAAGGCGGGCATCCTGGAGATCGGCGACGTCTACGTCGTCAACAAGGCCGACCGCGACGGCGCCGACGCCACCGCCCGCGAGCTCAACCACATGCTCGGCCTCGGCGAGTCCCGCGGCCCCGGCGACTGGCGCCCCCCGATCGTCAAGACGGTGGCAGCCCGCGCCGAGGGCGTCGACGAGGTCCTGGAGGCCCTGGAGAAGCACCGGGCGTGGATGGAGGAGCGCGGGGTCCTCGCGGAACGCCGCCGCGCCCGCGCCGCCCGCGAGGTGGAGACCATCGCCGTCACCGCCCTGCGCGAACGCATCGCCGACCTCCACGGCGACCGCCGCCTCGGCGCGCTGGCAGAGAAGATCGTCGCCGGGGAGCTGGACCCCTACCGGGCGGCGGACGAGCTGGTGGCGGGGCTTACGCAGGCCTGAGTCCCTCCCGGCGGGCGGTCCCGAGGGGAGCGTCTCGCCGTCGGCGCGACGGGGCTGTCTGTGGCTTCGTCGGCTCCCGGGCCTTCGGCATGGTCAACTCCCGGGGCCCGCTGTTAGGTTGATCCGCATGTACCTCCTCTTGGCATAGGGCGCGCCTCGCCCGCGCACGGTGGACGGCCGTCGGCCGTGACCGTCGCGGCGATCCGGCGTCCCCTTTTTCGCCTCGAGTCGAGGAACTTCCGTGTCTTCCACGTCTGTCGTGCGGCCTTCGTATGCCGCCGTTCTCCGGATCCCGTACGCCCGCCGCAGCTTCGCCGCCGCCCTGCTCGGCAGGCTGTCGTACGGCATCGTCCCGCTGGCCGTGATGCTCGCCGTGACCCGGGCCTGCGGGTCGTATGCGGTGGCGGGCGTCGTGATGGCGCTGTTCTCCGGGACCAGCGTCTTTCTGTCGCCCGCGAGGGCGGCCCTGATCGACCGGTACGGGCCGCGCCGGGCGCTCGTGCCGATGGTCGCGGCCTATACCGCGTTGCTCGGGCTGTTGACGGTGATCGTCTGGCGCCCGGGTGTCGCCTCGCCGCTCGTGCTGGGCGCCGTGACCGCCGCCGCGGGCACCTGTACTCCGCCGCTGGGGCCGACCATGCGGGCCGTGTGGGGCAGGATCGCCGGCGACCGGGCGTTGGTGCAGCGCGCCTACAGCCTGGACGCCGTCGCCGAGGAACTGCTCTTCGTCTCGGGGCCGTTGCTGGTCGGCGTGGTCGTCGGGTTCGCTCCGCCGGCGCTCGGGATCGTCGTCGGGGCCGTGCTGATCGCGGCCGGGACGGCGGGGTTCGTGGCCTCGCCCCCTGTGCGGGACCTGGCCCCCGGCCACGCGAAGCCGAGGGCGCGAGGCAAGAGCCGGCGTCGGGTGCTGTGCGGGATCGGGCGGCCGGTGATCGCCGCCGCGGGCGTCGGGCTCGCGCTGGGCGCCGTCGAACTGCTGGTCGTGGCGTTCGCCGAGGGGCGCGGCCACGGCAGTGACAGCGTGGCCTGGGTACTGGCCGCCCTGTCGGCCGGAAGCGCCGTCGGCGGGCTCGCCAACGGGGCCGTCGCGTGGCGGATTTCGGCAGGGCTACGGCTGCCGCTGCTGGCCGCAGGACTGGGGCTGGCACTGCTCGGCGCGGGGCTGGCCCCGGGCCTCGGCACGCTCGCGTCGGCCATGGCGGTCGCCGGGCTCTTCGTGGCCCCGGCCCTCACCACCGCGTACCTCATCGCCGACGAGGCGGCCGCGCCCGAGGCCCGGGTCCAGGCCGGGGCCTGGGTGAACACGGCCGTCAACGCCGGGGGTACGGCAGGCACCGCGGTCGCCGGGGTGCTGGTCGGACGGCTGTCGACGGGGTGGTGCTTCGCGGTGACCGGTGCGGTGACGCTGCTGGCGGCCGTGGCCGTGGCCGCGGCGAGGGGCGCCGCCCGTGACGGCGGCGCCCCTGAGGAAGCGGAGGAGGTGCGGGACGGGGGTGCCGTCCAGGCGGCCTGACGTCAGGCGTCGTCGCCGTCGCGGTCGTCCTGGTCGTCCTGGTCGCCCTGGTCGTCGTCGTGGTCCGGGGTGACCTTGCCCGTCTTGAGGTCGACCTTCCATTCGCCCTTCGTGGTCTCCACGCTCCAGGCCGCCGGACCGTCGTCGTCCAGGTCGACGTCGGTGACGGTGCCCTTCGCCGCTGCGGCCCGGGCGGCCTCGCGGGCGTCCACGCCCGCACCCTTCAGCGCGGCGAGGTCCTCGCGGCCGTCGTTGTCGTCGTCGGCGTCGCGCTGGGCGCCGAGGACCTTGCCGGTGCTGGGGGAGACCGAGACGGTGTACTCGGTGCCGTCGGACTTCACGACGTCCACGTCCCAGGCGTCCGCACCGTCGTCGTCCAGGTCGGCGGCGACGGCCGTGCCCGGGGTGTGCTTCAGCGCGGCCGCGATCGCGTCGGCGGCGGTGACCTTGGAGGCGGCGGCTGCCGAACGGACCTCGGTGGCGTCGTCGTCGGTGGCGTCCTCCGCGTCGTCCCGGTCGTCGGCGACCCGTACGTTCGACTGCCGCTGCGTGGGCGCGTTGTCGTCGTCACCGGACGCGTAGGCCGCGACGGTGCCGCCTCCGATCAGTGCCGCGGCGGCGACGGTGGCGATGACGATGTTGCGCTTCATGGGGTTCCCTCCCGGGTCGTTGCGCTTCACGGCGTTCCATGCGGCTTCATGCTGCTTCATGCCGCTTCATGTCGCTTCGTTTCGACGGGAACCAATCTGCCGAAGCGACGCTGAGAGGAACCTGAAGCCCCCTGAAGAGATCTTCAGCTCCGCTTTGCCAGTCTTTACGCATGCGCCTGTTGATCGTGGAGGACGAGAAGCGGCTGGCCCTGTCGCTCGCCAAGGGCCTGACGGCCGAGGGGTACGCCGTGGACGTCGTCCACGACGGCCGGGAAGGGCTGTACCGGGCCTCGGAGGGGTCGTACGACCTCGTGATCCTCGACATCATGCTGCCCGGCATGAACGGCTACCGCGTCTGCGCCGCCCTGCGCGCCGCCGGCCACGACGTGCCGATCCTCATGCTCACCGCCAAGGACGGCGAGTACGACGAGGCCGAGGGGCTGGACACCGGCGCCGACGACTACCTCACCAAGCCGTTCTCGTACGTCGTGCTCGTCGCCCGCGTGAAGGCGCTGCTGCGGCGTGGCGGCCAGGGTGCCGGAGCCTCTCCCGTGCACGTCCACGGGGACCTCAAGGTCGACACCGCCGCCCGCCGCGTCTTCCTCGGGGACGACGAAGTGACCCTCACGGCCAAGGAGTTCGCCGTCCTGGAGCAGCTCGTGGTGCGGGCCGGCGAGGTGGTGTCCAAGGCCGAGATCCTGGAGCACGTCTGGGACTTCGCGTACGAGGGCGATCCGAACATCGTCGAGGTGTACGTCAGCACCCTGCGGCGCAAGCTGCGCGCCGGGCTCATCCGGACGGTCCGGGGCGCCGGTTACCGGCTGGAGACAGTGGAGGCCGCGCGATGAGAGGTCGCCTCTTCGGCTCCGTCCGGTCCCGGGCCACGCTGGCCGCCACCTTCGTCGTCGCGGTGGCGCTGGTCGCGGCCGGGACCGCCGTCCTGCTGTCGCTTCGGTCCAATCTGGTCGGAGAGGCCGGCACGGAGGCGGAACACACCGCACGGGCCGTCGCCACGGACATCGCGATCAAGAGGCCGGACCAGCCGCTGTCGGTGGACAACGACGAACCCGTCCAGGTCGTCGACGAGAACAACAGGCTGCTCGCCGCCAGCGAGGACCTGGAGCGGATCAGCGGCACGGGCACCGACGCGGTGCGGCCACAGCCGCGGACCTCGCCCGGTGGGGGCGAGGGCGGTGAGGACTCCGACGACGACGCGGACGACGACTCCTCCCTGGAGCCGGGCGAGATCAGCGACCACACCACCTTCACGAACGGCACCGCCACGCTCGACGGCGAGACCGACGACTACCGCTTCGCCAAGGTCCAGGTCGAGGTCAAGGGCAGGGGCACGCTCACCGTGTACGCGGGCGCCCCGCTCTCCGCCGAACAGGGCGCCGTCAAGACGGCGCTGACCGTCATGCTGATCGGCTTCCCGCTGCTGCTCGGCGTCGTCGCGGCCGTCACCTGGCTGGTCACCCGGCGCGCCCTGCGTCCGGTCGAGGGCATCCGCAGCGAGATGGCCGCGATCACCGCCTCCGAGGACCTCGCGCGCCGCGTACCGGTGCCGGACACGCACGACGAGGTCGCCCACCTCGCACTGACCACGAACGAGACGCTGGCCGCGCTGCAGACCTCGGTGGAACGCCAGCGCCGCTTCGTCGCCGACGCCTCGCACGAGCTGCGCAGCCCGATCGCGTCCCTGCGCACCCAGCTCGAAGTGGGCGTCGCGCACCCCGAGTTGCTCGACCTCGACGGCGCCGTGGAGGACACCGTACGACTGCAGGGCCTGGCCGCCGACCTGCTGTTGCTGGCCCGCCTGGACGCGGGCGAGCGGCCCGGTACTGCATTTTCCCGGGGGACAACCCCCGGACCCCCGGCGCGGTTCGACCTCGGCGCGCTGGCCCGCGAGGAGGCCGAGGGGCGGGCCGGCGTGACGGTTCAGGCGCAGGTCGTGGCGGTGGCCGGGTCGCGGGGGCAGGTGGGGCGGGTGCTGACCAACCTGCTGGACAACGCGCAGCGGCACGCCCGCTCGGCGGTCACCGTGACCGTCCGGCGGGACGGGGACGGGGACGGGGGCGGGGCCGGGGGCGGCGGGGAGGGCGCCTGGGCCGTCGTGGCCGTCGCGGACGACGGGGACGGGGTGGCCGAGGCCGACCAGGAGCGGATCTTCGAACGGTTCGTACGGCTCGACGAGGCCCGCAGCCGCGACGACGGCGGCGCCGGGCTGGGCCTGGCCATCGCCCGCGACGTGGCCGTACGGCACGGTGGCACGCTCACCGTGGGCCGGGCGCCGGCGGGCGGAGCCCTGTTCGAACTCCGCCTGCCGCAGGCTCAGTAGACGTAGACGTAGACGTAGACGTAGACGTCGGGTCTGCCGGCGCCCGCCGGGTCCGCCCGGGTTACGGGCGTCCCCGCTGACCGCGCAGGTGTTCCGCGATCGGCTTGAGGGCCTTGTCGAGCTCGGTCAGGGACTCGGGGGGCAGCAGATCGATGAAGTGCCTCCGCACGGACGACACATGATGCGGCGCGACCTTCTTCATCGTCTCCATGCCGTGCTCGGTGAGCACCGCGTAGAGCCCGCGACGGTCGGACTCGCAGTTCTCACGCCGGACCAGGTTCGCGTTCTCCATCCGGGTGATCTGGTGGGAGAGGCGGCTCTTGGACTGGAGGGTGGCCGACGCGAGGTCGCTCATCCGCATCCGTACGTCCTCCGACTCGGAGAGATTCACCAGGATCTCGTAGTCGTTCATTGTCAGGCCGAACGGCTGCAGGTCCCTTTCGAGCTGGTACGTCAACAGCCTGTTGACCTCCAGGTGGGTGCGCCAGGCGCACTGCTCCGCATCGGTCAGCCAGGGGGTGGCCGTCTCGGTCTCCATAAATGAAGTCTACCTAAAATGTTGAAAGGCGAACTAGTGAGGGTTTTCTGTGACACATCTGTGTGCGCACACGTTCGATGTCACACTCCGCAGACTACCGCTCACAGCCCGAAGCGACGCTGGAGGTCTCCCAGCTGTCCGGGAAGGCGCGGTGTCCCGGCCGTTTGTGAAGGGCCTGTGTGGGCCCCGCCGGCACCGGGTACTCCGGGCTCCGGCGGAACGGCCCCCGTGGCCTGCTCGGCCATGAGGGTTTCGGTCGACTGGAGCAGCACGGTGCCGGCTCCGACGAACTCGAACTGATGCTCCTCTCCGGAGGCCCCGCCGAGGCCTGTCAGTGCACGTAGACCGCCCATCACGCCGGTCATGTAGCCATGGTCGTAGTGGTGGCACGGGGAGGGGCAGTCGGCCCAGCCGACGAGTGCCTGCGGGTCCACCCGGATCGGGGGTTCCATGAACACCACCGGACCGTTAGATGCGGCCACGAACTTTCCGGTTCCGATGAGGGTCAGAAAACCCGGCACGATCGATTGCTTGAGCGCGAGACTTGGCTGAAAAGCGAGCAGGTTGCCCGAGCGAATGGTCAGGTTGCCGTCTTCGAGGTCGTACGAGTTCACGTCGAAGGCCCGGTCGGCCAGCAGCATCTTGCCCGAGCCCTCGGCCACGACCCAGTCGCTCGCGTGCAGAGGCGAATGAAAGGACGTACGGACAAGTCGGTCGAGTCGGCCGTGCCCGACGCCGTTGAAGTCGATCGAGCCGTAGTAGGCGATCATCTTCCCCTTCTGCAGGAACCACTGGCTCCCCTTGAGTTCCACGCAGAAGGTGTAGGCGTTGACGCTGTCGTCGCAGGGCAGCGTCGCCGGGTCGAGGACCGTGGGGCCGGCGGGGGTTCCGTAGCCGCCGGGGGTCCCGTAGCCGCCGGGGGTTCCGTAGGGGCTCACAGCTTCTCCTCCGACGCCTGGACGTACACCGCACCGCTGCCGCTGAGCTCCAGCTGGAAGGCCTCGCCCGAGCCGCGGCCCACCATGTCGCGCCAGCCGAGCGCGGTGGAGAGCTTGTTGCGTACGTCGCCGTGGTGGGCGACGTAGGCCTGGGGGTCGACGTGGACGGGGCGCTGCGGGGTGATCGGGATCTCGAAGACGCCGCCGTGCGCCATGACGGCGACGGCACCGTGCCCCTTGAGGGTGGTCGTGAACAGCCCCTGCCCGCTGATCTGTCCCCGGACCATGCCCATGACGCCGCCCTGCGAGCCGAGGAACATGGTGCCCTGCTGGAGGGTGCCCTCGAAGGCGAGGAGGCGGTCCGCCTCGACGCACAGGGTGTCGCCGGAGAGGTTGATCACCTGCACGTGGTGGCCGCCGTGCCCGAAGAGCACGGTGCCGCTGCCCTCGACGGACATCAGCGGGGTGTCCTCGTTCGCCACCCGGCGCCCGATCATCGACATGATCCCGCCCTGGCCGCCGGCCATGTTGGGGGTGAAGGACACCTCGCCCTTGTAGGCGAGCATCGCGCCGCGCTGGCTGAACAGGCGCTGACCGGGCAGGACGGTCGCCTCGATCATCTTGGAGTTGATCTCGCGGAAGGTCATCTCACACGTCCCCCGCGATCGTGTTCCGCTCGCTCGGCTGTACGTACACCAGCCCGTCCCCCTCGAACCGGATCTGGAAGGCCTCGCCACCGCCTTCGCCCATGAGCGTGCGGAAGGTCACACCGGACTGGAAGGACTGCCGCAGATTCCCCTGATGGGCCACATAGGCCCCCGGGTCGACGGTCAGCGGGTACTGCGAGCTGACCCGCAGCACCACCGCGGGCCCGTCCGACATGATCGCCGCCTGTCCGTGCCCCTCGACGGTGGTCGTGAACAGCCCGTTGCCCTGCGAGGCGCCGCGCAGCCCCGTGAAGGACGTGCCGGTCCGCAGCCCCGCGTCGGTCGCGAGCAGGTTGCTCGACTCGACGTAGAGCTTGTCGCCCTGGAGGTTCACGAGGTTGATCTCGGAGGCCCGGTCCGCGAACCAGCACGTGCCGTGCCCCTTCACCTCCATCACCGTCATCTGCTCACCGGTGAGCCGCCGGGTCACCATCCCCCGGATGCCCTCACCGCCACCGCTCATCTTCTTGAAGGCCATCTGCCCGTCGTACGCGACCATCGAGCCGTTCTTCGCCTTGACGGCATCCCCGGTCATGTCGACGGCGAGCACCTTGCTGCCCTGGAGTCGGAACATCGCCACGCAGCGAAAGGTAGCCCGCGGGTGACGCCGCCAACAGGTCCTGGAGGTGGACATCACCCCTGACGGCACCCCGAGCCACACCCCCTCCCGGGGTTTGCCACAATGGGCGAGCGTTTGTGCTTGCGTTCACAAGCCGACCCGAGCCGACCGACGTCTCTCCCACCGAAACCCACCGAAGGTGACCCGTGGACATCAAGACCGCCACCGCCCTCCGCCGCCTCCGTCTCGTCTCCGGCCCCGAGGCGGTGTCGTTCCTGCTCCTGCTCGTCTGCTCGGTGCTGAAGCGCACCACCGACTTCAACGCGGTGCCCGTGATGGGCGCGGTCCACGGCATTCTCTTCATCCTGTACGTGATCTTCTGGGCGGACGCCTGGAACCGCACCAAGTGGTCCCTGAAGACCGCGGCGCTCTACTTCGTCCTCTCCGTCCTGCCGACCGGCGGCTTCTTCGCCGAGCGCAAGCTGCGGCGTGAGGCCGAGGACGCCGTCATCGCCGCCCGCGCCCGCCAGGAAGGAAAGGTCAACGCATGATCGTCGCCTTCTCCGTGACGCCGCTCGGCGTCGGCGAGGACGTGGGGGAGTACGTCGCCGACGCCGTCCGCGTGGTGCGTGAGTCGGGCCTGCCCAACCGCACCGACGCGATGTTCACCTCCGTCGAGGGGGAGTGGGACGAGGTCATGGACGTCGTCAAGCGCGCCGTGGCCGCCGTCGAGGCGCGGGCGCCGCGGGTGTCGCTGGTCCTGAAGGCGGACATCCGCCCAGGCGTGACGGACGGCCTCACCTCCAAGGTGGAGACGGTGGAGCGGCACCTCGCCGAGTAGGCAGCGGCGCTCCGTGGCATCGGATGGGGGAGCAGTACCTCGATGCCGCGGAGCGCTGTCGTGTCCAAGCCCGAGTGACGAACGGACACTTCGGCTCACTCCTCGATCGTGGCCCGGTGCGTGAGCTCTTTGCGAGGGTGACTCTCATCGGCGCAGTGCGCTTACGACGTGACGGCCTCGCTCGCGCGGAACTCGGCCGCCCTCAACCCGCGCTCCGGCGACGGCACATGCCGTGCCCCGGGGACACCGACCGGCCGACCGCCGAGCCCCGGCCGAGCCCTGCCCGCGCCGGGCGGCCACCCGCGCTCGCCCGAACAGCGCAGCGGCACCCGCCTCTTCGAGCTCACCCCGGTACCCGCCTGACGTGGTGTCGGCTGCCGGCGGGCACGCCTTCGCGGGCAGTTCCCTCAATTGGCCCGCGCGGCTCGCGGACCCCGTGGCCCTGACCCACGATGAAGGCTCAGGGCCGAAACCCGCGTCAGCGCAGGTGAACGCGGACGGCCGCCGCTTGCTTCCGCGAAGGAAGGGTCCGCCGGATGACCACTTCGCCCTATACATCCCAGTCGGCATTCGACGGTTCCAGGATGCGCGTCATCCTGCTCGTCGATCTCCACGAAGGCGCCCAGCAAGAGTTCCTCGACGCGTACGAGTACATGCGTGACCGAGTCGCGTCGGTTCCCGGTCACCTCGGTGACCAGTTGTGCCAGTCCCTGGAGAACCCGTCCCAGTGGGTCATCACGAGCGAATGGGCCACCGCCCCGCCGTACCTCGCCTGGGTGAACAGTGAAGAGCATCTCGAGACGGTCAAGCCCCTGCAGAGCTGCGTCCGTGAGCTGCGGTCGATGCGTTACGGCGTCGTCCGTGAGACCGGCCGCGCCCGCCCGGACGCCGGCGGACTCCAGACGGCCGTACGGGTGGGTGACGGTGTGACGCGTCACGCCCTGACCTTCACCGTCAAGCCCGGCTCCGAGTCCAAGGTCACGGAGATCCTCGCCGGCTACGCGCCGCCCCAGGCCCGCGTCGACGACTCCACGCGGCTGCGCCGCACCACCCTGTTCATCCACGGCAACCGGGTCGTGCGCACCGTCGAGGTCGAGGGCGACCTGATGGCGGCGCTGCGCCACGTCTCGCGCCAGCCCGAGGTGCGGGCTGTCGAGGAGGCCCTCAACCCGCATCTGGAGCAGCACCGGGACCTGTCCGACCCCGAGTCCGCGCGGGCCTTCTTCGCCCGCGCCGCCATGCCGGCCGTCCACCACGTGGCACGCGGCGGACCGGATCCGGACGGCCTCACGCGGCACGCCCTGTACTACCCGGCCCGGGCGGGCTGTGGCATGGCGCTGGCCCGGCTGCTCTCCCGGCAGGACGAGACCGCGGCCGCCGACCCGGCCGGCCCCGTGCACCGCAGCACCGTCTTCCAGCGCGAGGACATCGTCGTCCGCCTCATCGACGTACGCGGCGACCCCGAGACCGATCCGGTCAGGGCGCTCGGCATCCACGGCCCGCGCAAGGCCGCCGTGCTGGCCCGTCTGCTCGACGGTGACGCACTCGGCGTGGCGGGAGTGCCCACGGGCGAACGGGAGGCGACCCGCCTCCTGGCGCACGCCGAGATGGCGCTGATCACCGACCGCAGGGCCGCGCAGCCCTGACGGCACAGCGCAGGGACCCACACCCCACCGAACGACCTGGAGACAGACCATGGAGAAGATGCGCCCGCGCGTCGTGGACGTGAACGAGATCGAGCCCAACCGCAAGCGTGGTGGCGACCTGCGCACCCTGCTCACCCCTGTCACGGTGGGTGCCACGAGCGGGTTCATGGGCCTCGCCATCATGCGGCCCGGCGAACGCATCAGCGAGCACTACCACCCGTACTCCGAGGAGTTCGTGTACGTCGTCGAGGGCCGGCTGGAGGTCGACCTGGACGGAGAAACGTTTTCCCTCCGCGCCGACCAGGGCCTCATGATCCCCATCGACATGCGGCACCGCTTCCGCAACGTCGGTGACGAGGAAGCCCGGATGGTCTTCCATCTGAGCCCGCTGGCCCCGAAGCCGAGCCTCGGTCACGTCGACACGGAGGCCCCGGAGATCAGCGACGACCTCAAGCCGTACCCGCTCGTCCAGGAGGAGAGCGGGCGGCCCGACCGACGCGGGGTCCTCTCATGACCCGGCGGGTGGCGGTCACCGGCATAGGCGTGGTCGCTCCGGGAGGCATAGGGGTGCCCGCGTTCTGGGACCTCCTCTCGGGCGGCCGTACCGCGACACGAGGCATCACCCTGTTCGACCCCGAGGGGCTGCGGTCCCGGATAGCCGCCGAGTGCGACTTCGACCCGCTCGCCCACGGGCTCGAACCCGAGCTGGTCGAACGCGCCGACCGCTACATACAGTTCGCCGTCGTCGCCGCGACGGAGGCCGTGACCGACAGCGGAGTCGACTTCGGCGCGGAGGACCCCTGGCGCGTGGCCGTGTCCCTGGGCAGCGCGGTGGGCGGCACGACCCGGCTGGAGCACGACTACGTCCTGGTCAGCGAAGGCGGGCAGCGCTGGGACGTCGACCACCGCGCCGCGAACCCTTACCTGCACCGGGCCTTCTCGCCCAGCACGCTGGCGTCGGACGTCGCGGAACGGTTCGGCGCCCAGGGGCCGGTGCAGACCGTGTCCACCGGCTGCACCTCCGGGCTCGACGCGGTGGGCTACGCCTTCCACACCATCGAGGAGGGCCGCGCCGACATCTGCATCACCGGGGCGTCGGACTCGCCGATCTCCCCGATCACCATGGCCTGTTTCGACGCCATCAAGGCCACCTCGCCCAACAACGACGACCCGGCGCACGCGTCCAAGCCCTTCGACGCCCACCGCGACGGATTCGTCATGGGCGAGGGCGCCGCCGTCCTCGTACTGGAGGAACTGGAACACGCCCGCGCGCGCGGCGCGCACGTGTACTGCGAGATAGGCGGCTACGCCACCTTCGGCAACGCCTACCACATGACCGGGCTGACCAGCGAAGGACTGGAGATGGCCCGGGCCATCGACGCCGCGCTCGACCACGCGCGCGTGGACCCCACGGACATCGACTACGTCAACGCACACGGCTCCGGCACCCGCCAGAACGACCGTCACGAGACCGCCGCGGTCAAGAAGTCCCTCGGCTCCCACGCCTACGACACGCCCATGAGCTCGATCAAGTCCATGGTGGGCCACTCGCTCGGGGCGATCGGCGCGATCGAGGTCGTCGCCTGTGTGCTCGCCCTGGCCCGGCAGGTGGTGCCGCCCACGGCGAACTACGAGACCCCGGACCCCGAGTGCGACCTGGACTACGTACCGCGCACCGCACGCCCGCGAAGGCTCGACAACGTGCTCTCCGTGGGCAGCGGCTTCGGCGGTTTCCAGTCCGCGGTGCTCCTGACGGGGCCGGGTGGGAGGACGAAATGAGTGATAGTGGTATACGCCCCCGGCACACCGCCGTCACGGGGATCGGTGTGGTCGCGCCCAACGGCCTGCACGCGGACACCTACTGGAAGTCCGTCAAGGACGGCACGAGCGTCCTGGACCGAATAACCCGGGACGGCTGCGAGCACCTTCCGCTCCGTATCGCCGGCGAGGTCCGCGGATTCGACGCGTCGGCGCTCATCGAGGAGACCTTCCTCGTCCAGACCGACAAGTTCACCCACTTCGCCCTGGCCGCCGCCGACGCCGCCCTGCGGGACGCGGGGCTGAGCAGCAGCGCCGCCGACTCCCCGTACTCCGTCGGCGTGGTCACCGCGGCCGGCTCCGGCGGCGGCGAGTTCGGCCAGCGGGAACTGCAGAAGCTGTGGGGACAGGGATCCCGGTTCGTCGGGCCCTACCAGTCCATCGCCTGGTTCTACGCGGCCAGCACCGGCCAGATATCCATCCGCAGCGGCTTCAAGGGCCCCTGCGGGGTGGTGGCCAGCGACGAGGCGGGCGGCCTGGACGCCGTCGCGCACGCCGCCCGGGCCGTGGAGCGGGGCACGGAGGTGGTCGTGGTCGGGGCGGCCGAGGCCCCGCTCGCCCCCTACTCGGGGGTCTGCCAGCTCGGATACCCCGAGCTCAGCACCGTCGAGGACCCGGCGCGCGCCTACCGTCCCTTCACCGCGGCGGCCTGCGGATTCGTGCCCGCGGAGGGCGGTGCCGTGCTGATCGTGGAGGACCTGGAGCGGGCCCAGCGCCGTGCCGCGACCGTCCGGGCCACCGTGGCGGGGCACTCCGCCACCTTCACCGGCGCCTCGCGCTGGGAGCAGTCACGGGAGGGGCTCGCGCACGCCATCCGCGGCGCCCTCGACGAGGCCGGCTGCGCACCGGAGGAGATCGACGTGGTCTTCGCCGACGCGCTCGGCGTCCCCGAGGCGGACCGCGCCGAGGCCCTCGCCCTCGCCGACGCCCTCGGCCCGCACGGCACCAAGGTGCCCGTCACGGCCCCCAAGACCGGCATCGGGCGGTCGTACTGCGGGGCACCCCTGCTGGACATCGTGGCCGCGGTGCAGTCCATGGAGCACGGGCAGATACCGCCGACCCCGAACGTCTTCGACGTCTGCCACGACATCGACCTGGTGACCGCCACGGCGCGCCCGGCCGAGCTCCGCACGGCCCTGGTCCTCAGCCGGGGACTCATGGGCTCCAACGCGGCGCTCGTCCTGCGCCACGGCGCTCCGCCGGCACAGCGGTGATCGACCGCGGGCCGGTGGGGGCGGTCGCGCCCACGCGGCAGAGCCGCATATCGACAGGGCCCCGCGCCCCTGACGGGGCGCGGTACCGCACCGGACTTCATCAGGGCCGCTCAGACCCTCCGCAACTGGTACGACAAGGAGAACCCGCATGACCACCGAAATCACCCAACTGACCGTCGGGGAGCTGGCCACGCTGATGAAGCAGGCCGCCGGCGTGACCGTCGACCCGCACGACCTCGAAAGCCGGGCCGACTCCACCTTCGCCGAGTTCGGGCTGGACTCGCTCGGCCTCCTCGGCATCGTGGGCGAGCTGGAGAACCGGCACGGCCGGGTACTCCCCACCGACGCGGAGCGCTGCAAGAGCCCCCGCGCCTTCCTCGACCTCGTCAACGGCGCACTCACGACGGGAGCCTGACGTGCCTGGACACACCGAGAACGAGATCACCATCGCCGCACCCGTCGACCTCGTCTGGGACATGACGAACGACCTGGACAGATGGCCGCAGCTGTTCAGCGAGTACGCGTCCTGCGAGGTGCTGTCCCGCGAGGGCGACACGGTGACCTTCCGCCTGACCATGCACCCCGACGAGAACGGCAAGGTGTGGAGCTGGGTCTCGGAACGGGTCGCCGACCGCGAGAAGCTCATCGTCCGTGCCCGCAGGGTCGAGACCGGCCCGTTCGAGTACATGAACATCGTGTGGGAGTACGAGGAGACCCCCGACGGCACCCGGATGCACTGGACGCAGGACTTCGCCATGAAGCCCGACGCCCCGGTCGACGACGCCTGGATGACGGACAACATCAACCGCAACTCGCCCATCCAGATGGCCCTCATCCGCGACCGCATCGAGGAGATCTCATGCACCACGCCCTGATCGTCGCCAGGATGGCCCCGCAGTCGGCACCGGACATCGCCGACGTCTTCGCGGCCTCCGACCGCGGCGAACTCCCGCACCTCGTCGGCGTGACCCAGCGCGCCCTGTTCCAGTTCGGCGATGTGTACATGCACTTCATCGAGGCCGAGCAGGACCCGGGTCCCGCCATCGCGAAGGTGGCCGGGCACCCCGAGTTCGTCGACATCAGCAGGAGGCTCGAAGCGTTCGTCAGCCCGTACGACCCGCAGACCTGGCGGAGTCCGAAGGACGCGATGGCGCGGCGCTTCTACCACTGGCAGCGGGACTGAACGAAGTCAGCCGCCGCCCGCGCTGAACCAGGCGCGGGCGGCGGCTTTGGCGTGCAGCCGGTCACCGACGCGCGAGCGCCGGCATCAGCCGCAGGGCGTTCTCCCGGTTGATGCCCTCCAGTTGCTCCGCCGAGAGGAAGGGGTCGCTGTCCAGAGCGGGCGCCACGCTGTCGGCGATGACATGCGCGGGGGTGGGCGGCCAGTCCGTGCCGAAGAGGATGCGGTCGGGGTCGACCGTCGTCAGCAGGGTGGGCGTGGCCGAGGGGGACATGGGGCCTGCCGTGTCGAAGTAGAACCGGTGCAGGTAGTCACGGACCCGGCCGGGCTCGATGGCGGGGGTGATGCGCCCGCCGAAGAGTTCGAGCCGGGTGGCCATGTAGGGGAGGAAGCCTCCTCCGTGCGGCAGGATGAAGCTGAGGTTCGGATAGCGGTCCAGGGTGCCGTTCCTGATGAGGTTGATGGCCGCGCGCGTGGTGTCCATGAGGAAGTCGCACACGAAGGGCGGCATGCCCGGCAGCCCCGCAGCGCCGTCCTTCCCGGCCGGTACGTCCATGGGGTGCGTGCTGATGACCGCGGACCGGTCGTTCAGCTCCTGCAGGAGGCGGTCGTGCGACTCGTCCCCGAGCACCACGCCGTCCATGCTCGTGCGCGTGCTCACCCCGATGGCTCCGAGCTCGTCGAGGCCGTACGCCAGGCTCCACGAGGAGAGTTCCAGGTCGTCGAGGAACACGGGGGTGAAGAAGGCGAAGCGCGCGGGGTGGCTCTCGACGACGTCGGCCGCCGCCCGCAGGGCGACGCGTGCGCTCTCCTGGCGCTCCGCGCGTTCACGGAGCCGGCCGAGCATCGCGACGGTCATGACGGACGTGCCGATGCCCGTCTTGTCCATGACCTCCAGTGCCGTCTCCAGGTCCCAGCGTGTCCACCAGGGCAGCTTCTCGCGGTTGACCACGCCTCGTTCCTCCGCCCAGTCCAGCCAGGCGGGGGCGGTGAAGTGGTGATGGACGTCGACGCGTCCGGCAAGGGTCATAACAACGTCCTAGGTGTGGGTCGTTCGGTGGGGGTCGTTCAGTTCGGGTCGTTCAGTTCGGGTCGTTCAGTTCGGGTCGTTCAGTGGGCTTCAGTCGCGGCAGAGCACGGACTGCAGCACCTTCGTCAGCACGCGATCGGCGTCCGGCATCGCCGCGTCCGCCCGCCAGGCGACGAAACCGTCGGGGCGTACGAGTACGGCACCGTCCTCGGCCGTGCCGTGCAGCTCCGCCCAGTCGGCGTCCGGGTCGGGGGCGAGGTCGTGGTCGGGCCCCGTGCCGACGAGATACGCCTCGACCGGGACGCCCAGGTTCACCGAGGCCTTCTCCACCGCGGTCCGCCACTTCTGCCCTCCGGACCCGGCGAGCAGCACGAAGGAACGCTCGTACAGGTCGAGCGTGGAGATCCTGCCGTTCCCTGTCATCACCCACATGTGGGGCGCACGGCTCCCCGGCTCGCCGCCCAGCTGGAAGGCATCGGGGACGATCGGCCGCTCGGCAGGGGCGTCCACCACGGCAGGGGACGCATAGCGGTAGCACAGGGCGACGGTCATCAGGTCCGCCGGGTCGTTGTTGCGTCCCGCGGCGGGACTGAATCCCGGGTGCTGTTCGTCGGCTGCCTGGACGCACGCCCGGGTGCCGGTCGCGAGGGCGACGGGCCGTCGTTCGAGCTCGTAGGTGTCGAGGAGCGGCGGGCCCGCCCAGCCGCGGAGCACCGAGGCCAGCTTCCAGGCGAGGTTGTGGGCGTCCTGGATGCCGGTGTTGGAGCCGAACGCCCCGGTGGGCGGCATCTCGTGGACCGCGTCGCCGGCCAGGAAGACCCGGCCCTCGCCGTACCTGTCCGCGACCCGCTTCGACGCGTGCCAGGGCGCCTTCCCCGTGATCTCGACGTCGATGTCCGCGACCCCGACGGCAGCGCGGATGTGGGCCGCCAGCCGCTTGTCGGTGAAGTCCTCCAGGCCCTCGCCCCGGTCGGGATACCAGGGCACGTGGATCACCCATCGCTCCTCGTTGTCCACCGGCAGCAAGGCACCTTCGCCCTGGGGGTCGGTGACGTAGCAGACGACGAATCGTTTCTCTCCGACGTGCTTCCTGAGCGCCCTGCTGCGGAACGTCACGCTGACGTTGTGGAACAGCTCGCCCGGCCCGGACTGGCCGATCCCCAACTGGTTGCGGACGGGGCTTCTCGGGCCGTCGGCGGCCACCAGGAAGTCGGCGTTCACCGTGTAGGTCTCACCGGTCTCCCGGTGCCTGATCCGGGCCTGCACTCCCTCGCCGTGCTGCGTGAAGGAGAGCACCTCCGAGTGGAAGCGGATGTCGGCCCCCTGCTCGGTGGCGTAGCTCAGCAGGACCGGCTCGAGGTCGTTCTGACTGCACAGGCACCAGTCCGAGGAGCTGACCCGGGAGATGTCCATGCCTCCGGAGATGTCCCCGACGATCCAGCGGCGCTGTTCCCCGGTGAGGGTGTCCACCTGGAGAATGCCGTCGTTTCCGGCGAGAACGCGGGCCGCCTCCCGAATGCGGGATTCCAGGCCGGCGGTCCGGTAAATCTCCATGGTGCGTACGTTGTTGCCGCGGCCACGCGGATGAGTCGATGTGGCGGCATGGCGCTCCACGAGCATGTGCTCGATGCCAAGGCGCCCCAGGAAAACCGAAGTGGAAAGACCCACCAGGGATCCGCCGACGATGAGAACTGGTACAGATTCCGCTTCGTGTCCGCTCACGTCGACGATGTTTACCAAGCCGGACTGCCACACACACGTCATACGACGACCCGACCCATATGGCGCAGTGCCGTTTGCGGCGTGCTGTCGCCCGGGAAACGGTGGCTCTGACCGACGGAATCCGACCGCCGGAATCCACGCCTACCCCGGGGATCCAGTCATGACGCAAGCGTTCGCATCCGAGGAATCCGAGGCCCTGTCGTCCGAAGCGGCCGCGGCCGCGGCCTCGTCCTGCAGCCGGGAGTTCCGGGCCAACCCGCATCCCGTGTACGCGGCGCTCCGGGAGTCGGCGCCCGTGTGCCCGCTGTCGCCGCCCCACGGCGTCGAGACGTACCTCATCACGCGGTACGACGACGCGCGTGCCGCCCTGGCCGACCCGCGGCTGAGCAAGGACATGTACGGCGCCATCGACGCCTACCACCGCATCTTCGGCGACTCGTCGATCGCGCTGGACGACAACATGCTCTTCTCGGACCCGCCGAAGCACACCAGGCTCAGGAGGATCGTCGGCAGCACTTTCACACCGAAGAGGGTGGAATCGCTGCGGGTGCGCGTGCAGGAGATCACCGATGATCTGCTGGACCAATGCCCGACATCGGGCTCGGTGAACCTGCTCCCGGAGTTCTGTTTCCCGCTTCCGCTGCACGTCATCTGTGAACTTCTGGGCGTTCCGGAAGACGAACGCAAACAGGCTCAGGAATGGTCCGCCACCGTCGCGCAGACCGGTTTCGGACCGGAGGCGAGAAAAGCGCTGGAAATCGCCGAGGGGAACCTGCGCGACTATCTCGTGGAGTTGTGCGCACGGAAGCGGAACGAGCCGGACGGAGGTCTGCTCAGCGCCCTCGTCACGGCCCAGGACCAGGAGGGCGCGCTCACCGACCACGAACTCGTCTCGACGGCGTGGGTGCTCCTCTTCGCGGGCCACAAGTCGACGGCGTACCAAATCGGCAACGCCGTCTACCACTTGCTCAGCCGGCCGGATCAGAAGGAACTGGCGCTCCGGGACGCGAACGCCATGAACGCGGCCATCGAGGAGATCTTCCGGTTCGAGACCTCCGTGGAGAACTCGACCTTCCGCCACGCGAAGGAAGACATCGTCATCCGGGACATGCTCATCCCCAAGGGCGCGCTCGTCCAGATCTCGATCACCGGGGCCAACCGGGACCCGGAGATGTTCGCCGAGCCCAACGAGATGGACGTCCGGCGGCCGAACGTCCAGGCGACGCATCTCGCGTTCGGGTACGGCCCGCACTACTGCATCGGCGCACCGCTGGCGCGGCTGGAGATGCAGATCGGCCTCACCTCGCTCTTCGCGCGATTCCCGGACATGACCCTGGCCGGGGCGCCGGAGGACGCGCGCTGGCTGACCGTGCCGTTCCCCGCGTTCCGCGGGCTCGCGGAACTCCCGGTCCTCCTCGACCCCTCATGACGGGCGGCTCCTCGGCCCCGGAGCGGGTGCGTGTCATCCGCCTGCTGCGGGTGCGTGCGGGGATGGAAGCGGACTTCGTGAGGTCCTACAAGGACGTACTCGCCAGGGCCGCGCGATTCCCCGGACATCTCGGTGAACAGCTCTGCCGTTCCCTGGACGATCCCGCTCAATGGCTGCTC
Source organism: Streptomyces sp. T12 (assembly GCF_028736035.1). NCBI lineage: Bacteria > Bacillati > Actinomycetota > Actinomycetes > Kitasatosporales > Streptomycetaceae > Streptomyces > Streptomyces sp. T12. The sequence goes on from NZ_CP117866.1 coordinate 7,379,877, forward strand.
ACCAGCGAGTGGGACAGCCTCGAAGCCATCCAGCGGTGGCGCACCGGCCCCGAGCACAGGACCTTGGTCGAGCCGATGAACGCCTGTCTGCACGAGGATCGGTGGACGGCGCTCTTCCAGGTGAAGGAGACGGTGGCCGGCTGAGCGCCGGACCGAAAGGCGAGACGGGGCTGACCAGCATGTGACCGGCCGGTAAGGTCGGTCCCGTGCCGAAGCCGCTCAGTCTTCCCTTCGATCCCATCGCCCGCGCCGACGAACTATGGAAGCAGCGCTGGGGCAACGTGCCGTCCATGGCCGCCATCACCTCGATCATGCGCGCGCAGCAGATCCTGCTCGGCGAGGTCGACGCGGTGGTCAAGCCGTACGGACTGACGTTCGCACGGTACGAGGCGCTGGTGCTGCTCAACTTCTCCAAGGCCGGCGAGCTGCCGATGTCCAAGATCGGCGAGCGGCTGATGGTGCATCCCACGTCCGTGACGAACACCGTCGACCGGCTGGTCAAGTCGGGCCTGGTCGACAAGCGGCCCAACCCCAACGACGGGCGCGGCACGCTCGCCTCCATCACCGACAAGGGCCGCGAGGTCGTCGAGGCGGCCACCCGCGACCTGATGGCCATGGACTTCGGACTCGGGGTGTACGACGCCGAGGAGTGCGCGGAGATCTTCGCGATGCTGCGCCCGCTGCGGGTGGCGGCGCACGACTTCGACGAGGGCTGAGCGGGCCCCGGGCAAGATCTCCCGGAACGGGTGGTTACGCTCGTACGCATGAAGAAGAGCGTCCTGACCCGCTACCGGGTGATGGCTTACGTCACCGCCGTCATGCTGCTCGTGCTGTGCACCTGCATGGTGTTCAAGTACGGCTTCGACATGGGCGAGGACGTCACCTTCGCCGTCTCCCAGGTCCACGGCTTCCTCTACATCATCTATCTGGTGTTCGCCTTCGACCTCGGCTCCAAGGCCAAGTGGTCGTTCGGCAAGCTGCTGTGGGTGCTGCTCTCCGGGACGATTCCCTTCGCCGCCTTCTTCGTCGAGCGCAAGGTCACCCGCCAGGTCGAACCCCTGGTCAGCGAGCCGGTCCCGGCTGTCGCCAAGGCCTGACGAAACCGCCGTACCGACGCGTACGGCGGTTCTCCCATCGACATTTACTAGGACGTCCTAGTAAATTCGAAGGTATGGACGCTGACGCCATCGAGGAGGGCCGCCGTCGCTGGCAGGCCCGCTACGACTCCGCACGCAAGCGCACTGCGGACTTCACCACGCTCTCCGGCGACCCCGTGGAGCCGGTGTACGGACCCCGACCCGGGGACAGGTACGAGGGCTTCGAGCGGATCGGGTGGCCCGGGGAGTACCCCTACACACGCGGGCTGTATCCGACCGGCTACCGAGGGCGGACGTGGACCATCCGGCAGTTCGCCGGGTTCGGAAACGCCGAGCAGACCAACGAGCGCTACAAGATGATCCTCCGCAACGGCGGAGGCGGTCTCTCGGTCGCCTTCGACATGCCGACACTCATGGGGCGCGACTCCGACGACCCGCGCTCGCTGGGCGAGGTCGGCCACTGCGGTGTCGCCATCGACTCGGCCGCCGACATGGAGGTCCTGTTCAAGGACATCCCGCTGGGCGACGTGACGACGTCCATGACCATCAGCGGTCCGGCCGTGCCGGTCTTCTGCATGTACCTGGTGGCGGCGGAGCGCCAGGGCGTCGACCCGGGCGTGCTCAACGGCACCCTCCAGACCGACATCTTCAAGGAGTACATCGCCCAGAAGGAGTGGCTCTTCCAGCCCGAGCCGCACCTGCGTCTCATCGGCGACCTCATGGAGTACTGCGCGGCCGGCATCCCCGCCTACAAGCCGCTGTCCGTCTCCGGCTACCACATCCGCGAGGCCGGATCGACGGCGGCGCAGGAGCTGGCGTACACGCTGGCGGACGGGTTCGGGTACGTCGAACTGGGCCTGTCGCGTGGGCTGGACGTCGACGTCTTCGCTCCCGGCCTGTCCTTCTTCTTCGACGCGCACGTCGATTTCTTCGAGGAGATCGCCAAGTTCCGCGCCGCCCGCAGGATCTGGGCGCGCTGGATGCGGGACGTGTACGGGGCGCAGAGCGACAAGGCGCAGTGGCTGCGCTTCCACACGCAGACCGCGGGTGTCTCGCTGACCGCGCAGCAGCCGTACAACAACGTCGTGCGTACGGCCGTGGAGGCGCTCGCGGCCGTGCTCGGCGGGACCAACTCGCTGCACACCAACGCCCTCGACGAGACCCTCGCGCTGCCCTCCGAGCAGGCCGCCGAGATCGCCCTGCGCACCCAGCAGGTCCTCATGGAGGAGACCGGGGTCGCCAACGTGGCCGACCCGCTGGGCGGTTCCTGGTACGTCGAGCAGCTGACCGACCGGATCGAGGCCGACGCCGAGAAGATCTTCGAGCAGATAAAGGAGCGGGGGCTGCGGGCGCACCCCGACGGGCGGCACCCCATCGGACCGATCACGTCCGGGATTCTGCGCGGGATCGAGGACGGCTGGTTCACCGGGGAGATCGCGGAGTCGGCCTTCCGCTACCAGCAGTCGCTGGAGAAGGGCGACAAGAGGGTCGTCGGGGTCAACGCCCACACCGGCTCCGTCACCGGCGACCTGGAGATCCTGCGGGTGAGCCATGAGGTGGAGCGCGAGCAGGTGCGGGCGCTGGACTCCCGCAAGGACGCGCGGGACGACGGTGCCGTACGGGCCGCGCTCGACGCGATGCTCGCCGCCGCGAGGAACGGCGGCAACATGATCGAGCCGATGCTGGACGCCGTACGGGCCGAGGCGACCCTGGGCGAGATCTGCGGGGTGCTGCGCGAGGAGTGGGGGGTGTACACCGAGCCGGCGGGTTTCTGAGCGCTCTGGGCTACGCCTCGCCGGTGAGGCCCAGGAGCAGGAGGCGTGTGAAGCTGCGCACCCACTCCTCGTCCGCCGGCTCCGCGCTCACCAGGGTGCGGTGCACCACCGCGCCCGCCACCACGTCGAAGATCAGGTCCGCTGTGCGTGCGGCTTCCTCCGGATCCGTCTCCGGGGGAAGCTCGCCGCGTTTCCGGGCCCGGGAGCGGCCCTGGAGGACCAGGCGCTTCTGGCGCTCGACGATGGAGCCGCGGATGCGCTCGCGCAGGGCGTCGTCCCGCGTCGACTCCGCCACCACCGCCATCAGCCCGCTCTTGGCCTCGGGGCGGGCCAGGATCGCCGCGAACTGCAGGACCACGCCCTCGATGTCGGCGGCGAGAGTGCCGCGGTCGGGGAGCTCCAGTTCGTCGAAGAGCTCCGCGACCGCGTCCACCACCAGCTCGTTCTTGCCGGACCAGCGGCGATAGAGGGTCGTCTTCGCAACCCCGGCGCGTGTGGCCACGTCTCCCAGGGTGAGCTTGGACCAGCCCACCTCGACCAGCGCCTCGCGCGTCGCGGCCAGGATCGCTGTGGCCGCGGCGGCGCTGCGCGGCCGGCCGGGGCGGGCGGCGGAGGTGCGGCTCTGCATCCCACGACCATATCCCCGAGATATCGGGGGATTCTGTGAGGTCGTGAGGGAGATCACCCGGGGGTGGTGCCCCGGCGGCACTCGATGCCATTACGCTACGACTCGTAGCGAAAGCTCGCGACGGACGTACGCGAGCGACTGCACGCACGGCGTGGGGTGGGGACCCGGCGCCGAAACAGCATCAGGCCTGACCGGCTTTCACAGTGCTTTTCACGTGTGCGCGGGGAACGGGGGAGGATAGACGCATGCAGCCACGGAACATGTCCATGAGCGGAGTCGTCGACCTCGCCGCGGTGAAGGCGGCCCAGGAGGCCAAGGCGAAGGCGGAGCAGGTGCGTGCCGAGGCCGCCCGGCAGGGCGGGGGAGGGGCCGTGTCGCCCGCGGACCTCGTCATCGATGTGGATGAGGCGGGGTTCGAGCGGGAGGTCCTCCAGCGGTCCACCGAAGTGCCCGTCGTCATCGACTTCTGGGCCGAGTGGTGCGAGCCCTGCAAGCAGCTGAGCCCGGTGCTGGAGCGGCTCGCCGTCGAGTACAACGGCCGGTTCCTCCTCGCCAAGATCGACGTCGACGCCAACCAGATGCTGATGCAGCAGTTCGGCGTGCAGGGGATCCCCGCCGTCTTCGCCGTCGTCGCGGGTCAGGCGCTGCCGCTCTTCCAGGGGGCGGCCGGCGAGGCGCAGATCCGTCAGACGCTCGACCAGCTCGTCACCGTCGCCGAGCAGCGGTTCGGCCTCACCGGCATCACCGTCGACCCCGACGCCGAGCCCGGTGGCGCTCAGAGCGCTCCCGCCGCGCCGGCCGGCCCGTACGACGCGTTGCTCGAAGCCGCCGTGCAGGCCCTGGACGCGGGTGACTTGGCCGGTGCCGTCCAGGCGTACAAGAACGTGCTGAGCGAGGACCCGGCCAACATGGAGGCCAGACTCGGGCTCGCCCAGGCCGAGTTGTTGCAGCGCGTGCAGGGTGCCGACCCGCAGCAGGTGCGCAAGGACGCCGCCGACAAGCCCGCCGACGTGGCCGCGCAGATCGCCGCCGCCGACCTGGATCTGGTGGGCGGGCACGTCGAGGACGCCTTCGGGCGGCTCATCGAGACCGTGCAGCGCACGGTGGGTGACGACCGGGAGGCCGTACGGCTTCGCCTGCTGGAGCTGTTCGAGGTCGTGGGCGCGGACGATCCGCGCGTGGCGGCGGCACGCAGGGCGTTGGCCCGCGCGCTGTTCTGACCGGGGCTTGGGGCGGGGCGGCGGCCCCGTTCTGACCAGTCACTAAACGCGCAGGCCCGTGTTGCCTGAGTGAAAGATCTGCCGACAGAGCATCAAAGCGGCCGCGCTTTACCAAATCTTGGTAATCGCGGCCGCAGTTACTGCGGGTAAGTCGCAGGCGTCGTTCTGTCGGATTCTGTCCGGTGATTACTGGACTTGTCCGGCCGCTTGAGGCCACCCTGCGTCGCTGACCGAGACCGGCGGGTCGTTGTTCGGTTATCCGGCCGTTACTACTGAGTAACGAAGCCCCTTGTGCGGGCGGCGAGAATGCACCACGATCGGCCACGCTCGGTCCATTCCCGTACCCCGACAGCCGGTTGGGTCGCGGGAGTTCCTGGGTCCCCACCGAGCAGAGTCGGCGGCAGTGGCGCCGGCTCTTGGACAGGGGGGTCTTCGCCCACTCGGCGAAGCCTGTCCAGCAAGGTTGTGCGTGATGCGTGTCAGGCGCGACCAGTGGTTGTCGCTCGGGGGTGATCGCCGGTGATTCGGGCGCGGTTCGCGCCACCGAGCGCAGGCGCTCTCCTTCCCGAGGACGTAGCACTTCTCCCATCCCTGCCCGGCTGAGCCGTCAAGTCGACGGTGGCAGCCAGGACCAGGAGATGTACGTCCGAGAAGGAGGAAATATGGAGTCCCAGGTGCGTGGCGGGACCAGATGGAAGCGGTTCGCTGTGGTCATGGTGCCCAGCGTCGCCGCTACGGCTGCGATAGGTGTCGCCCTCGCGCAGGGCGCTCTCGCCGCGTCGTTCAGTGTTTCGGGGCAGTCGTTCAAGGTCACCACCGACAAGCTCGTCGGTAACGGTTTCTCGCAGTACGGCGCTCTTGACGAGGGCTACACGCTCTCCGGCAAGAAGACGGTTCACCCCGTCGCCGTCTCGGGGTTCAAGACCGCGACGATCAACAGCCTGTGCCAGTCCGTGGTCACCCCCGACATCCCGATCCTCGGGAGTGTCAGCCTGATCCTTCGGGCGGGCGAGGACCCGAACAAGCCGGTCGAGGCCAAGAACCTGTACATCGACGTGGCCGACCTCGAGGCCGACGCGACGTTCGAGAACATCGACATCGGTGTGGCCGCCAAGGACGCCAGCAAGGGTCCGGGCATGAAGGGTGGCGGCGAGCAGGCCAACCCCTTCGGGTTCGCCCAGCAGGCCGACAAGGCCACGCTGGTCGGCGTGAAGCAGACGGCGTGGGCGACCACCGCCGGAACCTTCAAGCTCAGCGGTCTGAAGATGTCGCTGTCGACGGGTGTCAAGGAGTGCTACTAAGCACTCTGTGACGGGCGGGGGAGCCGATGGCGCCCCCGCCCGTCCACTCTCCACCCGCTTTCTTCACAAGCGGTCACACGCACTACAACTCACCACCACCGCACCACCATCACAGCAAAGCCGTAGCAGGGAGCTGTTTTCCATGAGCGCCGAGACTCCTGCCGTATCCGGCCAGTTCACCCACAGGAGGACGCAGTTCCGCGCCTGGCGGGGTACGCGGCCGTTCTGGGCCGGTCTGTTCGTCATGCTCGGCGGACTCCCCATCGCCTACTTCCCGTACGCGAACCTCCAGATCGGTCACCTGACGCTGGCCATGCAGACCGCGGGGGGCTCCAGCTCCCTGATCATCGGTGTGCTGCTCGTCGTCCTGGGCTTCACTCTCTGGTTCCAGAAGCACGTCCGCACCTTCGCGGGCGTCGCGGCGATCCTGCTGGCGCTCGTCTCCATCCCGCTGTCCAACCTCGGTGGCTTCCTCATCGGCTTCTTCTTCGCCCTCATCGGCGGGGCGATGGCCGTCTCGTGGGCCCCGGGCGCGCCGCCCGAGTCGGAGCAGGCGCAGCGGGACACGACGGGAGCGGGTGGCGCTCCTGAAGGCCTGGACCCGGACACCACGGTGCTCAAGCCCGTCCAGGACACGGCCGAGTTGGGCAAGTCGAACGATCTGTCAGGAACGAGCCCGGCGAACGGGGCGAACGGGAGGCACAGTGCCGGCTGACGAGGTGACCCACGGGACTGAGGTGGACAAGTCCCGTGTGAGAACCGGGCCGCGTCACGCGGCGCCCAAGAAGCCGCTGTTCACCAGGTTCCACATGCCGGCAGGCAAGGCGATAGCCCTGGCGGCGATGCCCACGGCGGTCCTGATGGGGATGGGGTTCACGCCCACCCTCGCGCAGGCCGACAGCAACAACTCGACGAAGCCGACGTCCAACAGCCTGACGGCGGACGAGTACAAGGAGTGCGTGGCGGCCCTGGAGGACGATGCCTCCGCGTCCCCGGGCGCTGATGACTCCACGGACAGCGACGAGGCGGCGGAGCCGACCCCGTCGGCGTCGGCCTCCGCCGGCGAGGACTCCTCGGACTCCTCCGGCTCCACCGACGATTCGGGCTCTACGGGATCTTCGGGCTCCGCGGGCGACTCCTCTTCGTCGGATTCAGGTTCCGACGAGGGGGCCGAGCCCACTCCGACGCCCTCCGCGAGCAGGACGAGCGAGGCCCAGTCCGGCGACACCGCCACGCCGAGCCCCTCTGCCTCCGAGAGCGGCGGCAACCTGCTGGAGGAGATCGGTGACGCGATCACCGGCGTCTTCACGGGTGGCTCCGCCGCCGAGGAGAGCGCCAGCCCGACGCCGACGCCCTCCGCGAGCGCGAGCGAGGAGGCGGCTTCCGGGTCCTCGGACACCTCTGACTCCTCGGACACCGCCGGCAAGGACACCTCCGAGGCCTCCGACCCCGTCAAGGAGACCGCCGAGAAGGTCACCGACACGGTGAAGGACACCGTCGACGGCGCCACCGACAAGGTGTCCGAGGCGGCGCAGGGCGCCACCGAGGCGGCCGGCGAGGCCACCGCCTCGCCCAGCCCCTCCGCGAGCGCCGGCACGGACCCGGAGGACTGCCCGGCCGCCACGGACGAGGAGGGCGGCGTCGACAACACCGTGCCGCTGCCCGACGACCCCTGGTTCCTGGACGCCAGCTCGCTGCTGCTCAAGGGCGCCGACTACCAGGGCATCGTCAAGGTGAAGACGGCCAACGGCGCCACCAAGAAGGTGCTGAAGTACGTCGTCTCCGACGGTGTCGACATCGGCGACCTGCACCAGACGGTGAAGGACAAGCAGTCCGGCAAGACCTACCACGTGCAGGCGGCCGGGGGCTCGACGTCCACGTTCCGCAACGGCAAGGTCGTGATGTACACGGAGAGCATCTCCGGCAACCTGCTGGGCCTGATCCCGGTGACGTTCGACCCGGAGCACCCGCCGCCGCTGAACATCCCGCTGATCTACTTCACCAAGGTGAAGGTCGTCCAGGCCGGCCAGTTCGGCGGCACGCTGCACGTGCCCGGGCTGCACTCCTACATCACCGACTGAGCCGACTGAACCGGGCGTCTCGACGGACGCCCCCCACAAGCCCGTTCGGGAGCCGCGAAAACGCTGAGGGCGCCCCCTGGATCACAGGGGGCGCCCTCAGCGCCGTACGGGGGCCTTGAGGGCCCTTGTGGGATCAGTCCCGCGCGCCGCCACCGAGGTGGTGGACGCGGACCATGTTGGTGGTACCGGGAACGCCGGGCGGGGAACCGGCGGTGATGACCACGATGTCGCCCTCGTTGAACAGACCGAGCTTGACGATCTCCTGGTCCACCAGGTCGACCATCTCGTCGGTGCTGTTGACGAACGGCACGACGTGCGGCTCGACGCCCCAGCTGAGCGTCATCTGGTTGCGGGTCGACTCGTCCGTGGTGAACGCGATGATCTGCTGGGCGGCGCGGTAGCGGCACAGGCGGCGGGCGGTGTCGCCGGACTGGGTGAAGGCGACCAGGCCCTTGCCGCCGAGGAAGTCGGCGATCTCGCAGGCCGCGCGGGCGACCGAACCGCCCTGCGTACGGGGCTTCTTGCCCGGCACGAGCGGCTGCAGGCCCTTGGAGAGCAGCTCCTGCTCGGCCGCGGTGACGATCTTCGACATCGTCTTGACGGTCTCGATCGGGTACGCGCCCACGCTCGACTCGGCGGACAGCATGACGGCGTCGGCGCCGTCCAGGATCGCGTTGGCCACGTCGGAGGCCTCGGCGCGGGTCGGACGGGAGTTGGTGATCATCGACTCCATCATCTGGGTCGCCACGATCACCGGCTTGGCGTTGCGGCGGCACAGCTCGATGAGCCGCTTCTGCACCATCGGGACCTTCTCGAGCGGGTACTCGACGGCCAGGTCGCCACGCGCGACCATCACGCCGTCGAACGCCATCACGACGTCCTCCATGTTGGCGACCGCCTGCGGCTTCTCCACCTTGGCGATGACCGGGACGCGGCGGCCGACCTCGTCCATGACCTTGTGCACGTCCTGCACGTCGTTGGCGTCCCGGACGAAGGACAGGGCGACCAGGTCGCAGCCCATACGCAGCGCGAACCGCAGGTCCTCGATGTCCTTCTCGGACAGCGCCGGCACGTTCACCGCCGCGCCGGGCAGGTTGATGCCCTTGTGGTCGGAGACGACGCCGCCCTCGATGACGATCGTCTTCACCCGGGGGCCGTCGACCTCGGTGACCTTCAGCTCGACGTTGCCGTCGTTGATGAGGACCTGGTCGCCCTTGGCGACATCGCCCGGCAGGCCCTTGTAGGTGGTCCCGCAGATCTGCTTGTCGCCCGGGACGTCCTCGGTCGTGATGACGAACTCGTCACCGCGCTCCAGCTCCACCGGGCCCTCGGCGAAGGTCTCCAGACGGATCTTCGGACCCTGGAGGTCGGCGAGCACACCGATGGCCCGCCCGGTCTCCCGGGCGGCGGCCCGCAGGCGCTCGTACCGCCCCTGGTGGTCTTCGTGCGTGCCGTGGCTGAAGTTGAAGCGGGCCACATTCATGCCCGCCTCGATCAGCGCGACGAGCTGTTCATGGGAGTCGACCGCGGGGCCGAGAGTACAAACGATTTTCGAACGGCGCATGGGACGATCCTATCGGTTTGTTTCGCCGCGGAATATTCCGTCTGGTGGAAGATACAAATGAGCTGCGCTTTGCTCAGCCGTGTTACTCAGGCGTTGCTCTTCCCCACCAGTGCGTAGGTCTGCGTCGCGATCTCCAGTTCTTCATCCGTGGGCACCACGGCCACGGCCACGCGCGCGTGCTCCGGCGAGATCAGTCGGGGCCCGTCACCGCGTACGGCGTTCAGTTCGGCGTCCACCGCGAGGCCCAGCTGCTCCAGACCCGCCACGGCGGCTTCCCGCACCGGCGCCGCGTTCTCGCCGACCCCGGCCGTGAACGCGATCGCGTCCACCCTGCCGAGCACCGCGTAATAGGCGCCGATGTACTTCTTCAGTCGGTGAATGTAGATGTCGAAGGCCAATTGGGCCCGCTCGTCACCTTCGTCGATCCGTCGGCGGATCTCCCGCATGTCGTTGTCGCCGCACAGGCCGATCAATCCGCTCTTCTTGTTGAGAAGAGTGTCGATTTCCTCGATGGACATTTCGCCAACACGCGCCAAATGGAAGATGACGGCGGGATCCATGTCACCGGATCGCGTACCCATCACGAGTCCCTCCAAAGGCGTCAGCCCCATCGAGGTGTCCACGCACTCCCCGCCCCGTACGGCGGACGCGGACGCGCCGTTGCCGAGGTGCAGCACGATGACGTTCACGTCCTCGGGTGCCTTGCCCAGCAGCTTCGCGGTGGCCCGGGAGACGTACGCGTGCGAGGTGCCGTGGAAGCCGTACCGGCGTATCCGGTGCCGGTCGGCGGTCTCGACGTCGATGGCGTAGCGGGCGGCCGACTCCGGCATCGTCGTGTGGAACGCGGTGTCGAAGACGGCGACCTGGGGCAGGTCCGGGCGCAGTGCCCGGGCCGTGCGGATCCCGGTGAGGTTGGCCGGGTTGTGCAGCGGGGCGACCGGGATGAGCCGCTCGATCTCGGCGAGCACGGCGTCGTCGATGACGGTCGGCTCGGTGAAGTGCTTGCCGCCGTGCACCACCCGGTGGCCGATCGCGGCCAGCTCGGGGGAGTCCAGCCCGAGGCCGTCCTTGGCGAGTTCCGCCGACACGGCCTTCAGGGCGGCCTCGTGATCGGCTATCGCCCCGGTCCACTCGCGACTCTCGCCGCCGCTCGCCAGCGGGGTGTGCTTGAGCCGGGACGTCTCCTCGCCGATGCGCTCGACGAGCCCCAGGGCCAGCCGGCTGCTGTCGCGCATGTCGAGCAGCTGGTACTTCACCGACGAGGAGCCGGAGTTGAGGACGAGGACGCGGGACGAGCTCACTGGGCGGTTGCCTTCTCGCTGGAGGACGGGGCGGGCGACAGGGTGGGGGACTGGGCCTGGATCGCCGTGATGGCGACGGTGTTGACGATGTCCTGGACCAGGGCGCCCCGGGACAGGTCGTTGACCGGCTTGCGCAGACCCTGCAGTACCGGGCCGACGGCGATCGCGCCGGCCGAGCGCTGCACGGCCTTGTAGGTGTTGTTACCTGTATTGAGGTCCGGGAAGATCAAAACCGTTGCCTGCCCGGCGACTTCCGACTCTGGCAGCTTGGTCGCGGCGACGGACGGCTCCACGGCGGCGTCGTACTGGATGGGCCCCTCGATCTTCAGGTCGGGCCGCCGCTCGCGCACCAGCTCGGTCGCCTCGCGCACCTTGTCGACGTCGGCGCCCGAACCGGACGTACCCGTCGAGTACGACAGCATCGCGATCCGCGGCTCCACGCCGAACCGCTGGGCCGTGGTGGCCGACTGGATGGCGATGTCGGCCAGCTGCTCGGCGTTCGGGTCGGGGTTCACGGCGCAGTCGCCGTAGACGAGGACCCGGTCGGCGAGGCACATGAAGAAGACCGAGGAGACGATGTCGGCGTCCGGGTTGGTCTTGATGATCTCGAAGGCGGGACGGATGGTGGCGGCGGTCGAGTGGACCGAGCCGGAGACCATGCCGTCCGCGAGGCCCTCCTGCACCATCAGCGTGCCGAAGTAGTTCACGTCGGAGACGACGTCGTACGCCAGCTCCACCGTGACCCCCTTGTGGGCGCGCAGCGATGCGTACTTCTCGGCGAAGGAGTCGCGCAGCTCGCTGGTCGCCGGGTCGATCAGCTGGGAGTCGCCCAGGTCGATGCCGAGGTCGGCGGCCTGCTTTCGGATCCGGTCGACCGGCCCCAGGAGCGTGAGGTCGCAGACGTTGCGCCGCAGCAGCACCTCGGCGGCGTGCAGGACGCGCGGCTCGGTGCCCTCGGGCAGCACGATGCGGCGCATGTGCGAGCGGGCCTGCTCCAGCAGCTTGTGCTCGAACATCATCGGCGTGACGCGGTCGCTGTTCGGCGCCGAGACCCGCTTCAGCAGGTCGCCGGTCTCGACGTACCGCTCGAACAGGCCGAGCGCGGTCTCCGCCTTGCGCGGGGTGACCGCGCTCAACTTCCCCTCCAGGGAGAAGAGTTGCTCGGCGGTGGGGAAGCTGTAGCCCGGCACCGAGAGCACCGGGGTGCCCGGGGCGAGGCGGGCGGCGAGGGTGAGGACCTCGTCGCCGGGCCGCTCGTCGAGGGTGAGCAGCAGGCCGGCGATCGGCGGGGTGCCGGCGCTGTGCGCGGCCAGCGCGCCGACGACCAGGTCGGCGCGGTCGCCCGGCGTGACGACCAGGCAGCCCGGGGTCAGGGCGGTCAGGAAGTTCGGCAGCATCGCACCGCCGAACACGAAGCCGAGGGCGTCGCGCGCGAGCCCCGAGTCGTCGCCGAGCAGGACCTTCGCGTCCAGGGACTGGGCAATCTGCGAGACGGTCGGCGCGGACAGGGCGGGCTCGTCCGGCACGACGTAGCAGGGCACGGGCAGCCGCGCCTGAAGCCGCTGGGCGATCTCGTCCCGGTCGCCCCGGGCGACCCGGTTGGTGACCATGGCGAGCACGTCACAGCCCAGTCCCTCGTACGCCCGATAGGCGTTGCGCGTCTCGGCCAGCACGGACTCGGCGGTCTGCTTGCGCCCGCCCACGACCGGTATCACGGACGCGCCGAACTCGTTGGCGAGCCGGGCGTTGAGGGACAGCTCGTCCGGGAGCTGGGTGTCGGCGTAGTCGGTGCCGAGGACGAGGACGACGTCGTAGTCGCGGGCGACGAGATGGAACCGCTCGACCAGCGTGGACACCAGCTCGTCGGTCCCGCGCTCGGCCTGGAGGGCGGACGCCTCGTGGTAGTCCATGCCGTAGACCGTCGCCGGGTCCTGGGACAGGCGGTAGCGGGCGCGCAACAGCTCGAACAGACGGTCGGGGGAGTGATGCACCAGCGGCCGGAACACCCCCACCCGGTCGACCTGCCGGGTCAGGAGCTCCATCACCCCCAGTTCGACAACCTGGCGGCCGTCGCCGCGGTCGATGCCGGTCACGTACACGCTGCGCGTCACGCGTGCTCTCCGTTTCGTCTGTCGGCGGCTTGGCGGAGCCGGATCGCAAAATCGCCCAGTGGGGTGAGCGAAACCCTCTTGACAATACCCTTGCCGGTGGATAAGGCGCCCGTCAGGATCCAGGGTCGAACAGGGGCCTGGCGGACGTGAAACAATCGGACTGGCTCACCGGTATCAACAGCGAGCAGGAGACACAGCACGATGCGTATCGGAGTTCTCACCGCAGGCGGCGACTGCCCCGGCCTGAACGCAGTGATCCGGTCGGTCGTGCACCGGGCCGTCGCCCACTACGGCGACGAGGTGATCGGCTTCGAGGACGGATACGCGGGCCTGCTGGACGGCCGCTACCGCAGTCTCGACCTGGAGGCGGTCGGCGGCATCCTGGCGCGCGGCGGCACCATCCTGGGATCGTCGAGGCTGGAGCGCGACCGGTTGCGCGAGGCGTGCGAGAGCGCCCCCGACATCGCCCGTGACTTCGGCATCGACGCGCTGATCCCGATCGGCGGCGAGGGAACCCTGACGGCGGCGCGGATGCTGTCGGACGCCGGGCTGCCGGTGGTGGGCGTTCCGAAGACGATCGACAACGACATCTCGTCGACGGACCGGACCTTCGGCTTCGACACGGCGGTCGGGGTCGCCACGGAGGCCATGGACCGCCTGAAGACGACCGCGGAGTCACATCAGCGGGTGATGGTCGTGGAGGTCATGGGCCGCCACGCCGGCTGGATCGCGCTGGAGTCCGGAATGGCGGCGGGCGCGCACGGCATCTGCCTCCCGGAGCGCCCCTTCGACCCCGGCGACCTCGTGAAGATGGTCGAGGAGCGCTTCGCGCGCGGCAAGAAGTTCGCGGTGATCTGTGTCGCCGAGGGCGCCCACCCCGCCGAGGGCACCATGGACTACGGCAAGGGCGCGATCGACCAGTACGGCCATGAGCGCTTCCAGGGCATCGGTACGGCGCTGGCGTTCGAGCTGGAGCGCCGCCTCGGCAAGGAGGCCAAGCCGGTCATCCTGGGCCACGTCCAGCGCGGCGGCGTGCCGACGGCATACGACCGCGTCCTCGCCACCCGCTTCGGCTGGCACGCGGTGGAGGCCGCGCACCGGGGCGAGTTCGGCAGGATGACCGCGCTGCGCGGGACCGACGTGGTGATGGTGCCGCTGGCGGAGGCGGTGACCGAGCTGAAGACGGTGCCGAAGGACCGGATGGACGAGGCGGAGTCGGTGTTCTAGCCGGTCTTGCAGGCCGGTCTTGCAGGCCGGTCTTGCAGGCCGGTGTTCCAGGCCGGTGTTCCAGCACACGACGTTCAGGCGGTACTACCCCCGACCGTCGTCCAGAAGCGCTCCACGATCCGGTCCAGGAACTCGCGGCCGGCCGCGCTGGAGTCGCTGCCGCCGCCGCCCCAGCTCAGCGTGGCGGTCATCTGCCCCTGGTAGTCCTGGTGCAGCTCCTGGAGGGCGGTCTCCAGCAGACGCCGGTCCAGGGGCACCATCTTGCCGACCGGCCGTACGTACGCCTGCCAGCGCGTCGACACGGCACTGCGCAGCAGCTCGCCGAGCTTCGCGTCCCGGCCGGTGACGGTGATGAAGTCCGGGAGGGTGAGGCCGAGGACCTCGGCGAGGGCGGCGGACTGACGGTCGGTGCCGTGCCAGCCGTCGCTCTCCTCCATGCGGAGATACGCGACGAGCTCGTGCCCGACGGTACGGGCCACGTCCTCGGGCGCCAGGCCCCGGGCGATGCGGTGCTCGCGCAGCGTCCGCGGCTTGCCGAGCAGCTCACTGGGCGAGCACCACAGCACGCCCGCCAGCGCGGTGAGCTCGCTGCTGTTGGGTGCGGTGAGCTCGCGTTCCCAGGCGACGACGAGGTCCTCGGTGACGTAGGGGAGTCCGTACGAGGCTCGCATGCCGTAGGCGACGTGTTCGGGCCCCATGTTGAGGCCGGCACGCAGGCGGCGGGCGGCGGGGGCGTTGAACGGGGGAGTGGGTGGGTTCCGGCGGCTTGAGCGGTTGGGGGGCTGGTTCGGTTGGGCTGGGGGTCGGCGCACGGGGCACAACGTAGGCCGGGCGGAGTGGGGTG
This sequence comes from Streptomyces sp. T12, assembly GCF_028736035.1. NCBI lineage: Bacteria > Bacillati > Actinomycetota > Actinomycetes > Kitasatosporales > Streptomycetaceae > Streptomyces > Streptomyces sp. T12. The sequence continues at coordinate 7,395,026 of NZ_CP117866.1, forward strand.
ACTACGGTCTGTTCAGCCAGGATTACGGATTGTAGGAAGCTACGGCTACTGGCGGGTTCGTCGCTCGGTGGTGATCGCCTGCGGAGCGTGCGGGAGGGTGGCGCGGGTGTCGCCGAGGCGGCCCGATGATGGCTGCGGCGAGTGGTGGCATTCGGTGAATGGCAAGCTCAGTGGGCATATTCGCGGCGGGCCGTGCGGTGCCGATCTTGTTGTGGATTACGGGGGTGGGTACTGCTGGAATGCCGCGGCTGTCGGCTGTGCGGGCGGATATCGAAATTGAGTGCGCCATGGCCGACGATGGATCGGCCGCCCGAAGGCAGGCCATAGGCGGCTCAATCCCGACGCTCCACCGCGCTCGCCGGTCGGCTCACCCCTTGACCGCGCCACCCAGCGCAAATCCCCCACCCAATCGCCGAGCCACCAGCACATAAAGCAAAATCACCGGCGTCGAGTAAATGATCGAAAACGCCGCCAGCTGCCCGTACACCACGGTCCCCCGATTTCCGAAGAACTCATTGATGCTCACGGCAGCCGGCATCTGGTCCGGCGTGAGCAGCAGCATGAAGGGCACGAAGAAGTTGCCCCACATCATCACGAACGAGAACACCGTCACCACCGCCACCCCCGGCCCCATCAGCGGCAGCACGACCCGCACCAGCGACTGAAGCGCCGACGCGCCGTCCGTCCAGGCCGCCTCCTCCAGCTCCTTCGGCACCCCGTCCATGAAGTTCTTCATCAGCCAGATGGCGAAGGGCAGTTGGGAGGCGGCGAAGAAGAAGATCGTGCCCTGCATGGTGTCGATCAGGTTCACCTGCACGAACAGGGCGTACACCGGGACCATGATCGCCGTGATCGGCAGGCTCGTCGCGAACAGGATCGTCAGCAGGAACGGGCGGTTGAAGCGCGACCGGAACCGCGACAGCGGGTAGGCGGCCAGCGCCGCGCACGCCACCGTCAGGGCCGTCCCGCCACCGCACAGGAGCAGGCTGTTGAGCAGGGGCGTGAAGGTGATGTCCGGGGTAAGGACCGCGTCGAAGTTGTCGGGGGTCACGCCGTCGGGGAGCTTCACCTGGAGGTTCGCGTTCGTGTCCACGGAGGAGAGGATCACCCAGGCGAGCGGGAGCACGAAGGCCGCGGCCACTGCCAGGAGGCCGGCGTCGGCGGCCAGGCGGTGGGTGGTGCGTCGGGAGGAGAGAGTGCGGGGCATGGGCGTCAGACCTCCGTTCGCAGCAGACGCAGGTAGAACACCGAGAACAGCGAGCCCACCACCAACAGCAGCAGGGCGACCGCCGTGCCGTAGCCGATCATGCTCTTCTGGAACGCCTCCTCGTACATGAAGAGCGGAAGCGTCTGGCTCTTGCCGCCCGGGCCGCCCCTCGTCATCACCCAGATCAGACCGAAGACGGACAGGGTCTGCAGGGTGATGAGCATGAGGTTCGTGCCGATGGAACGGCGGATCATCGGCAGCGTGATGTGCCACATACGGCGCCAGCCGCCCGCGCCGTCGACCTCGGCCGCCTCGGTGATCTCCTTGGGGATCTCGTTCAGGGCCGCCGAGTAGACCAGCATCGAGAAGGCCGTACCCCGCCAGACGTTCGCGAAGGACACCGCCAGGATCGGCAGGGTGAACAGCCAGTTCTGGGTGGGGAGTCGGAGCCAGTCCAGGATGGCGTTCAGGGTGCCTTCGCGCCGGAAGAAGGCGTAGAGGAGGAAGCCGGCGACGACCTCCGGCAGGACCCACGCCGTGATGACGACGGCGCCGGTGAGGGTGCGGACGGGCTTCGAGGCGCGCTGCATCAGCATGGCCAGGCCCAGCCCCAGGGTGTTCTGCCCGAGCAGGGCGGAGATGACGGTGAAGACGAGGGTGAGCCAGACCGCGTTGAGGAACGCCTCGTCACCGAACGCCGTACGGAAGTTGTCGAACCCGACGAACGAGTCCTCGGCCTGGCCGGTGAGCTGGAGGTCGGTGAAGGCGATGTAGGCGCAGTAGGCGATGGGGCCGGCGAGGAAGAGGAGCAGGAGGACGACGGCGGGGGCGACCGGGAGGGCGCGGGTGAGGGATCGGCTGAGTGAGCGGGCCCGCGTCATACGCGGGAGCCCGTCTCGGCAGCGCTCATTTCTCGATCACCTGGTCGTCCGCCGCCGCCCTCAGCTCCTCGTCGTAGCCCTTCGCCGCGTCCTCGACCGACATGTCGCCCGTCGTCACGCCCTCCATCGCCTCCTGGACGGCGGTGGAGACCTTCGGGTACGCCGGATAGGCGGGGCGGTAGTGGGTGCTCGCGACGAGGTCCGTGAAGAACTTGATGCCGGGTTGGGCGTTGACGTACGACGGGTCCTTCGCCACGTCGTTGCGTACCGCGATGCCGGAGTTGGCGACGTACCACTTCTGGGCGTTCGTCTTCGTCTGCATCGTCTTGATGAACTCGAAGGCGAGGTCGGGGTTGCCCGCCTTCGCCGGGATCGACCAGGTCCATCCGCCGGACATGCTCACCTTGCCGGGGGCCTGGCCGTTCTGGGTCGGCATGGCGGCGAGGCCGAGCTCGTCGGACCACTCGGGCCACTCGTGGCCGCTGCCGGGGAGCCAGTCCTGCGGGAGCCATGAGCCGTCGAGGGCGATGGCGAGCTTGCCCTGGGGGAGCCACTCACCGCGGACGCGGGTCATGACGTTGGGGTCGAGGGCGTCGGACACGTCCGGGCCGAGTTTCTCCTCGTAGACGGTCTCGACGAAGGTGAGGGCGTCCTTGAAGCCCTGGCTGCCGGCGACCCATTTCTTGGCGGACTTGTCGTACAGGGGGTCTGTGTTGCCGTCATTCGTGGTGCCGTAGAGCAGCATTTCGAACGTCTGCATGGTGGCGGCCTCGCCGACGGGCTTGCCCGTGTAGACGTTCAGGGGGATGACGTCGGGGGCTTTTTGCTTGATGGTGCGGGCGGCGTCCAGGACGTCGTTCCAGGTCTTCGGCTGCCAGTCGGCAGGCAGGCCGGCCTTCTTGAAGATGTCCTTGCTGAACCACAGGCCCCGGGTGTCGGTGCCGTCCGGGATGCCGTACGTCTTGCCGTCCTCGCCCTTGGCGGCTTCCTTGGCCGTGTCGATGAACTGTTTCCAGTCCCGCCACTTGGCGAGGTAGGGGTCCAGGGGCTTCAAGTACCCGCTGGTGATGTCCGAGTTGATGAGGAAGGTGTCCTCGTAGACCAGGTCGGGGGCGGTCTTGGGGGAGCGGAGCATCTGCTGGAGCTTGGTGTAGTACTCCGAGTCCGGGGCCTTGATGGGGACGAACTCGACCTTCTTGCCGGGGTTCGCCTTCTCGAACTGCTTCTTGATGTCCGCGAGGTAGGTGTCCATCACCTTGATGGAGTTGTCCGTGGACTGTTTGAAGGAGACCTTGATGGTGTCGGGGTCACTGCCGGAGCCGCTGCCGCAGGCGGTGAGGGTGGCTGCGGCGGCGAGGGAGAGGGCGAGGAGTGTGGGGAGGGCAGGGCGAGCGGGGCGGGCGGCGGTGGGGCGCACGGGCATGACCTCCTGCGGGCGCACTTCGTTGTGGCGCGGGGATGGCTGCCCGGTGAACGTAGGTCGAGTGGTCTAGTCAGGTCAATGAGTGTGCGGCGGATTGGGCGGTGGTGGTTGCGGTGGCGATGTAGGCGTTGCCGTGGGGATCGGTGCCTATGCGGAAGCAGTTGGTGCCCTCTCCGCAGAACGGTTCTGCCGCGCAAGCCCTCGCGCTCGCCCCGCCCGCCTCATCCACGCCCTGGCAGACGACCTCTGGGAGAGCCGCCATGTGGGATTCCGCGTCGCTGAACTCCGGGCCGCGGGCGTGGCTGGAGTGCGGTCTTGTGAGGGGGCGGGGGTATGCGGGGGTGGGATGACGGGGCTATGCAAGGGCCTCGGCGGCTGCGCGGGCTTGGGCGGCTTCAGTGGGGGCGTTGGCTCGGGTGTAGGCGTCGGCGGACTGGAGGTAGGCGGTGCGGGCCTCGGCGGGGCGGCGGGCGGCCTCGTGAGCGAAGGCCAGGTTGCTGAGGGTCCGCCCCTCGCCGTACCAGTCCTCGAACTCCCGGCGGAGTTCCAGGGACTTGCCGTAGGCCTCGATCGCCTCCTCTATCCGGCCTGCCTGCCGCAGGGCGAGGCCGAAGTTGTTCCACGCCCTGGCCTCGCGGTGGCGGTCTCCGGCGGCTTGGTACAGGTCGCGGGCGCGGGTGTGGGCGTCGATCGCCTCCTCCGCCCGGCCTACCGCCCGCAAGGCACTGCCGAGGTTGCCCCACGCGTTGGCCTCGCGGTGGCTGTCTCCGGCGGCCTGGAACAGGTCGCGGACCCGGCGGAGGGCGCTGATTGCCTCCCTCGCCCGGCCCGCCCTCCGCAGGGCGAGGCCGAGGTTGCCCCACGCCATGGCCTCGCGGTGGCTGTCTCCGGCGGCCTGGAAGAAGTCGCGGGCGCGGGTATGGGCGTCGATCGCCTCCTCCGCCCGGCCTGCCTGCCGCAGGGCGAGGCCGAGGCTGTTCCATGCGATGGCCTCGTCCAGACGGTCCCCGGACCGGTGGGCGGCCTCCCGCGCGGCTTCCGCGACGGTGATCCAGTCGTCAAAATGCCGCCGCCAGTCCAGGTACTCCCCCAGACATGCGGCCAGCTGCACCGCCGCGCCCGCGAACCGCTCCTCCCGTGCCCACCCCACCGCCGCCACCAGACCCGCCCGCTCCCCGTCCAGCCACGCCAGCGCCTGCGCCCGGGCCGCGAACCGTTCGGGCTCCGGCATACCCGGCAGCCATCGCAGCCGGTCATCAGCCGCATGCGCCCACCGGCAGTAGTACTCCAACACCCGTTTCCGTGCCGCCTCCCCCTCCTCCCGCAGGCCGGCGTCCGCCGCCACCAGCCCAGCACCGAACGCTCGCACCAAGTCGTGCACCCGCCACCGCGTGGCAGGTACCGAACCGTCGACGCACCGGACCGGTGTGACCAGATGCGTGGCGGCGAGCTCTTCCAGGAGGGACAGCAGGACCTCCGTGCCGAGGTCGGCCAATGCGGCGATGGCTTCCGTGCTGGTTTCCGCGCCGGGGCCGAGGCAGAGCAGGCGCAGCAGCCGGGCCTGGTCTGGCGGCAGGCGGCGATACGACGTCTCCAGCACAGGGCGTAGAACGAGCGAGCGGCCGTACAGGTCCGTGCCGGGACTGCCCTCATCGAGTACAGCGGTGGCATCACCCGTCTTCCTGATCTCGGTCACCAGCGAAGCGATGTCCCGCAGTCGGCGCCGACGGAGCAACGCGGCGCCGATCTGGAGAGCAAGGGGCAAGTGACCACAGAGGGCGGTGAGTTCGCGCAAGGCGTCAGGCTCGCGTTCCGCCCGGTCGTCCCGCTCGTCGGCGCTGTGCAGGGCGCGAGCCACAAGGGCGACGGACTCCTCCGGATCAAGCGTCTCCAGGTCGATGAGCCGCACGGGAAGCGAATCCGGCCGGTCCCGAGAGGTGATCAGCACCCGGTGCCGATCAGTGTCCGGCAGCAGCTCGAGGAGCTGAGCCGGATCCGACGCGTTGTCCAGGATCAGCAGCATCCGGTCGCGCCGCTCCAGTAGCGCGCGATACGCGTCGTACTGCCGCGCAGCAGTCGGTGGCAGATCCGGTCCCCGCGCACCCAGCGCGTCCAACAGCGCCAGCACCGCCTGATCCGCGGTCACCGGATTGTCGTCGTACCCCCGCAGGTCCACGAAGAGCGTCCCGCCCGGGAACCACCCCTGCGTTCGGGCCCGGTGTGCTGCCTCCACCGCCAGCGCGGTCTTGCCGATGCCGCCCATGCCGGTGACGGCGAAGATGAGAAGCGGGAGGGCGGCCGTGTCGTCCTCGCCGGGTGCGAGGTGCGGGAGCAGACGGTCCAGTTCCACCGACCGGCCGGTGAAGCCCCAGGGGCGGGGCGGCAGGGTTGCGCTGGCGCGGGGGACCGGGCCGTGGGTGGTCCCCCTACCGTCGCCTGTCGGTCTTGCCGGTGACGGGGCCGTAGAACGTACCGCCCCGGAGGTCGACGTGGTCCCCGCCGTACGTGGCTCCCTCGTCCCGGCGGTGATGGGGTCCCTCCTTGGAGTCGGAGGAGCCCTTGCGGGGCCGGTGTTTGTGCAGCACTGCCACCGTCACCGAGGCCGCCTGCCGGGCGGCGAGTTCCTGCGAACCCGAGGCGTCGGCCGCGCGCTTGTCCGCGTCGGCCCGGTCGCTGATGCCCCGGATCACCAGAGCGTTCAACTGGCCGTTCAGATGGGCCGCGTGGGCTGCCCCGGAGCCCTCCATCTCGATCGCGCCGGCGTCGTTGTAGCTCCTGCGAAGGTGCTGGGCGATCTCGGACTCGGCGTCCGCCAGAACCACGTCCCCCGTGGCGATCGGCATGAAGTGCGCCCGTACGTCGGGCATGTCCCGTACGGCGGAACGCGCCGCCTGTTCGAGCGCGTGCGAGCCCGGCAGGGCCTTCGGCCGGACCAGGAAACCCTCGGGTGTCTGCTTGCCGCCGTGGATCTCGTACACCTGCGTGCCCACGACGACGTCGCCGATCCCGACGTCGTCCTTCAGGCTGCCGGCGACACCGACGAAGAGCACGGCCTCGGGATGCAGCCAGTTGATGAGCTGCGTGGTGAGAGCGGCGGCCCGCTCGGCGCCCATGCCCAGCTCGGCGAGGGCAACATGCCAGGCTGTGTCGGGTAGTTGGCCCTCTTCGACCCGGGTCCCGTCAGGGTGCACGAGCTCCTGCCGATTCTCGACGTACGCGCGGATGGCGGCGTATTCGAGGGGGAGCGCGGTCAGGACGAGAACAGTGGGCTGAGTCTCAGGCACACTCATAACGTACAGCCGGGGGAAGGGAATCGAGTGCCGGAACGGGACGTCACCGTCGGGCAGTTGCTGCTCGCCGAGTACCAGAGTGTGAAGGACGAGCAGAAGGCGAGGATCGGGTTCCGGGACAACCTGCTCTACGTGACGCTCGGCGTGGTCGCCGCGGTCGTCGCGGCCGCGGCGCAGGCCAAGCAGGCCTCCATGCTGCTGGCGTTGCCGCCGGTGTGTGTCGTACTCGGGTGGACCTACCTCGTCAACGACGTGAAGATCTCGGCCATCGGGGCCTACGTGCGGGAGGACTTGGGGCCTCGGCTCGCCGGACTCGCCGATACCGAGGGCGCCGCCTTCCGGTGGGAGAGCTTTCAGCGCGGGGACGCGCGGCGGGTGTCGCGGAAGGTCGTGCAGCTTGTGGTCGACCTGCTGGCGTTCTGTGTCGTGCCGCTGAGTGCGCTCGCCGTGTACTGGGCCGCCGGAGCGGTCACGGCGGGGCTGCTGGTCGTCTCCGTGGTCGAGGCGCTGGCGGTGGTGGGGCTGGGGGTGTACGTGGTGCTCTACGCCGTGCCGTTCGGCGCGGGGGATGATGTGGCATGAGCGGGGCGGGCCCTGAGCGGTACGGGGATCATGTCGACTTCCGGGGCGGCACCTTTCACGGGCCGGTCCTCGGGAAGGCCCCCGCGCCCACCGCGCTGGACGCCCTGCCCGCCAAGGCGGCCGGCTTCACCGGGCGGGACACGGAACTGGCCCGTCTGCTGGACGCCCTCGACCCGGCCGCGCCCGGCGCACCGCAGGCCGTGCTCGTCACCGCCGTCTCCGGACTCGGAGGTATCGGGAAGACCGCGCTGGCGGTGCAGGCGGCGCACGCGGCCCGGGAGCGGGGCTGGTTCCCCGGCGGGACGCTCTTCGTGGACCTGCACGGCTACGACGACTCCCCGGCCACGGCCGACCAGGCCCTCCAGTCCCTGCTGCGGGCCCTCGGGGTCGAGCCGGAGCACATCCCGGCCACTGCGGACGAACGCGCGGTCTTCTACCGGTCGATGCTCGCCCAGCGGGTCAGGGAGCGAGGCGCGGTGCTGGTCCTGGCCGACAACGCCTCGTCGTCGGACCAGGTCCGCCCTCTCCTCCCGGGAGACGCCTGTCATCGGGTGCTGGTCACATCCCGCGACCGGCTGCCCCAACTCGCGGCGAGACTCGTTCCGCTGGCGCCGCTCACCGCCCCGGCCGCGTACGAACTCCTCGACCTGGCCCTGAGGATCGCCGATCCGGACGACAGCCGCGTCACCGATGATGCCGCAGCGGCCGAACGGCTTGCCGTCCTCTGCGGTCATCTGCCGCTGGCCTTGGAGATCGCGGCCGCGCTGTTGGTGGAGGACCCGGGAAAGCCGGTGGGCGAACTCGTCGGTGAACTCGCCGAGTCCCATGACCGTCTCGACCACCTCGACGACGGCGAGCGGAACGTCCGGGCCGGTTTCGACCTCTCCTACCGCCGCCTCCCGGCCTCCCAGGCCCGCTTGCTGTGCCTGCTCGCCCTGGCACCGGGGCCGGAGGTGGGCGATGAGGTGGCTGCCGTGCTGGCCGGGGTCGACACGCCCCCGGCAGGTGACCTGCGGGCACTGGCACGCGCGCATCTCGTGGAGCGGGGGAGCGGCAGGCGGGGGTGGCGGATGCATGACCTTGTGCGTGCGTTCGGGGTGGGTCTGGTGGCGAGGGACGCGGAGTTGCGGGAGGAGGGGGAGGCGGCGAGGCAGCGGGTGCTCAAGTTCTACGACCGGTGGGCCTATGAGGCCGATCGGCAGTTGCGCTGGTCGTCAGGGATGCCCGAGCCGGAGCGGTTCACGGACCGGGCGGCGGCGCTGGCGTGGCTGGACCGGGAGCGGGCGGGGCTGGTGGCGGCGGTGCAGTGGGGGCGGGAGGAGCGGCACGTGGACGACGCGTTGTGGCTCGCCTTCCACCTGACGACGTACCTGCGGTTCGGCCGGTACTTCGGGGACTTGATGACCGTCGCCACCACTGCCCAGGAGGCCGCTCAGCGCACGGGGAAAGGGTGGTTCCAGGCCATGTCCTGGGAGACCCTTGGCCACGCCCTGCGGGAGACGGGCCGGGCGGAGGAAGCGGTCGCCGCCCACGCCCGTGCCCGCGACCTGCTGAAGGCGGACGGAGACCGCGAGGGCCAGAGCATCGCGTGGAACAACATGGGGCTCGCCCTGCTGGCGGCGGGCCGGGCGGAGGAGGCGATCGACGCGTACACACAGGCCCTCGATCTCGGACGCGTCGATGACCCCCGAAGCGTGGGCATCTCGTTGAACAACCTCGCCAACGCGCTGCGGGCGACGGGCCGGGCGGAGGAAGCGATCGATGCGCACACGCGTGGACTGGAACTTCTCGGATCCGTCGGCGACCGCCCCAACGAGGCCGTCGCATGGGGCGCCCTCGGGCACACCATGTACCAAGTGGGCCGTACGGAAGAGGCGATCAAGGCTTACGGCAAAAGCCTGGAGATCTATCAGGAGCTGGACGACTGGTACGGGGTGGGCAGGACTCTCTCCCACTTGGCCATGGCTCACAAGGCGAACGGCCACCCCACCCGGGCCCGCACCACCTACCTCCAAGCCGCCGACGCCTATACCCGAGCCAACGCCCCCACCGAAGCAGCCGAAGCACGAGCCGACGCCACCGCCCTCAGCGAGGAGCCCGAACCCACCGATAAACCAGCTCAGGCCTCCCCACCTGCCCATAAACCGGCTTCCGCTCAGCCCTCCCCGCCTCCACCAAATGCTCCAGATACCGCCGAGCCGTGATCCGCGAAATCCCCACGGCCTCCGCAACCCCCGCCGCCGTAAGCCCCTCCGCGGCCTCCCGCACAGCCCCCGTCACCCGCTCCAGCGTCGGCGCGCTCAACCCCTTGGGCAGCGCCGCAGGCGAAGGCGCCCGCAGCGAAGCCAGCGCCCGGTCCACCTCGTCCTGCCCGCTGGCCTCGCCCACCGCCGCATGGAACTCGGCGTACCGCACCAGCCGATCCCGAAGGGTCGCGAACGTGAAGGGTTTCAGTACGTACTGCACGACCCCCAGCGACACCCCCTCGCGCACCACGGCCAGATCCCGTGCCGAGGTCACCGCGATCACGTCGGCGTGATGCCCGGCCGCCCGCAGTGACCGGGCCAGTTGCAGCCCGTGCACATCCGGCAGGTGCAGGTCCAGCAACAGCAGGTCCACCGGCGTCCGCTCCAGCGCGCGCCGCGCCTCCGCGCCCGTGTGCGCCTTGCCGACCGCGACGAATCCCGGCACCCGGCCCACGTACATCACGTGCGCGTCCGCCGCGACCGGGTCGTCCTCCACGACCAGGACGCGAATCGCCTGCTCGGCCGGCCCCGTCATATGTCACCTCTCGAAACCACGGCGCCCTCGGAACCCTGCACAGGCTCGGCCTGTCGCGCGGGCCTGCCGCCCGGCACGGGTTCGGCACCTGGTGGGAGTTCGGCGCCCGGCGAGGCCCCGGCACCCGGCGCGTGCTTCACACCCTCTCCCAGCGGCAACCGCACCTCGAACTCCGCCCCACCCCCGGCAGCCTCCGCCACCGACAGGGTCCCGTCGTGCCGATGCGCCGCCTGCCGTACCAGCGCCAGCCCCAGCCCCCGCCCGCCCGGCCCGGCCGGCTTCGTCGAGAAGCCGCGTTCGAACACCACTTCCACGTGTGCGGGGTCCACCCCGGCCCCCGTGTCCGACACGCGCAGCACCAGCTCCGCGCCCTCCGTGTACGCCGTCACCGTCACCCGCCCCCGCACGCTTCCCTGCGCGGCGTCCACGGCGTTGTCGATCAGATTGCCGAGGATCGTCACCAGATCCCGGGCCGGCAGGGAAGGCGGCAGCAGGTTGTCGTCCAGTCGGCTGTCCTCCGATACGACGAGTTCGACGCCCCGCTCGTTGGCCTGCGCCGTCTTCCCCAGCAGCAGCGCCGCCAACACAGGCTCACTCACCGCGGCCACCACCTGGTCCGTCAGGGCCTGCGCGAGCTCCAGTTCTGCCGTCGCGAACTCCACCGCCTCCTCGGCGCGTCCGAGTTCGATCAGCGAGACGACCGTGTGGAGGCGATTCGCCGCCTCGTGCGCCTGCGACCGCAGCGCCTGGGTGAAGCCCCGTTCGGAGTCCAGCTCGCCCATCAGGGACTGGAGTTCGGTCACGTCCCGCAGCGTGACGACCGTGCCACGCCGCTCGCCGCCCGACACGGGGGACGTGTTCACCACCAGCACGCGTTGCGCCGTCAGATGCACCTCGTCGACCCGTGGCTCGGACGCCAGCAGCGCCCCGGTCAGCGGTGCGGGCAGGCCCAGGTCCGCGACCGACCGCCCCACCACGTCGCCGCCCACCCCGAGCAGTTCCCGCCCGCCGTCATTGATCAGCGCCACCCGGTACTGCCCGTCCAGCATCAGCAGCCCCTCGCGCACCGCGTGCAGCGCGGCCTGGTGGTAGTCGTGCATCCGGCTCAGCTCGGCCGCGTTCATGCCATGGGTGTGGCGGCGCAGGCGGGCGTTGACGACGTACGTGCCGATCGCGCCCAGGGCGAGCGCGCCCGCCGCCACGCCGAGCAGGGCCGTCAGCTGCTCCTGCACCCGCTTGCTGATCTCCTCGACCCTGATGCCCGCGCTGACCAGCCCGACGATGTCCTTCGGGGCCGTACCCCCGTCGTAGATCGGTACGACCGCGCGGACGGACGCGCCCAGGGTGCCGGTGTACGTCTCGGTGAAGGGCTCGCCTCGCAGGGCGCGCTCCGTGTGACCGCGGAAGTGCTGGCCGATCTGGTCCTCGTCGGGGTGCGTCCAGCGGATCGCCTGAGGGTTCATGATCGTGACGAAGTCGACGCCGGTGTGGTGCTGGACGCGCAGCGCGTACGGCTGGAGGTCGGCCGTCGGATCGGGGGTGCGGATCGCCTCCCGTACGGACGGGGCGTCGGCGATCGACTGGGCCACCGCCATGGCCTGGCGGCGCGCCGCGTCCTCGGCCTGGCCGCGGTCGCTGACGTAGGTGAACACCGCGTACCCGGCGACGAGCACCGCTATCAGCACGGCCTGCATGGCGAAGAGCTGGCCGGCCAGGCTGCGGGGCCTCGGGACGGAGATGCGCATGTCGTCAGTCTGCCCCATGGCCGATTTTGGCCGCTCCCCCCTGTGGAAAACCGCTTGCCCCTGTGGATGGGACGTCCGCTTGGGCGGTGTTCGCCGTATTCATCGCCGGGTGATGCTCGCCGTATGCCTCTTCATCGCAGGGTGAGCGGGGTCTCCTTCATCGCAGGCTGAGCGGGGTCTCCGATTCGACGCGGGTCAGCTTCTCCGGGTTGCGGACGTAGTAGAGGCCGGTGATGCGGGAGTCCTCGACGCGCACGGCCATGACGCCGTCGATCTCGCCGTCCAGGCGCAGGACGAGCGCCGGGTTGCCGTTGACCACGGTGAGGCCGGTGGTGAGCGTGGCTTCGAGCCTGCCCGTGCCGCCGACGATGAACCGGGCCACCTTGTCGGCGCCGACGATCGGCCGGGGTGCGGCCTGCTTGACGCCGCCGCCGTCGCTCATCAGGACGACCTCGGGGGCGAGCACGTCGAGGAAGCCCTGCAGGTCACCGGTGGCGAGCGCGTGCTGGAACGACTCCAGGGCCGCCCGGGTCGCGCTCGCGGAGACCGCCGCGCGAGGGCGGCGGGCATCGACGTGCCGGCGGGCTCGGTGCGCGATCTGGCGGACGGCCGCGGGGCTCTTGTCGACGGCGGCCGCGATCTCGTCGTAGTCGACGTCGAAGACCTCGCGCAGCACGAAGACGGCGCGCTCGGTCGGGGAGAGTGTTTCGAGGACGAGCATCAGCGCCATCGACACGCTCTCCGCGAGCTCGACGTCCTGGGCCACGTCCGGCGCGGTGAGCAGGGGCTCGGGCAGCCAGGGGCCGACGTAGGCCTCCTTGCGGCGGGTCATCGTGCGCAGCCGGTTGAGCGACTGGCGGGTCGTGATCCGGACCAGGTAGGCGCGCTGGTCGCGCACCTGCTCCAGGTCGACCTCGACCCACCGCAGCCACGTCTCCTGCAGGACGTCCTCGGCGTCGGCCGCCGAGCCGAGCATCTCGTACGCGACGGTGAAGAGCAGGTTGCGGTGGGCGACGAAGGCCTCGGTCGCCGCATCGGTGGCGTGATCACTCATGCCCAGGTCTCTCCCCTGTTCGCGCTCGGGTTAGGCCACGTGTTCGACGGCGGCCGGGGTCTCGTCCGCAGTCGCGGCCGGGGCCGTGCCGCGCGTGGCCCGCAGCAGCTCCTGACGCTTGGTACCTCCCGAGACGCGGTGCAAGCGGTAGGAACCGGGCTTGCGCGACTCGGCGGCCAGATGATCGACGATGCCCTTGCAGACGAACTCCTTGAGCCTCGCGCCGGGGCGGCCGCCGATGTGGAACCACAGCGCGACGTCGTACCGGTGGGCGAACTGGAAGATGCCGGCGCCGCGGCCCAGGCTGATGCACTGCCCGGCGAACACCTGGTTGAGGGTCGAGGGCTGCTCACCCGCGATCCGGCTGAGCACCGTGTCGGCGGCCCGTGCGCCCAGCGGTATCGCGGCCTGGCAGCTCATCCGCAACGGCAGGCCCGACGGTGCCGCCGAGTCCCCGGCCGCGACGATGCGCGGGTCGTCCACGCTGGTCAGCGTCTCGTCGGTGAGCAGGCGGCCCAGGGCGTCGGTGCTCAGCCCGCTGCGCGCGGCCAGGTCCGGCACGCCGAAGCCGGCGGTCCAGATGGTCACCTCGCTCGGCAGCGTACGGCCGCCACTGAGCCGTACGGCATCCCGGGTCACGGCCGTCACCTTCGCGTCGGGGCCCGCGAGGACGGTCACACCGAGTTCGGCCATCCGCCTGGCGACCGAGCGTCGCCCCCGCGGGTGCAGATACGGGCCGAGCACCCCGCCGCAGACCAGGGTCACGGTACGGCCGGCCTCCGCCAGCTCGGTGGCCGTCTCGATACCGGTCGGCCCGGCTCCGACGACCGTCACCGGGGCCTTCGCGGACGCGGCGTCCAGGACCGGCCGCAGCCGCTGCGCCTCCTCCAGGCCGGCGATCGGGTAGGCGAACTCGGCCGCTCCGGGCACGCCCGGGTCGGCGCTGCCACTGCCCACCGCGTAGATCAGGTGGTCGTAGCCGACCGTGCCGCCGGTCGCCAGTGTCACGCTGCGCTCGGCCGCGTCGATCCGCGTCACGCTGTCGACCATCAGCCGGACGTCCCCGGCCAGGACCTCCCGGTAGTCGACGACCGCGTCGTCGGACCCGCCCACCAGCTGGTGCAGGCGGATCCGGTGCACGAAGGTCGAGCGCGGGTTGATCAGGGTCACGGTCACGTCGGCGCGCTGAGTCAGGCGATTGGCCGCCATGACGCCCGCGTATCCGCCGCCGACCACGATGACGTTGCTGTTCTCGGTCACGGTGCCTCCTCCGGTTCCAGGGGGTTCGGCCTCAAGACACCGCGTCCGCGTTCGTTGTGACAGGACGTGACCCAGATCACCCACTGGTCGGGGCTCGGCGACGCCCCCCTCACGAACGTCCCGCGCGCCGCTGTCATGTAAGCGTGCGGTGAACTAAATGAACGGAAGGGTGACCGCCCTCACACGGCAGGGGATAGTCGCGGCATCGCTGGAGTACGACCCCCGCTCCCCGGGGCGCGCTTCCCCGTCAGCGAACCCCCACCCCGGACGTGAGCCGCACGCCGGTGATACCGACGAAGACGTCAAGGAGGGCAGCCGTGGCCGCCGCCAAATCCCCCGATACGGCACCTGCCGCACCCGTCGCCAAGCGGGACCGCACGCACTACCTCTACATCGCGGTGATCATCGCGGTGGCCCTCGGTATCACCGTGGGCCTCGTCGCGCCCGACTTCGCGGTCGAGCTGAAGCCCATCGGAGCGGGCTTCGTGAACCTGATCAAGATGATGATCTCGCCGATCATCTTCTGCACGATCGTCCTGGGTATCGGCTCGGTACGGAAGGCCGCCAAGGTCGGTGCCGTCGGCGGTATCGCGCTGGGCTACTTCCTCGTGATGTCGCTGGTCGCCCTCGGTATCGGTCTCGTCGTCGGCAACATCCTGGAGCCGGGCACGGGTCTGCACATCACCGACGCCATCAAGGACGCCGGTCACGAGCAGGTCGACTCGGAGGCCAAGAACACCACCGAGTTCCTGCTCAGCCTCATCCCGACCACGATGGTCTCCGCCTTCACCTCGGAAACGGTCCTGCAGACCCTGCTCATCGCCCTGCTCGCCGGCTTCGCGCTGCAG
This sequence comes from Streptomyces sp. T12, assembly GCF_028736035.1. Classification (NCBI taxonomy): domain Bacteria; kingdom Bacillati; phylum Actinomycetota; class Actinomycetes; order Kitasatosporales; family Streptomycetaceae; genus Streptomyces; species Streptomyces sp. T12. Next base: position 7,410,097 of record NZ_CP117866.1, read on the forward strand.
GCCATGGGCTCGGCCGGACAGCCGATCCTGCGCGGCGTGGAGCACATCCAGCGGCTCGTCTTCCGCATCCTGGCCATGGTGATGTGGGCCGCCCCCGTCGGTGCCTTCGGCGCCATCGCCGCCGTCACCGGATCCGCCGGCGTCGACGCGCTCAAGAAGCTCGCCATCCTGATGCTCGGCTTCTACGCGACCTGCTTCCTCTTCGTCTTCATCGTGCTCGGCGCCCTGCTGCGCATCGTCGCCGGCCTCAACATCCTCACGCTCTTCAAGTACCTGGGCCGCGAGTTCCTGCTGATCCTGTCCACCTCCTCCTCCGAGTCCGCGCTGCCGCGCCTCGTCGCGAAGATGGAGCACCTGGGTGTCAGCAAGCCGGTGGTCGGCATCACCGTCCCGGCCGGCTACTCCTTCAACCTCGACGGCACCATGATCTACATGACCATGGCGTCCCTGTTCATCGCCGACGCCATGGGTACGCCGATGTCCATCGGTGAGCAGATCCCGCTGCTGCTCTTCCTGCTGGTCGCCTCCAAGGGCGCCGCCGGTGTCACCGGTGCGGGTCTGGCCACGCTGGCCGGTGGTCTGCAGTCGCACAAGCCGGCCCTGGTGGACGGCATCGGCCTCATCGTCGGTATCGACCGCTTCATGAGCGAGGCCCGTGCTCTGACGAACTTCGCGGGCAACGCCGTCGCCACCGTCCTGATCGGCACCTGGACCAAGGAGATCGACCGCGGGCGTGTCGACCAGGTGCTCGCCGGTCAGCTCCCGTTCGACGAGGCGACCCTCCAGAACGACGGCCACGACGCCCCGGCCGAGGCGTCGCAGCAGGGCGACGAGAAGGAACTCGCCAAGGCGTAGGCGCCGTCGGGGTCGGGCCCTACGGCCCCTCCTCGCTCCGGGCGTCCGGCCCCACCTGAACCGGGGCCGGGCGTCCGGCCAGCACACTCCGGGCGGCTGGGCTGCTCCCCCGTCTCTCAGCCGCCCGGTCGGAATTTCTTCAGGCGCACGGCAACTGCCGTGCGCCTGACGGCATTACCGGAAGATTGCGTTCCCTTACCCGTCCTTGCCCAACCCCGGTTGATCTTCCGTACCTCTCCAGGGGTGACCGTCAAGGACACAGAGGAAGTCCGGGGGAACCCATGGACAGAATTCGTAAGGCATTGATCGGCACGGCCACCGGGGCCGTGCTCCTCGCGGCCGGTGTGGCTCCGGCCCAGGCGGCCTCGGGGGCGGCCCAGCCGTCCGCGGGGCGTGACTACAAGAGCATCGCCGGCGTGTGCGGTTCGCTGCTGGCCACCGGTGTCAGTGTCTCCTCGCTGGGGAAGACCATCGCCTCCAAGGGCGCGGGCTGGGTGGGGGCGATCGTCTCCGCCGGCTGCCTGGTGAAGGACGCCAAGGAGTACAGCAAGGCCTTCAACGCCACCCCGGCGGGCATCGCGAGGCTGAAGAAGATCCAGGCGAAGTACCACAACTACACGTTCAAGCACTTCATGAAGGACTTCGGCTGCGAGTGGAAGGCGAACCCGCCCGGTGGCGGCACGGACGCCGCTCCGGCCGTCGTGGCCAACAGCACCAGGGCGGCCGGGCACTGGGACTGCAGCTCGGCCGGAGACTGAGCGGAGGATTCCCGTGGACATCACCCTGGCACTCATGCTGGTCGTCGCCGAACTGGCGGTGCTGACCGGTGGGTACCTCGACGCACAGGCACACACGCGGCCGAGCAGGGGCGTCCGCGTCACTCGGGCACTCGTCCCGCTGCTCGCCGTGGCGGCGGCCGTGGCGCTGGTGCCGGATCCCGTCTGGAAGGTGGCGGTGGCTCTCGTCACGCCGGCGCTGGTGAAGGCCACCGACCTCGGGGCACGCCACCTCGGGGCGCCGGCTCCGGGCGGCGGTGAGCCGGCCGGTCGACCGCGCTGAGACCGGCGAGTAGGGCCCGCCGGGGCCCGTGGGTGCCGGCTGACGCGCGATACCGCACGTCAGCCGGCCTTCCCGAGGGTCTCGGCGACGGCCTTCGGGAGCCACTGCCGGGCGGGCGTGAAGCGGAAACCCAGCCGGGTGGCACGGGAGTTGTCCATGCCGTAGGAGCGGCTGAAGGACAGCGGGGAGACCTCGCCCACCTCGCCGACCTCGACGTGCCGGAAGACGGCCTTGCCGTCCGGGAGGTGCGCGCTGATCGCGTCGCACAGGTCCTCGGTGGTCAGCAGGCCGTGCGAGGCGGCGTTGACCGGCCCCGTGAAGTCCTGGCCCACCGCCCAGAACAGGAAGTCGGCGATCTCCTCGACGTGGATGTACGTCGCGGGGTGGTTCACCACCGGCACGGTGATCGGCGCACCGGCGCGGATGCGGCTCGCGTAGTGCGTCATGCGGCCCGTGAAGTCGTCGTCCCCGCCCAGCACATGGGCGACACGCACCGCCGTGTACGGGAACTCCGGGCCGGCGGCGAAGACGGCCTCCGCCTGCCGCTTTCCCTCGCCGTACTGGACGTCGAGGAACTCCGGGTCGTCCCAGGGGAGTTCGAGGTCGACGGCCACGCCCAGCGGATCCACGGCCGTCTCGCGCACGGGGGCGGTCGAGTCCTCGTACTCGTACACCTCCACCGTCGACGTCAGCACGTAACGACGGGTGCGGCCGGTGAAGACCCGGCGGGCGATCTGGGCCTGGCGCGGTGTGTAGCAGACCTGGTCGACGACGGCGTCGAACGTCCGTGAACCCAGCGCCGCCGTCAGTGACTTCTCGTCGCCGCGGTCGGCGACGAGCTGGACCGCGCCCGGCGGCGGCGCCGACGATCCGCGATTGAGTACCGTCACCCGGTCCCCGGCGAGCAGCAGTCGCGCGATCAGCCGCTTGCCGAAATAGCGGTTGCCGCCGATGACCAGTACTTCTCGTGCCTTGCGCATGACCATAATTCTCCTGGCCCCGCACCGCGTCCTGAAGGGGAACACATGGGAGATCAGGCCTCCGTGCCGAAAGAACCACGGCATCTGCGCCCGGCCGCCGACGAAATATCGGTGGCCTTCGACGCCGTGGACCGGCAGATCCTCGAACTGCTCCAGACCGACGGCCGGATCAGGCTCAGCGAGCTCGGCCGCCGCGTGCGACTCAGCCCGGCAGCCGTCACCGAGCGGGTACGGCGGCTGGAGGCGGCGGGCGCGATCACGGGATACGGCGCCCATGTCGCCCCCGCCCGGCTCGGCTACGGCATCCAGGCATTCATCCGGGTCAACCCGCACGGCGGCTACACCCTCAAGCACCCCCGCACCCTGGAGCTGCTCGACCGCCCGGAGATCATCGAGGTCCACCACGTGGTCGGCGAGGACTGCTGGATCCTCAAGGTCGCCGTCGAGGACACCGTCCACCTGGAGGACGTCCTCGAACAGACCTCGGCGCTGGGCCGTACGACGACGTCGATCGTGCTGTCCTCCCCGCTGCGCAGAAAGCCGCTCCTGCCGCGGTTGCCCTGACGTCGGCGTCAAGGATTACGTTCGTAGGCATGCGAATCGGCGAGCTGGCCGCACGGGCCGGGACCACGACGCGCACGTTGCGCTACTACGAGTCGCGAGGGCTGCTGCCCGCGCGGCGCAGCGGCAACGGCTACCGGACGTACGACGAGAGCGACCTGAAACTGCTCCGGCAGATCCGCACGCTCCAGGACTTCGGGTTCGACCTGGAGGAGACGCGGCCGTTCGTGGAGTGTCTGCGGGCCGGGCACCCGGAAGGCGACACGTGCCCCGCCTCGCTCGCGGTCTACCGGCGCAAGCTGGACGAACTCGACGCGCTGATCGGGGAGTTGCAGGCCGTGCGCGCCAAGATCGGCCTGCGGCTCGCGCTCGCCGAGGGGGAACCACCGTTGTGCGAACTGGGAGGGCAGGAGCTGTGATCAAGGCGGCGGGCGTGGCAGAGGTGACGGACGAGGACTTCGAAGCGGAGGTGATCGGCTCCGAACTGCCGGTGCTGGTGCAGTTCACGGCCGAGTGGTGCGGCCCGTGCCGCCAGCTCGCGCCGGTCCTGAGCGCCATCGCCGGCGAGGAGGGCGACCGGCTGAGGATCGTCCAGCTGGACGTGGACCACAATCCGGGCACCACGATCGCGTACGGCGTGCTGTCGACGCCGACGCTGATGGTGTTCCGGGGCGGTGAGCCCGTGAAGTCGATGGTGGGGGCACGGCCCAAGCGCAGGCTCCTGGAGGAGCTCGCCGACGTGCTGTGACCCGCTTCGGTCACTTCGAGTACGAAGAAAACCCCCGGGCAATTGCGCCCGGGGGTTTTCTTTGCGTATATTCAATGGTTCGCGACTTCGATTCGGATTGGGCCCGACGAAGTCGCGGTGAAGTCCAGTGAGCACACTATATCCGGGCGGGAGCAGAATTGTCAAACACCGCATTGCAAGACGGTGAAATGCGACGCGAGCAGGAATTCATCGATTCCCTGTACACGCGCGTGGACGCGCTGCGCGGCGACACCGAGACCTCCGTCGGGGACGCGCTCGCCCAGGGCAACACGCCCATGCAGGCCCGACTGGAGCGGGACATCCTCGTCGCCGAGCGCTCGGGGCTGCTCGCCGCGCTGAACGCGGTGGACGGCTCGCTGTGCTTCGGCCGGATCGACCTCGCCTCGGGCGTCAGCCACCACATCGGCCGCATCGGCCTGCGCACCGACGACGCCGAGCGCACCCCGATCCTGATCGACTGGCGGGCCGACGTCGCCCGCCCCTTCTACCTGGCCACCGGTCACACCCCGATGGGCATCAGGCGCAGGCGGCACATCACGACCAGCGGCCGCACGGTCACCGCCCTGCACGACGAGATCCTCGACCTGGGGGACCAGGAGCGGACCGGCCACGAGGACCCGACCGGCGACGCCGTGCTGCTCGCCGCGCTCGACTCCGCGCGCACCGGCCGGATGAGCGACATCGTGCAGACCATCCAGGCCGAGCAGGACGAGATCATCCGGGCGCCGCACCGCGGGGTGCTGGTGGTGGAGGGCGGCCCGGGCACCGGCAAGACGGCGGTCGCCCTGCACCGCGCCGCCTATCTCCTCTACGAACACCGGGAACTGCTCGCCAGGCGCGCCGTCCTGATCGTCGGCCCCAACCCCGCCTTCCTCGGCTACATCGGCGAGGTCCTGCCCGCGCTCGGCGAGACGGGCGTGCTGCTGTCCACCGTCGGCGAACTGTTCCCCGGCGTACGGGCGACGGCGGCCGACACCCGCGAGGCGGCCGCGGTGAAGGGCCGCGCCGACATGGCGGACGTACTCGCCGAGGTCGTACGCGACTGGCAGGCGCTGCCCGACCCGGTGATCGCGATCGAGCACGACCGCGAGGTCCTGATGCTCGACGACGACCTGGTGCGGATGGCCCGCGAGCGCACCCGGGCCGCGAAGCTCCAGCACAACGCGGCCCGTGAGCACTTCGAGGGCCACATCCTCAACACGCTGACCGAGCTGTACGCCGAGCGGGTCGGCACCGACCCGTACGACGGCTCCAGTCTGCTGGATCCCGCCGACATCACCCAGATCCGGGACGAGATCGCCGAGAACCCCGAAGTGTGGGCGGCCATCGACCAGTTGTGGCCGCGGCTGACCCCGCAGCGCCTGGTCGCGGACTTCCTCGCCGACCCCGTGGGCTACCTCCCCGACGAGGACGCGGCCGCGATCCGCCGGACCGTGACGCGGGCGTGGACCGTGGCGGACGTACCGCTGCTGGACGAGGCCGCCGAACTGCTCGGCGAGGACGACCGGGTGGCGCGGGCGCGGGCCGAGCGTGAGCGGGAGACGCAGGTCGCGTACGCGCAGGGCGTTCTGGACGTGTCGTACGCCTCCCGGACGTACGAGTTCGAGGACAAGGAGGACGACGACAGCGAGGTGCTCTCCGCGCACGACATCATCGACGCCGAGCGCTTCGCCGAACGCCACGAGGAGGACGACCACCGCAGCGCCGCCGAGCGGGCGGCGGCCGACCGGACCTGGGCGTTCGGGCACATCATCGTCGACGAGGCGCAGGAACTGTCGCCGATGGCCTGGCGGCTGCTCATGCGGCGCAGCCCCACCCGCTCGATGACGCTGGTCGGCGACCCGGCCCAAACGGCCGAGGCGGCCGGCGTCGGTTCCTGGGCAGGCATCCTGGAGCCCTATGTCGAGGACCGCTGGGAGCACACCCGCCTCGGCGTCAACTACCGCACGCCGTCCGAGATCATGGACCTCGCGGCGGCCGTGGTGCGGGCCGAGAACCCCGGCTTCGAGCCCCCGAGTTCGGTGCGTTCGACGGGGGTACGGCCTTGGGTGCGCGCGACCGACGACCTGCCGGACGCCGTCGCCAAGGCGGTCGTGGAGCTGACCCCTGCCGAGGGGCGCCTCGCGGTCATCGCGCCGCGCCATCTGCACCGCAGGCTGGCGGCGCGGCTGGACGGGGTGACTGCCGGAGCGGAGCCCGACCTCACGCGGACCGTCGTCCTCCTCGACCCGCGTCAGTCGAAGGGGCTCGAGTTCGACTCGGTGCTGGTGGTGGAGCCGGGGCTGTACGGCACGAGCGACCTGTACGTGGCGCTGACGCGCGCCACGCAGCGGCTCGGGGTGCTGCACACGGGGCGGCTGCCGCGCGGTCTGGCCGAGAGCGCGGCGGCGTCGGGCTGAGGGTCCCCGGGGGCCTGCGGCCCCCGGGCCCCGCTTCGGCCCTGAAGGGGCCTCGTCCTCGAACGAGGCCCCTTCAGGGCCGCGAAAACTAAGCCGGACGCAGCCACACCGTCGCCAGCGGCGGCAACGTCAGCCGGATGCTGGCCGGGCGGCCGTGCCACGGCTGGGCCTCCGGCTTGAGCGGGTCGGGGTTGGTGACGTCGCTGCCGCCGTACTTCGCCGCGTCGGTGTTCAGCGACTCGTGCCAGGCCGGGACGTCGTCCGGAACCCCGAGGCGGTAGTCGTGCCGGACGACCGGCGACAGATTCGACACCGCCAGCAGCGGGGCGCCCTCGGCGTCGTAGCGCAGGAACGCGAAGACGTTGTCGTCGGCCGCGTCACCGACCACCCACTGGAAGCCGGACGGGTCGGTGTCCCGTTGCCAGAGGGCCGGGGTGTGGCGGTAGACGGTGTTCAGGTCGCGGACCAGGTCCCGCACGCCCCGGTGGTCGGGCTCCGCCCCGTACGCCGGGTCCAGCAGCCACCAGTCCGGGCCGTGCGCCTCGGACCACTCCGCGCCCTGCGCGAACTCCTGGCCCATGAAGAGCAGTTGCTTGCCGGGGTGGGCCCACATGTAGCCCAGGTACGCGCGGTGGTTGGCCCGCTGCTGCCACCAGTCGCCCGGCATCTTCGACACCAGGGACCGCTTGCCGTGCACCACCTCGTCGTGGGAGATGGGCAGGACGTAGTTCTCGCTGTAGGCGTACACCATCGAGAAGGTCATCTCGTTGTGGTGGTACTTGCGGTGCACCGGCTCCTTGGCCATGTACTCCAGCGAGTCGTGCATCCAGCCCATGTTCCACTTCAGCCCGAAGCCGAGGCCCCCGAAGCCGCCCGGGCCCGCCACGTGCGTCGGGCGTGTCACGCCGTCCCAGGCCGTGGACTCCTCCGCGATCGTCACGACCCCCGGTACCCGCCGGTACACGGTCGCGTTCATCTCCTGCAGGAACGCCACCGCGTCCAGGTTCTCCCGGCCCCCGTGCTCGTTCGGGACCCACTGGCCCGGCTCGCGCGAGTAGTCCAGGTAGAGCATGGAGGCGACGGCGTCCACGCGCAGGCCGTCGATGTGGAACTCCTCGCACCAGTACGTGGCGTTGGCGACAAGGAAGTTGCGCACCTCGCGCCGCCCGAAGTCGAACTCCAGGGTGCCCCAGTCGGGGTGCGCGGAGCGCAGCGGGTCCTCGTGCTCGTAGAGCGGACGGCCGTCGAACTCGGCCAGCGCCCAGTCGTCGCGCGGGAAGTGCGCCGGCACCCAGTCCATCAGGACGCCGATCCCGGCCTGGTGCAGGGCGTCGACCAGGAACTTGAAGTCGTCCGGCGTACCGAGGCGGGCCGTGGGCGCGTAGAGGCCGGTGACCTGGTAGCCCCAGGAGCCGCCGAAGGGATGCTCGGCGACCGGCATCAGCTCGACGTGGGTGAAACCGAGGTCCTTGACGTACGCGGGGAGCTGCTCGGCTAGTTGACGGTACGTCAGTCCCGTTCGCCAGGAGGCCAGATGGACCTCGTACACCGAGAACGGCGCCTCGTGCGTCGGGACCTCCCCCCGCCGCGCCAGCCACTCCGCGTCACCCCACTCGTGCTGCGAGGCGTGCACGATGGACGACGTGTGGGGCGGGGCCTCCGTACGGCGGGCCAGCGGGTCGGCGCGCAGGGTCTTCGAGCCGTCGGGCCGGGTGATCTCGAACTTGTACAGCTCGCCCTCGCCGATGCCGGGCACGAACAGCTCCCAGACGCCGGTGCCGCCGAGCGAGCGCATCGGATAGCCCGTGCCGTCCCAGAAGTTGAAGGTGCCGGCCAGGGACACGCCCCGTGCGTTCGGCGCCCAGACCGTGAACCGGGTGCCGGTCACGCCCTGGTGCGTCATCGGCTCGGCGCCGAGCGCCCGCCACAGCTGCTCGTGCCGTCCCTCACCGATCAGATGCAGATCGAGCTCGCCCAGCGCGGGCAGGAAACGGTACGCGTCCTCGGTCTCCTGGACCGACCCCTCGTACGCCACGAGGAGCCGGTAGTCCTCCGGTACGTCCCGCAGGGGCAGCAGCCCCGAGAAGAACCCCTGGGCGTCGTCGTGCAGCTCCGCCCGCAGGTCGCCCGCGACGACGGTGACCGACAGGGCGTACGGCCGAAAGGCCCGGAAGGCGACTCCGCCGGGCACCGGATGCGCGCCGAGCACGGAGTGCGGGTCGTGGTGGGTGCCGCTGAGGAGACGGTCGCGGTCGACGGCGTCGAGGGCGGGGGAGACGGGTGCCTCCGGCGGTGGAGCGGCCTTCTCCGGGGACGCCTTCTGTGCCGGGATCTTCTTGGGCGCCGTCTTCTGTGCGGGGATCTTCTTCGCGGAGGCCTTTTTCGTGGCGGTGCTCTTCGACGCCGTGCTCTTCGCGGCGGTCGTCTTCGTGGTGGCCTTCTTGGCCACGGCTTTCTTGGCGGCTGCCTTCTTGGGGGCGGTCTTCTTGGCGGCCGCCTTCTTCGACGTGGCTTTCTTCGCGGCCGGCTTCTTCGCCGCAGCGGCCTTCGTCGTCCCCTTCTTCACGGCCTCCGCGGCCTTCTCGGCGGCTTTCGCCGTCTTCGCTGTCGCCTTCTTCGCGACGCTCGTCTGCTCGGCCGCCTTCTCCGCGGTCTTCTGTTGATCGGAACCGCTGGAGGGAGTGGTGCGGGGGGTCACGGGCGGGGCCTCCTCGGCGAGGGTGGGGATGCGGGGGTGGACGGGGACAGGGACGGAGACGGGGACGGGGACGGAGACGGGGGGTTGGGGCCGGTGTCCGCGGCCAGGCGGCGTATCGCGGACAGCGGTACGGGGAGCCAGTCGGGGCGGTGGCGGGCCTCGTAGACGACCTCGTAGATCGCCTTGTCGGTCTCGTACGCGCGCAACAGCACCGGATCGGTCCGCGGATCGGCTCCGCTGACCTGCGCGTATCCGGAGCAGTAGGCGGCCCGGCAGGTGTCGGCCCAGCCCGGTACCGGCGGGTCGGCCGAGTGGGCGGCGTAGTCGAAGGAGCGCAGCATGCCCGCGACGTCCCGCACCGGAGGCTGTGGCATCCGCCGTTCGGCCAGCGGCTTCGACGGCTCGCCCTCGAAGTCGATCAGCCACCACTGCCCCGCGGGCGAGCGCAGGCACTGTCCGAGGTGCAGGTCGCCGTGGATGCGCTGGGCGGTCCAGGTGCAGCCCTCGGCGGCCAGGTCGGCCAGCGCCTCGAAGGCGGAGCGCAGGCCGGGCGCGTACGGCCGTAGCGCGGGCACCGCCTGCGCGGCCGCGTCCAGCCGCTCGACCATGCCGTCGACCAGCTGCTGCACCTGTGCGTGGCCCAGCGTCACGGTCGGCAGGGTGCGGGCCAGCGCCATGTGCACCTCGGCGGTCGCGCGCCCGAGCGCCCGCGCCGCGGCGGCGAAGTCCTCGCCCTTGGCCAGTTCGCGCAGCGCCAGCTCCCAGCCGTCCGCCGCGCCCTGCACGAACGGCTGGAGCACGCCGAGGACGTAACCCTCGCCGGCCAGTTCCGCCCGGATCCACGCCGTCGGCGCGGGCACCCGGTCGCAGCTCTCGCGGGCCAGCGCCAGCGGCAGCTCCAGGTCGGGATTGACGCCGGGCACGATCCGGCGCAACAGCTTCAGGATGAACGTATCGCCGTAGACGACCGACGAGTTCGACTGCTCGGAGGTGACCAGGCGCGGCACCAGGCCGGACCGGATCTCCTGGCTTTCGTCCCGCTCGAAACGCAGCGCGCCGATCCGGGCCCCGGTGCGCAGCGCCTCCAGGAGCAGCTCGGTGGGGCGGGGGTCGTACAGGGCGTCGTACACCGTGCGTCCGGCGAGCGGGCCCTCGGCCACGTGTCCGATCAGCGCGGGCGCGAGCCGCGGCGGCAGCGCCTCGCGCTCCCCTATGAGCAGCTGGTAGCAGTCCGCGGGCTGCTCGGGGGCGCCCGAAAGGGGCGCGAGTGGCTGGTGGGCGCGCACCAGCAGGTGGTACAGGCCCAGCTTGCCGCCGGGCGGCAGCAGCTCGGTGGCCGCCACCAGCGAGAACCCGGTGACCGGACGCCCCTTGCCCGCGAACCAGCGCTGCCGTGGCAGCCACTCCCGTAGGAGCGGGTCCAACGACGCAAGGAGGCCGGGAGGGGTCGTAAGGGTGCGGGTGACGGCTTTCGACATGGCGTCACGTCCTTTCCCCGGGCCGGTCGGGGTGTTACTGATGCGTGCCCCGGGCGGGGCGGGAGAAACCGCCCCGCCCGGGCTGTCAGGCGGCGTCCTTGCGGAGCCGGAACCAGTAGAAGCCGTGGCCTCCGAGGGTCAGCAAGTACGGCAGGTCACCGATGGCCGGGAATCGCACCCCGCCGAACAGCTCCACCGGATGCCGCCCGTTGAACCTCCGCAGATCCAATTCCGTCGGCTGCGCGAACCGGGAGAAGTTGTTCACGCACAGGACGAGATCGTCCTCGTATTCGCGCAGGAAAGCGATCACGGCCGGATTCGACGACTGGAGTTCCGTGTAGGAGCCGAGACCGAAGGCCGGGTTCTGCTTGCGGATCTCGATCATGCGGCGGGTCCAGTGCAGGAGAGAGGACGGCGAGGACATGGACGCCTCGACATTCGTCACCTGGTAGCCGTAGACCGGGTCCATGATCGTGGGCAGGAACAGCCGCCCCGGGTCGCTCGACGAGAAACCCGCGTTGCGGTCCGGGGTCCACTGCATCGGCGTGCGGACGGCGTCGCGGTCGCCGAGCCAGATGTTGTCGCCCATGCCGATCTCGTCGCCGTAGTAGAGGATCGGCGAGCCGGGGAGGGACAGCAGCAGGGCGGTGAACAGCTCGATCTGGTTGCGGTCGTTGTCCAGCAGCGGAGCCAGCCTGCGCCGGATGCCGATGTTGGCGCGCATCCGCGGGTCCTTGGCGTACTCCGCATACATGTAGTCGCGCTCTTCATCGGTGACCATTTCGAGGGTCAGCTCGTCGTGGTTGCGCAGGAAGATGCCCCACTGGCAGCCGGAGGGGATGGCCGGGGTCTTGGCGAGGATTTCCGAGACCGGGTAGCGGGATTCCCGCCGTACGGCCATGAAGATCCGCGGCATCACCGGGAAGTGGAAAGCCATGTGGCACTCGTCGCCGCCGCTTTGGAAGTCGCCGAAATAGTCGACGACATCCTCCGGCCACTGGTTCGCTTCCGCCAGCAGCACCGTGTCCGGGTACTGGGCGTCGATCTCCTTCCGTACCCGCCTGAGGAACTCATGGGTCGCGGGAAGGTTCTCGCAGTTCGTGCCCTCCTCCGCATACAGATACGGCACCGCGTCCAGCCGGAATCCGTCGATTCCCAGGTCCAGCCAGAACTTCAGCGCCGAGAGGATCTCCTCCTGCACGGCCGGGTTCTCGTAGTTGAGGTCCGGCTGGTGGGAGAAGAAGCGGTGGAAGAAGTACTGCTTGCGGACCGGGTCGAAGGTCCAGTTGGAGGCTTCGGTGTCGACGAAGATGATGCGGGCGTCGGCGTACTGCTTGTCGTCGTCGGCCCACATGTAGTAGTCGCCGTAGGGGCCGTCGGGGTCTTTCCTCGATTCCTGGAACCACGGGTGCTGGTCGCTGGTGTGGTTCATGACGAAGTCGATGATGACCCGCATGCCGCGTTGATGGGCGGAGTCCACGAAGTCCACGAAGTCGGCGAGGTCACCGAACTCGGGCAGCACGGACGTGTAGTCGGAGACGTCGTAGCCGCCGTCCCTGAGCGGTGATTTGAAGAAGGGCGGCAGCCACAGGCAGTCGACGCCGAGCCATTGCAGGTAGTCGAGTTTGGCGGTAAGGCCTTTGAGGTCGCCGACGCCGTCGCCGTTGCTGTCCTGGAAGGAACGGACCAGGACCTCGTAGAAGACGGCGCGCTTGAACCAATCCGGGTCACGATCCTTGGCAGGCGTGTCCTCGAAGGTGTCCTGAACGGGCTCGTTGACGATCATTTTGTGGGTGACCCTCCGATCTGCGGGGTGGACGGTCGCAGGACGGTGAGGATGTGCGCGGGACGAGTGCCCGGTTCGAGACGCACGTAATTCGCCCTGCCCCAGTGATAGGTCTCGCCGGTGAGCTCGTCGCGCACCGGCACCGACTCGTGCCATTCCAGGCCGAGTTGCGGCATGTCCAACGAGACCGTGGCCTCCTGGGTGTGGTGAGGGTCGAGGTTGGCGACCACCAGAACCGTGTTCGAACCGCTTCGCTTCGAATAGGCGATCACCGCTTCCTTGTCCGCGTGATGGAAGTGGAGGTCGCGCAACTGCCGCAGGGCAGGATTGGCCCGTCGGACGGCGTTGAGCTGGGTGATCAGGGGGGCGATGGTGTGGCCCTCGCGTGCGGCGGCTTCCCAGTCGCGGCGCCGTAGCTGGTACTTCTCCGAGTGGAGGTATTCCTCGCTGCCGTTGCGCAGGGGGGTGTTCTCGCACAGTTCGTAGCCGCTGTAGATGCCCCAGGTGGGGGAGAGGGTGGCGGCCAGTACGGCGCGCAGCTCGAAGGCGGGCCGTCCGCCTTGCTGGAGGAACTCGTGCAGGATGTCGGGGGTGTTGGCGAAGAAGTTCGGCCGCATGTAGGAGGCCGCCTCGCCGGAGAGTTCGGTGAGGTACTCGGTGAGTTCCTGCTTGGTGTTGCGCCAGGTGAAGTAGGTGTAGGACTGCTGGAAGCCGATCTGGGCGAGGGTGTGCATCATCGCCGGGCGGGTGAATGCCTCGGCCAGGAAGATCACGTCCGGGTCGGTGCGGTTGATGTCGGCGATGACCTGCTGCCAGAACACGACCGGTTTGGTGTGCGGGTTGTCCACGCGGAAGATCCGCACGCCGTGGGCCATCCAGTGCCGCAGGACGCGCAGGGTCTCGGTGATCAGGCCGTCCAGGTCGGCGTCGAAGGCGAGGGGGTAGATGTCCTGGTACTTCTTCGGCGGGTTCTCGGCGTAGGCGATGGTGCCGTCGGGGCGGTGGTGGAACCACTCGGGGTGTTTGTGCACCCAGGGGTGGTCGGGGGAGCACTGCAGGGCGAAGTCGAGGGCGATCTCCAGGCCCAGTTCGCCCGCCCGGGCCACGAAGTGGTCGAAGTCCTCGATCGTGCCCAGGTCGGGGTGGATCGCGTCGTGGCCGCCCTCGGGGGAGCCGATCGCCCAGGGCACGCCGACGTCCTCGGGGCCGGCGGAGAGGGTGTTGTTCGGGCCTTTGCGGAAGGTCGTGCCGATGGGGTGGATGGGCGGCAGGTAGACCACGTCGAAGCCCATCGCGGCGATCGCCGGCAGCCGGCGCGCGGCGGTGCGGAAGGTGCCGTGGGGCTGCTGCGGTGTGCCTTCGGAGCGGGGGAAGAACTCGTACCAGGAGCCGTACAGGGCCCTCTCGCGCTCCACCAGCAGCGGCAGCGGATCCGTCACCGTGACCAGATCCCGCAACGGATACCGCCCCAACACCGCATCCACCTCGGGAGTCAACGCGGCCGCCAACCGCCAGGCGGCCGGGCGGCTCTCGTCCCGCAGGGCCTCGACGGCCGCGAGGATCACCTTCCGTTCCTCGTGCTCCGGCACGTCGGCGGCCGCACGCTCGTACAGCCGCGCGCCCTCCTCCAGGACCAGGTCCGTGTCCATGCCGGCCGGGATCTTGATCTGGGCGTGGTGCCGCCAGGTCGTGACCGGATCGCCCCAGGCCTCGACCCGGTAAGTCCACTGGCCGGGCTCGCCGGCGGTGACGGTGGCGCCCCAGCGGTCGGTGCCCGGGGCCAGTTCACGCATCGGCGTCCAGGGGCCCGGACGGCCGTCCGGGCCGGTCAGGACGACATTGGCGGCGACGGCGTCATGGCCCTCGCGGAACACGGTCGCCGAGATCTCGAAGGTCTCGCCGGTCACCGCTTTGGCGGGCCTGCGCCCGTGCTGGACGATCGGGCGGACGTCGAGGACGGGTATGCGCCCGACGCCGCCGGCCGTGTCGCTCGCGGAGGGTCGCTCCCGAGCCGGCGGTCCGGTGTCGGCGGTGACGGCGCGTGGGACGGGGGGTGCGTCGGTGCTGGACGTCGGGGGTGAGGACGACTGGTGGTGCATGGCGGGCATGACCGCTCCTGTCCGCGTCAACTTGGGTGGGCGGATGGCTGTGGGGAGGTGGGTCCTGCGTGGGCGCGCCCGGGGGCGCACGGGTGGGGTGTACCGGAGGAGCCTTCCCACCCTATTCGGGTACGCAATCCGGCACTTTGTTAACTACTCACGCGTATGTCTACACACAAGACCGGCCCCGTTCCTGAGGAACGGGGCCGATGCCTCCACTTGGCCGACAACAGACGCTACGAGCCCGGTACTTGCAGGAGTTTGTCCGGTGAGCCGAGCCCCCGGCCGGAGACCTTGCCGGACACCGCCTGGGCCACCAGCGCCTTGGACACCTGTGCGGGCCCGGCCTTGGGATGGTCGGCCAGATAGAGCGCGGCCACGCCCGCCGCGTGCGGCGACGCCATCGACGTACCGGAGAAGGTCGCCTTGCCGGTGTCGCTCGCGTACGACGCGGAGGTGATCGCGACGCCCGGGGCGAACAGGTCCAGGACCGAGCCGAAGTTGGAGAAGCTCGCCCGCGCGTCCTTGTTGTCCGTCGCGCCCACGGTGATGGCCTCCTTCACCGCCGCGGGGGAGTACAGGCCGGCCGGCAGCCCGTCGTTGCCCGCCGCGACCGTGTAGGTGACGCCGGACGCGATGGAGTTGCGTACGGCGGCGTCCAGCTGCGTGTTGCGGTAGCCGCCGAGGCTGACGTTGGCGACCGCGGGCTTCTTCGCGTGCTTGGTCACCCAGTCGATGCCCGCGATGACCTGGGCCGTGGTTCCGCTGCCGGCGTTGTCGAGGACGCGTACGGCGACGAGCTTGGCGTTCTTGGCGACGCCGTACCGGCCGCCCGCGACCGTGCCGGCGACATGGGTGCCGTGGCCGTTGCCGTCGCTCGCGGTCCTGTCGTTGCCGACGAAGTCCCAGCCGTAACTCGCCCGGCCGCCGAAGTCCTTGTGCGAGATGCGGATGCCGGTGTCGATCACGTACACCGTCACTCCGGCGCCCGCGGACTCGGGCCAGGTGTAGCTCTTGTCCAGCGGCAGGTTGCGCTGGTCGATGCGGTCGAGCCCCCAGGACGGCGGGTTCTTCTGTGTGTGGGCCCGCATCACGCGGGTGTCCTGGACGACCGACGCGACGCGGGAGTCGGCTGCGAGTCGCTTGGCCTGTCTCTCGTCGGCCCGGACGGCGTACCCGTTGAGGACCGTGCCGTAGGTGTGGCTGATTTTCGCCCCGTACTTCTCGGCGAGGCTCTTTCCGGCCGCCGACGGAGCCTTCGTTCCCCCCTTGAGTGTCACCAGGTAACTGCCGCTGACGGAGCCGGGGTCTCCGGCGCCGAGTATCTGCCCCTCCGGTGCGGCGTGCGCGGGCATGGTGGTGGCCGAAAGCGCGGCGACACAGGTCACCGCGGTCAGGCCACCGGCCCAGCGCAGACGCCGTATACGCGTCCGTGCCATGGTGTGAGTCCCCTCCTCAACTCGGCGCACGGCGGCCCTGGTCCGCCGGGTGCACCCGACGTGGACCGGTGCGCCACGGTCAGCCTCTCGTGCCGTGAGAAGCCGCCACAAGGACGCCTACGGGGGCGGAATCGGCCATATCTTCCGTGGTGGATCTGTAAAGGTTGCGGTTACTTTCGGACGAAGGTGCTCCGTCCTACCTCCTTGACAGTCGCAAAAACGCACCGTGGTGACGAAGCCCCGCATACCGATACCGTCGGGGTCGATGACGGGACCCACACCGCCGTGTGTCCCCTGCCACGCGCTGCCCGAGGTGGAACCGTGAAGGCGATCCGTCGATTCACCGTCCGTCCAGTTCTCCCCGAACCCCTCCGGCCCCTCAGCGATCTGGCGCGCAACCTGCGCTGGTCCTGGCATGCGGAGACCCGCGATCTCTTCCAGTCCGTGGACCCCGAGTGCTGGGCCGCCTCGGGCAACGACCCCGTACGGCTGCTGGGCAGCGTGTCGCCCGGGCGGCTCGCGGAGCTGGCCGAGGACCGCCGGTTCCTGCGCCGGCTCACCGCGGCCGCCGGTGACCTCGACGACTACGTCTCCGGCGAGCGCTGGTACCAGGGCCGGCCCGCCGGACTCCCCGCCGCCGTCGCCTACTTCTCCCCCGAGTTCGGCATCACGGCCGCCCTGCCCCAGTACTCCGGCGGCCTCGGCATCCTCGCCGGCGACCACCTCAAGGCGGCCAGCGACCTCGGTGTCCCCCTCATCGGGGTGGGGCTGCTGTACCGGCACGGATACTTCCGGCAGACCCTGTCCCGCGACGGCTGGCAGCAGGAGCACTACCCGGTACTGGACCCCAACGAGCTGCCGGTGGCCCTCCTGAAGGAACCCGACGGCACCCCCACCCAGATCTCCCTCGCCCTGCCCGGCGGCAGGCAGCTGCACGCCCGCGTCTGGCTCGCCCAGGTGGGCCGTGTCCCCCTGCTGATGCTCGACTCGGACGTCGAGGAGAACGACCTCGGCGAACGCGGCGTGACCGACCGCCTGTACGGCGGCGGCAGCGAGCACCGCCTGCTGCAGGAAATGCTGCTGGGTATAGGAGGAGTACGGGCGGTCCGGACGTACTGCCGCCTGACCGGCCACCCGACCCCCGAGGTCTTCCACACCAACGAGGGCCACGCGGGATTCCTGGGCCTGGAGCGCATCGCGGAACTGTGTGCTGAGGGACTGGACTTCGACTCGGCGCTGGAGGCGGTCCGCGCCGGCACGGTCTTCACCACCCACACCCCCGTCCCGGCCGGCATCGACCGCTTCGACCGCGAGCTGGTCGCCCACCACTTCGGCCCCGACGCCGAACTCCCGACCATCGACGTCGAGCGCGTCCTCCAGCTCGGCATGGAGACCTACCCCGGCGGCGAACCCAACCTCTTCAACATGGCGGTGATGGGCCTGCGCCTGGGCCAGCGGGCGAACGGCGTCTCGCTGCTCCACGGCAACGTCAGCCGCGAGATGTTCTCGGGCCTGTGGCCGGGATTCGACCCGGACGAGGTGCCCATCACCTCGGTCACCAACGGCGTCCACGCCCCGACCTGGGTCGCCCCCGAGGTCTTCCGCCTCGGCGCCCGCCAGATCGGCGGCCGGCGCACCGAGGACGCGATGACCGTCGGCGGCTCGGACCGCTGGGACGCGGTCGCGGAGATCCCCGACCAGGACATCTGGGAGCTGCGCCGCAACCTGCGCGAGCAGCTGGTGACGGAGGTACGGGACCGGCTGCGCGCCTCCTGGCGGCAACGCGGCGCCGGGACGGCCGAGCTGGGCTGGATCGACGGCGTCCTGGACCCCGACGTCCTGACGATCGGCTTCGCGCGCCGCGTCCCGTCGTACAAGCGCCTCACGCTGATGCTCCGCGACCGCGACCGCCTGATGGACCTGCTCCTGCACCCCGAGCGGCCGATCCAGATCGTGGTGGCGGGCAAGGCGCACCCGGCGGACGACGGCGGAAAGCGCCTGGTCCAGGAGTTGGTGAGGTTCACCGACGACCCGCGGGTGCGGCACCGCATCGTCTTCCTCCCGGACTACGGCATGGCGATGGCGCAGAAGCTGTACCCCGGCTGCGACATCTGGCTGAACAACCCGCTCAGGCCGTTGGAGGCGTGCGGCACCTCCGGCATGAAGGCGGCCCTGAACGGGTGCCTGAATCTGTCGGTGCTGGACGGCTGGTGGGACGAGTGGTTCCAGCCGGACTTCGGCTGGGCCATCCCCACCGCGGACGGCACCGGCACGGACCCGGACCACCGCGACGACATAGAGGCGGCGGCGCTGTACGACCTGCTGGAACAACGCGTCACGCCCCGCTTCTACGAGCGCGGCGAGGGCGGCCTGCCGGACCGCTGGATCGAGATGGTCCGCCAGACCCTGACGCTGCTCGGCCCGAAGGTCCTGGCGGGCAGGATGGTCCGCGAATACGTCGAGCGCCTCTACACCCCGGCCGCGCACGCCCACCGCGCGATGACACCGGACGCGGCGCGCGAGCTGGCGGGTTG
Source organism: Streptomyces sp. T12 (assembly GCF_028736035.1). Taxonomy (NCBI): domain Bacteria; kingdom Bacillati; phylum Actinomycetota; class Actinomycetes; order Kitasatosporales; family Streptomycetaceae; genus Streptomyces; species Streptomyces sp. T12. The sequence continues at coordinate 7,428,754 of NZ_CP117866.1, forward strand.
GAAGGCACGGGTGCGTTCGGCCTGGCACGGCGTCACGGTCGACCACGTGGAGACGTCCGCCGCGACCCCCACCGCGGAACTCGGCTCCACGCTCAGCCTCCGGGTGCGGGTGGGCCTGGGCGACCTCGGGCCGGACGACGTCGAGGTCCAGGCGGTCTCGGGACGGGTGGACTCCGAGGACCGCATCGCGGACGCGTCGACGGTGCCGCTGAAGTCGGCGGGGAGCCCGGACGCGGAGGGGCGCTGGGTGTACGAGGGACCGCTCGCCTTGGACCGGACGGGGCCGTACGGGTATACGGTCCGGATTCTTCCGGCGCATCGGTTGCTGGCGTCCGGCGCGGAGTTGGGGTTGGTGGCGGTGCCTTCTGAGGGGGTGGGGGAGGGGGCGGGGGTGTTGATGCGGTAACCGCCCTCCCCGCCGTCATTCGGATGCAGCGTGTAACCAGCGGCAGGTGGGAGAGTCCTGCCGCCGACCTAAGGGCTGTCCCGTAACGATCTTGGAGTTGGGAGGGGCAAGGTCGGCTGCTCCGGCTGGTTCGCCTATCCGGCGAGGGTGAGGTTATGCAGGTGGGCGATGCCGAGCATGGCGTGGTGGACGCCGTCGCCTTTGAGGCGGCAGTCGCGCAGGATCTTCCAGCCCTTCATGCGGGCGAAGGCGTGCTCGACGCGTGCGCGGACCTGCTTGTGCGAGCGGTTGTTTTCCTCTTTCCATGCCGGGAGTTCTTCGCCCTTGCGGCGGCGGTGTGGAATGACCAATCCGGTGCCCTGGTAGCCGCCGTCGGCGATGGTCATCGTCTTGCCGACGGCGGCCTTGGCGCCGGACTCTTCCCAGCCGCGCGAATCGTGCCGGTTGCCCGGCACGGGTTGGCCGACCACGACGACCAGGCGAGTGTCGGCGTCGATGACCACCTGATGGGCTGTGGAATAGCGGTAGTTCTTCGACTGCTCGGCCACCGTGTGATCGCGGGTGGGCACCAGGGTGCCGTCGACTATGAGCACGGTGTTCTTGCGGAACCGCTTCCGCTGCCTGAGCGCCAGCAGCGGACCGAGGTGGTCGATGATCCGGTCTGCGGCCGACTTGGAGACCCCAAACAGCGGGGCAAGCTGTCGCATCGTCAAGTTCGTGCGCCAATAAGCCGTGACCAGCAGGATGCGGTCCTCCAGGGCCAGACTCCAAGGGCGACCGCGCTGTTGATCTGCGCCCCGTGCGCGTCGTACCTCGGCTACCAACTTGCCGAAACAGCGCGGGGTCAGCCCGGTGAAGGGCTCTATCCAGGACGGCACCGACGCCGTGATCACACCAGCCACAACGTGATCGTTTCATCCGGGAAGAGGCAGCTGAGCAACCAGCCATGATGCGTGGATCAGCCACCAACATCGCGGTGCCTGACGACCGTTGGACGGTCCAGAATTCTGTCATGACCGATGACGACCGCAACGAGGCAGCAGCACGTTCATTCCTGTCATCCGCAGCCGAGGTGGCCCAACTGCTGGACCTCGGTGACGTGGCCGACGTGCCGGAAGATCAACGCGCGCGGCACCTGGCCCACGCGGTACGCAGGCCACTACTCGAACGCGCCAGCCTGCCCGAAGAGCTCTTCGCTCCGTTGATGGCCGCGGCCGTCTATGACCCAGACCCGAGCTTCTGCCGCTGGTTCGTCGAGCCGGCGCTCTACACATTCGGACGCCGCAGGGTAATGACGGCACTGCTCGACTACCTCCGCTCAGGCACGGACGCAGAGCGAGCAGGCGCCAAGCGCGCTTGGTACTGCGCTCACTTGCCGCTGCGCGCGGATCGGTCCCCGGCCTACGCACACGATGGGAGACGCGATCCGGCCCTGGATGAAGCCCACGACGTGGTGGACGAGTGGCTGGCAGCTTCCGAAGCGCAGGTGCGTGAGCGCGCCGTATCAGAGGGACAAAACGAAAACTGAGGCTCCCGTAGCCACGGGGCTGTCGCTCGCCCCTTGAGGGTTACGGGACAGCCCTTAGTTCTGTTCTGTCGAATTGTCTGGCGGTTTTGGATTCCGCCTTGGCGGATAGCCGTCAAATGATCCAGAACATGCGCTTGAGTGCCTCTCGCGGGAGTGGCTGATTACGTTCACTGCATTTCAACTCGCGATTACTGATCGTGTCCGCCAGTGCCTCGATGACGCCATGCGCATATTGGGCATGTTGTGTCATTTTCCCTGGTCGGTGACCCGCTTGCCCCGCAGGCGTGTAATCCAAATCACATTGACGCGAAAGATAAAGGGAACATTAACTCGCTCCACCTGTGAACAATCTGTAACTACGGGGTGGGGTCGTGGGGTTGAAGCGGGGGATTCGTCGTGCCCGTGTCCGAAGAAGCGGGACACATTGTGCGGTCGGAGGCGTTTCTGTTCTAGCGGCGTTGCTGTCGCTCCTTCCGGCCGTGACCATCGTGGCCTCTGGCGAGGCCCAGGCCGCAGAACCGCAATCCGTACTGACCGAGCAATCCGCTTCTGAGCGTGCGGCAGCCACGGGGGAGCCAGTCGAAGTGACCGCGGCGCGCACCGAGTACAGCAGCACGGTCGCCAACCCGGATGGCACCTTCACCCTCACGCAGTCGACGCAGCCGCAGCGTGCCCGGGCCGAGGACGGCGCGTGGAAGGACATCGACGTCACGCTCGAGAAGCGTTCGGACGGCAGTGTGGGGCCCAAGTCGGCTGTCGTCGACATGTCGTTCTCCGGTGGCGGCAGCGGCTCGGGGTTGCTGAGGCTGGGGCGGGACGGGCAGGAACTGAAGCTCGGCTGGCCCACCTCCCTGCCCGAGCCGGTCCTGGACGGCGCCATGGCCACCTATGCCGACGTGCCCATCAAGGGCGTGGACTTGCAGATGACGGCGGAGGCCGAGGGCTACCGCGAGGTGCTGGTGGTCAAGACGGCCGAAGCGGCGGCAAGCCCCGAATTGGAGAAGATCAAGCTGACCGCAACCGGAGACGGCCTCAGCGTGGCGCCTGGCGAGGGCGGCGGATTGCGGGCCGTTGACGCAGACGGCAACGCTGTATTCCGCGGACCTGCTAGCCAGATGTGGGATTCATCGGGAACGGAAACCGCGGGGCTCCAGACCCGGTTCCTGTCGACGGCCGCCGAGGAAGCTCAGACCGAGCAGGACACCAGTGACGATCCGGCTCACCCTGGGGAGGGTGACGTCACGGCGGACCTTCCCGTGACCGTGGGCGAGGGCGCGGTGTCGGTCCACCCGGACCTGGACCTGTTGCGCGGCAAGGAGACCGTCTACCCGGTGTTCATCGATCCCTCGGTGGGACTGGGCGTCTCGGAGTGGACGAAGCTGTCGTCGGACGGCGACAAGTTCTGGAAGTTCAGCGAGCCCAAGGGCGTGGGCCGTTGTGGTGTCGCCGACGGGTACGCGTGCAGCACCGGCGGCTACACCGACCGCATGTACTTTGAGTTCGGCCCGGGCGCGCTGGCCGGCAAGCATGTGCTGGACGCGACGTTTCGCGCTCGTGAGACGTGGTCCTTCAATTGCACCCCCTACTGGGTGGATCTGGAGCGCACCGACAACATCACCGAAGGCACTGTCTGGCCGGGCCCCGATCAGCTGGACCAGATGGGCGACCGATACGTGTCGGCGGGCCGCGGTGATCTCTGCAACCCCGAACAACCCGACACGTGGGTCGAGTTCAATGACAACCCGGATGAGTCGGACGAGAACCTCACCTCAACGGTCCGGGCCTTCGCGGCCGGCAAGTTCCCCCGGCTGACGTTGATGCTGCGAGCCAAGGACGAGAGCGAGCCGAGGGCCTGGAAGAGGTTCGACAACAACGCCGAGCTGAAGGTCTGGTACGTGCACACGCCGGGCGTTCCCACCTCGGTAGGCGCGATTCCCGGCACGGGGACCACAGCTACGTGCCGCCCGGCATCAGACCCGTTGACGGTGACGGTGGACACGCCGACCCTCCAGGCCCGGGTGCAGACGAAGGTCGAGCAGCATCAGGGAGAGGAAGAAGGCTACCTGCAGGCCGAGTTCGTGATGCAGCGCTCCAGTACGGACACGACATCGGGGACCTGGTCGCAGGTGTGGAGCGACTACAAGCCGGACTCAGGCTGGGACCCGGACGGCACTCTGGAGAAGGTGACGACCACCAAGCGGGCGGACGGCGGCCTGTACCGGTTCCGGGCCCGCACCCAGTCGCACTGGAGCTACAACGGCAAATCCGGCGACCTGTTCTCCCCGTACTCGTCATGGTGCTACCTGCGGATCGACTCCACAGCTCCCAAGACGCCGACCATCACGTCCAACGCGCCGTACACCGAGTGTCTGGCCAACGCCTGCGACCCGCACGGCGGCCCGGGTGTCGCCGGTTCCTTCACCTTCGGGCCGAACGCCGCTGATCGCGATGTGGAGGCCTACCGCTGGCGGTTCATGAGCAGCAAAGCCGACGCCACCAAGACGGTGCCGGCGAAGACGACCAACGCCCCGGTCACTGCCACCGATGTCAAGCCTGGTCTGGCGGGCACGCAGACGCTGTCGGTCGAGGCCAGTGATCTCAAGCTCGACAAGGGCGGGCGCGTGCGCTGGGGGCCGCCGGCCTACTTCACGTTCAAGGTGGGCTTGGCTCCGGAGGCGAGTGGGCGCTGGCACTTCGGTGAGCTCAAGCCGGGTTCCGGCGCCATGACAGCGGCGGACACTGCCACCGTGGGCGTGCGTCACCACGCAACCTTGGTCGGCGAGGCGGGTACCGGCGGTTCGACGAGGGCCCGAAGGGGGCCGGGCGACTATTCGCTGCGCCTGAACGACGACACGAGTGTTCCGGCTCAGCAGACCGGATACGCGGCCACCACATCGCCCGCCGTGAACACCCAGGACTCTTTCACTGTCTCTGCCTGGGTGTACCTGACCAATGCATCGGCCAACCGAGTCGTGCTCGCGCAGGCGGGTACCAGGACCACGGCGTTCGCGCTGTACTACTCGGCCGCATACAAGAAGTGGGTCTTCAACCGGGCGGACAGGGACCAGGCAGGGCCTGTGTTCATCCGTTCCTTCGCTGATGCGGCCAACCCGCCGCTGAATGTCTGGACGCATCTGGTGGGGGTGTTCGACACCCAGAGCGACACGGACAAGAACAACGACACCATCCAGTTGTTCGTCAACGGGCAGCCACAGGGCAGTCCCGTGGTGCTGGCGAATGAGGCGGCCACGTACGAGCCCTGGGCGGCAACCGGTGGGCTACAGTTCGGCCGCTCCCTGACGGCCGGGGCGGGTGTGGACCACTTCTTCGGACTGCTGGATGAGGTGGCCGTGTGGCAGGACGCCCGCAGCCCGGAGCAGGTCCGAGGGGAGGACCGCCTCGAGACGGACAGCTTGCCGGCCAACGAACTGGTCGCGCATTGGGACGCCACCATTTCCTCGGGAAGTCAGGTCGCCGAAAGCCCGGAAGATCCCGACAACCCGACCAGCACGACATTCCCCTACGGCCGCGGAGGGATGGCGCTCTCGGCCTCGGGCGCACGCTTGACCGGTGACGATGCCACCGCGCTCGTGTTGGACGGCGCGGCGGGATACGCATCGGTGGCCGGGCCGGTCGTCGACGAAACGGGCTCCTTCACCGTCTCGGCCCGAGTGCGGCTGAACAAGGCACTGCTGGAAGGCAAACCGGTCGGCTATCGGGGGATGGTGGCTGCTCAGGCGACGGCAGTGGGGAAGGAGTCGTCGTGGGGGCTGTGGGTGGAGAAGGTCGCGGACGGCGTCTATCAGTGGAAGTTCGGACGCACCGCAGTCGACTCCGCCGGGAAGGTCGTCGACACCGCTCTCGCTCCGGCACAGGAACCGGTCGGTGATCGGGAGTTCAACACCTGGGTCGATGTAACCGGAGTATTCGACGCCACACAGGACTTCGCTGCTGACGACGGAACTCAGCGCTTTGGCGTGGCGCAGCTGTATGTCGGTCCGTTCGTGCAGCAGGGCGAGGACGATCCCGGCCTGTCCGCGGCGCAGCAGGGTGCGGGCACCTTGTCGGCAGGACGCGGGTCTGCGAACGCCATCACCGGCCACTACCTACCGGGTGATCTGGCGAAGCTGCGGGTGTGGGTTGGCGCGATGACGGCCGGCCAGGTGAACAGCCAGATCGCGCAGCTATCGACCTGACCGGTCGGCTGCATCCGCGCAGTTCTACGACCAACCACATTCTTCGGACCTTGACGACGTGCGCCCCAGCCATCGGCCTGGGGCGCACGCGAGGAGACGTGTGATGAACAAGTTCGCCTCCCACCTGCCGCGACCGGGCCGCCGTACAGTACCTGGCTGCCCTGCCTGGATTCGGCGGATCGCGTCGGCGACCGCCCTCGCTCTGGTGCCGGGTCTGCTGACCCCGGTGGCCTTCGCCGCGGACAGCGATCCGCTGGGTGAGCCGAACCTGAAGGCGCAGCACGCCGCCAAGGTCTCGCCCTGGACGGTGAGGGTGAACAAGAAGAACGCGGAAATCGTGGCCGAGTCCGCCGCGGCCGACGAGGCAGCTGTGAAACGGGCTCGAGCCGCCCAGAAACAAGACGTCACATGGCCGACCCGTGGCACAGCGACACTGTCTCTGTCTACCGCGAGAACCGCCAAGGCCAGACCCGGCGAACTGCCCCTCACTCTCTCACCACCCCTGCCTGACAAGGGCAAGAAGAGGCCGAGCACCGCGGACAAGGTCAAGATCCAGGTCCTCGACCAGAAGACCACTCGCAAGCTTGGCATCAGAGGCGTGGCCCTCACGGTCACCGGCCCGAAGAGCGGCGGAAGCGCCCGCCTGGGCATCGACTACTCCGCCTTCGCCTCCGCCTACGGAGCCGACTGGGCAGGCCGTCTGCAAATGGTGCAGTTCCCGGCATGCCTCCTCGACGACTCTTCCAAGGGAAAGTGCCGGACCCCGAAGACGCTTCGGTTCACCAATGCACGCCGCACCACGACGCTCTCGTCGACGTTGTCCTTCGCTCCGTCCACTTCCTCACCGCAGCCGATGGTGCTGGCCCTGGCCGCAGGCACGAAGCCCGGTGGCGGTGACTACAAGGCCACCCCGTTGTCTGCCTCCTCCACCTGGGAGGCGGGTGGCTCTTCAGGCAGCTTCACGTGGTCGTATCCCGTGCGGGTACCGCCGGCCGCGGCCGGTCCCACGCCCGATCTGACGATCGCGTACGACTCCGGAAGCATTGACGGACGCACCGCCACGACGAACAACCAGGGCAGCCAGATCGGCGAGGGTTTCGACCTCACCTCGTCCTACGTTGAGCGCAAGTACGGCTCGGCCAGACGATCGCCGTGCGTACCGCCACGTCGGGCACATCGGGTACGAAGCTCAGCTTCCTGGCCGCCGATCACCACGGCACGTCGAGCATCGCCCTCGACTCGAGTACGTACGCGATTACGAAGCGCTACAGCACACCGTTCGGCGCGACGCGTGGCACGAAGGCGACTGCCTGGCCGGACGACAAGGCGTTCCTGGGCAAGCCGGCGGATGACTCGACAGGGCTCACGCATGTGGGAGCGCGCGAGTACGATCCGGCGATGGGTCAATTCATCAGCGTTGACCCCCTGCTTGAGGTCGACAGGCACCAGACTCTCAATGGCTACAGTTACGGTGCTCAGAGCCCAATCACCGAGTCCGACCCGACCGGTATGGGGCTGGCCTGCGGGGGAGAATTTCCAGCTTGCCCGACGCACCCTGACGGGACACCGGGCAATGGGCAACCCATCGAGACCGTCGACAACACCAGCGGTACCGCCGAGGTGGACAGCCACGGTCAGACGCTCACGAGCGGCGATGGACAAGTGCTCGCCTGCGCCTACGGTCATTGCATCGGAAATGTCGACGTTCACCTGAATCTCGGAAACAATGGTGATTCATGGCTCTATGGTCCCCAACCAGAGTGGAGCTTCAGGGAAGCAATAAGGAATCTACTCGAGGGGCCCGTATGCAATCCAGGGTACCCCTGCGAGGATATTCTGGTCGCAGTAGGACCGGAAGGCGTCGGCGCTGGCGGTCGTCCCGGGCCCAAGGATGCGAATGAGCCAGGGGCTGCGGTCTCCAAGGGGCGCCTGCAGCAACTGAGTGGTGACGCTTACGAGGTGTCTCTGATGAAGCGCCTCGGCGGCAAACCAGGGCCGGACGGGAAGCCCGGGTTCAAAGTGGGGAAAAGGCAATTCGATGGACGCTACACTCCCGAAGGGTCGGCTCGGGAGGTGTGGTATGAAGCGAAGAGCGGAAAATATTGGGACCGCCTTAGTAGCGATCCCGACGAGATGCTCAGATTCAAGTCGAAACTTGGCGAGTCTCGCCGGATCGCGACCGAGAATGATGCAGACTTCCGGGTAATCTCGGAAAATCCGGTCCCGCAGAACCTTCAGAATTACTTCCTGAAGAAGGGGTTTGAGTGGGAAGTTATTCCGCGAGGGTAAGGGTTAGTTGGTAGGTAGATGGATTCCGGAGGGATGCTCGCGGGCATCCCTCCGGCGCGTGTGGCAAGGAGGGTGAGTTGAGCAGGTACGTCAGCATTAAATTCGAGTTCGCCGATAGGCTGTCGATCCCGGACCTTATCGGATCGCTCGTGCAGGGTGGTTGGAAACTGGATGACGGCGGGATTATCAGCTATCTCGTGGAGTCAGACATGACCGATTGGGAGAATAAGGGCGTCGGTGCTGACCTTGTGGTTATTGAAGAAATGGAGCTCGCTCGCCAGTCCCACGGGGCCTGCGCGGTAATCCTCACCTGGCAGGCGACAGGTGTCGGAGGCTCTTTCCTTGTACTGTCTGCCGGGCAAAGGCTTTCATTGGATCCGAGGGTGGACACTGTCTATCGGCGGGATGCTGACGGCTATGTCGACTTTGAATGGTATCTAGCCAGAATTCTTCCCGCAATTGACGCGCTTGGGCTAACCGGCTACACGGTTTCCGACCTACCCTCTTAGCTAAGTAGCCCCGCAGTCGCAAATGACCGCCTTTTGGTCGTGGCCGCGTACTACAGCACGCTGGCGGGAATGGCTACCTCGACACCGTTCGAGCCTGCGCCGTTGCATTTCGACTTCTGGTAGGGAGTGGTCTGCATGGCTGGCCTCTTCCAGTATTACTCCATTCCCGAAGAGGTCATGGACAGGCTCGTTTCTGTCAGATAGTCAAAATGCCTTATCGGTCGATCGATGGTGAGGTGCGATATTCCTGAGGCGGTGATGTTCTGGATGTTCCTTGGCCGTCGGCCGTCAGATCCGGCGACCAAGGAAACTTCTATTTTGGAGTAGAAATCGTGTTCATGGAGGGCAGTCGTGCGCTTCCCATACGCTCTGACTCAGACCGTGTTTGAGATCTGTGGTGTCTAGTGGCTCAGGTGGTCGTTGAGTCTCATGTGAATGCTGCTGGGGGTGGGTATCCGTCCGACCTGACGGATGAGCAGTGGGCGCTTGTCGAGCCGTTGCTGCCGCTCGCAAGGGTGGGCCCGAAAGGCGGCCGGCGGGAGAAGCATCCACGGCGGCGGATCGTGGACGCGATCTTCTACGTTGTGCGGACCGGGTGCGCTTGGCGGCAGCTACCGAAGGACTTCGCGCCATGGCCCACGGTGTACTGGTACTTCACGTGGTGGCACGACGACGGGACGGTCGAGCGGATCCACGACGCCCTTCGCGGTCGGGTCCGCGAGGCCGAAGGCCGCGGCGCCGCACCGAGCGCGGGACTGATCGACTCGCAGTCCGTGCGCACCGCCGACACCGTCCCTGCGGCCACCAGGGGTTTCGATGCGGGCAAGAAGGTCAAGGGCCGCAAGCGGTTCCTCGTGACCGACACGCTCGGTCTGCTCCTGGCTGTCCACGTGGTCGCCGCGAACGTGCAGGACCGCGACGGCGGAAAACGCCCACTGCTGTGGACCCGCCTCGACCATCCAAGCGTGCGGAAGGTCTGGGCCGACCAGGGCTTCGCCGGCCGCCTGGTGGACTGGGCCACCCGGATCCTCGGCCGCGAGCTGGAGATTGTCCGCAAGGGCCGTGACCAGCGAGGCTTTCAAGTACAACCGAAGCGGTGGGCAATCGAGCGCACGCTGCCGTGGATCACCGCCAACCGGCGCCTGGCACGTGACTACGAGGCGAGCCCGGCGCGTTCGGAGACCATGGTCCGCTGGGCGATGATCGGCATCATGGTCCGTCGACTCACCCGCCGTGGACCAGCGACACGGTCTGGGCCTCGGCCCCTCGACAAGACTGCTACTGGTCAGGGCCAGCCAGCGTTTCGATAGACAGAGGCGGACAGTTCTCCTTTTCCCGGGTGAGGTTCGCCAGCTCTTCCGACGGCTCGGCTCCGTCCCGGACGGCCATGACGTAGGTCCTTGCCTCCTGCAGGCTCATGCGCGGTGCCCGCTTTCGGAGGTGGCTCATCGCGGCCACAACTCCTGCGGAGTTCACCAGCGCGCGGACCGAGGCGGCCAGCGGGTCAGGCGCCCTGACGCCCTTGATCTGCCGGAGGTAGAGCTCCTCCCAGTCCTCGGCTATCCACGTGGTGGTGGGGATGTGGTGGATGCTCCCGTCGTACCGGTCCACCAGGTAAGGGCCGCTGCCAACGAGGTTGTCGCGCGGATCACGAGTGCGGGCGTACTCCGCCGAGTTCCAGAAGACGAGCCAGCCGACCGCGTGCTCCTCCACGTCGCAGACGGCCAGCTCACGGACCGGCCCCGCCCATGTCAGCCGCTCTGCGGCCAACAGCGACTCGACGAGCTCGACGGCGCGTTCCTTGGAGATCACGCCCTCATCGTTCACCACAGGTCAACCGGGATTCCGATCACGCTGGCGTTGCGCGCTGAGATCTCAAACGCGGTCTCAGAGGCAGTCATTTGAGATTGCTGCTTGGAATACCATCCATGTCGCGGCTCGGATGCTTATGTTAGGGCCATCGATCTGCTTGGAGTCGCGTATGGCGATGGTGGTGGGGATGTTGGTGGCGACTTCGACGCACTCGGCCGCGTCGTCGCTGTAGCTGGACTTGCGGTATTTGAATTCGGTCACGGCTCACAGCTCCTTGCGTAGCTTGTGGAGGAAGGGCACCGACTCCCGCTCGTCGAGCGAGCATTCGGCGATCTTCTCGAATAGCTCATCGTAGGCAGCTGCGGCCTGTCCACCCTCCACCCATCGCTGGGCGAAGGGAGCCTCCACGTACACGACGTCCATGGCTCCGGGAGCGGCAAACGAGATGATGTTGAACGAGCCGTTGAGTCCCGAGTGCGTACCGGCGGCGAAAGGGAAGATTCGCAGGTCCACACTCGGAAGGTCGGCCACCCTCACCAACTCTTCGAGTTGGCCTCTGGCAGTCGCGGCGCCGCCAGGGAAGTTGCGGAGAACCGCCTCGTAGATCACCACTCGCAACGACAGCGGTGGGTCGTCGTAGAAGCGACGCTGGCGAGCGAGTCGAGCCGCGATGAACTTGTCATCCGGCTCGGGGCTCTTCGTCATTTTGGCCGCGGGGCTCTCCCTCAACGCCCTCACGTACTCCGGCGTTTGGAGGAGTCCTGGGATGAAGGCCGGCTGCCACGTCTTGATGCTCGTCGCGGCACTCTCCAGTGCGACGTACTCCTGCATGACACCCGGGATGGTGAAGTCGTCCCACCAGCCCTTCGCCTTACGGCGCTCGCGGTCGACCCTGGCCAACTCCAGTAGGCCGCCTACAACGCCAGGGTCGTGGACGCGGTACAGCTCGCACAAGGCCCGGATGTCCGGGTCACGTATGGGTACCCAACCGCGCTCCATCTTCGCGACCTTCGTCGTGGAGGCGCTGAGGACCTTGGCAGCATGCGTCTGTGTCAGGCCCGCCGCAGTGCGCAACTTGATGAGTTCGCCGCCCAGTCGGCGGCCCAGGACGGTGGAGATGCTGTTGCCCTGCGTCGGCTGATCTGCGGTCACGCTGATGCTCCTCCTGGCGTTGGTGCAGCGTCAGTCTGGCCCGGTGGGGATGAGACACGCAAACCCCTTCCGGAGGAATTTATCCGAGAGGAGGTTGCCTGCTTTGGAGGCGACCCCTACCTTCGGTGACGAACTGCTCGTAGAGCGACGTCAGTTGATGGCTTACGTTGCCTTCCCCTGCTCGGAGGTGAGCGACATGGTCGCGCCCAAAGTGTCCGAAGCCCCGCTCCAGTACGACCGCCTCGACTGCACCCCGTTTCCGAAGAGCGTTGCCCTGGCCCGCCGCCGCGCCCATCGCCTCCTCACTCACTGGGGCCACCCTGAACTAGCCGCCGATGTCGCCCTGTTGGTCTCGGAGCTTGGAGGCAACGCCGTACTGCATGGCTGCCTGCGCGACCGGTTCTTCCGGGTGGAGCTCACTCTCACGGAGCGAGCGGTACGCATCGACGTCGCCGACCCGAAGGGGGAGTTACTGCCGAGCCCGCGTGTCGCGACGGAGGACGACATGTTCGGACGGGGCCTGCTCATCGTGCGCGAGGTTGCCGACCGCTGGGGCGTGAGCGAGCTGGCCGTCGGCAAGTCCGTGTGGTGCGAGCTGGATGTCGTACGGCGGGCCGCCCCCGCCGACTACCGTGACGCCTGCGAAGCTCAGCCACCAAGGAGGACAACTATGGCCGAACCGTTGAAGACCTTCGTCGGCGGCGTCGAGGTCGAGGTTCCCAACAGCATCCCCGACATCCGCTCGGCTCTCCCGGAGGAACAGCGCGAGGAATTCGATCGAGCCATCAATGGGGCGGGAGTGCATGAGATCCACGCCGTCATGCGGCACTGGATGCTGGAAGCCGTTCCCGATCCGGAGGCCGATGCGCTGCTGCAGCGCATCGCAGCGGACGAGGCTGAAAGGCGGGGCGTCGCTTGAGCTACCGCATCACCTACGCGCCACCCGCCGACGGCGCTTTGGCCAAGATGCGGAACGCCGACACGTTCAGGGCGGCCGTGGACGGGACCATCGGCCGCGATCCGTACGGACACGGCTCGACCGCCGTCAGAGGCGAGCGGGATCGGCGTGAGGCAACGGTGCTCGGTGCCATCGTGCTGTATTACGTCTCGGGGTCCGTACTGACTGTGACCGTGGTCAGGCTCGTCCCCGGACTGTGAGCAGTTCCGCTACCCTGGCCTCCTAGCCCGCCTCACTCCCACCGCACAACCGCCGCAACACCACCCCGCACCGCCGCGCGTAAGCGTGCTGCAATCCCCGGGTGGCCGGTCCCCCCGCCCGCGCGTACCACTTCGCCCCCCGGCTGAACGCGTTCACCGTCAGCCACACCGTGCCGTCCCCCGTGCGGTCCACGATGAAGGACTCCTCGCCGCACTCGGGATGACCGGAAAGCGTCCCGTACGCCCAGCCGATGCGCCGCTGCTCCTCCACCGTCCACACCACCCGGCACGGCGCCTTGATCATGCCGGCGAGGGTGACCGTGACGTCGACGTCGGGGGCCGCGCGGTCTGCCGACGCGTCTATGCCGACGCCCATCGCGCGGTGCATCTCCCAGGTCATGACCGCGTCGGCGGCTCTGCGGAGCACGTGCTCGCCCTCGCCTATGCGGGTGCGTACGTGCAGGGGGTGGAAGCCGGGCGGGCAGAAGCCGGGCTCACGGGTCGCGCCGACGTCGTCGTACGTGAAGGACATGGGTCCCAAGCGTAAGGCGGCACCCGGGGATGCCTTCGTCCCGGGTGCCGCCCAGCCAACTACATCTGCGTCAGCTGACGTTGACCGCCGACCACGCGGCCGCCACCGCCTTGTACTCCGTGCTGCTGGTGCCGCCGTACAGTGCCGACGCCGCGTTCAGCGTGGCCGTACGGGCGCCGGAGTACTTGGTCGTCGACGTCATGTACTCGGTCAGGGCCTTGTACCAGATCGCGGCGGCCTTGGCGCGGCCGATGCCCGTGACCGTGGAGCCGTTGGACGTCGGGGAGTTGTAGCTCACCCCGTTGATCGTCTTGGCGCCGCTGCCCTCCGAGAGGAGGTAGAAGAAGTGGTTCGCCGGGCCCGAGGAGTAGTGGACGTCCAGGCCGCCCAGCGAGGAGGACCAGGCGTCGGCGGACGAGCCGTCCTTGCTCGGCTTGTCCATGTAGCGCAGCGGGGTGCCGTCGCCGTTGATGTCGATCTTCTCGCCGATGAGGTAGTCGCCGACGTCGCTGGAGTTCGCCGCGTAGAACTCCACCGCCGTGCCGAAGATGTCGGAGGTGGCCTCGTTCAGGCCGCCCGACTCGCCGGAGTAGTTCAGGCCCGCCGTGTTCGAGGTGACGCCGTGCGTCATCTCGTGGCCGGCCACGTCGAGCGAGGTCAGGGGCTTGGTGTTGCCCTCGCCGTCGCCGTACGTCATGCAGAAGCAGCTGTCGTCCCAGAACGCGTTGACGTACGCGTTGCCGTAGTGGACGCGGGAGTAGGCGGCCTTGCCGTCGTTCTTGATGCCGCTGCGGCCGAAGGTGTTCTTGTAGAAGTCCCAGGTGACCTGGGCGCCGTAGGCGGCGTCGACGGCGGCCGTCTGGTCGCTGGAGGAGCTGGAGGCGGCGCCGGTGCCCCACGTGTCGTCCGCGTCGGTGAACAGCGTGCCCGCGGAGGAGCTGGTGCTGCGGGCCTTGTTGTACGTCTTGTGGCCGCCGCGCCCGCCGTCGGTGAGGTTGTACGTCGAGCCCGACAGGGTCGTGCCGAGGGTGACCGTGCCCGAGTAGAGGCTCTTGCCGCTGCCGGTCTCGATGCCCTGGTACTCGTACAGCTTCTTGCCGGTGGCGGCGTCGGTGATGACGTGCAGCTCGTTCGGGGTGCCGTCCTCCTGGAGGCCGCCGACGATCGTCTCGTACGCCAGGGTCGGCTTGCCGTCGGCCGCCCAGATCACCTTGCGGGGCGCCTGGTCCGCCTCGGTCTTCTCCGAGCCGGCCGCCTTGGCCAGCTTCACGGCCTGGCCCTCGGCCTTGGCCGCGGTGATGGCCGGCTTGAGCGAGGCGACCTTGATGGTGGCCTTCGTCGCCTTGGTGACGCCCTTGGCGGCGCCGGACGCCGACTCGTGGACGACGAGGTCGCCGCCGAGGACGGGCAGGTCCGCGTAGGTGCGCTCGTAGCGGGTGTGGACCGTGCCGTCGGCGTCCTTGACGACGTCCTTGACGACCAGTCTCTCCTGGGCGCCGAGGCCTATCGCGTCGGCGGTCTCGGCGGCCCCGGCCTGCTGGTCCTTGATGAGCGCGGTGCGCGCCGCGGGGGCGAGCGCGACCGGGGTGGCGAGCGGGGTGGCCTTGGTGCCTGCGTCCACGGGGGCGGCCGCCGAAGTGCCGGTGGTCAGACCGGTGGTGAGCAGGGCTCCGGCCGCCACGGCGGTGGCGATGGCCAGAGTGGTGCGCTTGTGACGCGCGTAGAGGGGGGTCACACGAGCTCCTTTTGTGGGGGAGGTGCAGTGGTGCTTGTGCGGCGGGTGGAGGAAGAGTGACACCCGGGGCGCGTACATGTCAGGAGGGTGTAGTGATGTTGGCCAAAACTCGACTGTCCGGTAAATGTTTCTGAAATGTGAACGGGCGCCGCCCCGGCGGGAGTTGAACCCACCGGGACGGCGCCCTGTCCTGGGCAGACCGCGAACGGGCCTACGGGAAGGTGAGCTTCCAGCTGTTGATGTAACCGGTGTCGATGGCCGCGTTGTCCTGGACGCGCAACTGCCAGACGCCGTTGGCCACTTCGGAGGACGCGTTCACCGTGTACGTGGTGTTGAGGTTGTCCGAGCTGCCGCCGGTGCCGTACCCCTTCAGCGTGTACGCCGTGCCGTCGGGGGCGACCAGCTGCACCTGGAGGTCACCGATGTAGGTGTGGACGATGTCCACGGCGACCTGGAGGTTGGACGGCGCGTTTCCGGTCCGGCCGGAGACGGTGATCGGGGACGTCACGGCCGCCCCGTTGTCCGGAATCGATACGTCGGTTCCGCTCTCGAAGGACGTACCGCCACCGCCGCCACCGCCGTCGGAGCGCGTGCCCACGTTGACGCCCGCCCAGGCGTCCTGCACCGCCTTGTACTCGGCGCTCGTGGTGCCGTACAGCTCACCGGCCGCGGCCAGGGAGCCGGTGCGGGCGCCCGCGTAGTTGGTCGTGGAGGTGAACTTGGTGGTCAGCGCGCGGAACCAGATCTTCTCCGCCTTGTCCCGGCCGATGCCGGTGACCGGAAGACCGTCCGAGGTGGGCGAGTTGTAGGTGACACCGTTGATGGTCTTGGTGCCGCTGCCCTCGGACAGGAGGTAGAAGAAGTGGTTGGCGGGGCCCGACGAGTAGTGCACGTCGATCGAGCCGATGCCCGAGTACCAGGCGTCCTTCGACGAGCCGTCCTGGCTCGGCCTGTCCATGTAGCGCAGCGGGGTGCCGTCGCCGTTGATGTTGATCTCCTCGCCGATGAGGTAGTCACCGACGTCGGAGGAGTTGTTGGCGTAGAACTCGACGGTCGAGCCGAAGATGTCGGAGGTGGCCTCGTTCAGACCGCCGGACTCGCCGGAGTAGTTCAGGCCCGCGGTGTTGGAGGTGAGCCCGTGGGTCATCTCGTGCGCGGCCACGTCGATCGACGTC
This sequence comes from Streptomyces sp. T12, assembly GCF_028736035.1. NCBI lineage: Bacteria > Bacillati > Actinomycetota > Actinomycetes > Kitasatosporales > Streptomycetaceae > Streptomyces > Streptomyces sp. T12. Next base: position 7,445,246 of record NZ_CP117866.1, read on the forward strand.
AGCGGGTTGGTGTTGCCCGAGCCGTCGCCGTACGTCATGCAGAAGCAGCTGTCGGACCAGAACGCGTTGACGTAGTTGTTGCCGTAGTGGACCCGGGAGTACGCGCCGACGCCGTCGCCGCGGATACCCGAACGCCCGTGCACGTTCTTGTAGTAGTCCCAGGTCAGCTGCGCGCCGTAGTGGGCGTCGGCGCCGGCCGACTCCAGGTTGGACGGGCTGCCGTTGCCCCAGACGTCGTCGGAGCCGGAGAAGAGAGTGCCGGTGCCGGACGTGCCGCGGTTCAGGTTGTACGTCTTGTGCCCGCCGCGCGCGCCGTCCGTGAGGTTGTACGTCGACCCGGACTGGGTGGTGGTGAGGGTGACCGTGCCGCTGTACACCGTGTTGCCGGTGCCGGTCTCGATCGCCTCCCACTCGTACAGCTTCGCGCCGGTGGTGGCGTCGGTGACGACGTGCAGTTCCTGCGGGGTGCCGTCGTGCTGGAAGCCGCCGACGACCGTCTCGTACGCCACGGTCGGCTTGCCGTTCGCGGCCCAGATCACCTTGCGGGGCGCCCGGTTGACGTCGGGGCTCTTGGCGTCCTCCGCCTTCGCGGCGGCCAGCGCCTGCTTCTCGGCCTTGGCCGCGGGCACGGCGGCCGTGGTGGTGGCCGGCTTGATGGCGGCGCGGGTGGCCTTGGTGACGGCCTCGGTCGCGCCCGACTTGGCCGTCTCGACGACGAGGTCGCCGCCGAGGACGGGCAGGCCGTCGTAGGTCCGCTCGTAGCGGGTGTGGACCGTGCCGTTGCCGTCCTTGACGACGTCACGGACGACCAGCTTCTCCTTGGCACCGAGGCCCAGGTCCTTCGCGGTGTCCGCCTTGGTGGCGTTGGCCTCGCGTATCAGCGCGGCGCGCTGGGCGGGGGAGAGCTTGACGGACTCGGCGCCCGGTATGACCTTGCCCGCGGCCGACGGTGCCTTCTCCGGGGCTGCGGTGGCGGCGCCGCTCTGGACGGCCGCGGCGATCAGGGCGGAGACGCCGACGAGGGCGACGGCGGCGGCCCGGCGGTGCGTGGTGTGACGACGCGTCGTGTGGGAGGTGCGTCTGTGGGAGGAACTGTCTCTCAACACTGACTCCTTCTGCGCGGCCGCGGATCACGCGGCCAGGGGAGACCGGCCGGCGGGTGGGCCGTCCGGGCGGAGCGGGGTGGTACGCAGAACGACGTGCGCGTGCGGAAACCGACGTGCGCGTGCGGGAGTTCAGCCGCGGGCACCGCCGTGTGACGGTGCTGTGGGGTTGCTGTGTCGCGGCCGTGGGAAGAGTGGCAGCTGATTGCGGTTACTGTCAGGACCGCGTCAGAAACTTGGCCGGAAATCGTTCGTTGTCCGGGAGTTCACGTTCGATAAACGGACCAGACGTCTCAGGCGTCGAAGCGGTCGAGATCCCGCAACCACGCATGCGCCGTACCGTCGGACGGAGCGCGCCAGTCGCCGCGCGGGGAGAGGGAACCCCCGGCCGAGACCTTCGGCCCGTTCGGCATGGCCGAGCGCTTGAACTGTGCGAACGCGAAGAAGCGACGGCAGAAGACCTCCAGCCAGCGCCGGATCTCGGCCAGGTCGTACGCCACCCGCTTGGCCTCGGGGAAGCCCGGCGGCCAGGCACCGGCGTCCGGGTCGTGCCAGGCGTGCCAGGCCAGGAAGGCGATCTTCGAGGGCCGGAAGCCGTAGCGCAGCACATGGAAGAGCGTGAAGTCGTGCAGCGCGTACGGGCCGATCTTCGACTCGGTGGACTGCATCTCCTCGCCCGGCACCAGCTCCGGGCTGATCTCCGTGTCGAGGATCGCGGCCAGCGTCCGGCCGGTCTCCTCGTCGAACTGGCCGCTGGTGATGACCCAGCGGATCAGGTGCTGGATCAGCGTCTTCGGCACACCGGAGTTGACGTTGTAGTGGCTCATCTGGTCGCCCACGCCGTACGTGGACCAGCCCAGCGCCAGCTCCGACAGGTCGCCGGTGCCGAGCACGATGCCGCCGCGCTGGTTGGCGAGGCGGAACAGGTAGTCGGTGCGCAGACCGGCCTGCACGTTCTCGAAGGTGACGTCGTACACCGGCTCGCCGGACGCGAACGGGTGGCCCATCTCCTTGAGCATCAGCCGCGCGGTCGGCGTGATGTCCAGCTCGGCCGCGGTGACGCCGAGCGAGTTCATCAGCTTGTGGGCGTTGTCCTTGGTGTGGTCGCTGGTGGCGAAGCCGGGCAGGGTGAAGGCCAGGATGTCGCTGCGCGGGCGCCCGGCGCGGTCCATCGCCCGGGCCGCGACGATCAGCGCGTGCGTGGAGTCCAGGCCCCCGGACACCCCGATGACCACCTTCGGGCCGCCGATCGAGGCCAGCCGCTGCTGGAGCCCCGCGACCTGGATGTTGTACGCCTCGTAGCAGTCCAGGGCGAGCCGCTCGGCGTCCGCGGGCACGAACGGGAAGCGCTCGACCCGGCGCTTGAGGCCCAGGTCCGTCGCCGGCGGGTCCAGCCGGAACCGCACCCGCCGGAAGTCCCCGGTGCGCCCGGCGTGGGCCCGGCGGTTGTCGTCGAACGTGCCCGTCCGGGCCCGCTCCTGCCGCAGCAGGTCGAGGTCGACGTCGGCCACCGCGATCTGGTCGTCGAGCGGGAACCGGGCCGTCTCCGCCAGCAGGGCGCCGTTCTCGTAGATCATGGTCTGCCCGTCCCAGGACAGGTCGGTGGTCGACTCACCCAGACCCGCCGCCGAGTACACGTACGCCGCCAGGCAGCGCGAGGACGCCGAGCGGCACAGCAGCCGCCGGTCCTCGGCCCGGCCCACCGTGATCGGGCTGCCCGAGAGGTTGGCGAGCACGGTCGCGCCGGCCAGGGCCGCCTCCGCGCTCGGGGGCACCGGCACCCACATGTCCTCGCAGATCTCCGCGTGCAGCACGAGACCTGGGACGTCCTCCGCCTCGAAGAGCAGGTCCACCCCGAACGGCACCGTCTCGCCGCCGATCCGGATCGTCCCGCCGCGCTCGTCCTCACCCGAGGCGATCTGCCGCTGCTCGTAGAACTCGCGGTAGTTCGGCGGGTACGACTTGGGCGCGACGCCGAGGATCCGGCCGCGATGCACGATCACCGCACAGTTGTAGATCCGGTGGCGATGGCGCAGCGGGGCGCCGACGACCAGCACGGGAAGCAGGTCGGCCGATCCGGCCACGACCGTCCGGAGCGCCTCCTCGACCTCGTCGAGCACCGCGTCCTGGAGCAGCAGGTCCTCGATCGAGTAGCCGGTCAGGCCCAGCTCGGGGAAGACGGCGACGGCGACCCCCTCCCGCGCGCACCGGCGCGCCTGCCGCAGGGCCGCTTCGGCGTTGGCCTGCGGGTCGGCGATGACGGTGTGGCCGGTGCACGCGGCGACCCGCGCGAAGCCGTGCTCGTAGATCGACCAGAAGTTCAACGGACTTCCCCAGGAGAAGCGGACAGTGCTGGCACCGAGCATAGATCGCCTGATCAGGCCTACGCCGTTCCGGGCGAGGCGGGCCGCTCCCCGTGCCACGACCGCCACAGCGCCGCATACGCCCCGTCCGCCGCGACCAGGTCGTCGTGGGTGCCGAGCTCGGTGAGGCGGCCGTTCTCCATCACGGCCACGCGGTCCGCGTCGTGCGCGGTGTGCAGGCGGTGGGCGATGGCGATGACCGTGCGGCCTTCCAGTACGGCGGCCAGGGCGCGCTCGGTGTGGCGGGCGGTCGTCGGGTCGAGCAGGGCCGTCGCCTCGTCGAGGATCAGGGTGTGCGGGTCGGCCAGCACCACGCGGGCGAGCGCGAGCTGCTGGGCCTGCGAGCCGTCCGTACGGCAGCCGCCGTCGCCCAGCGCCGTGTCGAGGCCGTCGGGCAGCCGCCGTACCCAGGCGTCGGCGCCGACCGCGGTGAGGGCGGTCCACAACTCCTCGTCCGTGGCGGACGGTTCGGCGATACGGAGGTTGTCGCGGACCGTGCCGAGGAAGACGTGGTGCTCCTGGGTGACCAGGACGACCTGGCGGCGCAGCTGCTCCGGGCCGAGCGCGACGACCGGGACGCCGCCGACCGTCACCGAGCCGGCGGTCGGCGCGTCCACGCCCGCCAGCAGCCTGCTCAGGGTCGTCTTCCCGGCTCCGGACGGGCCGACCACCGCGAGGCGCTCCCCCGGCCGCACGGTCAGGTCGACATCGCTGAGGACCTCGCCGCCGCGGTCGTAGGCGTAGCGCACGCCGGTCACGTCGATCCGGTCGTCCGCGGGGGTCGGCGAGTCGGTGTCCGTCGCCCGCGGGGCTCGCGCCAGGCCCTCCACGCGGGCGAACGAGGCGCCGCTGCTCTGCAGTTGCTCGACCCGCATCAGGATCTCGTCCAGCGGCTCGCTCAGCCGTTGCAGATACAGGGCGGCCGCGACGACCGAGCCCAGACTGAGCGCGCCCCGCTCCAGCAGCACGCCGCCGAGCAGCAGGACCGTCGCCACCGGGACGACGTACGACACCTCGACGGCCGGGAAGAAGACGGTGCGCAGGAACAGGGTGTGGAAGCGGGTGCGGCGGGACGTCTCCAGCGCGTCGCGGCTCGCCGCCACGCGTCGCCGTTCGAGGCGCAGGGCCTCCACCGTACGGGCGCCGGTCGCGGTCGCCGCGAGGATCTCCGCGACCTCCGAGGTGGCCGCGCCCTCGGCGAGGTAGCCGGCGCGGGCGCGGCGCAGGTACCAGCGCAGGGCCCACCAGATGCCGCCGAAGCCGAGTACTCCGCAGAGGCCGAGCAGGGGGTCCAGCGTGATCACCGCGGTCAGCAGGAACAGCGCCTGTACGGAGTTGATCAGCAGATCGGGGCCGACGTCGCGCAGGGTCGTGCCGACGAGGGCGACGTCCGAGGTGCCGCGCGCGGTCAGGTCGCCGGCGCCGGCTCGTTCCACGGCGGACGCGGGGAGGGCGAGGGCGCGGTCCACGAATTCCTCGCGGACCCTTGCGAGGGTGCGTTCGCCGAAGCGGTGGCCCACGTAACGGGCCCAGCGGGCCAGCAGCAGCTGGGCTGCTGCGGCGATCAGGATCGCCAGGGCCAGTTTGTCCACGGCCGTTACGCCGTGGCCGGCGCGGACCTCGTCGATGATGCGGCCTACCAGCCAGGGGCCGGCCAGGCCGACGATGGCGGCGAGTGAGTTCAGGGCGAGTAGGGCTGTGAAGGCCTTTGCGTCGGCGCGGATCAGGCGGAGGGCGGCGCGTCCGACATCCTTGGGTTCGGCGATGGGGAGGGTTTTACGGCTGAGAGCTCGGGACTTCGGGTGGTTTGCCGGGTGCGGGTTCGATGTGGTTTGTCGCGCCCCGCGGCGGAGCCGCTTATTGATACGGTCCCGCGCCCCTGGAGGGCGTTGAGCTTCCGTCACTTCAAGAGCTCCTCGGCGTCCTCGTCCCGAGCTACCAACGCTCGGTATCCCGGCTCGCTGTCCATGAGTTCGTGGTGCGTGCCCGTGGCCGCCACCTTGCCGTCGACCAAGTAGTGCACGGTGTCCGCGCGGTCCAGGAGCAGGGGGGACGTGGACGTCACCACCGTCGTACGGCCCCGCCTCTCCGTGTGCAGGCGTTCCGCGACCCTCGCCTCGGTGTGGGCGTCCAGAGCGGACGTCGGCTCGATCGCCAGCAGCACCTCGGGGTCGGCCAGCAGCGCGCGGACCAGGCGCACGCGTTGGCGCTGGCCGCCGGAGAGGTTGCGGCCCTGGGCGTCGATGGGGGTGTCGAGGCCGTCGGGGAGGGCTCGGACGATGTCCTCGGCGACTGCTGTGTGGACCGCCCGTGTGATCGCCGCCTCGTCCCGGCCGTCCGGGCCCGCGTGGCCGGCGATCAGCTCCCGCAGCGTGCCCGCGAACAGGTCGGCCTCGTGGTCGGCGACCAGGATGCGTTCCCGCAGCTGCGGCAACGCGATCTCGCTCAGGGGTACGTCGCCCCAGGCCGCCGCCGACGGGACGTAGCGGCCCAGGCGGTCCACGACGGCCGTGGCGTCGGCGGGCAGCGCGGCGGCCAGTGCGGTCAGGCGGCCCGGCAGCACGCGCACCCCGGACTCGGGGTCGTGCAGCGTCGTCGGCTCCGCGGGAGCGTCCCGCGTGCCGGTGTCGGGCATCGGCTCCAGGCGCAGGAACCGTACGACTCGCCGCGCCGCCACCAAGCCGCGGGCCACCTGGTAGACCATCTCGACGACGAACGCCATCGGGCGGACCAGGACCGCGACGTAGCCGTAGACCGACACCAACTCGCCGACCGTGATGGCACCTTGGGCGGCCAGCCGGGCCGCCAGCCAGGTCACCACGGCCAGGAACAGCGTCGGCAGCCCCATCCCGAGCGCCTGCACCCAACTGGTCACCGCCCCGACCCGGTACCCCTGCGCGCGCAGCCGTTGCGAGTCGCGGTGGAAGGCGTCGGCGACCAGGTCCTTGCCGCCGAGGCCGTTGAGGACGCGCAGGCCGCCCGCGAGGTCGGCGATCCGTGCGGTCAGGACGCCCTGCCGCTCCCGGTACTCGGTCTCGGTGCCTTGCAGCCGGCCGAGCAGCGGTCCGACGAGCACGGCGATCGCCGGCATCCCGAGCAGTACCACGACCGCGATCGGCACCGATACCGACACCAGCAGCACGGCGACGGCGAGATAGGCGACGATCGCGCCGAAACCGGGGCCGATGACGGTCAGGGAGCTGCTGATCGTGTGGACGTCGCCCACGCCGATCGTGACGACCTCCCCGGCCCCGATCCGGCGCGGCAGCGCGGCGCCCAGCCGGACCGACTGCCCGACCAGGACCTTGGTGGTGCGGAACAGGGCGTCCATCCGCACCCGGGTCATCGTGCGGTGCCGCATGATGCTCAGCCAGGCGTTGAACACGTGCACCCCGGCCAGCGCAGCGGTCCAGGCGGCCAGCGCCGCGTAGTCACCGGGCGCCAGGCCCTCGTCCACCGCGCGCGAGAGCAGATACGGCGTCGCTGCCAGCAGCACCATCCAGACGGCGGAGATCAGTGACCCGAGCGCGGACCGTCCCGCCTGCTGGGTGACCAGCCACCACAAGTACCGGGCGCCGCCACGACAGTCGGGCTCGCCCGGATCCTCGTACGCGTCGATCATCGTTCCCCCGTGCCCCGTCCTTGTCCTCGCCGTCCGCCTGCGCCTACGCCTACGCCTACGCCAGACTGTCCCGCCACGCCCGGTGCAGATCCGCGAACCTGCCCGTCCCCGCGATGAGTTCGGCCGGTGTGCCGTCCTCGACGATCTGCCCGTGCTCCATCACCAGCACACGGTGCGCGATCTCGACCGTGGACAGCCGGTGGGCGATGACAACGGCCGTGCGTCCCTGCAGGACCGTCGACATCGCGCGCTGCACGGCCCGTTCGCCGGGGATGTCGAGGGAGCTGGTCGCCTCGTCGAGGATCAGCACGGCCGGGTCGGCGAGCAGTGCTCGCGCGAACGCGACGAGTTGGCGCTGACCGGCGGAGATACGGCCGCCCCGCTTGCGTACGTCGGTGTCGTAGCCGTCGGGCAGTGCGCTGATGAAGTCGTGCGCGCCGATGGCCTTCGCCGCCTGCTCGATCTCCTCGCGGGTGGCGTCCGGCCGACCGATGGCGATGTTCTCGGCGACCGTGCCGGAGAACAGGAACGCCTCCTGCGTCACCATCACCACCCCGCGCCGCAGTTCGGGCACGGCGAGCTCGCGCAGGTCGACGCCGTCGAGGAGGACCCGCCCGTCGGAGGGGTCGTAGAAGCGCGCGAGCAGCTTGGCCAGCGTCGACTTGCCCGCGCCGGTGGAGCCGACCACCGCGACCGTCTGGCCGGCCGGGATCGTGAGGTCGAAGCGGGGCAGCACCTCGCCGCCGGTGCGGTAGCCGAACCGGACGCCGTCGAAGACGACCTCGCGGCCGGGGTGCCGGGACTCGAGTGCCGGGAGCTGCTGGGGTGCGGACGGCTCGGGGACGGACGGCGTCTGGGCCAGCAGTCCGGCGATCTTCTCCAGGGAGGCCGCCGCCGACTGGTACGAGTTGAGGAACATGCCGAGCCGGTCGATCGGGTCGTACAGCCGCCGCAGATACAGCACGGCCGCCGCCAGCACACCGAGGGCCAGCGAGCCGCCCGCCACCCGGTAGGCACCCCACAGCACGATCGACGCGACGGCCGTGTTGGCGACGAGCCGGGAGCCGACGACATAGCGGGCCATCTCCAGCAGCGCGTCGCCGTTGATCCTCTCGTGCCGGGTGTTGAGGACGCGGAAGTCGGCGTCGTTGGCGGCCTCGCGGCGGAAGGCGCGCACCGGGCGGATGCCGTTCATGGTCTCGACGAACTTGACGATCACGGCGGCGATCGCGGTGGAGCGCAGGGTGTACACCCGCCCGGCGCGCCGCTGATACAGCCGTACGAGGAGATACAGCGGCACGAACGAGGCCACGGCGACCGCGCCGAGGCCGAGGTCGAGCCAGAGCAGCATCGCCGAGATGTAGACGAAGGACAGGACGACGGTGACGAGTTCCTGGAGGCCCTCGTTCAGCAGCTCGCGCAGGGACTCCACGTCCGTGGTGGAGCGGGAGATGAGCCGGCCCGAGGTGTAGCGCTCGTGGAAGTCGACGCTCAGGGCCTGGGCATGGCGGAAGATACGGCCGCGCAGGTCGAGCAGCACGTCCTGGTTGACGCGGGCGGAGAGCAGGATGAACGCGTACTGCAGCACCCCGGAGACGAGAGCGCACAGCAGATAGCCGACCCCGACGGCGATCAGCGGCCCCAGGTCGTCGCGCCGGAACGCCGGTACGGCCGAGTCGATGGCGTACGCCACCAGCAACGGGCCCGCCTGCACCGCCGCCTGCTGGAGCAGCAGCAGGAGCGTGGTGACGGCGACGCGGGCCTTCATCGGGGCGAGCAGCGAGCGCAGGAGGGCGGCGGTGGCGCCCGGGGGAGTGGGCAGGACGTCGCGGTCGAAGGGGTCGTCCGGCCCCAGGGGTTCCTCGGCCGGCTGGTCCTTGCCCGGTGCGGTGGCGGTCGTCGCCGTCATCGGTCGGCCTCCTCGGTCCCGGCCATGAGGTGCGCGTACTCGGCGCTGCTGCGCAGCAGTTCGTGATGGGTGCCGACGGCGGCGATACGGCCGTCGCAGAGCAGGGCGACGCGGTCCGCGAGGAGCACGGTGGACGGGCGGTGGGCGACGATGAGGGCGGTCGTCTCCGCGAGCACGTCCCGCAGGGCGGCCTCGACGGCGGCCTCGGTGTGCACGTCGAGGGCGGACAGGGGGTCGTCGAGCACGAGGAACCTGGGCCGGCCGACGACCGCCCGCGCGAGCGCCAGCCGCTGCCGCTGCCCGCCGGAGAGGCTGAGCCCCTGCTCGCCGACCTGGGTGCCGGCCCCGTGCGGCAGGGCGTGCGCGAACCCGGCCTGCGCGACGCCGAGCGCCCGCTCCAACTCGGGTTCGCCCGCGCCGTCCGCGGCCCCCATGAGAACGTTGTCCGCGACGCTGGCCGAGAAGAGGGTGGGCTCCTCGAAGGCGACAGCGACGAGAGAGCGCAGTTCCTCGCGGGTCATGGCGGTGATGTCGTGGCCGTCGAGGGTGATCCGGCCGGACGTCACCTCGTGGAGACGGGGGACCAGGGCGGTGAGGGTCGTCTTGCCGCTTCCGGTCGCGCCGACCAGGGCCATGGACTCGCCGGGACGGATGTGGAGGTCGATGCGGTCGAGGACGGGCGGGGAGTCGTCGGGGGCGTCGGGATACCGGAACCGCACGTCGTGGAACCGCAGTCCGAGGTCTTCGCCGTCCCCCTTCGCCGTCGAGACCTCGCGCCCCTCCGGCTCCGCGTCCATCGCCTCGAAGTACCGCTCCGTAGCCGTCGCCGCCTCCTGGCTCATGGCCAGCAGGAAGCCGATCGAGTCCACGGGCCAGCGCAGCGCGAGCGCGGTCGACAAGAACGCCACCAGCGTGCCCGCCGACAGCTCCCCGTCCGCCACCTGCACGGTGCCCAGCACCAGCGCCGCCCCGATGGCCACCTCGGGCAGCGTCACGATGACGCCCCAGATCGTCGCCAGCAGCCGGGCCTTGCGCAGCTCCGTGCCGCGCAGTGTGCGGGACAGCTCCCGGAACGCCAGCGCCTGACTGCGGTGCCGCCCGAACCCCTTGATGATCCGGATGCCGAGCACGCTCTCCTCGACGACCGTCGTCAGATCGCCGACCTGGTCCTGCGCGCGGCGCGCCACCGCGGCGTACCGCTTCTCGAAGACCACGCAGGTGACCATCACGGGCACGGCCGGGATCAGGATCACCAGCCCCAGCGTCCAGTCCTGGAGCAGCATGATGATCACGCCGACGAGGATCGTCACGCCGTTGACCAGCAGGAACGTCAACGGGAAGGCGAGGAACATACGCAGCAGCATCAGATCGGTCGTGCCCCGCGACAGCAACTGCCCCGACGCCCACCGGTCGTGGAACGCCACCGGAAGCCGCTGCAGATGCCGGTACAGATCCGCCCGCATCCCCGCCTCGACCCCCGCCAACGGCCGCGCCACCAGCCACCGCCGCAGCCCGAACAGCAACGCCTCCGCGAAGCCGAGCAGCAGCAGATACAGCGCCCCGAGCCACACCCCCGCCGGATCCCGGTCGGCGATGGGCCCGTCCACCATCCACTTCAGGACGAGCGGAATGACCAGCGCCACGCACGAGGCGAGGACCGCAACGAACGCGGCGGTGAACAACCGCACCCGCACGGGCCGCACATACGGCCACAGGCGCAGCAGCGTACGTACGGCGGAACGGTCGGCTCGGTCAGGTCGGTCCTCGGCGGTTGCACGTGTCGTCACCATCAGCAGCGAGCCTACGGATCGCCACTGACACTGCCCACCGAGTTTTGGCCGGACCGGGATCGGGCTTTGGCCCTACGACCTGCGTGTTCGAGGGGTCGTACAACCTTGTCCGTCCAGTCGTAGGCGACCATCAACCGATCGGCTGATGCCCCTTCGAGCGCGACGGCCGATGCGCCGGACCCCGCCCCGCCGGGACCCTCGTGGCATGGCATCCACACCTGTCGTCGAAGTCAGTGATCTACGCAAGTCCTACGGCGGCCGGGCCGTGGTCGACGGCGTCTCCTTCGCCGTCGAGGAGGGCGAGATCTTCGGGATCCTCGGCCCGAACGGCGCCGGCAAGACCACCACCGTCGAATGCGTCGAGGGCCTGCGCGTCCCCGACGCGGGCCGCGTCCGGGTGACCGGCCTCGACCCCGTCGCTGACCACGCGCGCGTGGCCCGCGTCCTTGGCGCCCAGCTGCAGCAGAGCGAGCTGCAGGCCAAGCTCACCGTCCGCGAGGCGCTGGAGCTGTACGCCGCCTTCTACCCGCACCCGCTGGACTGGCGGCCGCTCGCCGAACGCCTCGGCCTCACCGCCAAGCTCACCACCCGGTTCGGCAAGCTCTCCGGCGGCCAGAAGCAGCGCCTGTTCATCGCGCTCGCCCTGATCGGCAACCCCCGGATCGTCGTCCTGGACGAGCTGACCACCGGGCTCGACCCACGCGCCCGCCGGGACACCTGGGAGCTGATCGAGGACGTCCGCGCGAACGGCGTCACCGTCCTGCTCGTCACCCACTTCATGGAGGAGGCGCAGCGGCTGTGCGACCGGATCGCGGTGATCGACAAGGGGCGGGTGGCCGCCCTGGACACCCCGTCCGGCCTGATCCGCCGCTCGGCAGGGGCCACCGTCATCAGCTTCACGCCGTCCGCCCCGCTGGACGAGGGTGACCTGAACGCGCTGCCCGCGCTCGCGTCGGTCGCGCACAAGGACGGCCGCCTCACCCTGTCGGGCACCGACGAGACCGTGAACGCGGTGATCACGCTGCTTGCCCGCCGGCACGTCACCGCCCATCAACTCCGCGTCATCGACGCCACGTTGGACGACGCGTTCCTCGACCTCACCAGGTCCGACACGAAGGAGGCGGCGGCATGAGCACGGCCGTCCTGAACAAAGCCGTACTGAAGGCGGAGCTTCGCCTCTTCCGCCGCGAACCCGGCGCGCTCTTCTGGATCCTGCTGTTCCCGACCCTGCTGCTGGTGATCCTCGGTTCCATCCCGTCCTTCCGCGATCCCCAGGCCGACCTCGGCGGACTGCGGACCGTCGACGTCTACGTCCCCGTGGCCGTGCTGCTCGGCCTGATCGTGGGCGGACTCCAGGCCATGCCGCAGACCCTCACCGGCCACCGCGAGCGCGGCATCCTGCGCCGGATGTCCACGACCCCCGTGCGGCCGACCGCCCTGCTGTCCGCGCAGATGCTGGTGTTCGGCGGTGCCGCCCTGGCCTCGGCACTGCTGGCCCTCGCGGTCGGACGGCTCGCCTTCGACGTACGACTGCCCGAGCAGCCCTTCGGATACCTCCTCGCCCTGGTCCTGGCCGCCCTGGTCGCCCTCGCGCTCGGCGCGGTGATCTCCGCCCTGTCCCGGACGACGAAGATCGCCGGCGCCATCGGGTCCGCCGTGTTCTTCCCGTCGATGTTCTGCGCGGGCGTGTGGGCGCCGGTGCAGACGATGCCGGACGTCCTCGCCCGGATCGTCGGCTGCACGCCGTTCGGTGCGGCCGCCGAGGCGCTGAACAGGGCCGCGGCGGGGGACTGGCCGGGCTGGACGCACCTTGGTGTCGTCGCCGCCTGGACGGTGCTGCTCACGGCCGCCGCGTCGCGCTGGTTCCGCTGGGAGTGAGCGGGCCGTGCCGGACACTGGGGCTATGACGAACACCGTGCCGCAGGAGCCCCGGGCCTCCTTCGACAGCTGGGGGCCCTATGCGCTGCTGGTCGCCGGTGTCGTCGCGGCGGCGGTCTCCGCTCTCCCGGTCGGCATGGGCCGCTCCGCGATGGCCGCCTCGGCCGTACTCGTTGCCGCGGGTGCCCTGCTGCAGGTGTGGTGGGGGAGGGTGAAGCGGAGGCAGCCGGGCCCGAGCCGGACCGGCGTGTGCTTCTACTTCCTGCGCTGGGCCCTCGGATTCGTGCTGACCTGGCTCAACCCGTTCTTCGCCTTCTACGCGGTGACCGGCTACTACACCGCCGCCCGGGAACTGCCCAGCCGACTGGTGATGCCCGGTCTGCTCCTGACCGCGATCACCATGGCCGGCAGCGAGGTGGGCGGCATGCCGCCGCACGGGCTGCTCCTGTGGACCGGCTTCTTCCTCGTCCTGGGCCTCAACATGGGCCTGGTCAGCGTGTTCACCCGGTTCGCCCTGCAGGAGCAGGAGCGCGCCCGCGTCCAGGCCGAGACCATCACCGAACTGGAGCGCACCAACACGGCGTTGCAGCAGGCCCACGACGAGAACGCCGCCCTGCACGCCCAACTCCTCCTCCAGGCGAGGGAGGCCGGCGTCGCCGACGAACGCCGCCGCCTCGCCGCCGAGATCCACGACACCATCGCCCAGGGCCTGACCGGCATCATCGCCCAGCTCCAGGTCGTCGCGAACGCCCCCGACCTGCCCACGGCCCGCACCCATCTCGACCGCGCCTCGGCCCTCGCCCGCCACAGCCTCGGCGAGGCCCGCCGCTCGGTGCACAACCTCGCGCCCGTGGCGCTGGCGAACGACGGACTGCCCGAGGCCCTCAACAAGACGGTCGCCGAATGGGGCGAACGCACCGGCGTCCGCGCCGAGTTCACCGTCACCGGCACCCCGGAACACCTCCACGACGAGGTCTCGGCGACGCTGCTGAGGATCGTCCAGGAGGCCCTGTCGAATGCCGCCCGGCACGCACGGGCCACCCGCGTCGGCGTCACCCTGTCGTTCCTGGGCGACGAGGTCATCCTCGACATCCGCGACGACGGTCAGGGCTTCGACCCGCTCGCCGTCCCCGACCGCACCCGCACCGGCGGCTTCGGCCTCGACGGCATGCGCGCCCGCGCCGAACGCATCGCCGGTTCCCTCACGGTCGAGTCCGAGCCAGGGCACGGAACGGCCCTGTCGGCTCGCGTACCGTTGGTGCGCCATGACAGCTGACGTGCCTCGAGAAACGCCGATCTCCGTGCTGATCGTCGACGACCATCCCGTCGTACGGGACGGTCTGCGCGGCATGTTCGACTCCGCGCCCGGATTCACCGTGCTCGGCGAGGCGTCGAACGGCGTCGAGGCGGTCGAGAAGGCCACCGCCCTCGACCCGGACGTCGTCCTGATGGACCTGCGCATGCCGGGCGGCGGCGGGGTCGAGGCGATCGCCCACCTCGCCCGCACCGGAGCCCGCGCCAAGGTCCTCGTGCTGACCACGTACGACACGGACTCCGACACCCTCCCCGCGATCGAGGCGGGCGCGACGGGCTATCTGCTCAAGGACGCCCCGCGCGACGAGCTCTTCACGGCGGTCCGGGCCGCCGCCGAGGGCCGAACCGTCCTGTCCCCGGCGGTCGCCTCCCGTCTGGTCTCCGCGGTCCGTGCGCCCAAGGCCCCCGGCAACGAGCCGCTCTCCGCACGCGAGCGCGAAGTGCTGGCCCTGGTCGCCAGGGGCACCTCCAACCGCGAGATCGCCCGCGAACTGTTCATCAGCGAGGCGACCGTGAAGACCCATCTCACCCACCTGTACGCCAAGTTGGGCGTCAAGGACCGCGCGGCCGCGGTGGCGACGGCGTACGACCGGGGGATCCTCGGCTAGTCCGGGTACGGCAGCAGGGTGCCGGCGACCTTCTCCCAGGCTGTCTTCAGCTCGGCGAGCAACTCGGGCTCGTCGGGCGCGAGATCGGCCTGCTCGCGCTGGTCGGCGGCGAGGTCGTAGAGGTGGTCGGTGCCGTCGGCGTCCCGGTAGTACTTCCAGTCGCCGCGCCTGAGAGCCCGGCCCGCCCGCACCCGCCAGAACAGGTCCCGCTCCGGCAGCGCCTCGCCCCGCAGCAGGTACCCGGCGAGGCTGGTGCCGTCCAGCGGATACGCCGGGTCGGGCCGGGCGCCGCCCAGCTCCAGCAGGGTCGCCGTCCAGTCGGGGGTGAACAGCGGCTCGTGGCTGACCTGGTGGCCGTCGATGCGGGAGGGCCAGCGCACGATGGTCGGCACCCGGATGCCGCCCTCCTGGAGCACGAACTTCTCGCCGCTCAGCGGCCACAGGTACGACCAGCGCTCGCCGCCGTTGTCGCTGGCGAACACCACGACGGTGTCGTCCTCCTGCCCGGACCGGCGCAGCGCCCCGAGCACCTCCCCGAGGGTGGCGTCGAGGCTCTGCACCATCTCCGTGTACTTCTCGACCGAGCCGCCGTCGTAGTGGTTGAGCGCCTTGCTCACCTCCGCCTGGGACTTGGCGGCGCGGATCTTCGCGGCGATCCCGGCGCCGGTCTCCTCGTCGCCCTCCGCGAGCCAGGGCCAGTGCGGGGTGGTGAAGTTGAGGTTCAGCAGCCACGGCTTGTCGTGGTCCCGGCTCACGTACTCCACGGCCCGCTCGGTCAGCACAGTCGTGTAGTACCGCAGGTCCTTGTACTGCGCGTCGCCCTCGTAGAGGTCGTACGTGCCCAGCTGGCCGAGCTTGGAGAAGTACTCCAGCACGCCTCCGAAGTTGCCGAAGAACTCGTCCCAGCCCGACTTGGTGGGGCTGTAGTCCGGCAGCCAGCCGCAGTGCCACTTGCCGATGAGCGCGGTGGAGTAGCCCGCCTTCTTCAGGAGGGAGGCCAGTGTGGGGTGGTTCGGGTCCAGCCCCTGCGTCCTGTTGGCGATCGGCTCGGCGAGCCCGCCCTTCGTACGGCCCGGATAGCGCCCGGTGTACAGGCTGAACCGGGTCGGCGAGCAGGTAGCGGAGCCGGAGTACGCGTCGGTGAACCGCACCCCCTGCCGGGCCAGCCGGTCCAGGTTCGGGGTCTTGATGTGCGGGGCGCCGTACGAGGACAGGTCGGCCCAGCCGAGGTCGTCGCCCAGGATGACCAGGAAGTTGGGGCGCTCTCCGGACGCGGATGCGGGCCGGGCCTTGAACGGGCGCTCGGCGGGGGTGGCTTCGACGGCTGCGGCGGCTTCGCCTGCGGTGGCCGTACCGGCGACGGCGGTCACGGCACTGCCACCGACGAGACCACCGAAGGCGCGGCGGGATATTTCGGGCATGCGGGGTCCTCGAAACGGCGTGCCCCGGAGCAGGGCACGCGAAGGAAGGGGAGAGGAGGGGGAGGGCTACGGCTCAGCGACAGACGGCGCTGGACTGCCGGCACAGATCGACGTGGCGTCGCTCCACGAGCGCGACGCCCGCAGATCGGTGCGCCGCGGGAAGCCTCATGATCGGCACGCTGCCAGTGGTGCGACCCGAGGGTCAAGGGACGGGCGGCGCAACCGGCGCGGGTTTCATACGGCGTTCACGCAACCCGGTCCCTCTGCACGTCCTCGATCCCCGTGGGGCGCCCGCCCCGCGCGACGGCCGCTTCAGCCGACCACCTTCAGCAGCAACACCGCCCGCGCCGGCACCGTGATCGCCGCCCCCGCCCGGTGCTCCACCCCCGGCGCCTCCCCCTGCTCCTCCCGCGAGGTGTCGACGACCACCTCGTACCGCTCCGCCCACGGCGGCCCCGGCAGCACGAAGCTCACCGGCCGGTCCCCGGCGTGCAGGACGGCCAGGAAGCTGTCGTCGAGGATCGGCGCCCCCCGCTCGTCGCGGCCCGGGATGTCCCGCCCGGACAGATACATGCCCAGCGTGGCGGCGGGCGCGTACCAGTCCCGTTCCGTCATCTCCGTGCCGCGCAGAGTGAACCAGGCGAGGTCCCGCAGGCCGTCGGCCGAGTGTGCCCGCCCGGAGAAGAAGGCCCGCCGGCGCAGCACGGGGTGTCGGTGCCGCAGCTCGATCAGCCGGGAGGTCAGGTCGAACAGGGCCTTCCAGCCCGGGTCCTCCAGCAGCCCCCAGTCCAGCCAGCTGATCTCGTTGTCCTGGCAGTACGCGTTGTTGTTGCCCCGCTGGGTGCGCCCCAGCTCGTCACCCGCGACCAGCATCGGCACGCCCGTCGACAGCAACAGGGTGGTCAGCAGGTTCCGCAACTGCCGTCGCCGCAGCGCCCGGACGCGCTCGTCGTCCGTCTCGCCCTCGGCCCCGCAGTTCCAGGACCGGTTGTCGTTCGACCCGTCCCGGTTGCCCTCCCCGTTCGCCTCGTTGTGCTTGCGCTCGTAGGACACCAGGTCCCGCAGCGTGAAACCGTCGTGCGCCGTCACGAAGTTCACGGAGGCGTACGGCCGCCGCCCTCCCCACGCGTACAGGTCGCTCGACCCCGAGAGGCGGTACCCCAGATCCCGCACGTCCGGCAGCGCGCCCCGCCAGTAGTCCCGTATGGCGTTGCGGTAGCGGTCGTTCCACTCCGTCCACAGCGGCGGAAAGGCGCCCACCTGGTATCCGCCCGACCCCACGTCCCACGGTTCGGCGATCAGCTTTACCCGCCGCAGCACCGGATCCTGCGCGATGACCGCCAGGAACGGGGACAGCATGTCGACGTCGTGCATGGAGCGGGCCAGCGCGGCCGCCAGGTCGAAGCGGAAGCCGTCCACCCCCATCTCCGTCACCCAGTACCGCAGGGAGTCGGTGATGAGCCGCAGGACGTGCGGCTGGACGACGTGCAGCGTGTTCCCGCAGCCCGTGTAGTCCGCGTACCGGCGCGCGTCCGACTGCAACCGGTAGTACCCCCGGTTGTCGATGCCCTTCAGCGACAGCGTCGGGCCCAGCTCGCCCGCCTCCGCCGTGTGGTTGTAGACGACGTCGAGGATGACCTCGATCCCGGCCTCGTGCAGGGCACGGACCATCCGCTTGAACTCGCCGACCTGTTGACCGGTCGTACCGGAGGCGGCGTACGCGGCGTGCGGGGCGAAGTAGCCGATGGAGTTGTAGCCCCAGTAGTTGCGCAGGCCCTTGCGCAGCAGATGGTCCTCGTGCGCGAACTGATGCACCGGCAGCAGCTCCACCGCCGTCACGCCCAGCTTGACGAGGTGCTCGACGGCGGCCGGGTGCGCCAGTCCGGCGTAGGTCCCCCGCAGCTCCTCGGGAATCCCCGGATGCAGCTCGGTGAAGCCCCGGACGTGCACCTCGTAGATCACCGAGTCGGCCCACGGCGTCTTCGGCCGGCGGTCGTCCGCCCAGTCGTCGTCATCGTGGACGACGACACCCTTCGGGACGTACGGCGCCGAGTCCCGGTCGTCGCGCACCGTGTCGGCGACATGCTGCTGGGGCCAGTCGCGGACATGCCCGTACACCTCCGGCGGCAGGCTGAAGTCGCCGTCCACCGCGCGCGCGTACGGGTCGAGGAGCAGCTTCGCCGGGTTCCAGCGGCCGCCGGTCCACGGGTCCCAGCGGCCGTGCACCCGGTAGCCGTAGCGCTGCCCCGGCATGACGCCCGGCACGAAGCCGTGCCAGATCTCGTGCGTCAGTTCGGTCAGCTTGGCCCGAGTCTCCTTGCCCTCCTCGTCGAACAGACACAGCTCGACCGCCTCCGCTCCCCCCGCCCACAGCGCGAAGTTGGTGCCCGCCACCCCGTCCGGACCGACCCGGAAGCGGGCGCCGAGCGGCACGGGCGTGCCCGGCCATACGGGCACGGCAGGGGCTTTGCGCTGCGCGCCGTTCACGACGGCGGCCGGGCGCCCCTCCTCAGCGGCGACCGCCTCGGCCACCGCCTCCTGCTCGGCTGCGCTCGACACCTGTCGGCCTCCCACGGCTCAGGGACCACACGAAGGGGGAGGAGAGCCCACGGTGTCCCGGTCCGCGGCTCCCCATCGCGTCGTCCTCCCCACTGTTCTGCCCACCGCATGGCTCGCACTCACGTTTCCCCAGGGCCGCCCCGGTCGTTGGGGTCTTCGTGAGGCATGTACAAGGGCGCGCGCGGCGCGCGGGGGCCGTGCTGGCCGCCGTACTGACATGGGCCGGCCTGCTGGCCGGGGTGACCGGCTGTACCTCGGACGGCGGCGGCGTCGACCAGATGCTGGGCAAACCGCCGGCGCCCGAGGACGTCATCCGGGTCATGCCCGACGACCGCAGCAAGGGCGTACGCCCCGACGACCGGCTGCTCGTCCGGGTGCCCGACGGGCACCTGGAGTCGGTGAAGGTCGTCAAGTCCCAGGACGCGCAGGAGTTCCCGGTACCCGGGCACATCTCCAAGGACGGCCTGCGCTGGGAGCCCGAGGACCCCGGGCTCGCGCTGGCCGCCGAGTACACGATCGACGCGGTGGCCGTCGACGGCCAGGGACGCCGCAGCGCACGGCACACGACCTTCACCACGTACGTCCCCGAAGAGCGGTTCATCGGATACGTCACCCCGGAGAACCGCTCCACCGTCGGCACCGGAATGATCGTCTCCCTGGAGTTCAACCGGGAGATCGAGAACCGGGCCGCCGTCGAACGCGCCGTCCAGGTCACCGCCGAGCCGGCCGTTGAGATCCGCCCGCACTGGTTCGGCAGGTCCCGCCTCGACTTCCGCCCCGAGCACTACTGGAAGCCCGGCACCCAGGTCACCGTCGCGCTGCGCCTGCGCGACGTCGAAGGCGCGCCCGGGGTGTACGGGCTGCAGTACAAGACGTTCTCCTTCACCGTCGGCCGCCACCAGGTCTCCCTCGTCGACGCCGCCAAGCACACCATGGAGGTACGGCGCGACGGCGAGCTGCTCACCACCGTGCCGATCACGGCCGGCGCACCCAAGAACACGACGTACAACGGCAAGATGGTGGTCACCGAGATGCTCGAGCTGACCCGGATGAACGGCGCGACGGTCGGCTTCAAGAAGGCCAACGGCAAGAGCGAGTACGACATCCCGGACGTCCCGCACGCCATGCGCCTCACCGACTCCGGCACCTTCCTGCACGGCAACTACTGGGCGGATGCCTCGCTCTTCGGACGGAGCAATGTCAGCCACGGGTGCGTGGGGCTCAGGGACGTCAAGGGCGGCGGCTCCGAGACGCCCGCGGGCTGGTTCTTCGACCGCAGCCTGATCGGGGACGTCGTCGAGGTGGTCCGCAGCAATGACAAAAAGGTCGCTCCCGACAATGGGCTCGGAGGATGGAATATGGGCTGGAAGGAGTGGAAGACGGGGAGTGCGGTGAAGTAACAGGACAGGGGGGTGAGTTGCTCGACCAACCGGCTATCTGTCGATGTTGGAACGGAACGGTGACAAACGCGCGGCGCCGACGCCCATGACCTTGTGGTTAATATGCGCCGATGCGCGCGGCAGATGCGCGGGGGCGCGGGCCTGGCCAGGCCCGGGGAGGGGAGAAGGACTTGAACGTGCGGCCGATATCGGGGGCGTCGGTTGACGCGCGCGGGAGGCGAACGAGCCGAACGAGTGGCGGGCGTGGGCGCAAGGGGCAGGCGGCATTGGCCGGGGTGCTGCTGCTCGCGGTCGCCGCGTGCGGCGGGGGCGGTGGCTCGGACTCGGGGTCCGGCGACGGCAAGGGCAAGGACTCCGGCACGGCGCAGACCCAGAAGTCGCAGGCGGTCGTGACCATAGCGCCGGGTGACGGCGCCAAGTCCGTCGACACCAGCGGCGCGCTGAAGGTGACCGCGGCCCAGGGCAAGCTGACGGACGTCGAGGTCAAGGACGCCAAGGGCAACGCGGTCGACGGCAAGATATCCGGGGACGGCGCCAGCTGGACGCCGTCCACGCACCTCGCCGCCGCCACGACGTACACGGTGCACGCGGTCGCCAAGGACGCCGAGGGTCTGGAGGCGGCCAAGGAGGCCGACTTCACCACCCTGACGCCGAAGAACACCTTCCTCGGCACCTTCACGCCGGAGGACGGCTCCAAGGTCGGCGTCGGAATGCCGTTCTCGATCCGCTTCACCCGGGGCATCACCAGCCCTGAGGACGTCGAGAAGGCCATCACCATCAAGACCGAGCCGGCCGTCGAGGTCGAGGGCCACTGGTTCGGCAACGACCGCCTCGACTTCCGTCCCGAGAAATACTGGAAGCCCGGCACGAAGGTCACGGTCGACCTCAACCTCGACGGCGTCGAGGGCCGCCCCGGCGTCTACGGCGAGCAGGACAAGAAGGTCTCCTTCACCATCGGCCGCAACCAGGTCTCGGTCGTCGACGTGAAGACCAAGAAGATGAAGGTCACCCAGGACGGCAAGGTCATCAAGACCATCCCCGTCACCACCGGCAAGCCCGGGTACGACACCTGGAACGGCCAGATGGTCATGACCGAGAAGTTCGTCGAGACCCGGATGAACGGCGACACCGTCGGCTACGACGGTGAGTACGACATCGACGACGTCCCGCACGCCACCCGTCTGACCGACTCCGGCACCTTCATCCACGGCAACTACTGGGGCGGCGGCGCCTTCGGCAACTACAACGCCAGCCACGGCTGCATCGGCCTGCGCGACGTCAAGGGCGCCTGGGACGGCGGCACGCCGGCCGCGTGGTTCTTCAACCACTCGATGATCGGCGACGTGGTGGTCGTGAAGAACTCCAACGACGCGACGGTCGCTCCCGACAACGGCCTGAACGGCTGGAACATGTCGTGGGAGAAGTGGAAGGCGTAGGCCTACTGCGTTTCCGCGGCCCCGGAGCTGTGCCTCGATGTGAGGTACGGCACCGGGGCCGCACCCGTTGGTCCCCGTGCTGTGCCTGCCTGGGCGGCAACCCCCAGACCCCCGGCCGAGTGTGATCGACCGCACCGGAGCGGTGACCGTTAGCCCCCGTGCTGTGCCTGCCTGGGGGGCAACCCCCAGACCCCCGGCCGAGTGTGATCGACCGCACCGGAGCGGTGACCGTTAGCCCCCGTGCTGTGCCTGCCTGGGGGGCAACCCCCAGACCCCCGGCCGAGTGTGATCGACCGCACCGGAGCGGTGACCGTTAGCCCCCGTGCTGTGCCTGCCTGGGGGGCAACCCCCAGACCCCCGGCCGAGTGTGATCGACCGCACCGGAGCGGTGACCGTTAGCCCCCGTGCTGTGCCTGCCTGGGGGGCAACCCCCAGACCCCCGGCCGAGTGTGATCGACCGCACCGGAGCGGTGACCGTTAGCCCCCGTGCTGTGCCTGCCTGGGGGGCAACCCCCAGACCCCCGGCCGAGTGTGATCGACCGCACCGGAGCGGTGACCGTTAGCCCCCGTGCTGTGCCTGCCTGGGGGGCAACCCCCAGACCCCCGGCCGAGTGTGATCGACCGCACCGGAGCGGTGACCGTTAGCCCCCGTTAACCTGCTGGCATGACCGTGAATCTCGAAGTCGCCGAAGGCGTCGGCGTCCTGCGCCTCGACCGCCCGCCCATGAACGCGCTGGACGTCGCCACCCAGGACAGGCTCAAGGAGATCGCCGAGGAGGCGGGCCGTCGTGACGACGTACGGGCCGTGGTGATCTACGGCGGGGAGAAGGTGTTCGCGGCAGGCGCGGACATCAAGGAGATGCAGGCCATGGACCACGCGGCGATGGTCCTGCGCGCGCGGGCCCTGCAGGAGTCGTTCACGGCGGTGGCCCGGATCCCGAAGCCGGTGGTGGCGGCCGTGACGGGCTACGCGCTCGGCGGCGGCTGCGAGTTGGCGCTGTGCGCGGACTACCGCATCGCGGCGGACAACGCCAAGCTGGGCCAGCCGGAGATCCTGCTCGGCCTGATCCCGGGCGCGGGCGGCACCCAGCGGCTGGCCCGTCTGATCGGCCCGTCGAAGGCGAAGGACCTGATCTTCACGGGCCGCATGGTGAAGGCCGACGAGGCGCGGGAGCTGGGCCTGGTGGACCGCGTGGTGGCGCCGGACCAGGTCTACGCCGAAGCGCACGCCTGGGCGGCGAAGCTGGCGCAGGGCCCGGCGATCGCACTGCGTGCGGCGAAGGAGTCGATCGACACGGGCCTGGAGACGGACATCGAGACGGGCCTCGCGGTGGAACGGGGCTGGTTCGCGGGGCTGTTCGCGACGGAGGACCGGGAGCGGGGGATGCGGAGCTTCGTGGAGGAGGGGCCGGGCAAGGCGAAGTTCCTCTGAGGGCCTGGCAAAGTCCGGTCTGAAACTCCGCCGAACCACTTGCAATTGACAGGACGTCTGATCCGGGTCCCTCGATGGGGCGGTTTATGGCAGCCTTAAGGCAACCTTAAGCGTGTCTTGTCGAGGGAGCCTGTCGATTGCCTCCAGTGGACCCTTCGTCGCAGGTCAGACAGGCTGTCAGCGACACCGAACTGCCCCTGTCATATGCCAACCGAGTCGTGCGGAATGGGCGCTTCCGGGGGGTGTATTCCACGGGAACGGCCCCGGAGAGCCCTGTCGGCGGCCATGATGGGGGCATGGCGGGGCTGGAGGGTATCGAACAGCCGCGGGGACACAGCCGTGCGGCCGCGGCGCGCTGGTCGCCGGCGGCCGAGGACGAAGCTGCTTCCAAGGTACTGGAGCTGTTCGGCAATCCCACGGAGGCGGAGGTTCCGCTCCCGTCCCGCCCCGAGTCCGCGGCGACGGCGCGGCGGCTGGCCCAGGTGGTGATCCTGCGTCAGTGGGGCTTGACTCCGAAGATGACGGAGGACGCGGTCCTGCTCGTCTCGGAACTGGTCGGCAACGCCGTCCGTCATACCGGCGCCCGCGTCTTCGGCCTGCGCATGCGCCGCCGCCGAGGCTGGATCCGTATCGAGGTCCGCGACCCTTCCCGCGGCCTGCCCTGCCTGATGCCGGTCCAGGAGATGGACATCAGCGGCCGGGGCCTGTTCCTGGTGGACAAACTCTCCGACCGCTGGGGCGTGGACCTGCTGCCGCGCGGCAAGACGACATGGTTCGAGATGCGGGTGGCGGACCGCTGAGCGCTCCGCTGCAAGAACGGTGACAAACCTGCGGGCAAGACCGCTTGGCGCCGGCCACGGCGACCCGTACGAACCGCTTATCGGGTGAATCGTGCGTTTTTCGACGCAATCCTCATTAAATGGTCAAGAGATCACTACCGACCGCACCCCGGCCGCGCGAACCCGGTCGCCGTCCTCCCCGCCGCACTGGAAGAACTGCCGATGAACCTCCTCCACCGCACCCTCCTCGCCGGCGTAGGCATCCTCGCGCTCGCCGCCTGCGGCACCCAGTCCGCCAAGGACAAGACCCGGGCCGCCCCCGAGTCCCGCGGCGGAACCCAGGCCGCCATCCCCGCCCCGGAGAAGAAGACCGTCCAGGGTCTGCCCGGCATGCCACCCGTCCTGGACCCGAAGGACGTCTATGCCGCCGACCGTCCGAACAAGCTCTCCCCGGTCGTCAAGGACTTCCCGTCCCGTGTCTACGTCCCGAACACCGAGTCGGACACCGTCTCCGTCATCGACCCGAAGACGTACGAGATCATCGAGACCATCCCCGTCGGCCGCCAGCCCCAGCACGTCGTCCCGTCCTGGGACCTGAAGACCCTCTGGGTCAACAACAACCGCGGCCACACCCTCACCCCCATCGACCCGAAGACCGGCAAGGCGGGCAAGGAGGTGGAGGTCCACGACCCCTACAACCTCTACTTCACCCCCAACGGCAAGTACGCCGTCGTCATGGCCTCCCTCGACCGCGAACTCGTCTTCCGCGACCCCCACACCATGAAGCGGATCAAGACCGAGCCGGTCACCTGCTACGGCGTCAACCACGCCGACTTCTCCCTCGACGGCCGCTACTTCATCGTCTCCTGCGAGTTCAGCGGCGAACTGCTGAAGGTCGACACGGAGCGGATGAAGGTCGTCGGGCAGCAGAAACTGCCCTTCGACGGAGCCATGCCGCAGGACGTGAAGGTCTCCCCGGACGGCAAGCGGTTCTACATCGCCGACATGATGGCCGACGGCATGTGGGTCCTGGACGGCGACAAGTTCACCGAGCCCACGCTGCTGCCCACGGGCAAGGGCTGCCACGGCCTCTACGTCAGCCGCGACTCGCGCGAGATGTACGTCTCCAACCGCGGCGAAGGCACCGTCTCCGTCTTCGACTTCACCCAGAACATGCTCACCAAGAAGTGGCACCTCCCCGACGGCGGCAGCCCCGACATGGGCGGCGTTTCCGCCGACGGCAAGGTGCTGTGGCTGTCGGGCCGTTACGACTCCGAGGTGTACGCCATCGACACCCGCACCGGCGAAGAGCTCGCGCGCGTCCCCGTCGGCAGCGGCCCGCACGGCCTCGCCGTCTACCCGCAGCCGGGCCGCTACTCCCTGGGGCACACCGGCATCTTCCGTTAGCCGAGGCGTAGTTGACCTGTGGTCAGTGGACACGCCGCCGTACGGGTGACGTTCCACGACCTGCCACCACGGGCCCGGGATCGTGCTCCTTATGATCACAACTCGTCTGCGGCGGCGAGCCGCTGCCGCCGTCCTGTCCCTCTCGGCCGTTCTCGCGACGACGGCCGCCACGGCTCCCGAGACCGTCCCCGCCTCGGCTCGCACGACCCTCGTCAAGGCGGCCGCCCCCGCCCCTGCGGCCTGTCCCGTCCAGTACGACGACAGGATCAAGGCCGCCGTCGACCGTCGCGTCGATGTCGACCGCATCACCCCCGACCCGGCGTGGCGCACCACCTGCGGCACGCTCTACCGGGCCGACGGCCGGGGCCCGAACATCGTCTTCGAGGAGGGCTTCAAGCCCAAGGACGTCGTGAACGGCCAGTACGACCTGGAGCAGTACGTCCTGGTCAACCAGCCCTCCCCGTACGTGTCCACGACCTACGACCACGACCTGTACAAGAACTGGTGGAAGTCGGGCTGGAACTACTACATCGACGCCCCCGGCGGCATCGACGTCAACAAGACCATCGGCGACACCCACAAATGGGCCGATCAGGTCGAGGTCGCCTTCCCCGGCGGGATCGCCCGGAAGTACATCATCGGCGTCTGCCCGGTGAACAAGACGACCAAGGTCGAGATCATGAGCGGCTGCCAGAGCAACCCGCACTACGAGGCCTGGCACTGACGCCCTACCGGGCGTGCAGCAGTGCCTCCGCGCCCACCGGTCGGTAGCCGCCCGCCAGGAACGCCCGCATGCTGCGGGCGTTCCCCGGCGCGACCTGCGCCCACAGCGGCTCCGTGACCAGATGCCGGGCGGCGGTCACCAGCCGCCGCCCCAGCCCCCGATGCTGTACCGCGTCGTCCACCTCGACCGAGACCTCCAGCCGCCCGGCGACGCCGCGCCCCATCACCAGCACGCCGCCGTCCGCCGCCCACGCGCGCACGTCGTCGCGCCGCCGTCGGGCGTAGACGATCCGGGGGTGGTCGGCATCCTCGATCTCCGTCAGCGCGAGCGACGGCTCACCCGGCAGCGGGGAGCCGACCAGCACCGCGTCTATGGTCTCGGCCGTACGTCCCGTCCGCTCCATGAGAGCCGCCAGGAAGCGCGGATGCATCGGCGCGGCCAGCCCGTCGCAGTCGACGTCGCGCAGTGCCGCGTACACCCACGCGGGATCCTCGTCGGTGAAGACGACGGAGTGCGCGGTGAAGGCGAGGACGCCCGAGTCCTGGTGCGACGGCTGCGGGACGACAGTCGTACGGCCGTCCGCAGGAGGGAAGACTCCCCGCGCCGCCGCGTCGAGAATGTCCCGCAAGGTCTCCGCCACGACCGCCCCTGTCCTGCTCCTTGAGTCTCCACCCACTGGAAGGCCCACACTCGCAGACATGATCGAAGACGGCACCGGACTTCTCACCATCGGCGAGCTGGCCCGGGCCACCGGACTGACCGTGCGGACCATCCGCTACTGGTCCGACGAGGGCGCCCTGCCCCCGGTGACCCGCTCCTCGGGCGGCTACCGCCTCTACGACGCCGAGTCCGTCGCCCGCCTGGAGCTGATCCGCACCCTGCGCGAACTGGGTCTGGGCCTGGATGACGTACGGAAGGTGGTCAGCGGCGAGAAGGACGTGGCGTCGGTCGCGGCCACGCATGTCGCCGCACTGGACGCACAGATCAGGTCGCTGAAGGTGACCCGTGCGGTGCTGTCGACCGTGGCGCGACGCGGCTCGACCGCGGAGGAGATGACGTTGATGAACAGGCTGGCGAGGCTGTCGGCGGCCGAGCGGCGGCGGATCCTGGAGGAGTTCGTGGACGAGATGTTCCACGGACTGGACACGGCGGATCCCGTGATCCGCGACCGGATGCGGGAGATGGCCGTGGACCTGCCGGAGGAGCCGACGTCCGAGCAGGTCGATGCCTGGGTGGAGCTGGCCGAGCTGCTCCAGGACCCTCGGTTCCGGGCGCGGATGCGCAAGGTCGCCGAGTTCAACGCGGCCGACCGGGGGCCCGGGACGCCGGCCGGGGCGTCGATGTGGTTCTCCCGGAAGCTGGTGCACCTGGCCGCCGAGGCGCGGGGGCAGGGCATCGCACCGGAGTCGCCCGAGGCCGAGCGGATCCTGCGGGGCCTGCTCGGCGACGCCGACCCGGCCATCGTGCTCGAACGCCTGAAATCCGGCGTGAGCGACGAGGTCGCCCGCTATCGAGAGTTGCTGTCCGTCGTGAAGGGCCGTGGGCCCGCCTCGGCGCACCGCGCGGAGTTCGCCTGGGTGGTCGCCGCACTGGAGGCGCGGGCGGGCGGTTAATCTGACCTGCGGCAGCAAGCCAGCACAACACGACAGACGCGAGCAAACGCGAGTAAAGGGGCGGACCGGTGGCGCACATCGACATCGAGGAAGCACGCAAGCAGTTCGAGCGCATCGATGCGGACGGTGACGGCACCATCACCGCCGCCGAGTTCAAGTCCGCCCTGGCCCAGGGAGGCGACTGGAACGTGACCGAGGCGGTCGCAGAGGCGATCATCAAGAGCCGTGACCTGAACGGCGACAAGCTCCTGTCGTTCGACGAGTTCTGGTCCTTCCTGAACAAGTGACGCACGGGAGGGGCGCCCGGTCCGCCTGTGCGGCGAACGGGCGCCCCTTCGTCATGTCCGGCGCCGGATCGACACCGTCCTCCTCCAGGCGAAGCTCGCGCAGGTCGAACCCGCCCAGCCCGTGGGGTGCCCGGAGCCGTGCCGCTCGCGCAGCCACCAGGCGCGCATGGCGGCGATGGCGTCGCTGCACGCACACGGGCAAGATCGTCGTACGGATCTGAGGCGTGCCGACGCGCCTACGTCACACGATCTCCAGGGGCCGGTGCGGCCCGTCCGGGAGCTGGACGCGGATCGGGTCCCCGGCCCTGACCACACCTCCGCTGAGGACGACGCTCATGATCCCGGACTTGAACCGCACACCGCCCTCGGCGTCCCGCCCGACGACCTGCTTCATCAACCCCTGCTGAAACCCGTCGATCTGAGCACAGGGATTGCGCAGCCCGGTCACCTCCACGACGGCCTCGCCCCCGAGTCGCAGGAGCGTCCCCGTCGGAAGCCCGAGCAGATCGATGCCCTGCGTGGTGACGTTCTCCCCGAGCTCCCCGGCCGCCACCTCGAACCCCGCCTCGCGCACCTCGTCGAACAACTCCGCATGGATGAGGTGTACTTGCCGCAGGTTCGGCTGCGAGGGATCCTTCCGCATCCGGAACCGGTGCTTCACGGTGGCGCCCGCGTGCACGTCGCCCTCCACTCCGATGCCCGCGATCAGCGTGATGCTCTCCCGGTTCGGCTTGGTGAACGAGTACGTCCCGTTACTGCTGACCGCCGCGACAGTCCCACTCATGCCGAGAAGCTCCCCTCTTCCGCAGCGACGACTGCTTCGCCGCAGGTCGGAGCCTATGCGGTCAGGCGTTCTCGGCCCACTCCCGCAGCGCGGCCTTGCTTTCGAAGCGGGCGACGTTCTTGTCCAGCGGGTCGTCCGTGTACTGGTGGAAGCGCCACTTCGCCTGGATGCGGGGCTTGCCCGCGGTCACGTAGTCGGCGATCCAGAGCCCGTCACCGGCGTACGACGTCGTGTCGACGTTGAGCCAGTAGTGCCGGTTCGCGTACAGGATCACCGGATTGTTGGGCCGCTTCTCCTTCACCTTCCGGATGAAGAGGTCCTTCTCCGCGTTGCTCGCGTGCGTCCCCGCGCTCGTGGTCTCCCAGTCGACGGCGAGGATGTCGCCCGCTCTCTCGGGGGCCTTGCTGACGAAGTACTCCGCCTGGGCCGAGAGGTTGCCGGGCCACAGGAAGTGGTAGAAGCCGACCACCAGGCCGGCGTCGCGGGCGCGCTTGGTCTGCGCGGCGAGTTTGGGATTGATGTAGGAGCGGCCCTCCGTGGCCTTGATGAAGACGAAGGAGAGGCCGTCGGTGTCGTACGTCGAGGACTGGTACGCGCTTACGTCGATGCCGCGCAGCATGGGGGAGCTCCCTGAAGTGCCGGTGGGGGGACAGGGGTTGGACTTGCTGTATGCCCCACCTTGGCATGGGTGATCCGTCCATGACACGGAAATGTGAACCTCCAACGGATGATCCCTGGGAGGGAGTGGACGGGACGGCACTCGCGCGGGCCGTGCGTGCGCAGGCGGGGCGGCCGGTGGCGGGCATCGACGACATGGCGTCGTATCTCGCCGCTCAGGTGTCGGACACCTCGCACCGCGAGGTCATCGGCCCGCTCCTCGACGGCCAGGGGGCCGGCGGTGTCGTGGTGCGGCGCGGCACCGTCCTCGCTTCGTGGGGCGACCCGGCGCGCGCGGAGATGGCGTACAGCGCCACGAAGAGCGTGCTGTCGCTGGTGGCGGGCGTCGCGTTCGACGACGGGGCGTTGCGCCTGGACGAGCCGGTGGCGGAGTCGGTGGACCTGCCCGAGTTCGGCAGCAGCTCCCACGGGCGCGCGATCACATGGCGCCACCTGCTGGACCAAACCAGCCAGTGGGAGGGTGAGTTGTGGTCCAAGCCGACGTGGGTGGACGCGCAGAGCACCCGGGAGGGCACCGAGTCGGCGGGGGGACCGCCCGGCGCCGGCTGGGCCTACAACGACGTGCGGGTGAACCTGACCGCGCTGGCGCTCACGGCCCTGTTCGGCCGCGCCCTGCCGGACGTGCTGCGCGACCGCGTCATGACACCGATCGGCGCCTTTGACGGCTGGTCCTGGCACGGCTATGAGAACGCGGTGGTCGAGATCGACGGCGCCGCGGTGCCGGTGGTCTCCGGAGGCGCGCACTGGGGCGGCGGTCTGTGGATCAGCGCCCTGGACCTGGCCCGCATCGGCCGGCTCTGCCTGCGCGGCGGGAGGTGGGGCGGGCGTCAGGTCCTGTCGCGGCGCTGGATCGAGGAGCTGTGGACGCCCTGCCGGGTCAAGCCCGAGTACGGCCTGTCCTGGTGGCTCAACGACGGCGGCACGGTATGGCCCCGGGCGCCGCGCACCGGACGCTGCGCCCGCGGCAACGGCGGCAGCCACCTGCTGTGGGTGGATCCGGCACGCGATCTGGTGATCGTCTCGCGATGGGGCATGGAGGCCGAGCGCCTGCTGACCGAGGTGTCGGCGGTGGTGCCGCCCACGTCGTGAGGATTTCCCTCAGCACTCGATGATGTTGACGGCCAGCCCGCCCCGCGCCGTCTCCTTGTACTTCACGGACATATCGCCGGCTGTTGATCATGGGTTTGACCTGCGGATTTGAAATGAGCAGGCTCGCCTTGAGTCACATCAGGGACTTTCAGGAACTTCTTGCCGAGGGCTGCCTGCAAGGCGTCCGATGGTGCGTAACATGCCTGCGGGAGTCGGGTCGTTGTGTTCGTGCAGGCATCCGGTCTCTTCGCTGTACCCCGCACTCGTAATGCGTAGGTCTCGGGTTCGAATCCCGAAGGCGGCTCCATTTGAAACCCCGGGTCAGGCCTCTGACCTGGGGTTTTGTGTCGTCTATGCTGTCTCGTCCGGGCGGGACTGCGGTTGTTGACCTGCGCAGCCGTGATGCGTAGGTCGGAGGTTTGATCACGAGCGTAGTCCGTGTCGCCGGGTAGGTGAAAGCCGTCTGACCTGCGACTTTCAAGGCTTGGGTGATGCCTGGTCAGTTCTGGATGTCGGTGGGTGCGCGCAAGGGGAGCGCATCGGTGCATTCAGAGTGCAGCGGGCAGTCTGGGTGACGGGTCGTCGAGCGGGACGCGTCGACGATGCCGAGATTGTCGATGCCGGTCAACTTGCGGTGCAAGGGCCGAGGCGGTGCTGGGGCGGCTACGACGGCGCCGGGATGTCAGTTGGCCTTTGACAGGCGATGGTTCCAGTGAGGATGAGGTCGATGCTGGCGAGGGACTCTGCTCAGCTGTCGACGGCGCTCCGCAAGGACGCTTGGGCGTTTCGCCGGGGACCGCTGAGGAAGTGCAGGAGGCCCGACATCCCACTCAGGGCCAGGCAGGCGG
Source organism: Streptomyces sp. T12 (assembly GCF_028736035.1). NCBI lineage: Bacteria > Bacillati > Actinomycetota > Actinomycetes > Kitasatosporales > Streptomycetaceae > Streptomyces > Streptomyces sp. T12. The sequence continues at coordinate 7,476,290 of NZ_CP117866.1, forward strand.
TCCACACCATGGAGGACGAGGAGTCGTGCATGAGGAGTCCTGTGACTAACGGTCCGGCGAATCCCGCGGCCGAGAATGTGAACATAGCGGCGCCTTGATAGGTTCCCCGTGCTTGTGCAGGGCTCAGTTCCAGGAGCGTGGCGGATGCGCAGCAGGTGCCGACGACTTCTCCGGTCGACCACAGAAGCATGGCGAGGACATAGACCGGTATGGAGTCGGCGAGCCCGAGAGAGCCGAACCCCAGGCCCACCAGGGCCGCGCCGACGGCCAGTGCCTTGTTCTTGTCGAGGCGCGTTACGAGCTTGATCAGGAGTGGCTGGAGTACGGCGACATACAGAAGGCTGCCGGCGAGTAGATTGCCGTATACGTGGGCGGGCAAGTGGTCGGCGCGGATCGCCAGGGGCAACGCGAAGGTCTTCTGCGTAAGGACGAGGGCCAACAGGAAGCCGCACAGGGTGAAGACGAGGAAGACGGTGTCGTGCAGCAGGCGAACGTCTTCTGCCTTTGCGTTCCGTCCTGGGGCGGCCTCGGACGGACCGGAGTCCTTGACGCCGCGGAAGATCAGGAGTCCGGACATGAGAGTCGCTACCGCTTCGAGAGCGAAGGCCGGCGTATAGCCCTTGGCGGTCAGCAGACCGGCACCGGCCGCCGCGCCGGCCAGGCCGATATTCGTCGCCCAGGAAAGCAGCGAATAGGCGCGCACTCGGTCCCCGGCTTCCACGAGGTCGCCGATCAGGGCAAACAGGGCGGGGCGTGCGGCGCCGTTGGCGTATGAGGCTTGGGTGACGAGGGCCGCGACAGCCTGCCACTGGGAGACGAAGACCAGGGCGAACACCGATGTGGCGGCAACGGTGTTGGCCACCTGGATGGTTCTCGTCCGGCCCCACCTGTCTGCGCAGAATCCTCCGGTGAGCAGCCCCAACGAGTTGGCTCCGCTCGCGCAGGCGACGACGGCACCGACCAGAGACAGTGAGAGATGCCGTGCGTCGGTGAGGTAGAGCGGGAGCAGGAAGATCAGGAACGTGCAGAGGTGGTTGACGAGAGTGCTGCACCACACGATCCAGTACGAGCGGGGCAGTCCGGCGGCGATCACGTCCGTGGCCTCGTCGCCGCCCTGACATGGGAGCGCACCCGGCGTAGCAGGTCCGTGCGCGCTACTTGGTCCTGGAACAGGTGGTCACCGCCGGGTATGACCTCGACAGCCAGGCCCTGGCCTGCCAGCAACTTCGCGTGTGCGGCACCTCTGTCGTGTTCGCCGACGAGGACCGACAGGGATATGCCCATGTCCAACAGCTGTCCGCGTGGCTGGTGTTGGGACAGGTCGGCGGCGAACGCGTCGGGGACCTGGTGCTCGTGCGAGCGGGACCACGTTGTCGGCCAGGGTCGTAGGTCTCCGTCAGAGATGTCGCTGGAGACGGCGATGACGGCCCGGACGCCGTCAATCCGCAGCGCCGCCACTGCGGCGGACATCGCGCCGAGACTGACCCCGCAGAGCACCTTGGGCAGTGCCGAGAGATCGGCGAGCTGTGGGGCGTTCAGCACTGTGCGGATGTCGTCCGCCATGGTCGACACCGTCGGCTGGCCGAGCGCCACGGATGAATCCCCGCCGCCCCTGACATCGATGCGTACGACGCCCAGGTCCGCTTCCGCAAGGGCTTCCGCCAGCTGACGTCCCAGGCCCCCGGGGCCGAAGGAGTCGCCTGTGAGTCCGTGGCAGACGACCGCGAGCCCCATGGGCCGGCTTGGGATGTCCGCGATGCAGGAGATCCACTCGGCGTCGGCAACGGGCACAAGGAACTCGTGGGTGACCCATCTCGATGTCAGGTCTGCGGGGAGGGGTCCTTCGGCCGTCTGACGGTCAGGACCGCCTGCGGCTGTGGCGCGTAGAAGGCCTCGATCACGGAGATCTCCTTCTCGGTGCAGTTCCATGCCACCTTCACTTCCGCGTTGCGCTTCAACGGGTCGAACGTGCAGAACAGCGCCGTCGCCGTCCGGGAGTCCGCACTGCCCAGCCAGATGTCGATCCCCGATCCGTCGCCCCCGTCAGTGTTGTCGATGTAGCCGTAGTCGAGGGGGTAGATGTACTCGGGCACCTTGGGATGGGCGCACCCGCGTGGTCGGTCGATCGTGAGTGAGCCGGTCCGGACGATGTCGTCGAAGTGGGCCCAGATGGACATGGCGGAAAGTCGCTCGACTTCGCTGGGAATCAGCATGGCGGTCAGTCTCCTTTAGAGCGTGGGCCGGTCTTGGGACCCGCCAGCGAGTGCGCATACACCTTGCTGCGGGGAAGACGTCCGTCCTCCACGTAGTACCGGCATGTGGCCGTGGCCCGTTCACCGGGGGTGTCGTTTGCCAGAGGAGTCGTCCAGTGCACCAGCCCCGCGTGCTTCATGATGAGCAGGTCACCGCGCTGCAAGTCGGCACGCGTCCCGTCCTCGAATTGCAGTTCACCGCCGTACTCCACGGGCGGCGCGTCTACGCAGATCATTATCTGGTAGTCGCCCGTGGTGTCGTCGTGCGGCGTGATTGAGTCACCGGCCGCGTAGCGGTTCACCCACCGGCGCGTGGTGATGGTCCGGCGCGAGAAGCCGGAGATCTCCGCCATAGCGGAGATGAAGTTCGTGGACAGGCACAGCACTGAGAAGGGGTCGAGCGCGACCGTCTCCGACAGGGGCAGATATGCATTGTCGATGAGATCGATCTGCCACCTGCCTTCGGATGCCTCGACCCGTTCGACCACGATGTCGCTACGCTCGCGCAGGTGCTGGTCCAGGCGGTCGCAGACGTCCGCCGCGAGGAAGCCCCGTAGGTGTCCGATGGACGTCTTCGCCACTTCCTCTGTCAGCTGGTGGCGTGCTTGCCGCACCTGTTCTCCCGCTCGCAGAACGGCGTCCACGACACGGTCTTGGTCGGCACCGGCCTGAGGGCTGAGGTAGCCGGCGAAGGCGCGCGCCTCATCTGCGTTCCACATGCTGTATTCCTCCTCGTGTGCGAGTGGGGGCGCAGAGTCTGACCATTCGGTCGATGAGCTCGGCGCGTTGGGTAAGCGTCAGATGCGTGGGTGCGTCCGTGAACCAGATGTGAGAGGACGCGCAGAACTGTGCGGCGTACTCATGGAGTTCGGTCAGGATCTCGGCCGGATAGTCGAAACCACCCGCGCACCGGGACTCGACGCCGAGGTCCTCGACGTCTGGGTGGAAGCCGTCCTGGACGAGCCGGGCCGGGGTAAAGCATGGCTGGCTCCCGTTCGCGTCGAGGAGTCGTCGCAGTGAGACTCGGCCGGCGGGGCGCAACGCGATCTGGTCCTGCGGGCCGACCGACGCAGGTACGACCAGTGCCGACGAACCTCGCGCGATGACCACCACACGGGCGGCCGACTGGCGCAGGTGGTCGACCGCGGCGGCGGCCTGCCGGCGCCAGATGCGCGCGGACTTGCTGCCCGGGGCGTTGCCGCATCCCGACAGTTCTGGGCGCAGACAGCTCACCTGGTGTTCCGAGAGGGCGCGGGCGAGTTCGGACCAGAGATAGTTGATCCCGGTCCGAGGCTCACCCATGCCGGGCAGTATCAGTGCCGCGGTGTCGCTGCCGCCCTCGTGATACATCACCGGCCGGGGGAAGGCCGGTACGTCGACAAAGACTGGTGCCGTCACCACAGTGCGTCCAGCTCGGCGATCGAGGTGGCCAGTACCGCGTGGATCGGGGCCTCCGCGTCGACGATCCGGGTGCCGGGCTCGTCGGCGAGGAGCACGTCGAACTCTGCGGCGGCCCGTGCCAGCAGCTCGTACCGGTCGAAGACGCCCTCCGCGCCGCCGCGGGCCTCGATCCGTTCCAGCGCGTTTTTCGGTTCGATGCGCAGGTGGAGGGTCCGGTCAGGCCGGGGAAGGACGTCCATGAGCGGCGTCAGCGCGGACAACTCGGCACCGAACACCGCCTGGTTGACCTGGTGCGAACTGAGGTAGCGGTCACAGACGACGGTGACGCCGTCGGCGATGGCGGGTATCACCTCGTCAGCGACCATGCCGGTGAAGGAGTAGGTGAGGAAGAGGGCGTAGATGTCCAGGCCGGGCAGGATTCCGGCCGTTGCCGTGCCCGACAGTTCGGCGGCGCTGCGCAGTCCCGCGAGATAGGGATGCCCTGCGGCGACGGGACGCAGGACAACGGCGGGCCGTCCTGCGGCGCAGAGATGCTCAGCCAGCCGGGCAGCGACGGTCGACTTTCCCGAACCGTCGATACCTTCGACGGCGATGAGCCGCCCCGATCCCCGGGGCGTTTTCGCTGGGTTGGTCACGAGCGGACCTGGAAGGGGGCCGGAGCCGCAGGATAGCGGTGGCTGAAGCACGGCTTGGGGATCCGAACGTCCTCGTAGACGTGGCGGTTCTCGGCGGCCTCCTTCGCGCTCAGCTTCGTCTTGCGGAATCCGGCGAGGTCGATACGGCGCCCGGAACGCTCAACGATCTCCGGGAGCCGGGTGGGGTGCACACCGATCTGGACGTGCATCTTCTTCAGATACTCAATCTGCTTGATGATGCAGTAGCTGCAATCGAGGCAGACGTCGATGTTCTCCGACCAGGCGAACCAGGAGGAGGTCGACTCCAGTTTCCGCTCACCGGTGGGGATGGTGAGGAGGTTGTAGTTGCTCTGGAGTTCCTCGACGAAGATCTCGGCCCGGGTGAGCATGCGGAGGAAGTTGATGTCGCCGGTGGTGCCCTTCGGGAGGACGACACGGTCGCCCTCGACGGCGAACTCGTAGCCAAGCTCCGCGACGATGTCGAGGTGGCGGGGTGTCCCGAGATCATGCACCCAGCACTCCGTGCCGTGGAGGTGGGCCGCGGCGCAGCTCGTCTTGTGGAAACTCCGCACGCCGGCCGCGTCGCACAGCTCGACCAACTGCTCTTCGATCGTGAGCCGGATCTTCTTCCGCTTGTACGGATCGTGGAGTCCGCCAAGCACCAGGTGCCCGGTGTGTTCGGCTGCGACCTCGACGAACCTGTGCAGTGTCGCGGGGTCGTCGTTGCGTCCTCGGATGATCGGTCGGGTGAACACCAGGGTGTTGGGGAACAGGTCCCTCAGTTCCTTGATCATCACCACGCGGTCGTCGAAGGAGATGTCGCCTTCGTCAAGGGCCGTGAGCGAGTAGTAGACGACGATCTGCTCGAGGTCCGTCACGGATTCGAGCTTCCGCAGTACCTGCGGGTCAGGGCCGGCCTTGGTGAAGATGGCCAAGGGAGCACGGTGCGACCTGAGTTCATCGAGCTTTGCGATGGTGTTGTCCACCTGCTCGGGGATGAAGGGGTCACCGTAGGTGTCGTTGATGGACGTGGGGACGGCTTGCGTCCACTCGGGGGCGTCGGGTGCGTGGGTCATGACGCGGTTGTGCGTGATCTCCGGTGCGTTGACGACAGTGAGAGGCAGGCTCTTTCTGGCTGTCATGACGACCTCCTGACCCAGGCGAGCCTGGGGAAGCGGATGTATGGGGGCTCACTGGCCGCGCTGGCCGGGCCAGCCGCAGGCGATGTGGGACGTCAAACTGGGAGAACTAGGAAAGGAGAGCGGGGCGTACGCGTGCGAGGACGTACCTGGCGCTGGCTGAGAGGTCTCCGGTGTTGTCGACGGTGACGTCGTGCGCGATGTCTGGGCCGATGGATGTCTCCGTGGCGTGCCGGTCGGTGGCGGGGTCCAGGAACCCGTCGCGTTCCAGGATCCTGAGCCTGCGGAGCTGCTCGGGTACCTGGATCCGCACCGTTCGGAAGCCGGCCGCGCGCAGCAGCATCAGTTCCTCTGGATAGCGGCAGTCAGTCACGAACGCGGCTTCGTCCGCGGCCAGTTCGTCCACTCGGGAGCTCATCCGGCGGAGCCAATAGAGCGGATCTTCACGGCGGCGTACGTCGGTGCCCCACCATTGAAGCAATGATCGGGACGGCATCCGGTGCGGGTGATCAGGAGTTTGCGCCAGGATGCACTTCTCCACGGCGGAGCGCGCTGTCGCGGCGTCCACGCGCATGCGCTGGCTCACGCGCTCGGCAACTGAGATGTCGTCAGCACCGCTGGCGTCGGGGCTGATGATCTCCAGCAACGTTCGCACCTCGGCGATGACGTGCTCGCCGAAGGTGAGTCTGGCTGGTGCCACGCTTGCCAGGGCATAGATCGCACGGGCCATGCTGTCCTTACCGCTGCCGCTCGGGCCGGAGAAGGCCAGGCGCAGCGGCTCAGGCCCGGGCACGGACGCTGATCCGTTCCGGGGTCAGCCAGCCTTCGCGGCATCCCCGCACGTAGGCGAGGTGGTGGGCCAGGCCGGCATAACCGGTGACCGTCTCGAAGTACAGCGTGTGCAACGGGTCGGTCTCCAGGCGGCCGACGGGCTCCTCCGTCAGGAACGGGGGAAAGCGCCTGGCGGCATCGAGGAACAGGTGCTCCGCGTGGGCGTAGTCACCGCGGGCCTGGGCGACGACGCCGCGGTTGATCACTGTGTGGAGCAGAGCGGGGTCGGCGTCCATGGCCTCCGCGAAGGTGTGGTCCGCGGCGTCCAGGTCTCCTGAGGCGGTCTGGCAGATACCGACCATGTTCATCAGGCTCGCGTCGGAGGGACGCAGGGACAGGCCTTGCTGGTACGCCCTGCGTGCTTCCTCACCCTGCCCCGTGGCCCGCAGCACATGTCCATGGAAGGCCCAGACGGTGGGGTTGGTGTCGTCGATCCCCAGGGCCTTCTCACTCCACTGCCGGGCTTCGTCGAACTGTCCGAAGAGGCGCAGGTTGAGGCCGATGTAGCCGGTGAGTACGGCGTCGTCCGGCTGCTCGGCGAGTTGCTCGCGCATCAGGGACATGTACCGCAGGGCCTTGGCGTCGCGTTCCGCACGTGGCCTGGAGTGTCCGACGTGGGTGAGGAGAGCGGAGCTGTGGGCGATGCGCAGGCCATGCTGCGAGAGAGCGCCCTTCACGGACTCGTTGATTCGCCGCTCGTAGCGGATCCGTGGGTCGTGCCGAAACACCTTCAGTTCGCGTCCGGTGTAGAAGCCCCCGGTGGGGAAGAAGTTGTAGCGCAGCAGTGTGATGCCGCCGACATTGGGGGCAGCGGTTTCGATGGCGGATTTCAGCGGCGCCACCTGGCCGGGATGCAGCTGTTCGTCCGCGTCGAGGAAGAACACCCAGTCCGCGTCGTCGACGAGTGCGAGCGCGTGATTGCGCGCTGCCGAGAAGTCCCCCGTGAACGGGAGATCCGTGATGGTGTGGGCCAGTTGGGCGCCGATCGACCGTGTCGCGTCCTGCGAGCCGGTATCCACGAGGATGACCTGGTCGCAGAGTTGTCGCAGCGAGCGCAGGCAGTCGGCAAGGAAACGTTCCTCGTCCTTGGCGATGACGCAGCCGACGATGCGGCCTGTCGTCCGGGCTGGGGTCATCGTTGCGGCTCCTCGGGTAAGACATGGCGGTGGCGTGTGAGCGCGGCGGAGCCGACCCGTTCCCAGACGCTCGCGGGGTAGAGGGCGATGCGCTCCGGGGCGGGCAGCGCTGCGCAGGTCGCGGCCATCACTACGGAAGGGTGCGAGGCCACGGCGTAGAAGGTCGTGTCCGGGCTGTCGGCCGCCGCATACCGGCTGAGCGCTGCCAGATCGTCGTCCGTCCGTAGGCGGACGACCCGGGCTCGGGGAGTGTGGGGTGGTGGTCCGGCGTAGCTGCGGAACATCTGGATGAAGTCGGCTCTCTTGGTCGGATCGAAGGCGTCCGAGAGTGACGCGTATCCGGCGGCATCGGGGTGTCGGTCGATCAGACGGGCCAGGTTGCTCCGCCAGCCCTCGAAGCGTTCTTCGGTCATGTCCCGGTCGTGGTACTGATGGTCGCTGTCGGCTCCGAGGGCAAAGGCCCACCGGGCGCCGGAGGCGTGCAGGCGCAACCCGAGTTCGAGATCCTCCAGCCCCCATTGCCGGAACGCGGGGTCGAAGGCAGTGCCCTCGGCGAGTTCGATGCGTCGGAGCAGACTGCGCGGCACCGACAGCACGCAGGAGAAGCACATGGCCCAGGGCAGTGGATGACGGGCAAGATTGAACGAGTAGGTCTCGCTGATCAGCTCGCGGCTGTCCCTTCGAGGAGGCCCGGACGCGGCTTGCCCCGCAAGCTGTTGGCGTCTCAGCCCCAACAGCACGAGGTCGTCAGCCAGGTCGTGGCCGCGAGCCATGGCGTCCGCGAATCCGCTGGGTACGACGATGTCGGCGTCGAGGAAGAGGATGCGGTCCCCGACCGCGGCCCTCAGACCGGCGTTCCTGGCCCCAGCCGGCCCCTGGTGTTCTGGCAGCCTGATCACGACGCAGCCTCGCGCCTCGGCCACGGCCGCCGAGTTGTCGGCGGAGGCGTCGTCCACGACGATGACCTCGCAATCCGGCTGACTGATCCATGGACGCAGGGTGGTCGGCAGCATGCCTTCCCGGTCTCGTACCGGGATGATGACTGAGTACAACGGCTTTCCCCCTTCCATAGCTGTGAGGCAACCGGTTCGCGCGCAGCTCAGCGCCCAGTCGGGGCCGGCGGACCCGGCAACCTCGACTTCGTCGGCCCTTCTGTCTCCGGGACGACAACGCAGGCTGGGCAACCGGGCCTTCAGCCGCTCCTCGATGCCACGAGCACTAACCGGCGACGGCCTCGTACATGACAGGACTAGAGGCGCACAAAGTCCTGAGCAGGTGGGGATGGGCAGATAACCCACCCCGAGATGAAAGCGCTTGCCTAATACGTTTCAAGAGCCAAGCGCATCGCCCTGGAGGCAGGCAAGGGTGCGGTAGGCGTGATCGGTGTGCAGTTTTGGGCACACATACATGACCAGAATTCGGGGTGTTGGCTTTCGGGCATCTTTGCTCGGCGATGGAACCGGGGGCACGGCAGCCCCGGCTAAGGTAAAGGTAAGGTAAAAAGTCCCGACGGAACGGTTGTCCGCACACTGCCGCACACATACGGTCGTCGCTTGTTTGATCGGAAGCTATGTTCAGCATGATGCAAACAGAGGTGGGTGGCCTCCTGTCTACCTCGGGTGTCCCCGGCCGCTGCGGTTCACGCGTGGTGGAGCCGTAGAGGAGATTTTGAAACGTTACAAATTGCAGTTTCTCTGGGAAAGGGCTGTGCATGCCTTTACGTGCGGGCGGCTTAGGCACTGGCGCCGACGGTAAGGATCCGAGTCTCGCTGACCGGATCGACATCATCAGGAGCGTTCTGCTGCCGTATCCGATGCCGGCGGAACCCGCCGTACGCACGCTTTTCGACAATCTCGTCGCGCGTCACGGAGCCGAGTCCGTCTTCACGACACTGCGCAGACGCGGCATAGCGCACGCGGCTCTGGCCACCCACGGCACCCATGCCGAAGTCGCCGACCCCAATGGTCTCTTCCAGCTCATCCAGCAGGTCAGCCAGACGGTGAGCCGGATCCACCGCAGGGAACTATGCCGCCTCGCCGAATCGTTCGAGGCGGTTGGCATACCGCTCATCTCCTTCAAGGGTGTGGCCATGGACGCGGCGCTGGGGAACACCCACGCGCCCTCGTACAGCAACGACATCGACGTCCTGGTGCCGAAAAGTCGCGTGTCCGAGGCGAGAGAGACCCTCCATGCGTTGGGGTACGTCCCCGGCCTCCAGATCCGGGCCGGCCGGGCGTATCGCACACCGTCTCGTGTCGTCGAGATGACCGAGGACTCCCTGTATTCCTTCGGTCAGTGCGCCCTGTTGGACCGGCTGGTCCCAGTGCCCGAGCTGGAGTCGCTGAGCGCGCGTGTGCTGGAGCACTTCGGGTACATGTTCTGCTTCTCCGACGGCAGGTTCCATCTTCGGCTTTCCGTAGATCTGCACTACAGCCTCAACCACCTGACCGACGACGTCGGGACACGGGTGAAGCCGTCGGAGAACGTCTGGCTGGAGGACACGGAGACGGTCGGCATCGATGGCGTCGGCGTGGTCACGCTCAGCCCGCGAGTTTTGTCCTGGGTGCTTCCACACCGTCTCTATGTGGACACCACGCTCCTGCGAGACACCAGCCTCAAGGCACTGTGCCACCTCAAACTGCTCTGGCATCACGACCGGTTCGAGAGAGAGCACGTGCGGGATGTCGCACTGCGCTACCCCTATCTCGCTCCTTCCCTCTACTACGCACTCCGCGCCATGGACCAACTCTGCGGGACCCAGGCACAGCCTCCCCTCGAACCGGAGCGGATCCGTACCTCCGCAACCCCGCTGATGAACGTCGGCGACTGCCTCCCCGCGTTGCTCGGCTTCGGCGTCGAAGTGACGCTCGGCGCGCTGGGAAGCAGCGGGACCGCCGATCCCGGGGTGACCACGCTCCTGGTCTGACCGGCTCTCGCAATCGGTCGGCGGATCCACGCCGACGCATCGTGGTCCACGTTTCACAGAGAGGCAGCCACCATGACCACGCTGAGGAACCCTTGGAGTCGCTGCACGCCTGTTGACCGTGAGGTCATCGAGCAGCTGCAAGGGGAGACACGATCCGTCGCGGCCGACGAGGTTCTGCGGCGCTTGCGGGAGCACTACCGCGATGCGGGCACTCGCATAGCCGTGGTGGACGGCGCACGCTCCTGGACGTATGCCGAACTGGGACAGCGGGTCTTCGGCCTCGCCCGACGCCTCAGCGAGCAGTTCTCCCTTGATACGACAGATCACAGCCGGGTGTTCGGGGTAGCCGTCGACCGCTCACCCGAACTGCTCCTCGCCGTCCACGCCGTGGCGTTGACGGGGTCGGCATACTGCCCCGTGGGCCCGAGCGATCCACCGCAGTGGCAGCTGGACGTCTCCGGCACAAGCGGCGCGACCGCCGTCCTCGTTGCCGACGACACAGGTCGCAACCTCTTCGCCAACGCCTTCTCCATCGGCATGGGCGGCCACGTCGAAGCGGACCTTGAGCCGTGGGCCGTCGGGATGCACAGCACCTCCCAGGTCATCTTCACCTCGGGGTCGACCGGTCGGCCCAAGGGCGTGATCTGCACCCACGGAGGTTTCGCCAACCGGATACGGTGGATGCAGGAGACCTTTCCGTTGCAGGCCACCGATCGAGTCGCCCTCAAGACACCCATCACTTTTGACGTCGCCGGCTGGGAGATGTTCTGGCCGCAGTACGCCGGTGCGGGGACGGTGGTCGTGCCACCCGGTGCTCACACCTCACCGGAAGCGTTGACCTCGATCTTCAACGAACACCGGGTGACCGTCGCTCACTTCGTGCCCTCCATGCTCCGGATGTGGCTGCGCGCGGACGGTGCACGCCGGTGCCCGGACCTGCGCATGGTCTTCTCCAGCGGGGAGGCGCTCGACACTGCCCTGGTGGAGGAGTTCACCCGCCAGTCCACGGCCGAACTCCACAACCTGTACGGGCCCACAGAGGCCGCCATCGACGTGACGCACTATCCCGCGAGCCGCCTTGCCCGCCAACCGGTTCCGATCGGGCGCCCGATCACCAACACCCGCATCTACATCCTGGACCAAGACGGGTTGGTGTGTCCCGTTGGAGAGCGGGGCGAGATCCACATCCAGGGCGCGGGCGTGGCATCCGGTTACCTCGGAGCCGGAGAGGAGGACGACGCGCGCTTCCGGTCCGTCCTCCCTGAAGCACCCCGAGGGTGGGGAACGTTTCGTACAGGCGATTTGGGCCGGTACACGGACGACGGTCAGATTGAGTACTGCGGTCGTCTAGACGGCCAGCTGAAGATCCGCGGCCAGCGCGTCGAACCGGCAGAAGCCGAGCATGCCCTGCGCCGGCATGGGCAGGTCCTCGACGCCCATGTGCGGGCCCATCTGTCCGGAAGCGGCCGCCTACTGCTGGTCGCCTACGTCGTGGTCGACGCCGCGTACAGCATGACCGATCCCGTCGGGGAACTGCACAAGTACCTGATGGAGCGTCTACCGGCCCGTTCCGTACCGTCGAAGTTGGTCCTCCTCGACTCTTTGCCCCTGACCGGGCACGGGAAGGTCGACACCAGTCGGCTGCCTACGCCAGGGCGTGCCCGGCCTGATCTCAAGTCGGAGTACCAGGAGCCGAGAGAGCCCCTTGAGCAGGTCATCGCCCGGATCTGGGCCCATGTCCTGGACTTGGACGAGGTGGGCGTGAACGACAACTTCCATGATCTGGGCGGCGATTCGCTGGCTGCCGTCGAAATCTCCTTCATTCTGACAGAGCGGCTCGGCCTCGACTACGACGACCCGCTCATCCCTCGCATCCTCATGGACGGTGACACCGTGGCGCGGTCCGCCGTCATAGCCGCCGAGGCGGGGATCCCACAGTGAGCCAGACCACAGGCCGGCCAGGTATCGAGCAGGCATGGCGGCACGTCTACGACCGCGCCTATCGGCTGGATCGCACGCCAACGGCTTCGCACCTCGACACCAGCGGATGGGTCAACACGTACACGGGGCAGCCTTACGAACCGGCCGAAATGGAGGAGTGGACCGAGGAGACGGTCGGCAGGATCCTGGAGCATGCGCCACGCAGGGTACTTGAAATCGGCTGTGGCACAGGGCTGTTGGGCAGCCGACTGATCCCCGTGACCGAGGCATACTGCGGGCTCGACTTCTCTGTCGGCGCCCTGCAACGCTTCAGCCTGGGGATTGATTCGACGACCAGGTCCGCCGTCTGTCTCCTGTTGGGCAGCGCCAAGGATCTCAGCCTGGTACCGAAGTGGGACTACGACTGCATCGTCCTCAACAGCGTTGTGCAGTACTTCCCCGACACCGCCTACGTGCATGAGGTGCTCCGGCAGGCCGTCGGGCTGCTCCGGCCCCCGGGAATCCTCTTCCTCGGCGACGTACGACACCGGGACCTGCTGGCAGTTCACCATGTCTGGCGCTCGTGGCGGGCTGCTCCCGACGGTACGACCGCGGGGGAGGCTCTCGCCGATGCGGAGAGACGCCACCGTGCCGATCGCGAGTGGAGCACCGTCCCTGCTGACCTGGCCGGTCTTCTCCGGTCCGTTGGCGCACAGCATGTCGAGTCCCGGCTCAAGGACGGCGCGTACCTGACAGAGATGAACCTCTTCCGGTACGACACCATCGGCTACTTCCAGCCGCCCCAACCGATCGCGGATCCTGCCGAGTGGCTGGTCTGGGAACCCGGTATAGAGCAGCGGATCGACTGGCGCAGCAGGCTGCCAGTGGGGATTCTCGGCATTCCCCACACACGCCTTGACCCGCCGAACGAGGCCGGACGCAGCCTGCGCGACGCCCCGGAGAACACGACCCTCGCATCACTGCGCATGGCCCGAGAGCCCCGCCGCGACGACGATCCACTGGCCGTCGTCCGCGGCATGGCCGCCGAACACGGCGCTGTGATCCGCACAAACTGGTTGCGGGACCGTGGCGGACACACGCTGGACCTCGCCGTCCTGTTCGAGAAAGACACCTCCGGGCCCGGATCGCTGCTGGTGCGCTGGCCCACGACCGGACACGGAAACCTCGAATGAGGAAGGGATCATGGCGGACTCCGGGCAGGGAACACTGCGGATCGACTACTCCGGAATCGGTGGCGGACGCGGTCCCGCTACCTGGGGGCAGCGCCATATCTGGGCGTCCTTCCTCGACAACCGGGGCAACCCGGCCCGATTTACCTTGCGCCGCGCATGGCACGTTCCGGTCGGCCGTACGGTCGCGGACGTCGTGGGCGCATTACGCGCGCTCGTTGAGCAGCACGAAGCCCTGCGGACCCGTTTCGAAGTCGACAGAGGGGCGCTGGTCCAGGTCGTAGGACAAGACGGCCTCTTGTCCTGCCCGGTGACGGATGCCGCCGCCGAGTGGTCCCAGGAGGCAGCACTGCGGGCAGCTTCGGAGTCGGTGGTTGCCGGCTTCGGGCCGGATGAAGAACCACCGGTCCGTTTCCAGATTCTGACCTTCCAAGGGACACCGCAGTGGATCGTCGCCGCGATCTCGCACCTGACCGTGGACGCCGAGGCGTGCGACAGACTCCAATCCGATCTTCATGGTCTACTGACGGAAGCCGGAACACCCTCGACTGCTACCTGCCAGCCCCTCCAACGAGCCCGGTTCGAGCAGTCGTCCGAGGGCCGATCACAGAACGCACGGGCGCTTCGGCACTGGCGAACGGTGCTCGAACGCCACCCCGAGTGGCTCTTTCCGATCCGCGCCGACAGCACGCACTCCTGGCACGGCGAACGATTCGCCGTCGTCCAGGCACACGCACCTGGGCTGGGACGGCACGTCGAACGAATCGCCGACCGCCTGCGCGTCTCGGCTCCGGCCCTGTGCGTCGCGGCCTTCTGCAAGGCGTTCGCGGCCTGCTCCGATGCAACCGCGTACCCGCTGGGTGTCACATTGTCCAACCGTGTTTTGTCGTGGTCCCGCGGATACATCGGCACCCTCGCACAGCACGGAGTCATCGGAATTCGGGACGTCCAGACGCCTCTCGATCAACTGGCCCGGCAGACATGGCACTCCCTCCTGCTGAGCCACCGTTTCTCCCTGTACGACCAGGACGACGTATTCGCGCTGATCTCGCAGATGTGCGGCAGGGAATGCGACTGGTTCGGGCCGGTGGCTAATTTCGTGAACTTCCAGTACCTGTCGTCCCTGAGTGGCGTGGCGTCTCCCGCCGAGGATCCCGCGGGGCGGGAGCTGGTGTTCGCGGATCTGGATCCCCAAAAGGACAGCGCCGTACGGTTCGGCCTACACATCGGCTCCGACGCAACGGACCTCATAATCCGGATGTCCGTGGACCAGGCCTGCATACGCACGGAATCGGTACGCGAAGCCATCGCAGGCGCGGCCTCCGAACTCTGGTCGGCCAACGGATAGAGGAATTCCTGATGACGACGTTCGACCCGCGCGATCCTAGGTTCCCTTTAGGCGCTCTGCACCCCGCGCAGTTGCGCGCCCTGTTCGCCGAACGAGTGCGCCTTCTGCGGCTGCTGCCGCTGATCGGCCTCGGCTCGCTCTCAGCGCTGCTGGCACTGATCACGGTCACCGTGCTGACCGGACCGGCCATGGCGCTGCTGACGGGAGAGCTGCTGGACCGTATCGTCCAGGACGACGGCTTGACCGGGGCAGCCTGGGTGATCGTCGGCCTTGGCGGGATGTTGCTTCTCCAGCAGTTGATCCGCCCCATGAGCGAACTGGTCACCACAGGCGCCACCCGCAGGATCGACGGCGTCCTGCGCGAGCGGATCCGGCAGGTGGCACTGACACCGGCCACCATCAGCCACCTGGAGGAGTCCGAGTTCCAGGACGACGCCCTGCGCGCGAGTGAGATCGGCGAGGGATGGTGGGTACGCTCCGCCGGAACCGCGGCCTGTAGCAGCCTGCTGCTCACTGGCCGAGTCCTTTCCGCCACTGCATCGGCGGTGGTACTGGCCCTGTACTTTCCGTGGCTCGCCGGCTTCCTGCTTGCGGCCTCGCTGCTCAGCCGCTCCTTGCAACGTCGTCAGTGGACCCACCTGGTCACGGTCGGGGACCGACTGACCGGCGGTCAGCGCAGAGTCGACTACCTCGACGAACTGGCCGCCGGGCTGGAGGCCGCCAAGGAGATCCGCCTGTTTGGCCTCGCGGATTGGCTGGTGATACGCCGAGCATCCACCCACTGGGAACTCCGCGCCCCGTACTGGGCGCTGCGCCGCAGCCTGCTGCGCCGACAAGGTCTGACGACGGCGTTGTCTGCGGCGTGCGGGGCGTCTGCCCTACTGGTTCCGGGCCTGGCGGCAGCCGACGGAAACATCAGCGTCGGCGCACTGGGTTCCTGCCTGGCCGCCGCCACTGGCATCTTCCAGATCACCTTGATGGGCTTCGAAAGCTTCGACATCGAGTACGGCAAGGGCGCTGTTCAGGCAGTCGACCGACTCTTCGCCCGTTATGGCGACCCGGACGAGCGGTTCGGTGAAGCCCCGGCAAACGTGGGAATCGAGGCACCGGAAACCGACGGTCGACATGCACCGCTCATACAAATCGACCAGGTGACCTTCCGCTACCCCCACGCCGCCCAGCCAGTGCTGCGCGAGCTGAACCTGACGATCCATCCGGGCCAGGTGCTCGCAATCGTCGGGGTCAACGGAGCCGGGAAGACGACCCTGACCAAGCTCCTGGCAGGACTGTACCGGCCCACCCACGGGCGGATCACCGTCGACAACCAGACACTCGGAGACCTAGACCCGGCCGTTCTCCGCCGCCGTCTGAGCGTCATCTACCAGGACTTCCTGCACTACCCGGCCACTGTCCGCGACAACATCATCCTGAGCGCACCAGAGCATCCTCCGCAGAGCGGTGACGAGGAGGTGCTGGCCGCCCTGCACCGCGCCGGAGCGGACGGACTGCTGCGCTCACTTTCCGAGGGCCTCGACACACAACTGTGGCGTACGGGAAGCGGCGGCCGTGACCTCTCAGGCGGGCAGTGGCAACGTCTGGCCCTGGCCCGAGTGCTCTATGCCACCGCCCACGGACGCGATCTGATCGTGTTGGACGAGCCCACAGCCAACCTGGACGCCGAAGCGGAGACAGAGTTCTTCGACAAGGTGGTCGCCACCGTCCGCTCGAGTGGTGTCTCCGTCGTGCTCATCTCCCACAGGCTCTCCACCGTCCGCAATGCCGACCGCATCGTGGTTCTGAACGACGGCCGCATCACCGAATCCGGCAGCCACGACGATCTGCTCGCCTTCCCGGATGGCAGCTACGCCCGTCTGTGGCGGCTCCAGGCATCCCGGTTCACCGGGGAGCAGAACCCCGAAACGGTCACTGCCGACACCGGCCCGCACGCCGAGTAAGGAATCCCTGCACCGTGACGAACACCGGCCCCGACTGGGCCTCCCGGATCTGGACGCTCCGCCATATGCTCCGGCTGTCCACCCGGGCGGCGCCGGCGGTGACTGTGCTGAACGTGCTGCTGATCCTGCTGCTGGGAGGGGGCGTTGCACTCACGGCGGCGAGCCAGCGGATGATCGTCGATGCTGCCGGGCACAACGCGATGCCTGCCGTGCTCGGCGCTGCGGCGCTCGGTGTGATCGCCCACGGCGCGACCTTCGTCCTCCAGCACATCCAGGGTGAGGTCCGCCAGGACCTCACCGTGCGGGTCGCCCGGGAACTCGACCACGAGATCCTCACCCTCGCTGCCCGCATCCCCACGCTCGAACACCTTGAGCGACCCGACTTCCTCGACCGTGTCACCAACCTTCGCCGCGGTACCCAGGCCCTGGCCGCCTCTGTCTGGCGCGTGGCCCAGGCCGCTTCGTCGGTGATCAGTCTCGGACTCAGCGTGTGGTTGCTTGCTGCCATTCACCCTGCTCTACCCCTGCTGGCCTTGTGCGCGGCCCCGCTCCTGATCCTCACTGGCCGAGGGCGCAAGCACTTTCGCACGGTGCGGGACGACTGCGCCGAGTACGAACGGCTGGAACGCAATCTCCACGAGCTCTGCCTGCGCCCCGAGTCGGCCAAGGAACTGCGGATCGCGGGTAGTGGTCCGCTCCTGTCAGCGCGCGCGGGGCGACTATGGGGCGACACGACCGACCGGCTCATCCGTGCCCGGCTGCGCGGTGCTTTCTGGGAGAGCCTCGGCTGGATGGTATTCACTCTGGCATTGAGCGGTGCGGTGGCGCTGACGGCGCACCTGTACACGACCGGCTCCGCTGGGCTCGGCGACATCGTCATGCTCGTCACTCTGGGCAGTGCCCTCAGCCGGCAGATCGAGACGGCTCTCTTCTCCCTCGGCGTCGTAGCCGAAGCAGGTCACGTGACCGGCCACTACTTGTGGCTCAGGAAGTACGCGGACGCCCAGCCCGCCGGGACCGAAGCGGCTCCCGAATCCCTCACGTCCGGCATCAGCATGCGCCGCGTCACCTTCCGCTATCCGGGTACGGACATACGGGCCTTGTCGGACGTCGACCTCGACCTTCCGGCGGGCTCCGTGGTGGGCCTCGTCGGCATCAACGGAGCCGGGAAGACCACTCTGGTCAAACTGCTGACTGGCATGTACCGGCCTGACGCGGGCTCCATCGGCGTGGACGGCATGCCCCTTGCCGACCTCGCCCCGGATGCGTGGGCAGCGCGGTGCACCGGAGCGTTTCAGGACTTCACCAAGTTCCAGTTGCTGGTGAGCGAGAACGTCGGGGTCGGCGACCTTCCTCACCTCGACGACCTCGACGTCATTGCGAACGCCGTCCTCCGCTCTGGCGCCGAGAGCGTCGTCCAATCCCTCCCCGGGCGGCTCCATACCCAACTCGGCACTGTCTTCGACGGGGTCGAACTGTCTCACGGACAGTGGCAGAAACTCGCCCTGGCCCGAGGGCTGATGCGCCGCAATCCTCTGCTCCTGGTGCTGGATGAACCCACGTCCGCTCTCGACCCACAGGCGGAGCACGACCTGTTCGAGCGGTTCGCCACGCAGGCCCGCGACGCCGCCGCACGCTGCGGCGCCGTGACCATCCTGGTCTCCCATCGCTTCTCCACCGTCCATATGGCCGACCTGATCGTTGTCCTGGAGGAAGGCCGAGTGGTTGAGCAGGGCACCCACACCGAACTCCTGGGGTCAGGCGGCCGGTACGCCCAGCTCTATACGGCTCAAGCGGCCGCGTACGGAGTGAAGGGATAGACCGAGCCGCGCTGAGCAGCAGCGAGCCGGAGGCCGCGGTCGGCCCGGCTCGCGCGGTGTCAGATCTTGATGATGCGGATGCCGGGATCGCACAGCATCAGGAGGTCCTCGGGGTCCGATGTCAGGACGGTCACGGGGGTGGGTGAGGCGAGTGCGGTGGCGGCGACGATGGCGTCGAGGGCGTATTTGTGGCCGTGCAGGCCGGCTGCGGCGAGGAGTTTGCTCGCGTGGCGGGCGATGGCTTCGGTGGGCGGGACGATGTTGACGCGGGAGACGGCGTGTTCGAAGCGGGCCTGGTTGGTCTTGGGGTCGCGGGCTTCGACGAGGGTGACGGAGCTGGTGATGACGCGGATGTCCTCGGCCTCGGCGGCGGCGAGCCATTCGGTGAGTTCGGGTGTGCGTCGTACGAGTTTGGACAGGCCTTCGCAGTCCAGGACGAGGGTGCCGCTCACGCGGCGTCCGCCGAGCCGGCCGCGTCGCCGCGCAGGAGGGCCCGCTTGGCCTCGACGGCGGCCTGGTCGACCGGTCCGTGCTCGGTCACCGCGTCCTCGATGAGCTCGCGCAACCGGTCCCGTTCCAGTTGGCGCTGGATGAGGGCTTCGACGTAGGCGGACATGCCTCGCTTGCCGGTGCGGGCCTTGAGGGCGGCGATGGTGCCTTCGTGGAGGGAGACGGAGACCGGGCGGACGGGGCCTTCGCCGGGAGCGGGGTCGGGAGTGGTGGCCATGGAGCCACATTAACAAAACTCTTGTTATTGGGTGGGGTGATTCTGCGCCGGTGCGGCTTGCCCGGAGGCAGGTGGCGCATTGCCTCGCGGGGTACAGATCCTCTGCGATCACCAAGCGCGATGATGTGTCCCGTGGACTGACGCGCGAGGAACTGCCGGCGCTGCCTGCGGCCGTGGACCTGGAGACGGCGAACCGTGCGCTGTCTCTCAGCCGCACAACGGGGTACGACCTCGCCAAGCGAGGTCGGTATCCGTACACGGTTCTGCGTCTGGGCAACGCCTACCGGGTCGTTACCGCAGACTTGCTCAAGCTGCTCCACATCGACGTACCCGAGCGCACAGGCATCGGGGAGCCGACGGCTGCGACACCCGAGGCGGAAGTGGGCGGCTTCTCGTCGAGCTGCTGTTGTTGCTGTGTGTGCCGCTGTGCTCGTCGGCGTGAGAGGTGTGAGCGAGGAGCCTGCGAGTGATGGCCATCGTCTCGTATGTGTGATCTCGACAAGCCGTGCCGCCATGGTGTTGTCAAGGAACTGCGCAGGCCGGTTCATCGCATTGCCAGGGGCGGGGAGCGCAAGGGGAGCGCGGACGCCTGTGGACAGTGCAACACGGCATACGAGCAGCGGGACCGTGATCGGCGCTCTGATCTGCAAAAACAGGATCTGATGCGACCAGGAGGCACACGCCATCACGATCTCTATCGATCTCGTAATGCGTAGGTCTCGGGTTCGAATCCCGAAGGCGGCTCCAGTAGAAACCGCAGGTCAGGCCTCTGGCCTGCGGTTTTTAGTTTTCTCGACCATGGGAATGCTGGTTTTGAAGGCTTGATGACCTACGTATCCGAATGCGTAGGTCGGAAGTTCAAGAGAGCGGGACGAGGCGGGCTCAGGCTGCGAGGAAAAGGGGTCTGACCTGCTGATTCTTCGGTCCTTGGTCTGGGGCGCGATAAGCCTTGAGCGGGTGAGGGTGCGCATGGGGAGCGCATCAGTGCAGGGGTAGTTCGAGGGCGGTTCGGGCAACGGCGCCGGAATATCCGGAATTGCGGCAACGCGATGGTCGTGGAGGGCCTCCTGGGAGCCGACTTCGGCTTTGTGCTCATACGGCAAGGGAAGGGCCGGCGGAAACCTCGGGGTGTACATGGATCGGTCTGATCCGGAGACCGCTCCCCCCGGAGAGTGGACCCGTGCCTCTCGAGCGGGCAGAGACAATCCGGCGTGCACCCTTGCCTTCCGAGTCTCTCTGATGGTCAGCCCGAAGATCAGGTTGGGCGGGCGTTGGCGCCCAGGCGCCGGACGACAGCTTCACTATCGCCGGATGCTTGCTGCCCCAGGCGTCCTGGAACTCCACGAGGCGTTCCATATGACGGCGAAGTCGGGCGTCAAGGGCTCGGCAGTGTCGTCGGTCCCAACACCTGGGCCAGGCTCGTGAACGGCGGCAGGGGCGGCAGCCCCGGCGGCGGCAAGCTCGGCGACGCCCAGGCCGTGGCCGGGCTGAAGGCCGCGTGCATCACCCGCATCTACTCCAGTAACTGCACCGACCGCAACCGCGAGAACGAGCCTCCAGGACATCCGGGTCGGCACCATCAACGGTGTCATCGCTGCTGGCGCCCTGCGACCTGACCGGCATCACGGTCACCGCGGACGCCCTGCACTGCCAGCGCGATCACCCACGGTTCCTCGTCGAGACGAAGAAGGCGCACTACGCCTTCACCGTGAAGCGCAACCAGAAGAACGGGCACCGCCAACTCACCCGTCTGCCCTGGGAGAAGGCGAGTGCGAAGTTCTACGACCGCACCGACGCACGCGGACACCTGGAGCCCCAAGTCGTGCCGGCCTTGCCCATCACCGACCTCGGCGTCGACTTTCCCCACACGGTCCAGGTCAGGAAGATCGTCCGGCACCGCATTCAGCGCAAGACCGGCAGACGCAGCCGCGAGACGGTCTACGGCATCACCGACCTGACCAGACGCGAATCCTCCCCCGAGCACATAGCGAAGATCGTCCGTTCACGGTGGATTGTCGAGAACCGGCTCCACTTCGTCCGCGACACCACATTCGCTGAGGACGCCTCCACAGTCCGCACCGGGCTTGGCCTGGACAGCATGGCCACCCTCCGCAGCTTCGCCATCAACACCCTGCGAGCCACCGGCCACACGAACATCGCGGCCGGACTCCGCGAGATGTCCTACGACAGCTTCCGCCGACCGCTGGACCTACTCGGCCCCTCCTGGCCAGCACTCACGCAAAATCAAAGGACTTTGCAACAGCCCTGGGGAGTTGGGGCCCCGGACAAAGCCCATTGACAGGTTGGAGGGGTGGCCAGATAGTGATCTTCACATTATGAAGATTGTATGAGAGGCCTGGCGTGGCTGAAAGAACTCGGGGGAGAGCTGCCGTCGGCGCGATCTCCCTACTGGTTGGGGCGTTGCTCACGGGGCAGCTACCAGGATCGTCCCTGCCCACCGCGGTCGCGCAGACCTCGGATGCGGCCCGGGCGCAGTCCCCCATGGCGGACGACCCCGCGCCGGACACCCTTTCCCCCGACATTGACCGGGCACGGGAGCAGGCTCAGCGGGACAAGAAGCAGGTGGAGGTCGTCTCCGAACGCGGGGCGAGCCGCGAGGTGTTCGCCAACCCGAGTGGCAGCCTCACCGAGATCACGCATCTGGAACCGGTGCGCACCCGTCGGGCAGGCAAATGGGTCGACATCGACACCGGCCTTCGGCGGCTGGACGGCGTCGGCATCGCGCCCGTCGCCGCCGCCGATGTGGTGTTCTCGGCGGGCGGCAGCCGGGACCCGCTGGTCAGGATGGTCAAGGCGGGCCGGGAGCTGTCCCTGTCGTGGCCCGGTGCACTGCCCGACCCGGTGCTTTCCGGATCGTCCGTGACCTATCCGGAGGTCTTGCCGGACGTGGACCTGCGGATGACCGCGGAGCCCGACGGCTTCTCTCAGGTCCTCGTTGTCAAGAGCGCCGAGGCAGCGGCGAACCCCGCGCTCTCCGAACTGAGAATTCCCATGGCCGGCAAAGGACTCACCGTCCGTTCCACCGGCGCGGGGGGACTTGAGGCGGTCGACACCCAGGCGGGAGGCGTGGCCTTCGAGGCGGCACAACCGGTGATGTGGGACTCCCGTGAAGCCGACACCGGTGCGGCTGCGAACACGGGCGTGGGCACCCTGGCGAAGGCGTCGTCCGCAACGTCCGCCGGTTCCGACACCACCGCCAAGTCCGCTGCCTCGGACGCCACTTCGGGTACCACTCCTTCCCCCGAGTTGTACGAAGGCCCGGGCGACGCCTCGGCGCGGGCCGACGTACGCGCCCACGTGACCGGGAACTCCCTGCTTCTCATCCCCGACCCGGAGTTGCTCTCCGGCGAGGACACCCGCTACCCGGTCTTCATCGATCCGGCCTGGTCCTCACCGCGTGCCTCCGCCTATGCGATGGTCTCCCGCGCCTTCCCCGACTCCGACTTCTACAAGTTCGACGGCGCCGCCGACGCGGGCCTGGGCTTCTGCCCGCCGAACTTCACCGGTCTCCGGTGCGCGCCGAACGACGCCAAGCGCCTGTTCTACAAGCTTCCCGTGACCAGCTTCGCCGGGAAGAGCATCACCAGCGCCGAGTTCGTCGTCCGCGAGACGTTCGCGTACAACTGCGTCAAGCAGCCGGTGGAGTTCTGGCGCACCAAGCCGCTCACCTCGACGACGTCCTGGAACGACCAGAAGGCCGCGGGCTACTGGATCGACCAGATGCCGACCGTGACGGCGGCCAAGGGCGCGACCGCCGCCTGCCCGGACGGCGACCTGGAGTTCAACGCCAAGGACGCGGTCGTCTGGGCCGCCGCCAACAAGCAGAGCTCGCTCACCTTCGGGCTCAGGGCGCCGAACGAGAACGCCGAGAACCAGTGGAAGCGCTTCGCGGGCAACGGCTTCCTGCGCGTCGAGTACAACAACCCGCCGAACCAGCCCAAGCAGTCGCAGCTGACCATGAGCCCCGGCGGTAGCTGCACGCCGACGCCCAAGGCGGTGAACGTCATCCCGAAGGCCACGGCCGTCCTGTCGGACCCGGACAAGGACCAGGTGTACGCCGAGTTCAAGGTCGACTGGGACGCCGGCGACGGCTGGAAGGAACACTGGAACTCCGGCCGAATCGGCCCCAAGGCCTCCGGGCAGCCGTTCACGGTCAAGCTCCCGTCGACCATCCCGCAGAACGTCAAGGCCGCGTGGAGCGTTCGCGCCTCGGACGGCAAGCTGTGGGGGCCCTGGAGTTACGCCGGTGACACCCAGACCGCCTGCAACCTGACCTACGACTCCAGGCACCCGGCCGCACCGACCGTGGTCTCCCCGCAGTACCCCGCATCGCACACCGACGACCCGCTCGACCCGTGGCTGGACGGGGTCGGACGGTACGGCCGCTTCACCGTCGACTCGACCGCGCAGGACGTGACCAAGTACTGGTTCGGCCTGAACGCGGACCCGACCGCGGCCAACGAGCGCAAGCCCGCGACTCCGGGAGCGGCTGTCACGATCGACGTGATGCCGACCCGGCCGGGGCTCAACACCCTCTACGTGCAGGCCTGGGACGCCAACAACAACGACAGTACGATCGCCAGTTACCAGTTCCGGGTGGCCACCGGCCAGCCCGAACGCGCCGCCTGGACTCTCGACGCCCCGGCCGGCTCGACGCAGGACCCAGGCAGCGGCGGCACCCGGCCCGCTCTCCTCGACGGCACCGCGGCACTCGGTGGACCGGGCGTCCGAGGCACGGCCCTCACCCTGAACAGCGCGGGTGCCACTGACGGTTACGCGGCCGCCGCTCCCCATCTGCTTGACAATGACGGCAATTTCACCGTCTCCACCTGGGTACGCCTGGACTCGGACGCCGCCACCGCCACCGCGGTCAGCGTCGACGGCACCTTCCAGGCCGGCTTCTACCTCGGTTACGAGAAGGGAAGCGGGCGCTGGGCGCTGCGCGTGCCCACCAAGGACGCGGCCGGTGCCGACTTCGGCGTCCAGCGGGTGCTGTCGCCGACCACGCCGGAGGTCGGCAAGTGGACCCATCTCGCGGCCGTCCGTGACGCGGCGGCCGGCCAGTACACCCTGTACGTCGACGGTGTCGCGGCCGGCACGTCCGCGGTCACGACCCCCTGGCACGCCGCCGCCAACCTCCAGTTCGGCCGTGCCAAGTACAACGGCGCCCATGCCGAACCGTGGCAGGGCGCGATCGACGAGACCGCCGTCTACGACCGCCCCCTGGGCGCGGAGGACGTCGGTCGGCTGGCCCGCCATGAGCCCGTGACCACCGGCCGTCCGGCCAAGGCGGCCTGGAACTTTGACGACGCGGCCACCTCCCAGGTGGCGAAGGGCGCCAGCCAGGTGAACCCGCTGGTCCTCAAGGGCGGCGGCGGTACGTTCGGCGTCCCGGGGAACGTGGCCGGCGCCCTGGATTTCAGCTCCGCCAACAACGCTTACGCGAGCACCGCCGGGCCCCAGCTCAACACCCTGCGCAGCTTCTCGGTGTCGGCCTGGGCCAGACTCCCCAAGACGGAGTCGACCGCGGCGCAGATCATCGCGACGCAGGCCGGCGCGGAGCAGAGCGGTTTCGAGCTCTACTACTCGGGCTCGTACCGCCGTTGGGTCTTCAACCGGTACAACTCTGACGCCGAGGGCGCCCAGTCGACCCGGGCCATGGCCAACCTCGGCAAGCCCGCCGCCGACCAGGTCTACCCCGGCGACAGCTGGCATCATCTCCTCGGCGTCTACGACAGCATGGTGAAGGAGCTGCGGCTCTTCGTGGACGGCAGGCTCGTGTCCACGGTGCCCTTCACACCCGCCCCCTGGGACGCCACCGGTCCGGTGCAGGTCGGCGCGGGCTCGTACGGTGGACGGCCCGACTCGTTCTTCAAGGGGCAGATCGACGATGTGCGCCTGTACGACCGGGTGGTCTCCAAGGACGAGGCCGGTGATCTGTTCAAGCAGCACCCGCAGGTGAAGGGGCGCTGGAAGTTCGACACCACCACGGCGGGGTCGCCGGCCTCCAGCCCCGACGACAGCGCTGGCAAGCGGCCGGCGGTCCTGGGGGCCCAGGCGACCGTGCAGCCGGGCGCCGGCTGGGTCGGCGCGGGCGGTTTGGTCCTGGACGGGCTGGACGACTACGCCGCCGCGGCGACGGTCCCGGTGAACACCAAGGAGAGCTTCACCGCGACCGCTTGGGTGAGCACCGCGGCCCGCCCGCAGAACAAGGTCACCGTCCTGTCGGCGGAAGGAGCCGTCAACAGCGCCTTCACCGTGCGGTACGCACCGGACCCCACGGACCCGCAGAACCAGGGCGGTTACGAACTGGAACTGCCCAGCGCGGACACGGCGAGCGCGTCCCGGCCCGTGGTGCGGCATTCGAGTTTCCAGTCGGACTTCGAGTGGGACCACCTTGCGGTCGTGTACGACGCATTCGCCGACGAGGCGCGGTTGTACGTCAACGGCCACTTGGAGCAGGTACTGGACGCCATGTCGTGGCGGGCCAACATCCTGCCGTTCCAGGCGACCAGGCACCTCGAGTTCGGACGCAACAAGGAGAACGGGACGCCCGGCGAGTACTGGCCGGGTGTGATCGACGACGTGTGGATGTTCTCCGGCGTGGCGAGTGACGCCCAGATCGCCAAGCTCGGCAACGGCGAATCCCTGGACACGGTCCCAGGACCGTAGCCCCGGACTCGGGCGGCCGACGAGGCGTTTCCGTGGCCCCGTGGGACCCGTGGACCCGCGAGCACGCGGGTCCACGGGTCCCACGACTGACCAGAACCAACCCCCCACCCATCAACGTAAGGAACAATCGGGTTGTCCAGACCCATACGGTCGCGTCGCGCGGCCCGCTTCCACCGGTACACCGCCCTGGCGGCGGCCGCGCTCATGGCCGGCTCACTGTTCCAGGCCGAGCCCGCGCTGGCCGCTCCGAAGCCCGGCGATGCCAGGCACGCACCGCCCGTCGAGGCCGACCATCCCGTCCCCGGCAAAGCGCTCAAAACCCTGCCGCGTAAGCCGGACGGGCTGGCTTCAGGCCCCCGCCGTGCTCCCCGCGCCACCTGGCCGAAGGCCCGCGCCGCGCAGGTCACCCTGCCCGCCGCAGCCGCCCCGGGTACCGCCGGCAAGAAGGCGGCGAGCGCACCGGCCCGGTCCACCGCCGTCGCACCCCTGCGCGTACCAGGCATGCCCGTCCGGATGCTGGCCGACCCAGCGGCAACCGGCCCCACCAAGGCCAAGGTGCGGCTCCTGCCGCGGGACACCGCCCGCGGCCTCGGCCTCGAGGGAGTTCTGCTCTCCGTCAGCGCCACCGACCCCGCGAGCACGTCCTCCGGCGCCCGCCGCGTCGGCGTCAGCCTGGACTACTCCGCGTTCGGCGAGGCGTACGGCGGTGACTACGGCGCCCGGCTGCGCCTGGTCACCCTGCCCTCCTGCGCGCTGACCACGCCGAAGCTGCCCCGCTGCCGTACGACCACCCCGGTGGCCGGCCGCAACGACAGCGAGAAGCGCACGGTCTCCGCCGACTCCGTCGCGCTGCGTCCCGCTGCCTCCGCCGTTGTCCTCGCGGCCGTGGCCGACCCCGACGGCGGCTCCGCGGGCGCCGGCGACTACACCGCGACCCCGCTGTCGTCGTCCGCCGCATGGCAGACCAGTCTTCAGACGGGCGACTTCTCCTGGTCCTATCCCCTGACCGCGCCGACCGTGCCCGGCGGACTGCTGCCCAAGCTGTCCGTCGGCTACTCCTCGGGCGCCGTGGACGGCCAGACCACCACCAGCAACAACCAGTCCTCCTGGGTCGGTTCGGGCTTCGACATGAACACCGGCTTCATCGAGCGGCGCTACAAGCCGTGCGGTGAGGACGGTGACTGGAGCAAGGACGACGCCCCCGGCGACCAGTGCTGGGGATACGACAACGCCACCATCAGCTTCAACGGCCGTGCGGGCGAGCTGATCCCGGCCGGCAAGAACACCTGGCGGATCCGCAACGACGACGGCACCCGCGTCGAGAAGCTCAACAACGCCAAAGAGCGGGCGAACGGCGACGACGACGGCGAGTACTGGAAGGTGACGACCACCGACGGCCTCCAGTACTTCTTCGGCTACAACCGTCTTCCCGGCTGGAGCACGGGCAAGCCCGAGACGAAGTCCACCTGGACCGTGCCCGTCTTCGGCAACAACGCCGACGAGCCCTGCCACCAGGCCACCTTCGCCGCGTCCTGGTGCCAGCAGGCATGGCGCTGGAACCTCGACTACGTCGTCGACCTCAACGACAACGCCATGTCGTACTGGTACAGCCCGGAGACCAACTCCTACGGCCGCAACCGCGTTGCCGCCGACGACACCCCGTACGAGCGCGGCGGTGTCATCGACCGCATCGAGTACGGCCAGCGCAGCAACACGCTCTTCACCGCGAAGGCCGCCGGCAAGGTCGTCTTCACCAACACCGAGCGGTGTATCCAGCCCACGGCCGCCGCCTGTGCCCCCGCGGAGATCGAGAAGAACGCCACCCGGTGGGAGGACACGCCGTACTACCTGAACTGCAAGGCGGGCACCGACTGCGACAAGGGCCGGTTCGCCCCGTCCTTCTGGTCCCGCAAGCGGCTCTCCAAGATCACCACACAGATCCTCCAGCCTGCGGGCGGCTACGCGGACGCCGACGCTTGGGCGTTCACCCAGACGTGGGGCGACGCGGACATCGACCGTTCCCTGCTCCTGGAGTCGATCCAGCACACCGGCCTGTCCGCCACCCCTTCGATCACCCTGCCCAAGGTGACCTTCGGCTACAAGCAGGCGCCCAACCGCCTCGACCGGCTCGGTGACGGCATCGCGCCCTTCATCAAGTACCGGCTCGCGGGCGTCTCCGACGAGTCGGGCGGGTCGATCGACGTCGCCTACTCGGCCCCCGAGTGCGACTTCGACGCGCTACCCACGCCGGCGACGAACACCACGCGCTGCTTTCCGCAGTACTGGCAGCCCGCCGGCGCACCGGACCCCGTCCAGGAGTGGTTCAACAAGTACGTCGTCACACAGGTCACCGCGACCGACCGCACCGGCGGCGCCGACGACATGATCACCAAGTACGCGTACCTCGACGGTGCCGCCTGGCACTACGCCGACGACGACGGCCTGACCAAGGAGAAGCACAAGACCTGGTCGCAGTGGAACGGCTACGGCCGGGTCCAGGTGCAGTCCGGCGGCTGGGACGGCATGCGCTCGCAGACCGAGCACTGGTTCCTGCGGGGCATGGACGGTGACCGCAAGAACACCGCGGGCGGCGCCAAGTCGGTGACCGTCGCCGACGGCGAGGGCGGCACCCTCACCGACCACGAGGCCTTCCAGGGAACCGAGTTCAAGACGATCAACTACACCGCGCCGGGCGGCACGGTGGAGAGCAAGACCGTGAGCACCCCGTGGCGCAAGGAGACCGCCAAGCGGGTACGGGACTGGGGCACCGTCACCGCGAACCTGACCGGCACGGCCGCGACCCGCACCTGGGACCGCAAGCACGACGGCAGCTGGCAGCAGACCTCCACCGCGACGACGTTCGACGATGCGGGAAGGGTCATCGAGGAGAGCGACCTCGGTGAGGCCGCGTCCGGCGACGAGCAGTGCACGATCACCTCGTACACCGACAGCGCCGCCAACTGGCTGCGCGCCCTGCCCAAACAGGTCGAGGTCCTCGACGTGGCGTGCGGCACGGCTGTCACTTACCCCGCTCACCTGCTCTCCCGCAGGATCAACACCTACGACTCCCTCGCGTTCGGAGCCGCACCGACCCGGGGCCTGCTCACCAAACAGGAGGAGTTGGTCGGCTACACCGGCACCAAGCCGAACTACCGTTGGAAGAGCACCGGTTACGACAGCTACGGGCGGGTGCGGTCCACCTCCGACTCGTCGGGCGCCAGCAGTACGACCGTCTTCGCGCCGGCGACCACCACCAAGCCCGGCACCCTCACCGTGAAGGGCACCGAACTGGTCGCCGGCACCCCGTCCAGCGCACAGTCCGTCGTGACCGAGTTCGACGGCGTCCGCTCGCTGCCCACCGCCACGATCGACGCCAACGGCAAGCGCAGCGAAGCGGAGTTCGACGCGCTCGGCCGGCTCACCAAGGCCTGGCTCGCGAACCGGCCGAAGGCCTCCAGCCCGACGCCCAGCCTGGAGTACGACTACCGGATCTCGGAAGGCGCCATCGCCGCGGTCGTCGCCAAAAAGCTGATGAACGACGGCAGTCAGCAGGCGTCGTACATCCTCTACGACGGCTGGCTGCGGCCCCGGCAGTCGCAGTCCGCCGGCCCCGATGGCGGTCGGCTGATCGACGACACGTTTTACGACGAACGCGGCCTGGTCGAGCGGAAGTACGCGCCGTACTACGCCACCAAAGCACCGGAGGCCAAGCTCTTCGGCGTGACTGAACAGGGTGCCGTGGACACCCAGGTCGTCAACGAGTACGACGGCCTGGGCCGCCAGACCGTCACCCGGACGCTCCGCGGCAACGGCGTGGGGGTGGAGCTGTCCCGCACCACGAGCACCCACAGCGCCGACCTGGTCACCGTCGACCCGCCGACCGGCACCACCCCGACCGCGACGGTGCTCGACGCGATGGGCCGGATTAAGGAACTGCGTGAGTTCCACGGGGCGTCGCCCGTCGGCGCCTTCGACAGAACGCTGTACGAGCACGACCGCAACGGGCACCTGACGAAGGTCACCAGCCCGGACAAGACGGTCCGCTCCTACACCTACGACCTGCTCGGACGCCAGCTCACCTCCACCGACCCCGACTCGGGCACCACGAGGACGACGTACGACGACGCGGACCGGGTCACCACCGCGACCGACGTGGGCCGGCAGAAGACGATCGCCTTCGTCTACGACCGGCTCGGCCGGCACACCGAGACCCGGGAGAACTCCGCCACGGGCCCGCTGCTGGCCTCGTGGACCTTCGACACCGTGCGCAAGGGGTACCTGGCCAGCTCCACCCGCTATGTCGGGGGAGCGAGCGGCGCGAAGTACACGCAGACGATCAACGCGTACGACAACCTGTACCGACCGCTGCGCACGACCGTGTCGATCCCGGCCTCGGAACCCGGACTCGGCGGCACCGCGGGCGTCAGCTATCAGACCAACACCACCTACAACCTCGACGGGACCGTCAAGTCCGCCAGCTACCCGGCGGCGGGGAACCTGCCCGCCGAGGTGGTCGCACCGACCTACGACGGGCTCCAGCGCGTGGTGAAGGCCGAAGGGCTCAGCACCTACGTCGGCAACGCGCGCTACAGCCTCACCGGCAAGCTGGAGGAGCTGGAGCTGGGCGACGCCGGCAAGCGGGTCTGGATCAACAACACGTACGAGCCGGGCACCCAGCTGCTGTCCACCAGTCGCACCGAACGCGAAGGAATCGCCGGGGTCGACCGCGCGGTCACCTACGACTACGACGACTCGGGCAACGTCAACTCGGTCACTGACGCCTCGCGCCAGGGCACCGACCGGCAGTGCTTCCGCTACGACTACCTCCAGCGGCTGACCGAGGCGTGGACACCGGCCGGTGATTGTGAGCAGGCCCCCGGCGCCACCGCGCTCGGCGGACCGGCACCGTACTGGCAGTCGTACACCTACACAGCGGCCGGGAACCGCGACACCGACACCCGGCACGACCCCACCGGGAAGACCGCCGGTGACATCACCCGCACCTACCGCTACGACGAGAACGGCAAGAACCAGCCGAACACCCTGACGTCGGTCTCCTCCACGGGCGCCGTCACCGGCAAGGACACGTACACCTACGAGCCCGGCGGCGGCACCGAGTCCCGTACGCCGAGCGGCGGGGCGAAGCAGACGTTCGCCTGGGACTCCGAGGGCAATCTCGCCTCGGTGACCGAGGGCTCCTCGACCACCCAGTACCTGTACGACGCCGACGGCAAGCGCCTGATCAGCCGCGGGCCCGGCGGTGTTTCGACGCTGTACCTGGGCGCCACGGAGATCACCTGGACGAAGGCCACCGGGAAGACGACGGCGCGACGGTACTACGACCTCGGCGGGGCCGGCGCCGTACGTCAGGACGACGGCTCGCTCTCGTTCGTCGTCGCCGACCACCACGGCACCGGCGAACTCGCCATCGACGCCACGACCCAGGTCATGGTGCAGCGCCGGAACATGCCGTTCGGCGGAGCACGCGGCACGGTGCCGCAGGCCGGAAGCTGGCCGGGCACCAAGGGCTTCGTCGGCGGCACGCAGGACCCCACCGGTCTCACCCATCTCGGAGCCCGGGAGTACGACCCGGAGACGGGCCGCTTCCTCAGCGCCGACGCGGTGGTCGATCCGGCGGACCCGCAGCAGCTGAACGGCTATGCCTACGGGCACAACAACCCGCTGCGGCGCAGCGACCCGACGGGCAACTACGACCCGGACATGATGGCGTGGTGCCAGGACAACCCCGGCAAGTGCGTGGGTGGAAGGATCGTCCCCAGCAAGCCCTCGAAGCCCAAGAAGAACCCGAACCCGGGGATGGACAAGAAGCGCGCCCATATGCCGGCGGTGCAGAGCGAGCGCCTCAAAGACCTCATCGAGGAGCTCTACATCCGGGAGCGGGTCGCGGACTCGGACGTGGTGGGCGACGGTAAGACGGCCACGGCCTTGATCGAGGAGATGAACGAGGGCAAGGCCTTCGGAGGTAAAGGAACGAGTTGGCACATCGAGAAGGCCATCGCGAAACTGGGCGGTCTGCGTGACCTGTTGGAGGAGGACCGGAAGGCCAAGGTGGACACCGGAAAGGGGATTCTCTCCGACTCCGACCGCAAGGTCGCGCTCAATGAATCGAAGGAACTATGGACAGCCCTCAACGCGGACGACGTGGCCGGGGAGGTGACGAAGAGGGTGAAGGCGAAACCGCAGGTTGCGAAGACGCTGTCCAACCTCATCAAGACCGTCATCTCGGCGGAATCGATGAGCGAGGTCACCGGGCAGAAGTTCGCCGTCCCCGCGAACCTCCACCCGAAGGCGCCCCAGCGGGCCGTGCCCTCGGGAGAGAAGATCAAGGGCCGGGGCTTCGCCAAGGCGTTCGGAGTGGTGGGTGGCGCTGCCGGCGTCGCGCAGTTCCCGGCGGACGCCTACAACTACGGATTCGAGGAAGCGTCGAAGCAGCTCACAGAATCCCTGACGGACCCGCTGGACGTGGTCCCCGACGGCCAGGGCGCGGGATGCCTGTTCTTCGGTGACTGCTATGTGGTGACCCCGATGGCCTGACCCCACCCGCACCACCCACCAGAGACGCCACCGTCCGGGAGAATTCTCCCGGACGGTGGCGCGGTATTATGCAGCATTATACGAAGGGGCATGGACATGCAAGGAATCTCATCGGATCAATTGGTCACGCAGCTCATGCGACTGCTTCCGGAAGTGGAGCCCTATTTCGAAAAGGCGGCCGAGCGCCACGATCTGAGTGTGTCGCAGGTGACCCATTGGGAGCAGATAAACACTCATCCGGGGACGCTCCTGTCTGAAGTTCTTGTTTACCCTCTGTTCAAGCCCATGATGAAATCTCCGGAAATCGACGTGGACGCGGAGGATTTTCTGAAGCGTTGTTTCGAGTTCATTGAGGCGCTTGAGGAGGACCCTACGGGTTGGCTGGTGGACACGGCCTACTTCACTTTCGTGGAATTTTTCTTGGACAGTGATGAAGTGCTCGACCGCGCCTTCAGGTTCGCCTGGCCGAAGACCCGGGCGGAGATCCTGGCGATGCTGAGACGCTGGAACGTCCCCGTGGACCCGTCCTGGGAGGACCCGTCAGGGGAGAAAGGACAGCAGGAATAGAACGGCCACGGTGAGAGGCGATACGTGGATTGGCGCAGGTTCGGGGGCGCCCGGTCGGGGGCGGCGGCGGAGGATCTGCCCACAGTGGACGAGAAAGAGCTCCAAAGTGCCGGCTGTCATGGTCGGCAAGTTCGCCGTCCCTGACGATGAGACGCGCGCGCATGTCTTCTGGAGACCGTTTCCGCCTGCCTCAAGAGACCCGTACGTGGTCGGTGTGATTCCGACAAGCCGGGCCCTCGGGCCGAGGAGGGCGGGTCGCCCATGCGCGCGTAGTGCTTCGTGGGACGGCGGGGAGCGCAAGGGGAGCGCGGACGCCTTTGGACGGTGCAACATGGGCTGCGATGAGCGGGACCACGACATGTGCTCTGATCTGGGAAAACTGGATCTGGTGCGACGGCGAAGCACAACCCGGCATGGCCTCTGTCGGCCTCGTAATACGCAGGTCTCGGGTTCGAATCCCGAAGGCGGCTTCATCAAACCCCAGGTCAGATAGTCGTTGACCTGGGGTTTTCTGTTGCTCGGGGCATGGCGGGGTGCGCGGCCGGGCACCGTGGGATGGCTTGCGTGAGCGATGCGTGAGCGGAGGGGGCTCGGCCCTACCTCTTGGGCTTCTTCCGCTGGGCCTTCTTCTTGCCCTCGGCGGCGTTCTCGCCGACGTGGGGGAGGACGCTCTGATAGATGTCCCGCGTAATTCGGGTGTCGCTGTGCCCGAGGGTGTCCGACACGATCTTGATGTCGATGTCGGCAGCGAGGAACTGCGATGAGATCGCGAAGCGGTCCAATCTGCTACCTGAGTGGCTGCGCGATGTGCACACGGTCGTCAAGGGAGAAGCTGCCCAGCGATGGCAACGCATCGTGGATGAACTAACGGTGGCAGGAGACTCGCGTCTCTCTGATCTCGTGGACTGACGTCTTGCAAGGGATGAGATCGCCATTTCCAGATCGGTCAACTGGGGCCCCAGACCGTGTGCCAAATGCTCGCGCATGTTCTGCGGAGCCTGTTGACGACTTCTCTCCGGGCGGTCCCCATCGGACGGCGTGTCAAACGAGCAGTCCGAACAGATACACCCCATAGCGGCCTACCACTGCGAGACTTTGGCTGTCCGGCCCCCATGAACACGCGGTCAGTGGCCCTTCGACGCGCACCAAAGCCACGGTGTGGTGCCTGACGGCGTCCCAGATCCGCACTGTGCGGTCACGGCTGACAGTGGCAAGCCACGCTCCGTCCGGTGTGACAGCCATCGCCGTTACACGCTCGGTGTGGCCGGTCAGTGTGGCGCGGCAGTTTCTGGACGCCAGATCCCAGAGCTGCACGGAGCAGTCTTCGGATGCGGTGGCGAGCCAGGATCCGTCAGGTGCCACCACTGCCGCCGTCAGACGCTTGGTGTGACCTATCAGGCCGGCAAGGCGTGAGCCTGACGCCGAGTCCCATATCCGCAAGGAGCGGTCTCTGCTGGAAGTCGCCAACCAGGCGCCATCCGGTGCGATCGCCATCAGCTGGACCGGATCGGTGTAGTCAGTGATGACAGCGGTGCAAGTCCGGGACACCACGTCCCACATCCGCACCGACCCGTCGTGACTGGCGGTAGCAAGCCGCGCCCCATCCGCCGTGATCGCTACTGAGTGCACTGCCCTGGTGTGGCCGGCGAGCGTCGCAATGCAGGTTCCAGACGTCAAGTCCCAGATTCGCGCTGTGCGGTCATCACCGACGGTGGCGAGCCGCGCGCCGTCAGGTGTGACCGCTACCGACCGCAGTTGTTGGCTGTGACCGGTGAGCGTGGCTGTACGAGCTCTTGACGCCGCGTCCCAGATTCGCACCGATCCGTTGTAACTGCCGGTGGCAATCCGCGCCCCATCTGGCAGGACCGTCAGCAACCAGAAGGCCCTGCCGTAGCCGGAGAAGGCGCGTTGGACGACAGAGGCGGGGTGATCGGGTGGAATCCATCGATTCGTCAGAAGCGGATGCTGGGAAGCATCACGCTCACGCGCGGTGACCTGATCGCCCCAGTATTGGTTGGGCTGGAGGCGACTGTAGAGGACACCGGCTAGCGCCCGTGCGGGATCTGTCGGCATGAGGAGGTGGGCTGCCTGGGCGAGGCTGAGGGCTGCCGCACGAGCCCGAGGAGTGTCGATGAGGGCGAGATCACTCCAAGGTGCGGTGGGGCCACGCTGAGTCAGTCGACATTCGACCCAGCGTAGGTCGCCTGCCACGGCTTCCGCCTGGGCGGTGAGGTTCGCCGCGAGAAGGTGCTCTATGAGGTGGTCGAGCAGGTAGCCTTCTTGAAGGCGCCACCAAGCGCGTCCGGGATCGGGGGCAGTCGGCGCCAGCGGCGCGGCTGCGGGCAGCGTGGCAGCGACTGCGCTCACCAGACGCGCATGTAGGGCAGTGAGTGGAGCTTCGCCGAGACGGCCACGCAAGTAGTCACGGATGACGTCGTGCAGGCGGATGCGGCCGCCTTCATCAGGTTTCAGCATCAGCAACGACAAGCGTTCCATGGCGCGGCACAGAGCGCGTGACTGCCCTTCAGTGAGTCCACCTGTCTCACGCCACAGGAGTGCGACCAGGACGAGGGGGATGGTCTCATCCTCAGCGAATACGGCGAGTTCGGCGAAACGGGCCGCACCGTCTGGGGGCAGTAGGGTGATCGCTGCCTCGATCGATGCCTGGACGGCTTGGCTGCGACGCTGGGGGTCGTCCAGGTCCCAGGCTCCTGCCGGTTCGTCCACGGCAGCCGGCCCCAACACGCGCAACTGCTGCAAGATCTGGGTTGCGGCAGCTACGGGGGCAGCGCCAGTTGCCGTCTGCTCGGCGATCAGCCGGTTGGTCAGGTGCAGCAGGAGGGCCCACCGGCCTGTGGTCTCCAAGAGCGCATCGATGATGTCGGCAGGGAGTGGCGGCAGTTGCCAGGCCAACACTGCACGGGCTTGGTCAGGGGACATCTCATCGACCTTGATTGGTCGGGCGCCGGGCGGTAGCAGGTTGGGATTGCGGGTGGTAACCAAGCGAACGCAGCGACGACCACCACGCAGGAAGGGGGTTAACTGCTCGTCCTCCCAGACATCATCGAGGACCAGGAGGATACGAGGCCGCTGATCGAGTAGGCGGCCCAGGTGGTCGCCGGCCAGATTCGGATCGTCGAACTCGGTGGTGTCACCTGTGATGAACAGGGTCACTTCCGCGATCTTGGCCGCCACGGCTGCTCGGCCGCGAACATCCCGGCCGATGGTGACGGTGTAGATGCGGGAGCGAAAGCGCCGTCGAACTCGCTTATGTGCGCATACTGCGGTAGCCAAAGCCGTCTTACCGAATCCGCCAGCGCCCCACAGCGACGTGGTGATTCCTACTGCGCGACCACCACGACATACCGCTGCTACTGCGTCGAGAGTCTCTGAGCGAGCCACGAACCAACCTGGTACCTCCGCCGGCTGTGGGGGTGGAGGGTCGTCGCGACCAGCAGATGGGCGCCCCTGCTTCCAGGTCATTGCGCCAGTGACGGCAAGAGACAGCACAACCAACACGGCGACCGAGGGCCACGATTGTTGACGCAGACTGTCTAACGGGCCCGGCCAATGTTGCTTTGCAGTAGCCGCGTTAGCGGCCAGCGACAACAGGGCGGCCAGCACGATGCTCGCAACAACGAGCGCCACCATCCCTATGCGTTCCCGCACTCCACACTCCCCGTGAACAGCCTCGCAGCCAGGAGACACTACCTTTACTCCCGATCCCGTACTGGTCGAATGCCGCCCAAGCACAGGGTTGTTCTTCCTGTTTTGCGGCGCACATCGGTTCAGGACGACCCCCGAGCGCTCCTTCTGCGTGAGCGATGCGTGAGCGGACGGTGTGGCATCGTCCGCGACGGAACAGACCGCGCATCACGCCGCAGGCGCCTTGACCATGCGGTTCCGGACCCCGAAGCAGCGTCCGGAACCACCCAGCAAGATCCCACCAGGACTGTTAATTCACTGGCTGTGGGTTCGAGTCCAACAGGGCCTATCAAGAGTCACGATGTCAGAGCCCTTCTGACCTCGGCTTTCTACGGTCCGACGGGGATTTCTCGGTCGGGACGTCGGCTTGAGAGCGCTTCTGACGGGCGTCTGCTTCACCGAAGCGTGCCCGAAGTGCTGGGAGCATGTCGGCGCGTGCGCAGGGAGGAGTAGGCGACCAGGTTCATCGCGGAGGCCAATGCAACGGCATTCAAACTGAACGGCATTGGGCGCCGGGTAAGAGGATGAGTGCCCTCGGGGCCGGCACTTCGCAGCACGTGCCGCCCTTGCTGTGATCGACGGACGCCCCCGAGAGTGTAGGCGCGGCTGACTCGGCCGTGCCTCGGCCGGCCGTCTGGTGAGCGATTCAGCACCACCACTTACCCAGGGACTTTTCAGGGACTTCAGGCCTGTCCCAGGGAGCTTCCAGGGACTTTCCGCCGCGTAAGCAGGAAAGGCCCCGACAGCGCTGAAAGACACGAACGCGCTGGTCAGGGCCCATCCCCTCAGCACTCGATGATGTTGACCGCCAGCCCGCCCCGCGCCGTCTCCTTGTACTTCACCGACATGTCGGCGCCCGTGTCCTTCATGGTCTTGATGACCTTGTCCAGAGACACCTTGTGCGAGCCGTCCCCGCGCATCGCCATCCGCGCCGCCGTGACCGCCTTCACCGCGGCCATGCCGTTGCGCTCGATGCAGGGGATCTGGACGAGGCCGCCGACCGGGTCGCAGGTGAGGCCGAGGTTGTGCTCCATGCCGATCTCGGCGGCGTTCTCGACCTGCTCCGGGGAGCCGCCGAGCACCTCCGCCAGGGCGCCCGCCGCCATCGAGCAGGCCGAGCCGACCTCCCCCTGGCAGCCGACCTCGGCGCCGGAGATGGACGCGTTCTCCTTGAAGAGCATGCCGATGGCGCCCGCCGCGAGGAGGAAGCGGACGATGCCGTCCTCGTCGGCGCCCGGCACGAAGTTGATGTAGTAGTGGAGCACCGCGGGGATGATGCCCGCGGCCCCGTTGGTCGGTGCGGTCACCACCCGGCCGCCCGCCGCGTTCTCCTCGTTCACGGCCATCGCGTAGAGCGTGATCCACTCCATGGCGAGCGCCTTCGGGTCGCCCTCGGAGCGCAGCTTGCGGGCCGTGTTCGCCGCCCGGCGACGGACCTTCAGGCCGCCCGGCAGGATGCCCTCCCGCGACATCCCCCGCGACACGCACTCCCGCATCACCCGCCATATTTCCAGCAGGCCCTCGCGGATCTCCTCCTCGGTGCGCCAGGCCCGCTCGTTCTCCAGCATCAGCGACGAGATCGACAGGCCCGTCTCCTGCGTCAGGCGCAGCAGCTCGTCGCCCGTGCGGAAGGGGTACTTCAGGACCGTGTCGTCCAGCTTGATGCGGTCCGCGCCGACAGCGTCCTCGTCGACGACGAAGCCGCCGCCCACCGAGTAGTAGGTCTTCGACAGCAGCTCCGCCCCGGACGCGTCGAACGCCCACAGCGTCATGCCGTTCGCGTGGTACGGCAGTGCCTTACGGCGGTGCAGCACGAGGTCCTTGTCGAAGTCGAAGGCGACCTCGTGGTCGCCGAGAAGCGCCAGACGGCCCCCCGACTTGATCGCCTCGACCCGCTCGTCCGCCGTCTCCACGTCCACCGTGCGCGGCGAGGCGCCCTCCAGGCCCAGCAGCACCGCCTTGGGGGTGCCATGGCCGTGGCCGGTCGCGCCGAGCGAGCCGTACAGCTCGGCGCGGACCGACGCGACGGAGCCGAGCAGATCCTCGTTGCGCAGGCGGCGGGCGAAGATGCGTGCCGCGCGCATCGGGCCGACCGTGTGGGAGCTGGACGGGCCGATGCCGACCGAGAACAGGTCGAAGACCGAGATGGCCACGGGGGGACTCCTCAATACGGGGGTGATGCAAGGGGGTGGGGTGTCCCGCTCACCTACGAGTGTGCGGGACACCCCACAAAAAGGAACTACTTGTTCAGACCGGCGTACAGCGGGTGCTTGTCCGCCAGCGCCTTGACCCGGGCCTTGAGGGACTCGGCGTCGTACGCCGGCTTCAGTGCCGCGGCGATGACGTCCGCGACCTCGGCGAAGTCCTCGGCCTGGAAGCCACGGGTGGCCAGGGCCGGGGTGCCGATGCGCAGGCCCGAGGTCACCATCGGCGGGCGCGGGTCGTTCGGGACGGCGTTGCGGTTGACCGTGATGCCGACCTCGTGGAGACGGTCCTCGGCCTGCTGGCCGTCCAGCTCGGACTCGCGCAGGTCGACCAGGATCAGGTGCACGTCCGTGCCGCCGGACAGCACGTTCACGCCGGCCTCACGGGCGTCGGCGGCCGTCAGGCGCTCGGCGAGGATGCGGGCGCCGTCGACCGTGCGGCGCTGGCGCTCCTTGAACTCCTCGCTCGCGGCGACCTTGAAGGAGACCGCCTTGGCCGCGATCACGTGCTCCAGGGGGCCGCCCTGGAAGCCCGGGAAGACGGACGAGTTCAGCTTCTTCGCGAAGGCCTGCTTGGCGAGGATGATGCCGCCGCGCGGGCCGCCCAGGGTCTTGTGGGTGGTGGAGGTGACGACGTCCGCGTACTCGACCGGGTTGGGGTGCAGGCCCGCCGCGACCAGACCGGCGAAGTGCGCCATGTCGACCCACAGGTACGCCTCGACCTCGTCGGCGATCCGGCGGAACTCGGCGAAGTCCAGCTGCCGCGGATACGCCGACCAGCCGGCGATGATCACCTTCGGCCGGTGCTCCTTGGCGAGCCGCTCGACCTCGGCCATGTCCACGAGACCGGAGTCGTCCACGTGGTACGGGACCACGTTGAACTGCTTGCCGGAGAAGTTCAGCCGCATCCCGTGGGTGAGGTGACCGCCGTGCGCCAGGTCCAGTCCGAGGATGGTGTCGCCGGGCTGGGCGAGGGCGAACAGGGCGGCCTGGTTGGCGGAGGCGCCGGAGTGGGGCTGGACGTTGGCGTACTCGGCGCCGAACAGCTCCTTGACCCGGTCGATGGCGATCTGCTCGGCGACGTCGACGTGCTCACATCCGCCGTAGTAGCGCCGGCCCGGGTAGCCCTCGGCGTACTTGTTGGTGGCGACCGAGCCCTGCGCCTCCATGACCGCGACCGGCGCGAAGTTCTCGGAGGCGATCATCTCCAGGGTGGACTGCTGGCGCTCCAGCTCGGCGTCGAGCGCGGCGGCGATGGCCGGGTCCAGCTCGTGCAGGGGCGTGTTCAGAAGCGACTTGTCAGAAATGGGGGCAGACATGGGGGATACGACTCCTCAGCCGGCGGTGTGGGCGGTGTACTCGTCGGCGGAGAGCAGGTCGGCCGGCTCCTCCGTGACGCGTACCTTGAACAGCCAGCCGCCCTCGAAGGGGGCGGAGTTCACCAGCCCCGGGTCGTTCACCACGTCCTCGTTGATCTCGGTGACCTCGCCGGCGACCGGGGAGTACAAGTCGGACACCGACTTGGTCGACTCCAGCTCGCCGCAGGTGTCACCCGCGGTCACGGTCGAGCCGACCTCGGGGAGCTGGGCGTAGACGACATCGCCGAGCGCGTTGGCCGCGAACTCCGTGATGCCGACCGTCGCGACGCCGTCCTCGGCGGTCGACAGCCACTCGTGCTCCTTGCTGTAGCGCAGCTGCTGGGGGTTGCTCATGGCCTGAATTCTCCTGTACGCGCGGGAGTGGTGATGAATGGGGGACTGCTGGAAACGTGCGTGAGCAGCGGAAATGTGCGCAGGGTCACGCATGGACCGCTGTCAGTCTCTACTTCTGGCGCTGGTCGCGCCGCTTGTGCTGCTACTTCTGCCGCTACTTCTGACGCTTGTAGAACGGCAGCGCCACGACCTCGTACGGCTCATGGCTGCCGCGGATGTCCACGCCGACCCCGGCCGTGCCCGGCGCCGAGTGGGCCGCGTCGACGTACGCCATGGCGATCGGCTTGCCCAGCGTGGGGGAGGGAGCACCGGAGGTGACCTCGCCGATCACCTCGCCACCGGCGACGACCGGGTACCCGGCGCGCGGGACGCGACGCCCCTCGGCGACCAGGCCGACCAGCACGCGGGGCGGGTTCGACTCGGCGCGGGAGGCAGCCTCGGTCAGCGCCTCGCGCCCGACGAAGTCGCCCTCCTTCTCGAACTTCACCACCCGGCCGAGCCCGGCGTCGAAGGGAGTCAGGGAGGTCGACAGCTCATGGCCGTACAGCGGCATGCCCGCCTCAAGGCGCAGCGTGTCCCGGCAGGACAGCCCGCAGGGGACCAGGCCGACGCCCTCGCCCGCCTTGGTCAGCGCCTGCCACAGCTCGACGGCGTGCTCGGGCTTCACGAACAGCTCGAAGCCGTCCTCGCCGGTGTAGCCGGTGCGCGCGATGAGGGCGGGCACGCCGGCGACGGTGCCGGGCAGGCCGGCGTAGTACTTCAGGCCGTCGAGGTCGGCGTCGGTGAGGGACTTCAGGATGCCCGGGGACTCGGGGCCCTGGACGGCGATCAGCGCGTAGGCGTCCCGGTCGTCACGGACCTCGGCGTCGAAGCCGGCCACCCGTTCGGTCAGCGCGTCCAGCACGATCTGGGCGTTGGAGGCGTTGGCGACGATCATGTACTCGGTCTCGGCGAGCCGGTAGACGATCAGGTCGTCGAGGATGCCGCCGTCGGCCCGGCAGATCATGGTGTAGCGGGCGCGGCCGACGCCGACGGAGGCGATGTTGCCGACCAGGGCGTGGTTGAGGAAGGCGGCGGCCTGCGGGCCGGTGACGGTGATCTCGCCCATGTGGGAGAGGTCGAAGAGCCCGGCCTTCGTCCGCACGGCGTTGTGCTCGTCGCGCTCGGAGCCGTAGCGCAGGGGCATGTCCCAGCCGGCGAAGTCGGTCATCGTCGCGCCGAGCGAGCGGTGCAGGGCGTCGAGCGCGGTGTGACGGAGTTCTTCTGTACTGCTCATCGGACGGATGTCTCCCAAGGCATGACGGGCGAGGTCGTTCCTCCCCATCTGTCATCGGAACCTGAGAGGTTCGCCATGACCCGCGAAAGACCAGGTCACGGCTTGCACCTTGGGTGGAGCCACGCGTCTCGAAGACAGACGGAGCGGCCCGCTTTTCAGATGTGCCTCGCCCGCGCGGTAACGGGGCCTGAGAGATTCAAGGGAGGGACTTGCTCCTTCGGCGCCCCGGCGATGCACTGCCAGGGACTCTCCCGCGCGGATTCAAACGGCCGGTATGCAGTTGGCGCGGACATCATTGCACGCCCCGCGCGTCAACGGCAGGCCACGTCTGTAACCGGCTTGTGGCAGGAAGCGAACGAAAAAGCGAGAGATCCTCTATTACCTTCTCTTTACGCTCAGTGGGGATGGGGACTCCTGACCCCCGGAGGAGGACGATGACGGTGAAGCGCACCACGGCGTACGCCACGACCTCGGGCATCGCGCTGCCCAAGCAGCCCGCGGCCCCGGCCGGCGAAGCCCGCGGCACATCCGCACCCGTGGTCCGCGACTTGCGCGAGCGCTCCGGCCACAGCCCGCACGCCCTGCTCTTCGCCCCCGAGGACCTCGTCGTGATCACCGGCCTGCCCGGCAGCGGCAAGTCCACGCTGATGCGGCGGGCCGTGCAGGGCACCCGCATCGACTCCCA
The DNA here is from genome assembly GCF_028736035.1 of Streptomyces sp. T12. Taxonomy (NCBI): domain Bacteria; kingdom Bacillati; phylum Actinomycetota; class Actinomycetes; order Kitasatosporales; family Streptomycetaceae; genus Streptomyces; species Streptomyces sp. T12. The sequence continues at coordinate 7,518,967 of NZ_CP117866.1, forward strand.
GGACACCCGGGACCACTGGGCCGCCCGTATGCCCCGCTTCCTCCCCTACGCCGTCTACCGCCCCCTGGTCCGCCTCGCGCACTACACCGGCCTGCGCCGCGCCCTGCGCTCGGGCGAGGGCGTCGTCGTGCACGACTGCGGTACGCAGGCCTGGGTGCGCGGCTGGCTGGCCCGCGAGGCCCGCCGCCGTGGCGGCACCCTGCATCTGCTGCTGCTCGACGTCACCCCGGGCACGGCTCTGGAGGGCCAGCGCGAGCGCGGCCGCGGCGTCTCGCGCTATGCCTTCCTGCGCCATCGCAGGGCGGCCGCCCGCCTGCTGCACTCGGTGGAGAAGGGCCACCTGCCCCAGGGCTGCGGCTCGGCGGTACTGATCGACCGGGCGGCGGCGGACGTCCTGCGCCGGATCGGCTTCACGGGCTGAGCTGCCGTAGACCTGTACGGGGGAGTCCTGTACGGGGTGGTCACCCGCTAGCCTTTTGAGCCACAGCAGCGGTTCACGGCAGCGGTTCACAGCAGGCGGTTGAGAGCAGATGGACTTCCCGGCGGATCTCCCCGCGGACTTCCCGGCACTGGCACACCCCCATCCACACGGCGGGTGGCCCGGCAACGAACTGGAGGAGGTGCTCTCGGCCTCCATGGGCCTGCCCTCGGCGGGCGGCCGGATCATCGAGGTGCTGGGCCGCAGCTTCGTCTGGGTGCCCCTGCCGGGCGGTGGCGGCCCGCACAGCGGCCCGCTGGACCTGCCCACGGTGGAGATCGAGGGCCAGGCGTACGTCCCGGTCTTCAGCTCCGAGGAACAGTTCCGCCAGGTCACCGGCGCCCACATGTCGTACACCATCGCCCCCGCCGTGGAGTTCGCCCGCGGCCTGCCCCCGCAGGTGGGCATCGCCGTGAACCCGGACGGCGTGGTCGGCGTCCCGCTGCCCCCGGCGGCGGTGGCCGACCTCTGCCGGGTGGGCCGCACCCCGCTGGACGGCCTCAACTCCGGCGGCCGCGTCAAGCTCTACCAGCCCGACTGGCAGGACGACCCGATCGACTTCCTCGCGGTGGCGTCGGCCGAGTTCGCCGAAACAGGCGTGGTCGTGACGGCCCGCCGCTGCCTCGCGGCGATCGAGACGGCCGCCCCGGTGATGTTCATAGGCGTGGAACTCTCCCAGTGGGAGGGTGACCTGCGCGCGGCCCCCATGGAGGCCCTCGCCCGGGCACTGGGTCGCACCCCGGTCCAGTGGCCGGTCAACCTGGTCCTGTTGGACGTAGCCCAGGACCCGGTGATCGAGTGGATGCGCGCACAGGTGCGGCCCTTCTACCAGCGGGTTATGTGAACCCGCTGGGGCAGCGCCCCGTCAGGGGTGCGGGGCTGTACCGACATGCGGCTCCGCCGCGTGGGCGCGAGCAGCCACAATGAACCCGCGGACGGCAGACCACATCAAGTCCTGAGCTCTCAACGGCGCTCCCGGCGGAGCGCATAAGCTGGCTTCCAAACCCACGTTTCCCGAAGGGGCGGTAATGGTGAGCGCGAGCGGCACCACCTCGACCGGTCAGGTCGAGCACATGCTGCGCCAGGTGACGCCCGGGCGCTACGACGCCTACGAGGCCCTCCTGCGCGCGCTCGCGACCCCGTCCTCCGGCCAGGTCTGGATGCTGCTGTGGCACGGCCAGGCCGGCTCCCCGGACGCCCAGTACGGAAACATGGAAGTCGACGGCCACGGCTACGCCCCGTGCGTCACCTCCGCCCAGGAGCTGTCGGCCAGCGGCTGGAACCGCAGTTACGAGGTGGTCGACGGAGTCGACGTGGCCCGCACCCTCTACCCGGACCACTTCGGCCTCTGGCTGAACCCGCACGCCCCGGGCGGCGGCGTCGGCATCCCCTGGCTCGACCTGCGCCGCATCGCCACCGGCCTGGACCGCCAGCCCGCGGGCCCGCTCCGGCTGTCGGAGCCCGGCATCGAGGTCCCGCAGTTCTACGCCCTGCTCACGCAGAACGCCCACCGCACCCCCGCCGTCCGCTCGCTGCGCCGCGCCTGGGTGCAGCCGGCGCTCGGCGCGCCGTATCTCGCCATCGGGCTCGACGTGTACGACACCAGTCCGCCCGCCGTGGACTCGGTGCGCTCGATGATGCTGCAGTCGATCGGCGCGTGTCCGGACGGGCTGCCGGTGTCGACCGTGGCGATGTCCGACGAGTACGACCCGGTCGCCATGTGGATGCGCGCGAGCGCCCGCCCCTTCTACGACCGCGAGGCACACGCCGCCCCCGCGCAGGCTCCGGCGAGCGGTTACGGCTACCCTCCGGCGCCGGGCCGTTACTGATCTTTCACCGGCTAACCTACTGTTCAGTCGGCAGCCCGACTGTCGTAGGCGTAAACGGCTGCCCGCTGCGGTTTCCCAGGTAGATCTCCGCGCGTAGATGTGATCGGAAGGTCCCGGTCCGCCCTCATACGCCCCAACTGGCCCGCGTCCGGTGATCGTTACCGGCCGTTCGGATAACGGAACTCCCCAGACAGCATCACGGTTGCGCATCCTTTCCCCGCCAACTCTGGCAACAGATCACCCAAGCGTTGAAGACTCCCCACTCAGACACGGGATCGGTCGATCCCGTGATCGAACGCGAGTCGACAAAGCCGTAATCCACGGCGGGTGTAGGCCGGTTACCACCGGCGAGAGGGGTCAGGTCACTGTGACCGCACCGATCGAGACCACTGGGGCGCAGACCGAGGCACAGCCGGAGGCTGTACTCGTCGGTGCCGACAAGGGGCAGATCGAGGGTCGTTCCCTGGGGCAGATCGCCTGGTCCCGTTTCAAGAAGGACAAGGTTGCCGTGGCCGGCGGGATCATCGTGATCCTGCTGATTCTGCTCGCGATCCTCTCCCGCCCCATCCAGGCGCTGTTCGGCCTGGACCCCAACGCCCTCAACCAGGATCTGATCGACCCCAACACCTCGCTGCCCAAGGGCGACTTCGGCGGCATGAGCTGGGAGCACCCGCTCGGTGTGGAGCCGAAGTTCGGCCGGGACATCGCCACCCGCATCCTGGAGGGCTCCTGGGTGTCGCTGGTCGTCGCCTTCGGCGCCACGGTCCTGTCCAACACGATCGGTGCCGTCCTCGGTGTCGTGGCCGGCTACTACGGCGGACGGGTCGACGCGATCATCAGCCGGCTGATGGACACCTTCCTGGCGTTCCCTCTCCTGCTGTTCGCGATCGCCATCTCCGCCACCCTGCAGGGCGGTGCCTTCGGCCTGGAGGGCCTGCCGCTGCACATCAGTGTGCTGATCTTTGTCATCGGCTTCTTCAACTGGCCTTATCTGGGCCGTATCGTCCGGGGCCAGACGCTGGCCCTGCGTGAGCGGGAGTTCGTCGACGCCTCCCGGGGGATGGGGGCCAAGGGGCCGTACATCCTCTTCCGGGAGCTGCTGCCGAACCTCGTGGGCCCGATCATCGTCTACTCGACGCTGCTCATCCCGACCAACATCCTCTTCGAGGCGTCCCTGAGCTTCCTCGGCGTCGGCATCCAGCCCCCGCAGGCGTCCTGGGGCGGCATGATCAACCAGGCGGTCGACTACTACCAGGTCGACCCCCAGTTCATGATCGTGCCTGGTCTGGCCATCTTCGTGACCGTGCTGGCGTTCAATCTGCTCGGCGACGGTCTCCGTGACGCTCTCGACCCGCGCAGCCGCTGATCGCGGTAGCGGAGAGAGTTCAACAGGTTTTCCAACAATGGAGGGGAAGCAGACCATCATGCGAAGGTCAGCGCTGGCCGCGATCGCGGCCATCGGCAGTGCGAGCTTGCTGCTTTCGGCTTGCAGCAAGGCCGATGACAACTCGGACAACAACGGAAACAAGTCGGCTGGGGCCAACGCAGCGACCAAGGGTGTCGTCAACGCCTCCACCCAGAAGGGTGGGACGGTCACGTACGAGTACTCGGACGTCCCGGACTCCTTCGACCCCGGCAACACGTACTACGCGTACATGTACAACCTCAGCCGGCTGTACGCCCGCCCGCTGATGACCTTCGCGCCCGGCCCGGGCGAGGAGGGCAACAAGCTGGTCCCGGACCTCGCTGCGAGCGCGGGCGTGCCGAGCGACGGCGGCAAGACCTGGACGTACAAGCTGCGTCCGGGCCTGAAGTACCAGGACGGCACGCCGATCACCTCGAAGGACGTCAAGTACGCCGTCGAGCGCTCCAACTTCGCGCGTGACGTGCTCTCCCTCGGCCCGAACTACTTCCAGCAGTTCCTCGATGGCGGCGACAAGTACAAGGGCCCCTACAAGGACAAGAGCGCCGAGGGCCTGAAGTCCATCGAGACGCCGGACGACACCACGGTCGTCTTCAAGCTCAACCGCGCCTTCCAGGAGTTCGACTACCTGGTCGCGACGCCGCAGACCGCGCCGGTGCCCCAGGCCAAGGACAAGGGCATCGACTACGTCAAGAGCATCGTGTCCTCGGGCTCGTACCAGTTCGAGAGCTACGAGGAGGGCAAGCAGGCCGTCCTCGTCCGCAACAAGAACTGGGACGCGAAGACGGACCCGCTGCGCAAGCAGTACCCGGACAAGATCGTCGTCAAGCTCAAGGTCAACGCCGAGACGATCGACCAGGACGTCCAGGCCGGTACGGCGATCGACCTCGGTGGTACCGGTGTCCAGGCCGCGACCCAGGCGAAGGTCGTCAACGACGCCTCGCTGAAGGCCAACACGGACAACACCTACGGTGGCCGCCTGGTCTACCTGGCGGTCAACACCCAGGTCGCGCCGTTCGACAAGGTCGAGTGCCGCAAGGCCGTTCAGTACGCCATCGACAAGGTCTCCGTGCAGACCGCCGAGGGCGGCCCGATCCGCGGTGACATCGCCACCACCGTCCTGCCGCCGGACATCCCGGGCTACCAGAAGGCGGACACCTACGCCACCGCCGGCAACAAGGGCGACGCCGCTAAGGCCAAGGAGCAGCTGAAGGCCTGCGGCAAGTCGACCATCAGCACCAACATCTCGGCCCGCAGCGACCGCCCGCAGGAGATCGACGCGGCCACCGCGATCATCGCCTCCCTGAAGAAGGTCGGCATCAACGCCAGCCTGAAGCAGTACCCGTCGGGCAAGTACTTCACCGACTACGCGGGTGTGCCGGCGTTCGGCAAGAAGCAGAACATCGGTCTGCACATGATGCAGTGGGGTGCCGACTGGCCGGGCGGCTACGGCTTCCTGCAGCAGATCCTGCACGGTGACGCGATCGGCGCCTCGGGCAACACCAACCTCTCGTACCTCGATGACAAGCAGATCAACGAGATGCTGGAGAAGGCCATCGCCACCGAGGACGAGACCCAGCGCAACAGCATGTACGCCGAGATCGACAAGCTCGCGATGGACCAGGCGGCGATCGTCCCGCTGACCTACTTCAAGGTCCTGCTGTACCGCCCCGCCAACTTCACCAACCTGGTGTCCACGGCGGCCTTCAGCGGTCAGTACGACTACCTCAACATCGGCACGACCAAGAAGTAGCCCCGGAAGGCAGGTGAAGGCATTGGTGCCCGCGGGCTCAGCGGCCCGCGGGCACCAGCGCCGGTCCCCGTGATCTCGTACATCCTCCGTCGGACGTTCGCGGCAGTGATCCTGCTGTTGGTCGTCACCGCGGTCACCTTCGCGATTTTCTTCCTGCTGCCACGGATGGCCGGCCAGACCGCCGACCAGCTCGCGCAGCAGTACATCGGAAAGAGCCCGACGAAGGCCGACATCGCCGCGGTCAAGCAGAACCTCGGTCTGGACCAGCCCTTGTACGTCCAGTACTGGCACTTCATCAAGGGGATCGTGGCCGGCGCCACCTACGACCTGGGCCCCACCACGACGCACTGCAACGCGCCGTGCTTCGGCTACTCCTTCAAGAACCACGTCGAGGTCTGGCCGCAGCTCACCTCCCGCCTTCCGGTGACCCTCTCGCTGGCCGGCGGCGCCGCCGTGCTGTGGCTGGTGTCCGGTGTGCTGATCGGCGTGATCTCCGCGCTCAAGCCCCGCAGCTTCTTCGACCGCGCGTTCATGGGCGTCGCGCTCGCCGGTGTCTCGCTGCCCATGTTCTTCACCGGCAACCTGGCGCTGCTGCTCTTCACCTTCCAGTGGCCGATCTTCGGCCGCACCTACGTACCGTTCACCGAGAATCCGGCGCAGTGGGCCAACACGCTCTTCCCGGCCTGGTGTTCGCTCGCCCTGCTGTACTCCGCCATCTACGCGCGGCTCACCCGCTCGGGCATGCTGGAGACGATGAACGAGGACTTCATCCGCACCGCGCGCGCCAAGGGCCTGCGTGAGCGCAACGTCGTGGCCCGGCACGGGCTGCGGGCCGCGCTGACCCCGATCATCACCGTCTTCGGCATGGACCTGGGCCTGCTGCTCGGCGGCGCAGTGATCACCGAGACCGTCTTCTCGTTGCCCGGCATCGGCCAGTACGCGGTGCAGGGCATCACCGACAACGACCTGCCCCCGATCCTCGGCGTCACCCTGCTCGCCGCCTTCTTCGTCGTGATCGCAAATCTCCTGGTGGACCTGCTGTACGCCGCCGCCGACCCGCGCGTGAGGCTCTCGTGACCGAACTCTCCAAGACCGGTGCCGCCTTGGGTGAGCCCTCGCCCGGGAACGCCCCTGATGCGTTCCTCGCGGTCCGCGACCTCAAGGTGCACTTCCCGACCGACGACGGTCTGGTCAAGTCCGTCGACGGACTGAGCTTCCAGGTGGAGAAGGGCAAGACCCTCTGCATCGTGGGCGAGTCGGGCTCCGGCAAGTCCGTCACCTCGCTGGCGATCATGGGCCTGCACCGGCTCGGCGCGCGCGGCAAGAACGTGCAGATGTCCGGCGAGATCTGGCTGGACGGCAAGGAGTTGGTCTCCGCCGACCCGGACGCGGTGCGCCGGCTGCGCGGCCGCGAGATGGCGATGATCTTCCAGGACCCGCTGTCCGCGATGCACCCGTACTACACGATCGGCAACCAGATCGTGGAGGCGTACCGGGTCCACCACGACGTCAACAAGAAGACCGCGCGCAAGCGGGCCGTCGAGATGCTCGACCGGGTCGGCATCCCCGAGCCCGGCAAGCGCGTGGACAACTACCCGCACGAGTTCTCCGGCGGTATGCGCCAGCGCGCGATGATCGCCATGGCGCTCGTCAACAACCCCGAACTGCTCATCGCGGACGAGCCGACCACCGCCCTCGACGTGACCGTCCAGGCGCAGATCCTCGACCTCATCCGGGATCTGCAGAAGGAGTTCGGCTCCGCCGTCGTCCTCATCACCCACGATCTCGGCGTGGTCGCCGAGATCGCCGACGACGTCCTGGTGATGTACGGCGGCCGGTGCGTGGAGCGCGGCTCGGTCGACGACGTCTTCGAGCGGCCGCAGCACCCGTACACCTGGGGTCTGCTCGGCTCGATGCCGCGCATCGACCGCGAGACCTCCGAGCGGCTCATCCCGGTCAAGGGTCAGCCGCCGAGCCTCATCAACGTCCCCTCGGGCTGCGCCTTCCACCCTCGCTGCCCGTACGCGGACATCCCCAAGGGCGATGTCACCCGTACCGTGCGCCCGGAGCTCCAGCCGGTCGGCAGCGGACACTTCTCCGCCTGCCACCTCTCGCCGGAGGACCGTACGCGGATCTGGACCGAAGAGATTGCGCCGAAGCTGTGAGTGAGACGAAGATTCCGAACCCGGCGAAATCGGACGGGGCTGCCGCCGCCGACGAGCGCGAGGTACTGCTCAAGGTCGAGGGCCTGCAGAAGCACTTCCCGATCCGCAAGGGCGTCCTCCAGCGCCAGGTCGGCGCGGTCAAGGCGGTCGACGGCATCGACTTCGAGGTGCGCAAGGGCGAGACCCTCGGCGTGGTCGGCGAGTCGGGCTGCGGCAAGTCGACGATGGGCCGGGTCATCACGCGGCTCCAGGACCCGACGGGCGGCTCGATCCACTTCGAGGGCCAGGACATCACGCGGCTGAGCACGGCCGGGATGCGTCCGCTGCGGCGGGACATCCAGATGATCTTCCAGGACCCGTACGGTTCCCTGAATCCGCGGCACACCATCGGCGGCATCGTCTCGGCACCCTTCCGCCTCCAGGGCGTCGAGCCCGAGGGCGGGGTGAAGAAGGAGGTCCAGCGGCTCCTGGAGCTGGTGGGTCTGAGCCCCGAGCACTACAACCGCTACCCGCACGAGTTCTCCGGCGGTCAGCGCCAGCGCATCGGCATCGCCCGCGCGCTCGCCCTGAAGCCGAAGCTGGTCGTGGCGGACGAGCCGGTCTCCGCGCTGGACGTGTCGATCCAGGCACAGGTCGTCAACCTCATGGACGACCTCCAGTCCGAGCTGGGGCTGACGTACGTGATCATCGCGCACGACCTGTCCGTCGTACGCCATGTCTCGGACCGTATCGCGGTGATGTACCTCGGCAAGATCGTCGAACTCGCCGACCGCACCTCGCTGTACGAGGCGCCGATGCACCCGTACACCAAGGCCCTGATGTCGGCCGTGCCGGTGCCGGACCCGAAGCGCCGGGGCGCCAAGAGCGAGCGCATCCTGCTCCGCGGTGACGTGCCCTCGCCGATCTCCCCGCCGAGCGGCTGCCGCTTCCACACGCGGTGCTGGAAGGCGACCGAGATCTGCAAGACGACCGAGCCGCCGCTGCTGGAGCTGCGGCCCGGCCAGCGCGTCGCCTGCCATCACCCGGAGAACTTCGAGGACCAGGCCCCCCAGGACACGGTGCTCCTCAGCGCCGCCAAGAAGGCGGCCGAGCTCGTGGCGGACGAGGTGCTGGCGGAGTCGGCGGCGACGTCGGCGGCGGTGGCCGCCGAGGCTACTGGCTCCACAGAACCGGAAGCGGACGGTCAGGAGTCAAGCGACCGGCAGAACTGATTACCTGTCGGACCTCTGGGAGCCCCGCGCGGTTTCCGCGTGTCGGGCACGGCGGCCGGACGTCCGCCGGCCCCTCGGTACAACGCCTGCCAGGACCGGCAGGTGGCCCCTGCCGGTCCCGCCTTTTGTTCGCGCCTGGTTTCGCGTCGATGCTGCTGGATGCCTCGAGATTCCTTCTCTGCTCCATGGCGTGGAGAGCCTCGCAGCGCGGCCGGCATCCAGCCGCACGCGAGAATGCTCAGGTGCTCCAGCAACTGTTCAGCCCGTCCGTCCAGCACACGCTCGACCTGATCGGCATCTTCGTCTTCGCGATCTCCGGCGCCCTGCTGGCCGTCCGCAAGAACTTCGACGTCTTCGGTATCGCCGTCCTCGCCGAGGTCACCGCCCTGGGCGGCGGGCTGTTCCGGGACGTGATCATCGGTGCCGTACCCCCGGCCGCCTTCACGGACCTGGGGTACTTCCTCACGCCGCTGCTCGCCGCGCTGCTCGTCTTCTTCCTCCACCCGCACGTGGAGCGCATCCAGACCGGCGTGAACGTCTTCGACGCGGCGGGCCTCGGCCTCTTCTGTGTCGCCGGGACGACGAAGGCGTACGACTACGGGCTGGGCCTGACCGCCTCCGCCTGTCTGGGCATGGCGACCGCGGTGGGCGGCGGTGTGCTGCGTGACGTCCTGGCCAACGAGGTGCCGTCACTGCTGCGCTGGGACCGCGACCTGTACGCGGTGCCGGCGATCGTCGGCGCCACGATGGTCGTGCTGTGCATCCGCTACGACGCCCTGACCCCGCTCACCAGCACCCTCGCGGTCGTCACGGCCTTCGTACTGCGTCTGCTGGCGATGCGGTACCACTGGCGAGCTCCGCGTGCCTGGAACCGGCGGTCGACGGTGCGAGAGGAGTAGTCCCGCCGGAGCCCGGCGCCGTACGCACCGGGTGTCGCGTGCCCATCACCTCGGTCAGCCAGCGGAAGGCCGGGACGACCTGGGGCTTCCACAACGCCATGGTGTGGCCGCCCGCGCTTTTCGGTATGAACACCACGTCCACGGTCGTCGGCGCCTTCGCGACCCGCTGGAGGGCCATGGCCGCCTCGTACCCGTCCTTCGGCTGACCGGACAGATAGAGCGCCACGCGCGGCGGGACGCGGGACTCCTTCAGGAGCACATACGGGTTGTTCGCGGCCCGCAGGGCCGGGGACCTGCCGGCGAGCGACTGTGGTACGGCGATGGGGTCGTTGTAGCCGGACATGCTGACCGCGGCCCGGTAGCGGTCGGGGTGGGCGACAGCCAGCTTCGCCGCGCAGTGGGCGCCCGCCGAGTACCCGGCGACCGCCCAGCCGTCCGGCGCGGCCTGGGCCCGGAAGTTGTCCATGACCATCTTCGGCACGTCGATGCTGAGCCAGCTGTCGGCGTTCACCTTGCCCGGGATGTTCGCGCAGCCGGTGTCCCTGCCCGGCAGCAGCGTGGTGCGCGGCGAGACGATGATGAACGGCTCGATCTGCCCGCTGCGCATGAGCGGCGCCAACTGCTGGGTCGCGTCCATCGTTCCGAACCACGCCTTGGACGAGCCCGGATAGCCCGGCAGCACCTCGACGACCGGGAACCTGTGATTGCGGTAGGCGGGGTCGCGGTACTGCGGCGGCAGCCAGACGTTGACCTCGGCGTGCACTCCGGACACCCGGCCCTTGAGCTGCGTGACGAGCACCCCGCCCTCCACGCGCATGCCGGGTCCCTTGCCCGGCGTGAAGGCCTGCCGGACCTTGGGCAGCTTCTCCAGCGCGATCCCACCGGTGCCGTTCGCACCGAGGTCGGCGGCCTCGTGCACATGGGTGCTGGTGCCGAGCAGGTCGCCCCAGTTGTCGTACAGCTGGTTGGAGTTGTTGACCAGCGTGAAGACCAGAGCGACCGCCGTGCCCTGGGCGAACAGCAGCATCAGCATCCGGGCGGCGGCCCGCAGGACCTTGGGTCCGCGCATCCGTGACCAGAGGACCAGCGGCAGCACGACGGCGACGACGCACAGCGCGATCAGCGTGTAGAGGAACGGGGTCCCGGTGAGACTCATGTCCCGATAGAGGGCTTATCGGCATCTCAGGTTTCGGACGGGGAACGACGCTTACCGAAAAGTTGCCCATATCTCAATGAGCCTCAGCGCTTCGGCGGCCGAGGAAAGCTACCGCTTAGTAGTTACCTGTTGTACCGTTCATCCATGCCAGAAGCAGCCTCCGCCCCGACGGCCACGCAGGCCACGATCGGCGACAGCGAGTTCGACCGCGACACCGCGCTCACCCCGCGCGCACCCGGCGTCTACGACATCGACCTCTTGGCCGGCTGGACCATCATCAGCGCGGTCAACGGCGGCTATCTGCTGGCCGTCCTCGGTCGCGCCCTCGCGGACGCCCTGCCGCACAGCGACCCCTTCACCATCTCCGCGCACTACCTGACCGCGTCCCAGCCGGGCCCGGCGGTCGTCCGCACGGACGTGGTGCGCACGGGACGGACGCTGTCGACCGGCCAGGCATCCCTCTTCCAGTACGACGCCGAGGGCAACGAGATCGAGCGCATCCGCGTCCTCGCCTCGTACGGCGACCTCGACTCCCTCCCCGACGACGTCCGTACGACGGCCAAGCCGCCGGTGTTCCCGCCCATGGAGCACTGCTTCGGCCCCGAGGACGGCCCCGCCCCCGTCTCGGGCAGCTCGGCCATCGCCGACCGCCTGATGCTCAAGCTCGACCCGTCCACCCTGGGCTGGGCGCTCGGTCAGCCGTCGGGCAAGGGCGAGATGCGGGCGTGGTTCGGTCTGGCCGACGGCCGCGACGCCGACCCGCTCTCGCTGCTGCTGGCGGTGGACGCGCTGCCCCCGACCGCCTTCGAGATCGGCATCTCCGGCTGGGTCCCGACGGTCGAACTCACCGTCCACATACGGTGCCGCCCGGCCCCGGGCCCGCTGCGGGTGTCCATCACGACGCGCAACCTCGCGGGCGGGTTCCTGGAGGAGGACGCGGAAGTATGGGACAGCGCGGACAGGTTGGTGGCGCAGTCGAGGCAGCTGGCACGGGTAAGGCTGAGCTGAAACGCCCTGCAGGGGCGTGGGACTGTGTCGATTTGCGGCCCCGCCGCGCGGCCGCGGCCGGCCCAAGAACCCGCTTCTGTCACGGCCTTGTACCAGCGAGTAGGTTGAAGATCCAAGGAAACCTGCAGGTCAGAGAGGTGGCTTGAGAGGGGCTTTGCCCCGCACACAGGCTGCTTACAGCAGGGCCTCAAGGAAGGCCTAAGCGGCGTTGGTTGAGTTCGAGCCCAGGACTTCCTCATCTTCCTTGGAGCTGTTTCTCATGAAGCGTGCGCGTCTCCTCCCTGCCGTGGCCCTGCTGGCGCTCTCGCCCCTGGCCCTGGTGGCCTGTGGGTCCGGCGACTCGTCATCGACCTCGAACAGCGGCAACTCCGGGCAGCAGTCGTCGTGCCGGCAGCCCTCGGGCGCGCCCAGCGGGGCGCCGTCGGGCATGCCGAGCGGTGCTCCCTCGGGTGCGCCTTCGGTCGGGGCGTCCGGGGCTTCCTCGGGTGCTCCCTCGGGTGCGCCGAGCGGTGCTCCCAGCGGCGCACCCGGCGGCGGGCAGGGCGGTGGTCAGGCCGGTGGTCAGGGCGGTCCGGGCGGTGGCCAGGGCGGCGGCTGTGGCGGTCCGGGCGGTGGCCAGGGCGGCGGGGCGGCTCCCAGTGGCGCTCCGAGCGGGGCGCCGAGCGGCGCTCCGAGCGCGGCGGCCACGGCGACCAAGAACTGACGCAGGGCGCCGTAGGGCAGGGGCGGCACTTCCGTCGTACGACAGGGGCGGCGCTCCCGTACACCGGGGGTGCCGCCCCTGTCGTGCTGCCGGTGCTCAGTCCAGCCAGTGCTCCCGGCCGATGCTGATCAGCCGCATCTGGCGGGTCGCGACCTGGGCGACGCGCCGCCGCTCCTCCCCCGGCGCCTCCAGGACGTCCAGGAACAGCGAGGCCGTCATCAGCATCTGGTCGACGTAGAGGTCGGCGAGCATGAGGAGGTCGTCGTCGTTCCAGCCCGCGGAGACCGGGTCCTTGGTGAGCGCGGCCTTCACCTCCTCGGCGAAACGGGCCAGTTGGTCCTGGATCGCCTCCCGCACCGACTGCACTCCGCCGTGCCGCTCACGGGCGATGAAGCGGACGTGGGCCGGGTGCGTCGCGACGTGCTGGGCGATCAACCCGACGGCGCGCTCTATGCGGTGGTCGCTGTCGCCGGACGAGGAGACGATCGTGCGGATCATCGGGTGCAGGCTGCCCAGCGCCTCCTCGACGAGGGCGACGCCGAGGTCGGCGGTGGAACGGAAGTGCCGGTAGAAGGCCGTCGGGGCGACGCCGACGGCGCGGGTGACCTCGCGCAGACCGAGACTGCTCAGGCTCTGCTCCTCCAGCAGTCCCAACGCGGCGTCCAGGAGCGCCTGTCGGGTCTTCTGTTTCTGGGCCTGCCGAAGGCCGAGGGTGTGACTCATACCATGCAGTTAACAACTGTTCTCTGGAATTGAAAAGCCGTGGAGCGCGCTAGACTTGGGAGTCAGTGAACAACTGTTACTACAACTGTTCACCGAAACGTAACGAGAGAGATCGATCCGAGAGATCTCGAAGGGGGACCCGAATCCCATGCTGTTCCTCGTCGCCGCACTCCTGCTGCTGGGTGTGCTGCTGGGCACCGTGGCCCACGCGCCGCTCGCCTTCACCGCCGTCGTCGCCGCCGTGATCGTCGCCTGGCTGGGCATCTTCGCCGCCCGCGAGCGCCGCGCCCGCCGCAACTGACTCCACCCACCCACCCACCCACCCACCCGCCCACCGCACCGACTTCTCAGGAGCTGATACCGATGCAACTCACCGCACCGGCCACCGCCCGCCCCGGCACCCGCAACCGCACCCGCGACGCCGACGGCATGGCCGTGGCGTCCTTCATCCTCGGCCTCCTCGGCCTGCTGGTCTTCAACGTCTTCCTCGGCCCGGTCGCCATCGTCCTGGCGGCGGCGTCCCTGTGGCGCGGCACGAAGCGCCGGGGCCGTGCGTTCCTGGGCATGGGCCTCGGGGTCGCCGACCTCCTGGTGCTGCTGGCGTTCGTGCAGCTGGACAACACGCTGTCCTGGAGCTTCTAGCAGTCCCCGGGGGCTCCTGGAGGCGGTGTACGGAGCTGACGGCAGGCGGCCGGGGACGAGCCGCAGCCGTGAGCCGACCGCAACGAGTGGGCACGGCCTGCGGTGCCGGGCATCTCGCCACCGATCTCAAGGGCAACATCGCAGGGCAACAGCTCAAGGGCAACATCTCAAGCGCAGCACCTCAAGGGCCACACAGGCTGGGCGCACGGCCCGGTTGCACCCCGGGACCACCTTGACACGAGACCGCTTACCGGGGCCCTTTAGAATCGTGGCCACCATGGCTTACCTCGATCACGCCGCGACGACTCCCATGCTCCCGGAGGCGGCAGAGGCACTGACCGCCCAGCTGGGCATCACCGGCAACGCCTCCTCCCTCCACGCATCCGGACGCCGCGCGAGGCGAACCGTCGAGGAGGCCCGCGAAACCCTCGCGGAAGCGCTCGGCGCCCGCCCCAGCGAGGTCGTCTTCACCTCCGGCGGCACCGAGGCCGACAACCTCGCGATCAAGGGCCTGTACTGGTCCCGCCGCGACGCCGACCCCGCAGGAACCCGCACCCGCGTCCTGGCCAGCCCCGTGGAGCACCACGCCGTCCTCGACGCCGTCCACTGGCTCGGCGAACACGAGGGCGCCACCGTCGAGTACCTCCCCGTCGACTCCCACGGACGGGTCCACCCGGACGCCCTGCGCGAAGCCGTCGCCCGCAACCCTCACGACGTCGCCCTGGCCACCGTGATGTGGGCCAACAACGAGATCGGCACGATCATGCCGATCCGCGAACTGGCCGACGTGGCAAGGGAGTTCGACGTCCCACTGCACGCCGACGCCGTCCAGGCCTTCGGCCAGGTCCCCGTCGACTTCGCCGCTTCCGGCCTGGCTGCGATGACGGTCTCGGGCCACAAGATCGGCGGCCCGTACGGCATCGGCGCCCTGCTCCTCGGCCGCGACCGGACCCCCGTACCCGTCCTGCACGGCGGCGGCCAGGAGCGCCACGTCCGCTCCGGCACCCTCGACGTCCCCGCGATCGCCTCCTTCGCGGTCGCCGGCCGCCTCGCCGCCGAGCAGCGCGCATGGTTCGCCCGCGAGATCGGCGCCCTGCGCGACGCCCTGGTCGAGGCGGTCCGTACGGCGGTTCCGGACGCGATCCTCGGCGGCGACCCGGCACCCGGCGGCCGCCTCCCGGCCAACGCGCACTTCACCTTCCCGGGCTGCGAGGGCGACTCCCTGCTCCTGCTCCTGGACGCCCAGGGCATCGAGTGCTCCACCGGCTCCGCCTGCACCGCGGGCGTCGCCCAGCCCAGCCACGTCCTGCTGGCCACCGGTACCGACCCCGACCTGGCCCGCGGCACCCTCCGCTTCTCCCTCGGCCACACCTCCACGGAGGCCGACGTCGAGGCGGTCGCCAAGGCGATCGGCCCGGCGGTGGAACGGGCGCGGGCAGCAGGACTCACGTAGGCCGCCACGCGGGCGGCCGGGCTCACATCGGCCGCTACGCCGGCGCCGTACGCGCCGCCCGCACGAGCTTCATGTACCGGTCCCAGTCCCAATGCTCCCCGGGGTCGGTGTGGTCGGTCCCCGGCACCTCCACGTGCCCGATGATGTGCTCGCGGTCGACGGGGATGTCGTAGCGCGCGCATATCCGGGCCGTGAGCCGCGCAGAGGCCTCGTACATCTCGTCGGTGAGGTCCTGCGGCCGGTCCACGAAGCCCTCGTGCTCGATGCCGACACTGCGCTCGTTGTAGTCGCGGTTGCCCGCGTGGTAGGCCACGTCCAGCTCGCGGATCATCTGTGTGATGTGGCCGTCCTTGCGGACGATGTAGTGCGCGGCCGCACCGTGCTCCGGGTCCTGGAACACCTTCACCGCGCTGTCGAAGCTGCCCTGGGTGACATGGATGATCACCATGTCTATGCCGTAGTCGTCGGGACGGTCCGCCCGTCTCCAGTTCGCGTCCGACGCCGCCACCCACCGCGCGCCCGCGTAGTCGACCTCGCCCTCCTTGCGCGGCTTCTCCACGCCCGGCACCCGCCACCACAGCCGCGCCAACTCGTCGCGGGCCAGCACGGCCGAGCCCACCGCGGCCGCCGTCCCGCCGATGAGCAACGCACGGCGCCCGACCTTCCGGTCGCCGTCCTTCGAAGCCTTCCGCTGTCCCATGTGATCGACAACGGATACTCGCGGGCCCTGGTTCCCGCGCCCCCGTACCCTGGAAGGGTTATGACTCACACCGCGCAGCCCTCCCGCCCCCTCCGCGTCCTCGCCGCCATGTCCGGCGGGGTCGACTCCGCCGTCGCCGCCGCCCGCGCGGCCGAGGCGGGCCACGACGTGACCGGCGTCCATCTCGCGCTCTCCGCGAACCCCCAATCCTTCCGCACGGGCGCGCGGGGCTGTTGCACCATCGAGGACTCGCGCGACGCCCGCCGCGCCGCCGACGTCATCGGCATCCCGTTCTATGTGTGGGACCTCGCCGACCGTTTCCGCGAGGACGTGGTCGAGGACTTCGTCGCCGAGTACGAGGCCGGCCGCACCCCGAACCCGTGCCTGCGCTGCAACGAGAAGATCAAGTTCGCGGCCCTGCTGGACAAGGCGCTGGCCCTCGGCTTCGACGCGGTCTGCACCGGCCACTACGCGACGGTCGTGTTGAACGAGGACGGCACGCGCGAGCTGCACCGCGCCTCCGACATGGCCAAGGACCAGTCGTACGTGCTCGGCGTCCTGGACGAGAAGCAGCTGGCGCACGCGATGTTCCCGCTCGGCGACACGGTGACGACGAAGGACGAGATCCGCGCGGAGGCCGAGCGCCGTGGCCTGGCGGTCGCGAAGAAGCCCGACTCGCACGACATCTGCTTCATCGCCGACGGCGACACCCAGGGCTTCCTCGCGAACCGCCTCGGCAAGGCGGAGGGCGACATCGTCGACGAGTCGGGAGCGAAGCTCGGCACCCACGAGGGGGCGTACGGCTTCACCATCGGCCAGCGCAAGGGCCTGCGCATCGGCACCCCGGCCTCCGACGGCAAGCCGCGCTACGTCCTCGACATCTCGCCGGTGAACAACACGGTGACGGTCGGCCCGGCGGCCTCCCTCGACGTCAGCGCCCTCACCGCCATCAAGCCCCGCTGGTGCGGCACCGCCCCGACCGGCCCCGGCACCTACACCGCCCAGCTCCGCGCCCACGGCGGCGAGACCGAGGTGACGGCCGAGCTGATCGACGGCTCTTTGGAGGTCACGTTCACCGAGCCGGTGCGGGGCGTGGCGCCCGGCCAGGCGATCGTCCTGTACGACGGCACGCGCGTGGTGGGCTCGGCGACGATCGCGTCGACGACGCGTGCGACGGCGGGCGTGGCCTGAGCACAGGCGAGGGCCACGCGCGTGTGCCGACCGGTACGGCTCACCCCCCGAAGAACTCCGCCAGCACCGGCCCGAGGACGTTCGGCTCGACCATGTGGGTCTGTCCCTCCAGACTCCGATAAGCCCCCTCGGGCACGGTCTGAGCGACCGCCCGCGTCGCCTCGCGCATCCAGGAAGGGCTCGCGCCGCCCGCGACGGCCAGCACCGGCACCGTGATCGAGGCCAGTCGTGCCCGGGGTACCAGACCGTCGCCCATCACGGCGTCGTCGTACGCCAGGCTCGGTGCGATCGCCTCCATTCCGGCCCACATGGGGGACTGGCGGGCGCCCTGGATCATCTGCTCGGCCATCCCGGTCAGCCGCAGGAACAGCTCGACGGCATCCCCGCGCCGGCCTTCCGCCAACGCCTGGGTGAGCCGCTCGGTGTACGCCGCGCGCTCCTTCGCGCCGCCCTCGTCGACGGCGAACGGCACCTCGTACACCGCGACCTGACGCACCGGCAGCCCGCTCGCCGCGGCCTCCAGCACCAGCGCGCCGCCCGACGAGATGCCGCACAACGCCGCCTCGCCGCCCACCGCCTCGATCAGCGCGGCAAGGTCCTCGACCTCCCGCTCCACCGCGTACGGCGGCGTGTCACCGCTCTCACCACGCCCGCGCCTGTCGTACACGACGACCCTGAAGCGCTCCGCCAGAGGCACGGCCAGCGGCGCCACGGTGCCCCCGGTGGACATCGCGCCGCTGACGAGGATCACCGCCGGACCCGCACCCGAGATCTCGTACACGAGGGAGGTGCCGTCGGCCGAAAAGGTCTTCTTGTCCATGCCTGTGGAGACTGCCGTACGGCACGGGACTAATCGCTTACGACACTTCGACTTCGTAGAAGCAGAGGTGGTCCTTGATCTCGGCCACGTCCGGTTTCGGATCCGGGTACGTCCAGACGAGGTCCGCCGCGTCCGGCAGCGACCAGTAGGAGGCCGTTCCCTTGAACGGGCAGTAGGTGTGCGTCTCGGAGGGCGTCAGCAGGTCCAGCCGTACGTCCTCGGCCGGGATGTAGTAGCGCACCGGACAGCCCGTCTCCCGCAGGAGGAGCGGCCGGTCGGTCTGCGCCAGGACCTGGTCGCCGTGGACGACCCGTACGCGCTGCGTGCCCTGCTCGATCGTGATCGTGTGTCCGTCAGTCATATCCGAAAAGCGCTCGCGGGCCCCGGGTTCTTCCCGCGTACGGTGGCTGCATGCGAATCTGCGTCTTCCTCTCCGCCGCCGACCTCGACGACCGTTACACGCGTCCCGCGCGCGAGTTCGCGAAACTGCTGGGCAAGGGCGGGCACACGCTTGTGTGGGGCGGTTCCGACGTGGGTCTGATGAAGGTGGTGGCCGACGGGGTGCAGGAGGCGGGCGGGCGGCTCGTCGGCGTCTCCGTGCAGTTCCTGGCCGCGAAGGTCCGCCCGGGTGTCGACGAGATGGTGATCGCGAAGGACCTGGCCGAGCGCAAGAGGCTGCTGCTGGAGAAGGCCGACGCGGTGGTGATCATGGTCGGGGGCACGGGGACTCTGGACGAGGCGACGGAGATCCTGGAGCTGAAGAAGCACGGCCACACGGACATGCCGGTGGTCCTGCTCAACACGGCAGGCTTCTACGACGGCCTGAAGGAACAGTTCCGCCGCATGGAGGACGAGGGCTTCCTGCCCCGTCCGCTGACCGACCTGGTGTTCTTCGCGGAGGAGCCGGTGGGGGCGCTGGCGTACCTGGAGGCTGTGACATCAGCGGCTACCGCCGCGGGCCAGGGAGTGGAGTGAACTCCGACTGATGCGAGCATGGCGGGCATGGCTACACATGTGATCACCGGAGCGGGCTCCGGCATCGGCGCGGCCGTCGCCCGCCGCCTGCACGCGCGCGGGGACGAACTCGTCCTCCACGCGCGCGACGCGGGCCGTGCGAAGGAGCTCGCGGCGGAGTTCCCCGGCGCGAAGACGCTGGTCGGCGACCTGGCGGACCCGGACAAGCTGTCCTGGGCCTTCTCCCACCAGACGCTCCCGGACCGGGTGGACTCCCTGCTCCACATCGCCGGGGTCGTGGACCTCGGGCCGGTGGGCGACCTGACCCCGAAGTCCTGGCGCCACCAGCTGAACGTCAACCTGATCTCCCCGGCCGAACTGACCCGCCACTTCCTCCCCCAACTCCGCGCCAGCCGCGGCCACGTGGTCTTCGTGAACTCGGGCGCCGGCCTCAACGCCCACGCCGACTGGTCCGCGTATGCCGCGTCGAAGCACGGCCTGAAGGCCCTGGCGGACTCGCTCCGCCACGAGGAACACGCGGGCGGCGTCCGGGTCACCACCGTCTACCCCGGGCGCACGGCAAGCCCCATGCAGGCCAAGGTCCACCAGCAGGAGGGCAAGGAGTACGACGCGTCGAAGTGGATCGACCCCGAGTCGGTGGCCACGACGATCGTGATGGCCCTGGACCTCCCGAGGGACGCGGAGGTCAACGACCTGACGGTGCGGCCGGGGAACTGACGCGGACCGGCTGGTCAAGCGTCGGGCCGACGGTTACATACCCTGTCCAGGTGAGTGACAACAGCCAGTTCACCTTCGCCCCCGCCACCGGCGTGGGTTCGATGCCCGGCGGTGACGCCCGTGAGGCCGCCAAGACCGTCACCGGGTCCTTCGAGGACTTTCCGTTCCTCGCCGAACTGCCCGCCCGCGGCCCCGGGGCGGACATGATCGGGCGGACCGCCGGGATGCTGGTCGAGCTGTACGCGCGCGTGGAGCCCAGCGGGTGGCGGATCGGCGACCGGCCGGGGCGGGACACCAGGCGAGCCCGGTCCTGGCTGGGGGAGGACCTCGACGCGCTGGAGGAGTTCACCCAGGGGTACGAGGGGCAGCTGAAGGTCCAGGCCGTGGGGCCGTGGACCTTGGCCGCCGCGCTGGAGCTGAGGAACGGCGAGGTCGCCCTCTCCGACGCCGGTGCCTGCCGCGACCTCGCCGCCTCGCTCGCCGAGGGCCTGCGCCTGCACCTGGAGGAGGTCCGGCGGCGCGTCCCCGCAGCCCAGCTCGTCCTCCAGCTCGACGAGCCCTCCCTCATCGCCGTACTGCGCGGCCAGGTCAAGTCCGCCAGCGGCTACCGCACCCACCGGGCCGTGGACCGGCAGGTCGTCGAGGCGACCCTGCGGGATGTCGTCGGGGTTCACGGCGACGGCCCCGTCGTGGTCCACTCGTGCGCACCGGACGTCCCGTTCGCCCTGTTGCGCCGGGCGGGCGCGGCGGCGATCTCCTTCGACTTCTCGCTCCTCACCGAGCGTGACGACGACGCGATCGGCGAGACGGTGGAAGGGGGCACCCGGCTCTTCGCCGGTGTCGTCCCGGGCACGGACGGCCCATTGTCAGACCCGGCCGGTAGCGTCATGGGTGTCAGGACGTTGTGGCGCAGGCTGGGGCTGTCACCGGGGCTTCTCGCGGAGGCGGTCACGCTCACGCCGTCGTGCGGACTCGCGGGGGCCTCCCCGGAGTACGCGCGCCAGGCGCTCGCCCACTGCGTCCGGGCGGCGAGATCCCTCGCGGACAACCCAGAGTAACGGGAGGACAACACGGTGGCCGGCGACAAGCAAGCGGAGACGACGGTGCCCGCCGAGGCACGGGAGCAGCACGCGAAGCTCGCTGAGCAGATCGAGGAGCACCGCTTCCGGTACTACGTGAAGGACGCTCCCGTCATCAGCGACGCGGAGTTCGACAAGCTCCTGCGCTCGCTCGAAGCGCTGGAGGACGAGTATCCGGAGCTGCGCACGCCGGACTCGCCGACCCAGAAGGTCGCGGGCGCGTACGAGACGGAGTTCACGGCGGTCCAGCACCGCGAGCGCATGCTGTCGCTGGACAACGCCTTCGACGATCTCGAGCTCGCGGCCTGGGCCGAGCGCGTCCACAAGGACGTGGGCACTTCCACGTTCCACTTCCTGTGCGAGCTCAAGGTCGACGGCCTCGCCGTCAACCTCACCTACGAGCACGGCCGCCTCACCCGCGCGGCGACCAGGGGCGACGGCCGCACCGGCGAGGACATCACCCCCAACGTCCGTACGATCGCGGACATTCCGGACCGTCTGAAGGGTGACCGCATCCCCGACCTCGTGGAGATCCGGGGCGAGGTCTACTTCCCGATGGAGAAGTTCGAGGAGCTCAACGCCCGTCTGGTCGAGGCCGGCGACAAGCCCTTCGCCAACCCGCGCAACGCGGCCGCCGGTTCGCTCCGCCAGAAGGACCCGCGCGTCACCGCGACCCGCCCGCTGCACATGGTCGTCCACGGCATCGGCGCCCTGGAGGGCTTCGACGGCATGACCCGCCTGTCTCAGGCGTACGACCTGCTGAAGACCTGGGGCCTCCCCACCGCCCGGCACAACAAGGTGGTCGACGACCTCGAAGGCGTGCGGGAGTTCATCGCGTACTTCGGCGAGAACCGCCACTCCGTGGAGCACGAGATCGACGGAGTCGTCGTCAAGCTCGACCAGATCCCCCTCCAGGGCCGCCTCGGCTCCACCTCGCGCGCGCCGCGCTGGGCGATCGCGTACAAGTACGCGCCGGAGGAGGTCAACACCAAGCTCATCAACATCCGTGTGGGCGTGGGCCGTACGGGCCGGGTCACGCCGTACGCCCAGGTCGAGCCGGTCACCGTCGCGGGCTCGGAGGTCGAGTTCGCCACCCTGCACAACCAGGACGTCGTGAAGCTGAAGGGCGTCCTCATCGGCGACACCGTCGTGCTGCGCAAGGCCGGGGACGTCATCCCGGAGATCCTCGGGCCCGTCGTCGACCTGCGCGACGGCAGCGAGCGCGAGTTCGTGATGCCGGCCGAGTGCCCCGAGTGCGGTACGGCGCTTCGGCCCATGAAGGAGGGTGACGTCGACCTGCGCTGCCCGAACGCCCGCACCTGCCCGGCCCAGTTGCGAGAGCGCCTGTTCTACCTCGCGGGCCGCAAGGCGCTGGACATCGAGCACTTCGGCTATGTCGCCGCCGCCGCGCTCACCAAGCCGCTGGAGCCGGCCGAGCCGCCGCTGGTGGACGAGGGCGACCTGTTCGACCTGACCGTCGAGCAGCTGCTGCCCATCAAGGCGTACGTCCTCGACCAGGACAGCGGTCTGCCCAAGCGCGACCCGAAGACCGGCGAGGAGAAGATCGCCACGGTCTTCGCCAACCAGCAGGGCGAGCCGAAGAAGAACGCGGTCGCGATGCTGGAGAACATCGCCGCCGCCAAGGAGCGCCCGCTCGCCCGTATCCTCACCGGCCTGTCGATCCGTCACGTCGGCCCGGTCGCAGCCGAGGCGCTGGCCCGCGAGTTCCGCTCCATCGACCGCATCGAACAGGCCAGTGAGGAGGAGTTGGCGAACACCGACGGCGTCGGCTCGATCATCGCCGCCTCGCTCAAGGAGTGGTTCGCCGAGGAATGGCATCAGGAGATCCTCCGCAAGTGGAAAGCCGCCGGCGTCCGCATGGAGGAAGAGGGCTCCGGAGAGGACGAGGGCCCGCGCCCGCTGGAAGGGCTTACCGTCGTCGTCACCGGCACGCTGGTGCACTTCACCCGTGACGGTGCCAAGGAGGCACTGCAAAGTCGCGGAGCGAAGGTGACCGGTTCCGTTTCGAAGAAGACGTCTTTTGTCGTCGTAGGTGACAGTCCTGGGTCCAAGTACGACAAGGCCATGCAGCTCAAGGTGCCTGTCCTGAACGAGGACGGCTTCAATGTCCTGTTGGAACAGGGGCCCGAAGCGGCGGCCGAAGTTGCCCTCCCCACAGAGGAGTAGCGGTTGAAGGCCACCGGATCGGCGCATACCAGATGCATACGGGTGGCTGGGGCGCATTCGGGCAACCGTTGACGACCGCTGCCCGTGGAAGCCTTCTGCGGCCTACTGTTGAGGGGTGCGCCTGCCGTGCCCAGCTGCGGTTGGGGCATCCCCTTGCTCTGAGAGGGCTTTGAAAGGCGAGGGGAAGGGTTTTCCAACGCGGTGCCGTTGAAGGTTGTTGTCGGGCATCGGGCCGCGTGGCGTGGGCACCGCCGGCTGTGAGAGGGACGGGAATGGAACCGACCGAGAGCGCCGCCCCGAACTCACGGCTGCGCCGGATGGCCGGCGTGTGGCGGGGGTGGGCGGCGCGGACCGCGCAACGTTCGCGCTCGGAAAGAGGCGCGGGCAGCGCCGCCGGGCAGCACACCGCGACGGAGGGCCGCACCACCGTGCAGCCCGGCGCCGGGCGCACCGACGACCTGCCGGGCTCCGAGCACGAACGGCACCTGTCCTGGCCCGCGCTGCCCGCGGCGGTCGTCGCGGCGGCCGGGTTCGTCCTCGGCGCCGGGTTCTACCAGGCGTTCAGCGGCCACCACGCCCTCTTCCCGTCCGGCACCGTCGGCTGGTCGCTGGCCGTGCTGACCGGCATCATCGTCGGCCACCTGGTCGCGCTCGGCCGCGCCCGCTGGTGGGGCGGCACCGGCTCCGGCGCCGCCCTCACCCTCGCCGTGCTGGTGCTGTACGGCTGGGTGCCGGCCGGCATGGTCAGCCTCACCGTCGTCGTCCTGGTCGGCACAGCCCGCCGGGGCCGCTGGCGGCAGGGCGTGCTGCACGGCGCGGTGGACATCCTCGGCATCGCCGCCGGGGCCCTCGTGCTGGCCGCCTTCGGCCGCGTACCGACCGTCGAGCACCCCTGGAACCCCGACACTTGGACGCTCTACACCGCCCCCAGTGTGGTGCTGGTCGCCGCCGCCTATCTCGCGGTCAGCCGTGTCCTGCTCTGGTATCTGCACGCCCCGCGCGGCGGCCTGCCCACCGTCGCCCGCACCGCGCTGGTCAGACAGGGTCTGGTCGCCGTCGCCCTGCTCGGCATCGCCCCGCTGGTGTGCGTGGTCGCCACCGCCAAGCCCCTGCTGCTGCCGCTGTTCTCCATCCCGCTCATCGCCCTGGACTCCACCCTGTGGATCGCGCGGGCCAGGGCGGAGGAGCAGTTGCGCGATCCGCTGACCGGACTGCCCAACCGGCAGTGGCTGCTGGAACGCATCTGGACCGCGCTCGACGACGCCGAGCGCATCGGCGCCCGGTCCGCCCTGATGCTGATCGACCTCGACCGGTTCCGATCGGTCAACGACACGCTCGGTCATCTCGCCGGTGACCGGTTGCTGTTGCAGATAGCGGACCGGCTGCGCCTTGCCCTGCCGCGCGGAGCGGAGGCCGCGCGACTCGGCGGCGACGAGTTCGCCGTCTTACTGCCCGTCGCCGACTCCACGACGTCCGCGACCCGGGTCGCCCGCGGCCTCGTCACCGCCCTCAGCTCCCCGCTCGACCTCGACGGGCTCACCCTGGTCCTGGAGGCGAGCGCCGGCGTCGCCGTCTTCCCCGACCACGCCCTCGACGCCGAGGGGATGCTGCGGCGCGCGGACGTGGCGATGTACCAGGCGAAGCGGGACCGCACGGGCGTAGAGGTCTACGAGTCGAAGCGAGACTCGAACACCCCGGACCGGCTGGGACTGCTGGGGGACCTGCGCCGAGCCCTCGACGCGCACGAGGTCGAGCTGCACTACCAGCCGAAGGTCCGCTTCGACGGACAGGTCGCCGGCCTTGAGGCCCTGGTGCGCTGGGTGCATCCCGAGCGCGGGAAGGTGCCGCCGGACGAGTTCATAGCGATCGCCGAGTCGTCGGGGCTGATGCCGCATCTGACGGAGTACGTGCTGGAGACGGCGCTCGGGCAGGTGGCGCGGTGGCGTTCCCAGGGCCTGTACGTGCCCGTCGCGGTCAACGTCTCCCCGCGCGACGTCCACACCCCCGGATTCGCCGGCTCCGTCGCCGCGCGGCTCGCCCGGCACGGCGTCCCGGCGGGAGCGCTCCAGCTGGAGATAACGGAACACGTCCTCCTGGAGGACCCGCAGCGCGCCGCCGACACCCTCGCCGGGCTGACCGGACACGGCGTGAAGATGTCCCTGGACGACTTCGGCACGGGGTATTCGTCCCTGGTGCACCTGAGACGGCTGCCGGTGAGCGAGCTGAAGATCGACCGCTCGTTCGTGGCCAGGCTGGCGGTGGACACCGAGGACGCGGAGATCGTGCGCTGCACGGTGGACCTGGCGCATTCGCTCGGCCTGCTCGTGGTCGCCGAGGGCGTCGAGGACGACGAGACCTGGGAACGCCTGCGGGACCTGGGCTGCGACGCCGTACAGGGCTGGCTGGTCGCGGCGGCGATGCCGCCGGAGGAGACGACCGCGTGGCTGCGGGCGCGGGGTTCGCGGGGGTGGGTGCGGCCGAAGGCGGCTCTTCCTGCGGCCGAGTGAGCTTCCCGCACGGGGGGCGTAGCGGTCTTCCCGCACGGAGGAGTTCGGCGCGCTAACGGCTCGCCTGTGCCGTGAAGTGACCCGTCAGCAGCTCCAGCCGCCTCTCGTGCGCTCCCTCCGGTAGTCGCCCGCTGCGCATCAGCGTCACCAGGCCGTGCAGTCCGGCCCAGTACGTCTCCGTCAGCAGGCCAGGGTCGTCGCCCTCGGCGGCGATCGGCTCGACCGCCGCCAGCAGTTCGGCGAACGCCTCCTGCAGCTCCGCCGGGGCCTCGGGCGTGGCGAACGGCAGGTCCACGCGGTGCGTGAACATCGCGTCGTACAGCGCCGGCCGGCGCCGCGCGAACGCCGTGTACGCCTCGCCCACCGCCGCGAGCGTCGCGCGCTTGCCCTTCGCCGCCCGGGATGCCGTGCGCATCTCGGCGGCGAGCTCGGCGCAGCCCTGCACCGCCACCGCCGCCATGATCGCCTCCTTGCCCTTGAAGTGGCTGTAGAGGACAGGCTGGCTGTACTCGATCTCGGCCGCCAGGCGGCGCGTGGTGACCGCCTCCCAGCCCTCGGCCTCCGCCAGCTCCCGCGCGGCCGTGACGATCAGCCGCTCGCGCTCCGCTCGTTCGCGCTCCCGGCGCGTCTGGATGGACATGGCCCGGATTCTAGCAGTGCTAGACAATCTGCCGATGCTCTGCTAGCTTCGCTCCTGTCGCTAGCGCCGATAGGGATCAGTCCGCCCGACCCTGACGAGGAGACCCGGCATGACCGTCACCGCGTACACCCTGGCCGTCGTACTCAACTTGTTCGTCCTGTTCATCGGGGCCCGCTTCCTGCTCCAGCCCCGCCCCGCCGCCGTCGGCTACGGCGTCCCGGCCGACCCCGGCGGCGATGCTTCCGCGTACCTCACGGTCAAGGGCCTGCGCGACGGCGCCTTCGGCCTCCTGGGGCTCGTGCTGCTCGCGTTCGTCGGAGCCGAGGCCGGGGCCTGGTTCATGCTCTGTGTCGCCGTGATTCCGCTGTTCGACACCGTGATAGTGCTGCGCCACGGCGGCACGAAGGCCGTCGCGTTCGGGATCCACTTCGCCACGGCAGTCGTTGTGCTCATCAGTGCCGGACTGCTGTTCGCCGTCTGACGACAAGCAAGGGGGGACTGGGCCATGTCGCTGTTCATCACGCCGGGCGTCGAACGCTTCGACAACCACTTCCTGCGCAGCGAGGCGTGGGACCGGCGCCATCAGGGAGCGCGGCGCGGGGAAACCGTTTCACGGACATCGTCCCCGGCCCCATAGGATTGGCTCCAAACCACACACACTCACCCCAGAGGATCGCTGCATGCCTGGCATCACGCGCGAGGAGGTCGCCCACCTCGCCCGGCTGGCGCGTCTGGAGCTGAAGCCCGAAGAGCTTGAACACTTCGCCGGCCAGCTGGACGACATCATCGGCGCGGTGGCCCGCGTCAGCGAGGTCGCCGACCAAGACGTACCGCCGACCTCGCACCCGCTCCCGCTGACGAACGTCATGCGCGCGGACGAGGTCCGTCCCTCGCTCACCCCCGAGCAGGCGCTCTCCGGCGCCCCGGCCCAGGAGCAGCAGCGTTTCAAGGTGCCGCAGATCCTGGGGGAGGACTAAGAAGTCATGACGGACATCATCAAGCTCACGGCCGCCGAGACCGCCGCGAAGATCGCCTCCGGCGAGCTCACCGCGGTCGAGGTCACCGAGGCCCACCTCGCCCGGATCGAGGCCGTCGACGAGAAGGTGCACGCCTTCCTGCACGTCGACCGCGAGGGCGCCCTGGCCCAGGCCCGTGCCGTGGACGAGAAGCGGGCCAAGGGCGAGAAGCTCGGTCCGCTGGCCGGCGTTCCCCTCGCGCTCAAGGACATCTTCACCACCGAGGGCATTCCGACGACCGTCGGTTCGAAGATCCTCGAGGGCTGGATCCCGCCGTACGACGCGACCCTCACCAAGAAGCTCAAGGCCGCCGACGTCGTCATCCTCGGCAAGACCAACATGGACGAGTTCGCCATGGGGTCGTCGACGGAGAACAGCGCCTACGGCCCGACCGGCAACCCGTGGGACCTGACCAAGATCCCCGGCGGCTCCGGCGGTGGGTCGAGCGCCGCGCTCGCCTCCTTCCAGGCACCCCTCGCCATCGGCACCGACACCGGCGGCTCCATCCGCCAGCCGGCCGCCGTCACCGGCACGGTGGGCGTCAAGCCGACGTACGGCGCGGTCTCGCGCTTCGGCATGGTGGCGTTCTCGTCCTCCCTGGACCAGGGCGGTCCCTGCGCCCGTACGGTCCTGGACGCGGCCCTCCTGCACGAGGTCATCGCCGGGCACGACCCGCTGGACTCCACGTCCATCGACGCCCCGGTCCCGCCGGTCGTCGAGGCCGCCCGCAACGGCAGCGTCGAGGGCATGCGCGTCGGCGTCGTCAAGCAGTTCCGCGGCGAGGGCTACCAGGCCGGTGTCATCCAGCGCTTCGACGAGTCCGTCGCCCTGCTCAAGGAGCTGGGCGCCGAGATCGTCGAGCTGGACTGCCCGTCCTTCGACCTCGCGCTGTCGGCGTACTACCTCATCGCGCCGTCCGAGTGTTCGTCCAACCTCGCCCGCTTCGACGGCCTGCGCTACGGCCTGCGTACCGGCGACGACGGCACGAACTCCGCCGAGGCGGTCACGTCGATCACCCGTGAGGCTGGCTTCGGCCCCGAGGTCAAGCGCCGCATCATGCTCGGCACCTACGCCCTGTCGAGCGGGTACTACGACGCGTACTACGGCTCCGCGCAGAAGGTCCGTACGCTCATCACCCGCGACTTCGAGAAGGCCTTCGAGCAGGTCGACGTCATCGTCTCGCCGACGACGCCGACCACCGCCTTCCCGATCGGCGAGCGTGCCGACGACCCGATGGCGATGTACCTCGCCGACCTGTGCACCATCCCGACGAACCTCGCGGGCAACGCGGCCATGTCGCTGCCCTGCGGTCTGGCTCCGGAGGACAACCTGCCGGTCGGCCTGCAGATCATCGCCCCGGCGCTGAAGGACGACCGCCTGTACAAGGTCGGCGCCGCCGTCGAGGCCGCCTTCGTGGAAAAGTGGGGGCACCCGCTCCTCGAGGAGGCTCCGTCGCTGTGAGTAAGGCACTGTCCAAGGCCAAGGGCTTCAAGAAGTCCAAGTCCGGCCTGTACCTGTCCATGGCCACCACCGCGTTCGGCGCGGTCAGTGTCGCCAAGCAGGCGAAGCTGGCCCGCTCCGAGAGCGACACGCTCCGCCTGATCGACGCCGCCGTGTCCGCCGCCGCCATCGTCACCGGCCTCGCCATCCTCTACCGCGAGCTGAAGCGGCTGGGCGACGACGACGTCCTGCTGGGCTGAGAGGGAAGTTTCACCGTGACCACCACGACCGACCTGGTGTCGTACGAGGACGCGCTGGCGTCGTACGACCCCGTCATGGGCCTTGAGGTCCATGTCGAACTCGGCACCAAGACCAAGATGTTCTGCGGCTGTTCGACCGAACTCGGTCAGGACGCCAACACGCAGACCTGCCCCACCTGCCTCGGCCTGCCCGGCTCGCTCCCGGTCGTCAACGCGACCGGCGTCGAGTCCGCGATCAAGATCGGCCTCGCGCTGAACTGCGAGATCGCCGAGTGGTGCCGCTTCGCCCGGAAGAACTACTTCTATCCGGACATGCCGAAGAACTTCCAGACCTCCCAGTACGACGAGCCGATCGCCTTCAACGGCTACCTCGACGTACAGCTGGAGGACGGCGAGACCTTCCGCGTGGAGATCGAGCGCGCCCACATGGAGGAGGACACCGGCAAGTCGACGCACGTCGGCGGCGCGACGGGCCGTATCCACGGCGCCTCGCACTCGCTCCTCGACTACAACCGCGCCGGCATCCCGCTCATCGAGATCGTCACCAAGCCGATCGAGGGCGCGGGCGAGCGTGCCCCCGAGGTGGCGAAGGCGTACGTCCGTGAGCTGCGCGAGCTCATCAAGGCGCTCGGCGTCTCCGAGGCCCGGATGGAGATGGGCCAGATGCGCTGCGACGTGAACCTGTCGCTGCGCCCGAACGGCACCGAGAAGTTCGGCACGCGTTCGGAGACGAAGAACGTGAACTCGCTGCGGTCCGTGGAGCGCGCGGCCCGCTACGAGATCCAGCGTCACGCCGCCGTGCTGAGCAGCGGCGGGACGATCATCCAGGAGACGCGCCACTTCCACGAGGACACGGGGTCGACGACCTCGGGCCGAGTGAAGGAGGAGGCCGAGGACTACCGGTACTTCCCCGAGCCGGACCTGGTTCCGGTGGCGCCCACGCGCGAGTGGGTCGAGGAGATCCGCGCCGGGCTGCCGGAGCTGCCGCTGGCCCGCCGCAACCGCCTCGTCGCGGAGTGGGGCATCTCGGCCACCGACATGCAGGCGATCCTCAACGCCGGCGCCCTGGACCCGATCGTTGCCACGATCGACGCCGGTGCCGACGCGGCCTCCGCCCGCAAGTGGTGGATGGGCGAACTCGCCCGCAGCGCCAACGAGTCGGGCAAGTCGCTGGACGAGCTGGCCATCACGCCGGAGCAGGTCGCCCGGGTCACCGCCCTGGTCACCGAGGGCTCCCTCAACGACAAGCTGGCCCGCCAGGTCATCGAGGGCGTTCTCGCGGGCGAAGGCACCCCGGACGAGGTCGTCGAGAAGCGGGGTCTGAAGGTCGTCTCCGACGAGGGCGCCCTCACCACCGCCGTCGAGGAGGCCATCGCCGGCAACCCGGGCATCGCGGACAAGATCCGCGGCGGCAAGGTGGCCGCGGCCGGTGCCCTGGTCGGCGCGGTCATGAAGGCGACCCGGGGCCAGGCCGACGCGGCGCGCGTCAAGGAGCTGATCCTGGAGAAGCTGGGCGTCAGCGAGGGCTGACACCCGCAGTCGTGAACCCCGAGGGGGATGCGTCAACGGCGACGCATCCCCCTCGGCACGTCTCAGATACGGCGGCCTACGAGCCGTACGAAGCCCAGCGCGCGGCCCTCGTCGAGCCGTACCATCTCGCCGACCCGGCGGGCCATCGTGCGATGGAACTCCTCCGGGCTCTCCTCGGCGATCACGTCGCACCACAGCAGCCAGTCCCGCCAGCCGTCTTCCAGCCAGTCGGCGGTCTCGACCTCCACGGCCCCGCTGCGCGTCCAGTGGCGCCGCCACCAGTCGGCGGTGTGGAAGCACCAGAAGTCGGGCTCCCAGTAGGGCTTCAGATGCTCCGGAGGCTCGGTGCCCTCCGGCTCCTCCCGCAGCGCGGGCACGACGACACCGATCCGCCCGCCGGGCTTCAACAGCCGGGTGAGCGTGGGCAGATAGAGGTCGGCGGTGCCGAAGTACTGGTACGCGTCGATGCTCACGATCGCGTCGAAGCTGCCCTCGGCGAACGGCAGGTCGTGCGCCTCGGCGTGCACGGGCAGCACACGGTCGGCGAAACCGGCCTCGGCGATGCGCAGGGCGTTCTCGTCGGGCTTGACCCACAGGTCGGCGGCGGTGACCTGGGCGTGGTACTCCCTGGCCAGGAAGACGGAGGTCATCGCCCGGCCGCAGCCCAGGTCGAGGACGCGTGCGCAGGGGCGCAGGGCGTCCAGGCCGAGGGCGGGGGCCAGCCACTCCAGCAGCCACAGCGCGTTCGGGCCCATCTGGTTGTCGATGACCCAGCGGACGTCGTAGCTGTTGCTGCGCGGGTAGCGGGCGTGGGTCAGCCGCTTGGTGAGGTCCTCACTCGAGGTCCTCGGGGTGATGTCTGGCATCGGTGAACGGGCTCCTTGAGTCCTGGAAGGCGGAGAGGGGTACGGAGGAGCTCGGCCGGACGCTCAAACAATGCACCTGCCCAGGTCGGCGGCGATGTGCCGCGGGAACGGCTGACCTTCGGAAGCTAGCAGCCCGCCCTGCGGACCGGCATCCGATTTCTCAGCGCGACGCGCTACGCTCGCCCGCCATGAGTGGACGCGGTGATTCCGAGATATCCGAGACGGGGGAGGACCGGACCAGGACGCCTGAGGACGAGCGCGTCGAGGAGCTGGCGGACGGCGAGGATCCGGCGCAGGTGGCGCGGCGGGCCCGCTGGACGGCTGCTGTCGCCGGGGTGCTTCTGACCCTTGCCGGGCTGTCCGCGTCGGCGATACGGGCCTCCGGGTCCGCCCCGGCCCTCGTCCCGGCCGCCTATGCGTTCGGCGCCGCCGTCTGCGCGCTCGCCGCGTTCCTCGGTTCGCGGGGTCGTACGCGCCGGGCGCTGTGGCTGCTCGTGACGGGTGTGATGGTGATGGCGCTGGGGGATCAGTTCGACTGATGTGGAAGGCGTCACTCACGAACGACAGAGTGGCCGTTACTGTCCTGTGATCTGCCTCCCACTTGTGTGAATAAACCCACGAACGCGGCAAACGATCATTTTCGCCTGCAAGAGTTTGCTGCACATCGCTCACGCGTTCTTTGCGGGCTGTTCACTTCATGAACGACTGTTCCCGGTCAAAGATCCATAAATCGCCCCCGGGAGCTCGTTCGTGGCAGCCCTTGCACGCTGGTGTGTACAACGCCGCCTCCTCCCTGTTCTGCTGTGGCTCCTGGCCTTCGGCGGGGTGAGCGCGGCCGCCGCCGTGACGGGCTCCGCGTACTCGAACGACTACGAGGTCCCCGGCACCGAGTCGGGCCGCGCCACCCAGCTGCTTGAGGACGGCTTCCCCGGCCTCGGCGGCGACAGCGACACCGTTGTCTGGCACACCGACTCCGGGACGGTCCGCGCGGTCGACGTCGAACAGACCATGACCCGCACCCTGGACGAGATCGCGGAACTGCCCGGCGTCGCGGCCGTGGGCAGCCCGTACGACAAGCAGGGCGCCGCGCAGATCAGCGAGGACGGGCACACGGCGTACGCCACCGTCACCTTCGACGGCAGCGCCGAGACCCTCGACAAGGGCGAGGCGCAGGCCGTGGTGAGCGCGGCCGAGGCCGCCGAGGCCGACGGACTCCAGGTGGAGCTGGGCGGCAGCGCGGTCGGGCTCACCGAGTCGCCGGGCGGGCATCTCGCCGAGGTCGTCGGGGTGGCCGTCGCCGCGGTCGTGCTGTTCCTCGCCTTCGGCTCGCTCGCCGCCTCGCTGCTGCCCATCGCCACCGCGCTGGTCAGCGTCGGCACCGCGTACGCCGGGATCGTGCTGCTCGGGCACGCCATGACCGTCGCCGACTTCGCGCCCATGCTCGGGATGCTCATCGGGCTCGGCGTCGGCATCGACTACGCCCTGTTCATCGTCACCCGGCACCGGCGCGGACTGAAACGCGGGCTGACCGTCACCGAGTCGATCACCAACGCCGTGGCGACCACCGGACGCGCGGTCGTGTTCGCGGGTGCCACCGTGTGCATCGCCCTGCTCGGGATGCTGATCCTCCAGCTCAGCTTCCTCAACGGCGTCGCGATCGCCGCCTCGCTGACCGTGGTCCTGACGGTCGCCGCCTCCGTGACCCTGCTGCCCGCCCTGCTGTCCTTCATCGGCATGCACGCCCTGAGCCGTCGCGAGCGGCGCCGGCTGACGGAGCACGGTCCCGAGCCCGAGCTGCCGACCGGGTTCGCCGCCCGCTGGTCGGCGTTCGTGGAGCGCCACCCCAAGGTGCTCGGCGCGATCGCCCTGGCCGTCATCACGGTCCTCGCCCTGCCCACCCTCGGCCTGCGCCTGGGCACCTCCGACCAGGGCAACAACCCCGAGTCCTCCACCACACGCCAGGCCTACGACCTCCTCGCCGAGGGCTTCGGCCCCGGCGTGAACGGCCCCCTCACCCTGGTCACCAAGGTCGACGGCGGCGACGACAAGCTCGCCCTCGACAACCTCGACGCCACCCTGCGCACCACCGAAGGCGTCGCGTCGGTGACGCCGGTGACGTACAACACCGGCGGCGACACCGCGTACCTCACCGTCGTACCGGAGTCCTCCCCGCAGTCGCAGCAGACCAGCGACCTCGTCGACCGGCTGCGCTCCGAGGTCCTGCCGCGCGCCGAGACCGGCACCTCACTCGATGTGCACGTCGGCGGCATGACGGCCGGCTACGACGACTTCGCCGACGTGATCGTCGGCAAGCTGCCGCTGTTCGTCGGCGTCGTCATCGGCCTGGGCTGTCTGCTGCTCCTGCTCGCCTTCCGGTCCGTCGGCATCCCCCTGAAGGCCGCGGTGATGAACGTGGCCGCGGTCGCCGCCGCCTTCGGCGTCGTCGTGGCGATCTTCCAGTGGGGCTGGGGGAGCGAGCTGCTGGGGCTGGGCCGCGCGGGCCCGATCGAGCCCTTCCTGCCGGTCATCATGGTGTCGGTGCTGTTCGGCCTCTCCATGGACTACCAGGTCTTCCTGGTCAGCCGGATGTACGAGGAGTGGCTGGAGACCGGAGACAACCGGCGGGCCGTCCGGATCGGCCTCGCCGAGACCGGCCGGGTGATCAACTCCGCCGCGGTCATCATGATCTCGGTCTTCCTCGCCTTCGTCCTCAGCGGCGACCGCGTGATCGCCATGTTCGGCATCGCGCTGGCCGCCGCCGTCGCCCTGGACGCCTTCGTCCTGCGCACGCTCCTCGTCCCCGCCCTGATGCACATGCTCGGCGGCGCCAACTGGTGGCTGCCCCGCTGGCTCGACGAGCGCATGCCCCGCATCAGCATCGAGCCGCCCGAGTCCCGTGCCGCCCATGAGAGGCTGGCCGCCGTGACGGACGCCGAGGTGGCGGACGTGCTGGCGGAGGAGGAGCGGCAGCGGGATGTACGCGATATCGCTGGGTGACGACGGAGCCGAACTGCGTCCCCTGGAGCCCTGGCACGCCGAGGAGTTCCTGGCCCACCTGGAGCGGGGGAGGGACTTCATCAACCAGTACGTCCCCTTCGGCTCCAAGGCCGTCGATGTCGACTCCGCGCGCGAGGTACTCCAGCGGTACGCCGACATGCGCGCCGCCGACACCGGGTCCCTGCACGGCATCTGGCTGGACGGAAAACTCGTGGGCGGCGTGCTCTTCCTCAACTTCGAGGCGGAGAACGGCAACTGCGAGGTCGGCTGCTGGCTGGAACCCGCGGGCACCGGGCGTGGGCTCATCACGCGCGCGATGCGCGTGCTCATCGACTTCGCGATCGAGCAGCGCGGCATCCACCGCGTCGAGTGGATCGCCTCCGCGGGGAACACGCCCAGCCTGAACGTGGCCCGGCGCCTTGGCATGACCCGCGATGGCGTGCGGCGGGAGAGCTACCCCTATCGTGGGGTGCGGCACGACCTCGAGGTGTGGTCGATCCTGGCCCCCGAGTGGCGTGAGGCACGCACGCGTGCCGCTCACAAGGATCATTAAGAGGCCTCTCGATCATTAAGAGACTTCTCAGACAGCGTCCGTACGGTGCGAGGCATGGGAACGAAGACAGTGGACGAGACGGGCGCCGGAACCGGCACCGAGACGAAGACCGACGAGGAGAAGGTGGACGTCGTCAAGACGACCGACGCCACCGACTCCAGCGACGCCGACGAGGCGACGGAGACCGACGAGGTCGAGGAGGAGGTGGCCGCCGAGGCGACGGAAGCGGGCCCCTCCGGCGTCGGCCAGGGCGCGGGCGCGGTCGTCTCCGCGGCGCTCGGCCTCGTCTCCCTGAGCGGTGGCTGGCTCGGTACGGTCGCCGCCGCGCGGCAGTCCCTCGTCGCCCAGCTGGAGTCCTCGACGTCGTCGTCCCAGAACGTCTCCAAGCTGCTTGAGCAGGGCTACGGCGACGCCTGGAACGCCACCGCCCTGTGGGCCGGCGTCTTCGCGCTCGCCGCGCTGATCGTCGGCGTCGTCGTGCTCGCCCGGCCCGCGTTCGGGGCGCCGGGCAAGCCGCAGGCCGTGTGGATCAAGTCGGTCGCCTGGGGCGGCGTCTCGCTGGGCGTCATCGGCCTCCTGCTGGCCGTACTGAAGTACACCGACGTCCTGCTCGGCCTGCCGTCAGTGGGCTGAATCAGCTGAATCACCGCAGGTCCCGAGGGGCCTCAGGGCCGCCGTAAGCACATCGGACGGCGCCCTGAGGCCCCTTAGACGTGTCTAAGGCACCGCCCGCCGCCGAAGATGCGGAACTCTCCCGATGTGGCGGACCCGCCTGGGAGACGAAGGTTGAGGCATCGCACCGAGCGAGCCCGAAATCCGACTCTCACCAGGAAAAACGAGGGATCCGCCATGTACCAGTACGAGCTCCAGCACCTCCGTGCCGCCGAACTGATCCGCCAGGCCGAGCACGAACGCCTGGTCCGCGAGGCCGTCCGCGGCCGCCGCACCGCCCGCCGCGCCGCGAAGCGCTCCGCCGAGGGCTCGGCGGACGCGGAGGCACATACGTGGCGCCTCCGCAGGCACCGGCATCCACGCGCCGCGTGAAGGCGGGGGAGACGGGGGCGAGGGCCGGTACGGCACCACCGACGCCGAGCCCGGCGAAAAGCGGTGCCGCACTGCCGATGCCGCATGCGATGCTCGGGCCCGTGGAAAGCAGGTCCGTAAGTCCCGTGTTCGTCGGCCGTGCAACCGAGTTGGAGACGCTGAACGACGCCCTCGCCCGAGCCGCCGAGGGCGACCCGCAGGCGTTGGTGATCGGGGGTGAGGCCGGGGTCGGCAAGACGCGTCTCGTCGAGGAGTTCGCCACCGCCGCCGGCCGCGAGGGCGCCGTCGTCGCGCTCGGCGGCTGCGTCGAGATCGGCGCCGACGGGCTGCCCTTCGCCCCGTTCTCCACCGCGCTACGAGCACTGCGGCGCGAACTCCCCGGCGAGCTTGCCGACGGGGCCGCAGGTCAGGAGGAGGAACTGGCCCGACTGCTGCCCGAGTTGAGCGATACGGCTCTCTCCCGAGGGGCGGACCGGTCCGACGAGGAGGGCATGGCCCGCCTCTTCGAGCTCACCGCCCGCCTCCTGGAGCGCGTCGCCGCGGGCCGCACCGTCGTCCTCGCCCTGGAGGACCTGCACTGGGCCGACGCC
This sequence comes from Streptomyces sp. T12, assembly GCF_028736035.1. Lineage (NCBI taxonomy): Bacteria > Bacillati > Actinomycetota > Actinomycetes > Kitasatosporales > Streptomycetaceae > Streptomyces > Streptomyces sp. T12. The sequence goes on from NZ_CP117866.1 coordinate 7,555,522, forward strand.
TCCACCCGCCACCTCCTCGCCTATCTCTTCCGCACTCTGCGCACCGGCCGCCTCGTCGTCCTGGCCACCTACCGCTCCGACGACATCCACCGCCGCCACCCGCTGCGCCCGCTCCTCGCCGAACTCGACCGGCTCCGCACGGTCCGCCGGATCGAACTCGGCCGCTTCAACCGCACCGAGGTCGGCCGCCAGATCGCCGGCATCCTCGCCACCGAACCCGACCCGGCCCAGGTCGACGAGATCTTCGAACGCTCCGACGGCAACGCCTTCTTCGTCGAGGAACTCGCCGTCGCCGCCCATGAAGGCTGCCGCACGGGCCTCACCGACTCCCTGCGCGACCTGCTCCTCGTACGGGTGGAAAGGCTGCCCGAGGCCGCCCAGCGGGTCGCCCGGATCGTCGCCGAGGGCGGCTCCACCGTCGAGTACCGGCTGCTCGCCGCCGTCGCCCAGCTCGCCGAGGACGACCTCATCGAGGCGCTGCGGGCCGCCGTCAACGCCAACATCCTCATCGCCGCGCCCGGCGGCGACGGCTACCGCTTCCGCCACTCCCTGGTCCGCGAGGCCGTCGGCGACGACCTGCTGCCCGGCGAGCGCTCCCGCCTCAACCGCCGCTACGCCGAAGCCCTGGAGGCCGACCCGACGCTCGTCCCCGCCGACGAGCGCGTCATGCGGCTGGCCAGCTACTGGTACCACGCCCACGACCCGGCCAAGGCCCTGCCCGCCGTCCTGGACGCCTCCGTCACCGCCCGCCGCCGGCACGCCCACTCCGAGCAACTGCGGCTGCTGGAACGAGCGATGGAGCTGTGGGACTCCGCGCCGCAGGACGTCAGGGCCTCGCTGCGCCCCGTCGACTACACCGAGGTCTACCCGCCCTGCGGCTGCGACCCCGCGACCACACCCCTGCGCTACCTCGACCTGATGGCCGAGGCCGCCGTCGCCGGACGGCTGTGCGGGGAGCGCGAACGCGCCCTGAAGATCACCAAACGGGCCCTGCACCTGCTGGAGGACGAGAACGACCCGCTGCGCGCCGCCTGGTTCTGGGTCCAGCGGTCCCGGCTGGTCCAGGCGCAGGCGCGCGGTGACGGCTGGAAGGAGCTTGGCACCGCCCGGGAGCTGGTGCGCGGTCTGCCGCCGTCCGAGGTGCATGCCGAGGTACTGGCCACGGCGGCCAACTGGTCGATGCTGCGCGACCCCGGCCCCGACGCCATGTCGGCCGCCGAGCGGGCCGTCGAGTACGCGCGCATGGTGGGCGCCGAGGACATCGAACTGAACGCGCGCCTCACCCTCGGCGGACTCATGGTCGAGGCCGGGGACATCGAGGCCGGCCTGGCCCAGATGTACGAGGTCAGGGACGAGGTACTGGCACGCGGCCTCACCGCCGTGGTCGGGCGCAGCCATGTGAACCTGCCGTCCGTCCTGGAAGGCATCGGCCGATCCGAGGACGCCGTCGGCATCCTTCGCGAGGGCCTGCGGCTGACACAGGAGATGGGACTGCGCGACTCCGAGGCCTGGGTCTGGGCGAACCTCGCCGAGACACTGATCTCCCTCGGCCGCTGGGACGAGGCCGCGCAGGCCGCCGTCAACGCCCAGCGGACCGGGCAGTCCGCGAAGCCTCACGGCGGCGGCTCCAACAGCCTGGCCCGCCTCGCGCTCGCCCGCGGCGAGCTCGCTGAGGCCGCCCGCCATCTCGCCACCGCCCGCGCCTCCTACGGCACCCATGACCCCATGCCGCAGAACAACCTGCCGATGTCCATCCTCGCCCTCGGTATAGCCGCCGCCGAGGGCCGCCTCCTCGACGCCCGCGCGGAGGCCGACCGGGTCCTGAGCGCCGGTTTCCCGCCCGGCACCCAGCGTTATGCCTGGCCGCTGCTGCTGGCCGCCGCCGTCGTCGAGTCCGACGCCCGTGCCCACGCGCTGCCCGCCGCGCAGGAGGGCCGCGCCGCCTTCCTGGAACGGCTCTTCGTGGCCACCCGCAAACTCACCACGGGCGCGCCCCTGTGGCTGGCCTACGAGAAGTGGACCCGAGCCGAACTCGACCGGGCCGAGAACCGGGCCACCCCCGACACCTGGTCCGACGTGATCACCGCCTTCGAAGCCCTGGAGCGCCCCTACGACCTCGCCCGGATCCGCCACCGCCTGGCCGAGGCCCTGCTCGCGATCGGCGGCGAGGACGAGCGCGCCCGCGCCACGGAACTGCTCCGCCTGACCCGGGCCACCGCCGCCCACCTGGGCGCCCGCCCCCTCGCCGACGCCACGACCCACCTGGCCCAGCGAGCCCGCCTCACCCTCACCACAGCCCCACCCCTGCCCGCGACCGACCCCGCCGACTCCCTCGGCCTCACCACCCGGGAACGAGACGTCCTGCGCCTGGTCTCCAACGGCCGCACCAACCGCCAGATCGCCGAGGAACTCTTCATCTCGCCGAAGACGGCCAGCGTCCACGTGTCGAACATTCTGGGGAAGCTCGGCGTCTCGGGGAGGGGGGAGGCAGCCGCGGTGGCGCATCGGATGGGGTTGTTTCCGGCCGAAACGCTCACGTCTGGGACGAGCAGCTGAGGTTTACGCTGTAAGGGACGATGGCCCCGGGAGGCTCCGTGTTCAACGCGTTCGAGGAACTCTTCGCACCCGGCCGCAAACACACCCGCGACGAACAGAACCGTCTGGAACTGACCCGCGAAGACGTCGGCGACAACGACCCCGGGCGCGGACCGATAGATCTCGCGTCCGGGAAGGTCGTCGTACGACGGCCCGAGCCGTCGGCCGAGGAGGACGGCGAGGACGGCGAGGACGGCGAAGGGGAGGGCTGAGGGCCGCTCCTCAGCTCACCTGCACCTCCAGAATTCTGTCGTCCCCGTCCTTCGGGCTGCCCCGCCCGTCGGTGTTGCTCGTCGTCACCCACAGCTTGTCGCCGCCCGCCGACACCACCGTCCGCAGCCGGCCGTACTCGCTCGCCAGGAAGGCCTGCGGGTCCGCCGAGGCCTCCGTGCCGCTCAGGGGGATGCGCCACAGGCGCTGGCCCTTCAGGCCCGCCATCCAGATGGAGCCCTCGGCATGGGCGATGCCGCTGGGGGAGGCATCGTCCGTGCCCCACTGGGCCAGCGGGTTGTGGTACTTGGCGTCGTCGGACTTGCCCTCGGCCTCCGGCCAGCCGTAGTTGTCGCCCGGCTTGATCGCGTTCAGCTCGTCCCAGGTGTCCTGGCCGAACTCCGCGGCGAACAGGCGCTGTTCGGAGTCCCAGGCCAGGCCCTGGACGTTGCGGTGGCCGTATGAGTACACGGGGGAGTCGGGGAAGGGGTTGCCCGGGGCCGGTTCACCTTCCGGTGTCAGGCGCAGGATCTTGCCGCCCATGGACTCCTTGTCCTGGGACAGGCCCGTGTCGCCGCTCTCGCCCGTGCCCGCGTACAGCATCTTGTCCGGGCCGAAGGCGATCCGGCCGCCGTTGTGGATGAAGCCCTTGGGGATGCCCTTGAAGATCGTGTCGGGTGCGCCCAGCTGTTCGCCGGACGGCTTCTGCTCGTCGTACAGCATCCGGACGATGCGGTTGTCCGAGGCCGAGGTGAAGTAGGCGTAGATCATGTGGTCCGAGGCGTAGTCCGGCGACAGCGCCAGGCCCATGAGGCCGCCCTCGCCCGCCGGGGACACCCCCGGGACCTCGCCCAGCTCGGTCTTCTTGCCCGTCTCCCCGTCGACCCGCGTGACCGTGGCCTCGTCGCGGGAGGAGACGAGCAGGTCGCCGTCGGGGAGCGGGGCCAGGCCCCAGGGCGTGTTCAGGCCCTCGGTGACCGTGCGCAGCACCTTGGCCGAGCCCTGTGCCGGCGGGGCCTGATCGGCCGTCCGCCGGGAGGGCGACGACCCCGAACCCGCAGTGCTCGATGCCGCGCTTCCGCCCTGCCCGGGTGATCCCCCGTCGTCGGAGGAACAGCTGACCGTCAGCAGGAGCGCGGCCGTGGCCATTACGGCCGTCACAACTCGACGTTGCACGATCAAGGTCCCTTCGACGCGGCGGGTTCTACTTTTCTTACACCGCTCGCGCCTCACAGGTTCCCGATCCATGAACCTTGAACCACCGCCCCCCGGTCCCCGGCCGGTTCCGGTCCCTCCCGGGAAGTGCCGGACCTGAGCCCGGCGAATGTCAGTCCCAGGACCCCAGCGCCCGCGGCAGCTCCGCCACCTCCGCCAGGTCCTGCGCCGTCAGCCGCACTCCCTCGGCCCCCGCGTTCTCGGTCACCCAGCGCTCCTGTTTGGCCCCGGGCACCGGAACCACGTGCCGCCCCTGCGCCAGCACCCACGCCAGTGCCACCTGTGCGGGCGTGACCCCGTCGCCGTGCCGGGCCGCGATCCGGCGCAGGCCGGCCACTATCGGCTGGTTCGCCGCCATCATCTCCGCGGTGAAGCGCGGGTGCCGGGCGCGGACGTCGTCCGGTTCGAAGCCCTGGCCCGGGGTCAGCGTGCCCGTGAGGAAGCCGTTGCCCAGGGGCATGGCCGCCAGGAAGCCGACGTCGCGTGCCTCGCACCACGGCAGCAGCGTCTCCAGGGCCTCCGGCGACCACACCGACAGCTCCGCCTGCACGGCGCTGACCGGAAAGACCTGCTGCACCCGCTGCAACTGGCGGATCGTCCCGTCGTGCAGGCGGGTTCCCGAGCGGCGGCCACCCCGCGCGCCCACCGCGCACAGCCCCAACGACCGTACCTTTCCGGCCCGGACGAGCTCCGCCATCGCGCCCCACGTCTCCTCGACCGGGATTTCGGGATCGGCGCGGTGCAGTTGGTAGAGGTCGATCACGTCCGTCTGCAGGCGGCGCAGAGAGGCGTCGCACGCCCGCTTCACATAGCCGGGACGGCCGTTGGCCACGATGTGCTGTTCGCCCACCAGCAGGCCGACCTTGGTCGACACGAACGCGTCCTGGCGGCGCTCCTTCAACGCCCGCCCCAGCAGCAGCTCGTTGGTGAACGGACCGTACATATCGGCCGTGTCCAGCAGCGACGAGCCCAGATCGAGCGCCCGGTGCACCGCCCTGAGCGACTCCTCGCCCCGCTGCCGTGAGGAGCTGTACGCCCAGCTCATCGGCATGCACCCGAGCCCGACGGCTCCCACCGCGAGTGCCGCCGCGCCCATCGTCCTGCGCTCCACCTGGCCGTAACCCTCCCTCTTCCGGCACCCCAACCTAACCTCTGCACACCTGTTCGCCTGACATAGCCTCCTGTGCATGACTGCTGATGTGTGGCTCCCCATCCCGCCGGAAGAGATCGAGGGTCTCCCCGAGGGCCTGGGCTACCGCTTCTGGAACGGCGCCGAGGACTTCCCCGCCGACCCGGCCGAATGCGCCTTCTACGTCGTCCCGTACATGAAGGCGCCCGCGCTCGGGCAGCGCCCCCTGCCGGAGATGAGCTCGGTGCAGGTCGTGCAGACGCTCTCCGCCGGCATCGACCACGTGGAGGCGGGCCTCAAATACCTGCCGCCGGGCGTGAAGCTGTGCAATGCGCGCGGGGTGCACGAGGCGAGCACCGCCGAGCTCACCCTCACGCTGATCCTCGCCTCGCTGCGCGGCATCCCCGACTTCGTGCGCGCCCAGGACAAGGGGGAGTGGCTCGGCGGATTCCGGCCCGCGCTGGCGGACAAGAGCGTCCTCATCGTGGGATACGGCTCGATCGGGGCCGCGATCGAGGACCGGCTCGCACCCTTTGAACCTGCGCGGGTGGCGCGCGTCGCGCGCTCTGAGCGCACCACGGCGCGCGGACCCGTGCATCCGCTCACCGAACTGCCCGCCCTGCTCCCGGAAGCGGACGTCGTCATCCTGTCCACACCCCTGACGGACGCCACCCGGCACCTGGCCGACGCCGACTTCCTCGCCCGGATGAAGGACGGCGCGCTGCTGGTCAACGTCGCCCGTGGAGCCGTCGTCGACACCAAGGCGCTGCTCGCCGAGCTGGAGGCCGGTCGCATCACCGCCGCCCTGGACGTCACCGACCCCGAGCCGCTGCCCCGGGAACACCCCCTGTGGCGTGCGCCGGGCGTGCTGATCAGCCCGCACGTGGGCGGGCCGACGTCGGCGTTCCTGCCGCGCGCGAAGAGGCTGCTGGTGGACCAGTTGAGTCGTTTCGTGAACCGGGAGCCCCTGCGCAACGTGATCCTTACAACAGGGGCGTAATCCGCTTCGGGTACCCTCCGCAACCTCTCGGAAGCGGTCCGTACTCGCATATGCGCTGGTCGTCACGGAGCGTAGAGGCGCTATGTCCCTGAGTGACGAGACTGGTGTATCGTCCGGACAGGGGTTGCGCCGCGCACGTTCGGCGCCGGGGATGGATATTTCAGATTTGTGAGGGGGGCGACGGGCGATGCACGGCCTATGGACCAACGACCCGACGCGGCGGGGCCGCCGCCGACGACCCTGGGACACGTCCGCGCGCAGACGCGGCCATCACGGCGTTCACGGCTGCCGTCACAGCCATCACCCCCGCAGGCACAGCAGCCGCAGGCGGCATGCGCACCCAGCGCACCAGGACCCTCGGGATCCGGGAGCTGCGCGGACCGGGAGGGCCCGGTGAGCTCGCCACCGTCTGGTACGACCACCCTCGACGGAGCGCTGCGGGCACCGTCCTCGTCGGCCGCGATGCTGCCTCGCCGGCCGTCCTTCGGCGGCGGCAAGGGGTTCGTCCGCCAGCTCGTTCTGGCCCTGGTGTGCGCGGGATACGCCGTCGGTTCCGCGGTCGGCTGGGGCTCGGACCAAGTCGCGCTGATCATGGGCGACTTCGGGCTGGCCGCCGCGGCCGCCGCCGCCGCCGTGTCCTGCTTCCGCTACGCCCGTAGCCGCCGTATCCGGTTCCGGCCGGCCTGGCTGCTGTTCGCCCTCTCCTCCGCCATGGCGGCCCTCGGCAACCTGGTCTGGGGGTGGTACGAGGTCGTCCTGGAGCAGCCCGTGCCCAGCCCCTCCTACGCCGACGGGTTCTTCCTGTGCTTCGCGCCGCCCGCCATCGTGGGCCTCCTGGTGCTCGCCAAGCGGCCGGTGACGAAGGCCGGCTGGGTCTGCCTCGGGCTGGACGCCTGGCTGATCGGCGGCTCCCTGCTGACCCTGGCGTGGAGCCTCGCCCTCGCCCAGGCGGCCAAGCTCGACTCGAGCGGGGGAGCGAGCGTGGCGCACACCGCGCTCTCGCTCGCCTACCCGCTGCTCGACATCGCCCTGGTCAGCATGGTGCTCGCACTGCACTTCCGCCGCTCGTCGGCGAACCGCACCGCGGTCAACACCGCGATCGGCGCGCTCGCCCTGACCGTGATGTGCGACGCCCTGTTCACCTCGCCGCTGCTGCACAACAGCTACCGCTCCGGCCAGCTGCTCGACGCGGGCTGGTTCGCCGGCTCACTGCTCCTGGCCTACGCCCCGTGGGCCGCGCCCCGGAGCGGAGAGAGCGAACGGCAGGACGGGTCGGGGCACACGCGCGTGGTGCACGAGCACGTGCCCGGACAGCGCGGCGGAAGCCATCACCACACGCCCGCGCAGGGAGGTGAGCACAGCCGGTACCCGGCCAACCGGCCGATCGCCGGCTCCCTGGCCGCGCTCACGCCGTACCTCGCCGCCGCCGTCTGCACGCTGGGGATCCTCTACAACGTCCTCAACGGCCGCAGCGTCGACCGCGTGGTCCTCATCACCGGGGGCACGGTCGTGCTCGCCCTCGTGGTGCGCCAGGGCATCATGCTGCTCGACAACATCACCCTCACCCAGGAGCTGGCGCAGAAGGAGAACCACTTCCGCTCCCTGGTGCAGGGCTCCAGCGACGTCATCATGATCGCCGCGCCCAACGGCATGCTCCGCTATGTCTCCCCGGCCGCCGCCGGGGTCTACGGCCGCACCGCCGAGGAGCTGGTGGGTACGGAACTGGCCAATCTCATCCACCCGGAGGACCTGGGCTGCGTGGTGCACGAGGTGCGCCGCTTCCTCGCCGCCAGCCCCCTTGAGGAACCCACTACGCGCATCGAGTGCCGCTTCCGGTCCGGCGAGGACGGGTGGCTCAACGTCGAATCGACCGTCAACCGGCACCACGGCGGCCTCATCTTCAACAGCCGGGACGTGACCGAAAGAGTGCGCCTGCAGGCGCAGCTCCAGCACAACGCCGAGCACGACCCGCTCACCGACCTGCCCAACCGCGCGCTGTTCACCAAGCGCGTGCAGCAGGCCCTGTCCGGCCGCCGCGCCTCCGACCGGGGTCTGGCCCTGCGCAACACGGCCGTCCTCTTCATCGACCTCGACGGCTTCAAGGGCGTCAACGACACGATCGGACACCAGGCCGGGGACGAGTTGCTCGTCCAGGCCGCCCGCAGACTCCAGGAGGCGGTCCGGGGCGGGGACACCGCGTCCCGGCTGGGCGGCGACGAGTTCGCGGCCCTGATCGCCGGGGACAACACCCGCGACCGCACCGCCCGCGAAGGACACATCCTGGAGCTCGCGGACCGACTCAGAGGGACGCTGTCACAGCCGTACCTCATCGACGGCAACGATGTCCGTGTCAACGCCTCCATCGGCGTCGCCTTCGCCGAGCCGGGCCTCGGCGCGGGCGAGCTGCTGCGCAACGCCGACCTGGCCATGTACCGCGCCAAGGCGGGCGGCAAGGGCCGCGTCGAGCTGTACAAGCCGCAGATGCAGCAGGACGTCGTACGCAAGGCGGAGCTGGCCACGCGCCTGCGTGCCGCGCTGCACGACGGCGAGTTCGCGCTGCTGCACCAGCCGGTGGTGTGTCTGGAGGACGGCCGGATCACGTCGGTCGCCACCCAGGCGCGCTGGCGGTCCTCGCAAGGGGTGCTGTTCACGCCCGCCGAGTTCCTGCGGGTGGCCGAGGACAGCGACAAGACCGCCGAGCTGGGCCGCTGGATGCTGGAGGAGGCCGTCGAGCAGGCCGCCGAGCGCACCGCGACCGGGCTCGCCGTACCCGTCGCCGTGCGGGTGGGTGCGCGGCGGCTGCTGGACCGGTCGATGCCGCTCGGCTCGATCGAGGCGCTGCTGACCCGGCACGGGCTGCCGTCCGGGTCACTGATCATCGAGCTGTCCGACCTCGACCCCCGTGTCTCGCTGGACGAACTGGAGCGCCGCCTGAGCGGCCTGCGCAGACTCGGTGTCCGGATCGCCCTGGACGGCTTCGGCAGCGGGTACGCGGCGCTCACGGCCCTGCGCCGGCTTCCCGTCGACGTACTCAGGCTCGACCGCGGTCTGGTCGAGGGAGTCGTCGAGTCCGCGCGGCTGCACAAGATCACCGGTGGGCTGCTGCGGATCGCCGGCGACCTCGGGCTGCAGTCCGTGGCCGAGGGCGTGGACCTGCCGGAGCAGGTCGTCGCACTGCGCGCGATGGGGTGCACGCACGGGCAGGGCATGGCGTTCTCCGGTCCGCTGGACGAGTACCGGCTGCGCCGGGCGCTCGGTTCCGGCCGCTATCCGGTGCCGCACGGACCGGCGGAGCCCGCGTTCGCGGGTGGCGGCGCGGGGGTGTACACCGGTGGTGTGACCGCTGTTCTCGGAGGCGGAAGTGCCCTTCGCTCACATAATGAGACTCCCGTCCCACCCACTTGACAGTGGGTGCGTGCCGGGGGGAGGGTCAGTGCCATGCGCACCCGAATTCTCGTACTTGGAAAGCGCGTCGGCTGAAGCTGGTGACGTCCGGACAGACCCGGAACTCCCAGCCTCCACACCCGGCGCGCTCCCCTCGCTTGCCTTATGGCACGAGGGGTTTTTTGTTGCACAGGCACGAGTCGTGCAGCACCGAAACTCCGCCCAAACCTCGCAAAAACCCTCAGCATCGAGAAGAGAATGCCGATGACCGAGCAGGCCACCGGGGCCCATCACCCGCAGCCGCGGCCCCGATCCGGAGGACAGCAGTCCGCCCCCGAGCACGTCACGGGTGCGCAGTCCCTCATCCGTTCGCTCGAGGAGGTCGGCGCCGGCACGGTATTCGGCATTCCGGGTGGTGCGATCCTTCCGGCGTACGACCCGCTGATGGACTCCACCAAGGTCCGCCACGTCCTGGTCCGCCACGAGCAGGGCGCCGGCCACGCCGCCACCGGTTACGCACAGGCCACCGGCAGGGTCGGCGTCTGCATGGCGACCTCCGGCCCCGGTGCGACCAACCTGGTGACGCCGATCGCGGACGCCCACATGGACTCGGTGCCGCTCGTGGCGATCACCGGGCAGGTGGCCTCCAAGGCGATCGGTACGGACGCCTTCCAGGAGGCGGACATCGTCGGCATCACCATGCCGATCACCAAGCACAACTTCCTGGTCACCAAGGCCGAGGACATCCCGCGGGTCATCGCGCAGGCGTTCCACATCGCCGCCACCGGCCGCCCCGGACCGGTCCTGGTCGACATCTCCAAGGACGCCCTCCAGGCGAAGACCACCTTCTCCTGGCCGCCCACCATGGACCTGCCCGGCTACCGGCCCGTCACCAAGCCGCACGCCAAGCAGATCCGCGAGGCCGCCAAGCTGATCACCGCCGCGAAGCGCCCCGTCCTGTACGTCGGCGGCGGCGTGATCAAGGCCGGCGCCACCGCCGAGCTGAAGGTCCTCGCGGAACTCACCGGAGCGCCCGTCACCACCACCCTGATGGCGCTCGGCGCATTCCCCGACAGCCACCCGCTGCACGTGGGAATGCCGGGCATGCACGGTGCGGTCACCGCCGTCACCGCGCTGCAGAAGGCCGACCTGATCGTTGCCCTCGGAGCCCGCTTCGACGACCGCGTCACCGGCAAGCTGGACAGCTTCGCCCCGTACGCCAAGATCGTCCACGCCGACATCGACCCGGCCGAGATCGGCAAGAACCGTGCCGCCGACGTGCCGATCGTCGGTGACGCCCGCGAGGTCATCGCCGACCTGGTCCAGGCCGTCCAGAAGGAGCACGCCGAGGGCCACCAGGGCGACTACAGCGCCTGGTGGCACGACCTCAACCGCTGGCGCGAGACCTACCCGCTCGGCTACGACCAGCCCGAGGACGGCTCGCTCTCCCCGCAGCAGGTCATCGAGCGCGTCGGTCAGCTCGCGCCGGAGGGCACGATCTTCGCGGCGGGCGTCGGCCAGCACCAGATGTGGGCCGCGCACTTCATCCAGTACGACAAGCCCGCCACCTGGCTGAACTCCGGCGGCGCCGGAACCATGGGCTACGCGGTCCCGGCCGCGATGGGCGCCAAGGCCGGAGCCCCGGACAAGACGGTCTGGGCGATCGACGGCGACGGCTGCTTCCAGATGACCAATCAGGAACTCACCACCTGCGCCCTGAACAACATCCCGATCAAGGTCGCCATCATCAACAACGGCGCCCTCGGGATGGTCCGCCAGTGGCAGACCCTCTTCTACAACCAGCGCTACTCCAACACCGTGCTGCACTCCGGCCCCGAGGCCGACGGCAAGCAGCCGAGCGCCGGCACCCGCGTCCCCGACTTCGTCAAGCTGTCGGAGGCCATGGGCTGCTACGCGATCCGCTGCGAGTCGCCGGAGGACCTCGACAAGGTCATCGAAGAGGCGAACTCCATCAACGACCGCCCGGTCGTCATCGACTTCATCGTCCACGAGGACGCGATGGTGTGGCCGATGGTCGCCGCAGGCACCTCCAACGACGAGATCATGGCCGCTCGGGACGTCCGCCCCGACTTCGGCGACAACGAAGACGACTGAGCGAGGAAGAGCAAAGAGATCATGTCCAAGCACACGCTCTCCGTCCTGGTGGAGAACACACCGGGCATCCTCGCCCGGATCGCCGCCCTGTTCTCCCGCCGCGGCTTCAACATCGACTCGCTCGCGGTCGGTGTCACCGAGCACCCCGACATCTCCCGCATCACCATCGTCGTGGGCGTGGAGGACCTCCCGCTGGAGCAGGTGACCAAGCAGCTCAACAAGCTGGTCAACGTGCTGAAGATCGTCGAGCTGGAGCCGGGTTCGGCCGTTCAGCGCGAACTCGTTCTGGTGAAGGTGCGCGCCGACAACGAGACGCGCTCCCAGATCGTCGAGATCGTCCAGCTGTTCCGCGCCAAGACCGTCGACGTCTCCCCGGAGGCCGTCACCATCGAGGCCACCGGCAGCAGCGAGAAGCTGTCGGCCATGCTGAAGATGCTGGAGCCGTACGGCATCAAGGAGCTCGTCCAGTCCGGCACGATCGCGATCGGACGCGGTGCGCGTTCGATCACGGACCGGTCGCTGCGCGCCCTCGACCGCTCGGCCTGAGTCCCGTACGGCTCGTCGCGAGCCTCCGCACGAGCGACTCGTAGAAGATTCACGTACGACCGGAATCGGGCGGTCGGCACCTCACCGGCCGCCCGCATTCCGAGACCCCGAGACCTCCCTCACCCCCGCCGTCATACGGTGGGAGCAACACCTGCACACAAGGAGAGAACCCAAAGTGGCCGAGCTGTTCTACGACGCCGACGCCGACCTGTCCATCATCCAGGGCCGCAAGGTCGCGGTCATCGGTTACGGCAGCCAGGGCCACGCCCACGCGCTGTCGCTCCGTGACTCGGGTGTCGACGTCCGCGTCGGTCTGCACGAGGGCTCCAAGTCCAAGGCGAAGGCCGAGGAGCAGGGCCTGCGCGTGGTGACGCCGTCGGAGGCCGCCGCCGAGGCCGACGTCATCATGATCCTCGTCCCGGACCCGATCCAGGCCCAGGTCTACGAGGAGCACATCGCGCCGAACCTGAACGACGGCGACGCGCTGTTCTTCGGCCACGGCCTGAACATCCGCTACGGCTTCATCAAGCCGCCGGCCGGCGTCGACGTCTGCATGGTCGCCCCCAAGGGCCCGGGCCACCTGGTCCGCCGCCAGTACGAGGAGGGCCGCGGCGTTCCGTGCATCGCCGCCGTCGAGCAGGACGCGACGGGCAACGCCTTCGCGCTCGCGCTGTCGTACGCCAAGGGCATCGGTGGCACCCGTGCCGGCGTCATCAAGACGACCTTCACCGAGGAGACCGAGACCGACCTGTTCGGTGAGCAGGCCGTCCTGTGTGGTGGCACCGCCGCGCTGGTGAAGGCCGGGTTCGAGACGCTGACCGAGGCCGGCTACCAGCCGGAGATCGCGTACTTCGAGTGCCTGCACGAGCTGAAGCTGATCGTGGACCTCATGTACGAGGGCGGCCTGGAGAAGATGCGCTGGTCGATCTCCGAGACCGCCGAGTGGGGCGACTACGTCACCGGCCCGCGGATCATCACCGACGCCACCAAGGCCGAGATGAAGAAGGTCCTCGCCGAGATCCAGGACGGCACCTTCGCCCAGGCCTGGATGGACGAGTACCACGGCGGTCTGAAGAAGTACAACGAGTACAAGCAGCAGGACTCCGAGCACCTGCTGGAGACCACCGGCAAGGAGCTGCGCAAGCTCATGAGCTGGGTGAACGAAGAGGCGTAAGCCTCAGCCGGCGGGGCCGGAGCATGCCGCTCCGGCCCCGTTGTCCAACCCGTCGCATCACGGACGGGTGATCCTTACACAGCGGCGCAGGACGACCCACGATGCGCCACTACACTGCCGTACTACATACGCGTCAGGCCCACAGCGTCGTGCGTCTTCCACGCGGCCACTAACCCTCCACCGCATGCGGCCGTCGGGACGGCCGTCCGCATTGGACATGTGAGGACTCACGTGAGCTCGAAACCCGTCGTACTCATCGCTGAAGAGCTTTCGCCCGCGACCGTGGACGCGCTTGGTCCGGACTTCGAGATCCGGCACTGCAACGGCGCCGACCGGGCCGAGCTGCTGCCCGCCATCGCCGACGTGGACGCGATCCTGATCCGCTCCGCCACCAAGGTCGATGCCGAGGCGATCGCCGCCGCCAAGAAGCTCAAGGTCGTCGCGCGAGCCGGCGTCGGCCTCGACAACGTCGACGTCTCCGCCGCCACCAAGGCCGGCGTGATGGTCGTCAACGCCCCCACCTCGAACATCGTGACCGCCGCCGAGCTGGCCTGCGGTCTCCTCGTCGCCACCGCCCGCCACATCCCGCAGGCCAACGCCGCGCTGAAGAACGGCGAGTGGAAGCGCAGCAAGTACACGGGTGTGGAGCTCGCCGAGAAGACCCTCGGTGTCGTGGGTCTGGGCCGGATCGGTGCGCTGGTCGCTCAGCGCATGTCCGGCTTCGGGATGAAGGTCGTCGCCTACGACCCCTACATCCAGCCCGCGCGTGCCGCCCAGATGGGTGTCAAGGTGCTGTCGCTGGACGAGCTGCTCGAGGTCTCCGACTTCATCACCGTCCACCTGCCCAAGACCCCTGAGACCGTCGGCCTCATCGGCGACGAGGCGCTGCGCAAGGTCAAGCCGAGCGTGCGCATCGTCAACGCCGCGCGCGGCGGGATCGTCGACGAGGAGGCGCTGTACTCCGCCCTCAAGGAGGGCCGCGTCGCCGGCGCCGGTCTCGACGTGTACGCGAAGGAGCCCTGCACGGACTCCCCGCTGTTCGAGTTCGACCAGGTCGTCGCCACCCCGCACCTCGGTGCCTCCACCGACGAGGCGCAGGAGAAGGCCGGTATCGCCGTCGCCCGCTCGGTGCGCCTCGCCCTCGCCGGTGAGCTCGTGCCCGACGCGGTCAACGTCCAGGGCGGCGTCATCGCCGAGGACGTCAAGCCGGGTCTGCCGCTCGCCGAGCGCCTGGGCCGTATCTTCACGGCGCTCGCCGGTGAGGTCGCGGTCCGCCTCGACGTCGAGGTGTACGGCGAGATCACCCAGCACGACGTGAAGGTGCTGGAGCTCAGCGCCCTCAAGGGTGTCTTCGAGGACGTCGTCGACGAGACGGTGTCGTACGTCAACGCCCCGCTGTTCGCCCAGGAGCGCGGCGTCGAGGTGCGGCTGACCACCAGCTCGGAGGCCACCGACCACCGCAACGTCGTCACCGTGCGCGGCACGCTTGGCAACGGCGAGGAGGTGTCGGTCTCCGGCACGCTGGCCGGCCCGAAGCACCTGCAGAAGATCGTCGCGGTCGGCGACTACGACGTCGACCTCGCGCTCGCCGACCACATGGCCGTCCTGAAGTACGAGGACCGTCCGGGTGTCGTCGGCACCGTCGGCCGCATCTTCGGCGAAGCCGGCATCAACATCGCCGGCATGCAGGTCTCGCGTGCCGTCGCCGGTGGTGAGGCGCTGGCCGTCCTGACCGTCGACGACACGGTGCCCGCCGGGGTGCTGACCGAGGTCGCCGAGGAGATCGGGGCGACGTCCGCCCGCGCTGTGAACCTGGTCTGAGTTCTATCGAACGCCGGACGCGCTGAGCTTGCTCGGCGCGTCCGGCGTTTCGCATGAGCCCTCCGGCACCTCGACCCGGCGCAGTGCGACCGCCGCCAGCCCCGCCGCGCCCGCCAGCAGTACCGCTCCCGCGATCGCCGCCCCCTGCATCCCGCTGGTGAACGCCTCCCGCGCCGCCGTCGCCAGTCCCGGGACCCGGTCGGCGACCGCCAGCGCGCCGCCCAGCGTCTCGTGCGCCGCGTCCGGCGCCGACGCCGGGATCTCGTGCCGGTAGATCGCCGTGCCGATCGAGCCGAGGACGGCCATACCGAGGGCGCCGCCGAACTCGGCACCGGTCTCCAGCAGGGAGGACGCGGACCCCGCCCGTTCCACCGGGGCGGAGCCCATCGCGAGGTCCATGATCTGGGACATCACGGTGACGCCTCCGACAGCGAGGACCGCGCACGCGGTCAGCACCAGCCACAACGAGTCCGTGCCGGCGAGGGACAGCAGTACGAAACCGGTCGCGGCGATCGCGAAACCCGCGGCGACGACGTAGGCCCGGTTGACGCCCTTCTGCACCAGCTGGGTCGCGACCGGCCCCGCCGCCCCGATCGGCACCGACGGCAGCAGGGCCCACAAGGCCGCCTCCAGCGCGCCCTTGCCGAGCACCGACTGCAGGTACTGCGTGGTGAAGTAGGACGAGCCCATCACCGCGAACATGCAGACGAGGTTGAGGCCCACGGAGGGCGCGAAGCCCCGTCCGCGGAACAGGTCCGGGGAGATCATCGGTGCTGCGGCCGTGCGCTGGCGGTGGACGAAAAGGGCCGCGAACAGCAGGCCGACGGTGATCGAGACGACGTAGCGGACGTTCCAGCCCTCGGACGGGATCTCCTTCAGGCCGTAGACCACGGGAAGCACCGCCGCCATCGACAGGGGAACGCTCAGCCAGTCGAAACGGCCGGGCGCGAGATCCTTGGACTCGGGGAGCAGGATCGGGCCGAGGGCCAGCAGCAAGGCCATCGAGGGCAGGTTGACCAGGAAGACCGAGCCCCACCAGAAGTGCTCGACCAGCACCCCGCTCATCACCGAGCCGAGGGCGATCCCGGCCGTCATCACGCCGGACCACATGCCGATCGCCTTCGCGCGCTGCGCGGGGTCGGTGAACATCGTGCGGAGTATGGCCATCGTCGACGGCATCAGGGTCGCGCCGCCGATGCCGAGGACCGCGCGGGCCGCGATCAGGGTCTCGGCGCTGTTCGCGTACGCCGCCACCAGCGAGGCGGTGCCGAAGGCGGCGGCGCCGATCAGCAGGAGTCGGCGGTGGCCGATGCGGTCGCCGAGCGAGCCCATCGTCATCAGCAGGCCGGCCAGCACGAAGGCGTAGATGTCGAAGATCCACAGCTGCTGGGTGCCGCTCGGCTCCAGGTCCGCGCTGATCGCCGGAACCGCGAAGTAGAGGACGGAGACGTCCATGGAGACGAGCAGCAGCGGAAGCATCAGCACGCCGAGGGCGGTCCATTCGCGGCGGCCGGCTCGGGCGGATGGAGGCGTGGTCGTGCTCGTCGGGTTTGTTGTCATGTCAGGGAATGTACGCGCGTCTTAAACGCTTGTCTAGGACGCTTGTATATGACGCGTGTATGGATCGGCGGTAGGGTGGTCGGCATGGGACACCGTGAGGATCTGCTCGAAGGCGCCAAGCGCTGCCTGCTGGCGAAGGGCTTCGTGCGCACGACCGCGCGCGACATCGTCAAGGAGTCCGGAACCAACCTGGCGTCGATCGGCTACCACTACGGATCGAAGGACGCGTTGCTGGCGCAGGCGTACGTGTCGCTGGCCGAGGGGATGGGTGACGCCTTCGAGGGGGACGGGGCCGCCATGAGTGCCGAGCCCGGTTCCCTCGAACGGTTCCGGGAGGTGTGGGCGAACGTCATCGCCACCATGCGGGAGCCGGGATCGATCTGGCATCTGAGCATGGAGATCGTGGTCATGGGCGACCAACTGCCCGAGGTGCGCGACTACTTGGCGCGGGCCCAGCGGGAGGCCGGGCGCGGGTTCGTGCCGATGCTCATGGGCGGGCGCGAGGAGGACGTCCCGGACGAGACCGCCGACACCCTCGGCATGCTGTACGTGACCCTGATGACGGGGCTCATCGCCCAGTGGACCTTCGACCCCAAGACCGCGCCCAGCGCGCAGCAGCTCACCGAAGGCCTGCGCCAGGTGATCGAGGCCGCTACGCGCAAATGACGCGCCCCTCGCGCATCTCGATCGCCCGGTCCGCGAAATGCCGTACGACCGCCCGGTCGTGGCAGATGAACAGGTAGCCGAGGCCGAGGTCGTCCTGGAGGTCGGCGAGCAGGTTCAGCACGCCGGCCCGCACCGAGGGATCGAGGGCCGAGACCGGCTCGTCCAGGACCAGCAGGCGCGGTTCGGACGCCAGCGCACGGGCGATTCCGACGCGTTGGCACTGGCCACCGGAGAGTTCGTGCGGGTGGCGGTCGCCGTACGACGGGTCGAGGCCCACCCGGTCGAGGAGTTGGGCGACGCGGGCGGGGCCGTCGGTGCCGTTCCAGCGGCCCTGCACCTTCAGTGGTTCCGCCACCGCGTCGCGGATGCGGTGGCGGGGGCTCAGTGAGCCGTACGGGTCCTGGAAGACGGGCTGCATGCGCGGGCGGATCGGGCGTAGCTCGCGTTCGGTGAGGGTCGTCAACTCCCGTCCCTCAAAGAGGACTTCACCGGCGTGCGGGCGGCGCAGCTGGAGGGCCGCGAGGGCCGTGGAGGACTTGCCGCAGCCGGAGGGGCCGCCCAGGGCGAGCGTCTCGCCGGCGGCCAGGGTGAACGAGACGTGGTCGACGGCAGTCACATCGCCGTAGCGGACCACCAGGTCGCGAACCTCGAGCAGGGCGTCACTCATGGAACAACTCCGTTGCCGGGTAGGGGAGTTCGGGCCAGCGGTGACAGGCCACCAGGCGTCCCTCCACCTCCTGGGGCTTCGGCTCCACCGTATGGCAGAGGTCCGCCGCGAGCGGGCAGCGCGGGCTGAAGGCGCAGCCCGGGGGGAGGGTGCCCGGGGCGGGCGGGGTGCCGCGCAGGGCGGGGAGGCGGCGGCCGGGGGGTGCGTGCTGGGGGAGGGAGGCCAGCAGGCCCGCCGTGTACGGGGCGCGGGGGCGGGCCAGTACCGCGTCCGCCGGGCCGAGTTCGGTGAGCCGGCCGGCGTACATCACCAGCACGCGGTCCGCGTGGTCCCGTACGACGTCCATGTCGTGGGTGACGAGCACGAGCGCGGCCCCGACCGCCTCCCGCTGCTCGGCGAGCACCCGCAGCACCTGGTCGCGGTGCTCCTCGTCCAGGGCGGTGGTGGGTTCGTCGGCGACGACGACGTCGGGTTCGTTGATCGTCGCCATGGCGATGACGGCGCGCTGCCGCATCCCGCCGGAGTACTCGTGCGGATATGCCCGCGCCTTGCGGGCGGCGTCCGGGATGCCGACCCGGTCGAGCGCGGTGATCGCCCGGGTCCGGGCCTCTTTGCGCGAGACGCGGGCCACCGACCGCACGGCGGCGGCGAGTTGGTCGCCGACCGGGTGCACGGGGGACAGGGCGGACAGGGCGTCCTGCGGGACGAGGGAGATACGGCGGCCGCGGTGGGCCGCGAGGTCCGGCTCGATCGTTCCGCCCGTCGTCGCGCCCCGGGGCAGCATGCCCAGCAGGGCCCGGGCCGTGAGGGACTTGCCGGCGCCCGACTCGCCGACGATCGCGAGCACTTCGCGTGGGCGGATGTCGAAGGAGAGACCGCGCACGGCCTCGACCCCGGCGAAGGCGATCCGCAGATCGCGCACCGACAGCAGCGGTTCGGTGGGGCGCTCAGGCTCCAACGGAGGTCTCCTTCCGTACGACGTGTGCGCCGCGCTCGGCCCTGGAGGCACCGTCGGCCTCACGGGCCGGCCGCCTCCCCTGTACGGCCGCCGCTGCCGACACCGCCAGCCCCGCCAGCAGGGCCAGCGCGACGGCCGGGGCGAGGGCCGCCCAGGGGGCGCGCTCGACGTAGGCGCGGGACTCGTCGAGCAGGAGGCCCCACTCGGGGGCGGGTGGCTGGGCGCCCAGGCCCAGGAAGCCGAGGGACGCCAGGGCGAGGGCGATGCCGGGCAGGCGCAGCAGGGCGTGGCGGGCGACCGGGGCGGCGACGGACGGCAGGACGTGCCGGGTGAGGATCCACAACGGGGTCGCGCCCATGGCTCGTTGGGCGGTGAGGAACGCCGATGCCCGCACCTCCTGCACCAGTGCCGCCGCGTGGGCGGACAGGGGCGGCCAGGAGATCAGGGCGACGGCGAGGGCCGCGCCGCCGGTGCCGGGACCGGCCGCCGCGGCGACCAGGATGCCGACGATCACCGGGGGCAGGGCGTTGGCGATGTCGGCCGCTCCTGCCGCGATGCCGGGCAGGAAGCCCAGCGTGAGCGCGACGAGCAGGCTCAGCGCACAGATGGCGGCGGCCGTGCCGACCGTCGAGGCGGCGCCGTGACCGAGCCGGGCGAGCACGTCGCGGCCCAGGGCGTCGGTGCCGAGCGGGTGCGCCCAGGAGGGGGCGGCGAGACGGGCGGTGGTCTGCACGGTGTACGGGTCGCGCAGCAGGCCCGAGCCGATGGTCACGGCGAGGACGCTGAACAGCGTCAACGGGATCGCCGGGTGCGTACGGACCGGACGGGCCGGCGGCAGCGTCAGCCCGGCGTCCCGCAGAGCGGGGCCCAGCAGCCGGCGCCGTACGCCGACCGCCAGCGCACCCGCGACCAGGCCGAGCAGCAGCAGGGCCAGGACCGAGCCCTGGAGCAGCGGCAGGTCCTGCGACTTGGCCGCGCCGAGCGCCGTACGGCCGATGCCGGGCACCGCGAACACCATCTCCACCGCGACCGCGCCGCCGGTCAGGCCGACGGCGACCATCCCGAACTGCGGTACCAGTGGAGGCAGTACGCGCTTGAGGGCGGCCGCCGAGATCCGCGTACGGCTCACTCCCGCACCCCGCCACAGCTCCACCCACCGCTCGTCGAGCACGGCGGGCAGCGCGTCCGCGACCAGCCGGCCGAGCAGACCGCCCGCCGGGACGCCGAGGGCGATCGCGGGCAGCACCAGGTACTCGGGGCCCGCCCAGCCGGCCGTCGGCAGCCACCCCAGCCACACCCCGCACACCAGCAGCGCGACCGTGGCCAGCAGGAACTCGGGCACGGCGGCCAGCATCGCGGCGAGCGCCCCGGCCGACCCGCGTCCCCGCACCAGTACCGGCGCCACCAGCACGGCGGCCAGCACGACCGCGACGCCGAGTGCCGCGCCCATCAGGCCCAGCGACACCTGGAGCCCGGTGACGACGGACGGCAGGACGTCGGTCCCGGACACCCAGGAGGTGCCGAGGTCGCCGTGCAGCAGGTCCGAGGCCCACCTCCCCAGCAGGGAAAGGGGGCCGGCGCCCAGACCGAGGTCCTCGCGGATCGCGGACAGGGCCTCCTCGGTCGCCTCCTGCTCGGCCGACCGGGCACGCAGCACGGTGAGCGCCGGGTCCCGGCGCGAGAGCCAGGGCAGCAGGCCGACGGTGACCAGGACGGCGACGAGACAGCCGAAGCGGGTCAGCCCGGCCGTGCTGACCAGCTTCCTCGCCATGACCTTCACTTGACGTACGTGTTGACCGTCACGAGCTCACGCTCGCGCGGGTCGTGCGCGGCGCCGACGACTCCGGCGGCGTCGCCCTGGATCACGCGCTCGTGGAGCATCGGCACCGCCGCGTCCTGGGCGAGCACGGCGGCCTCGGCCTCGATGACCGCCGTGCGGCGGGCGTTGCCGGCCCGGGTCTCGCCGGCCTTCTTCAACTCGGCGTCCACGGAGGGGTCGGCGAGCTGGGAGATGTTGAAGGAGCCGTCGGAGGCGAAGTCGCTGTACAGGTAGGCGACCGGGTCGCCGGAGTCGAGGACGGTGGCGCGGGAGAGGATGAACGCGTCGAACTTGCCCGCGAGCGCGTCGGATTCGATGTTCGCGTACTCGCGGACGTCGAGCTTCACCTTGAACCCGGCCTTCTGCAGCTGCTGCTGCAGCGTGGCGGCGACCTCGGGCAGTTCGGCGCGGTCCGTGAAGGTGCCTATGGTGATCGTCTTGCCGTTCGGCTCGCCGGCCTTGGCGTGCTTGACGGGCGTGCGCAGTCCGGCCGCCCACGGCAGCGCGGGCCCGAGCAGTCCCTCGGCGACATCCGCCCGCCCCTCGTACACGCCCTCGACGAGCGACTTGGCGTCGATCGCCTCCCGGGCGGCGGCGCGCAGCGAGGCGTCCTTGAAGGCGCCCTTCTCGGTGTTCAGGTAGAGGGTGTTGGTGCGCGGCATCGGGACCTCGGTGATCAGGTCCTGGTCGAGGACGGCTGCCTGGGAGACCGGAATCGCCTCGACGATGTCGGCCTCGCCGGTGCGCAGGGCGGCGGCGCGGGCCGTCCCGTCCGGCACGAACGTGACGTCGATTCCCGGGGCCTTGGCCTTGCCGCCCCAGTAGGCGTCGTAGCGGTCGAGGGCGGCGGAGGAGGTGCCGTTGACCTTGACGAGTTCGAAGGGGCCGGTGCCGGCGCCGACGGGGTTCACCGTCTTCCCCTGGTAGGCCTTGGCGGCGAGGATCGCCAGCTGGGGCGAGCTCAGCCGC
The DNA here is from genome assembly GCF_028736035.1 of Streptomyces sp. T12. Classification (NCBI taxonomy): domain Bacteria; kingdom Bacillati; phylum Actinomycetota; class Actinomycetes; order Kitasatosporales; family Streptomycetaceae; genus Streptomyces; species Streptomyces sp. T12. The sequence continues at coordinate 7,577,350 of NZ_CP117866.1, forward strand.
TGCGGGACGAGGGGGTCCTCGGTGCCGGTGGTGACGGTGACCGTGTCGGCGTCCTCGGCCTTCGCGGTCAGCTCCACGCCGTCGAGGATGCGGGGCTTGGGGGAGGCGGTGGCGGCCTTGGTGAGCGACCGTACGACGGCGTCCGCGTCGAGCTTCGTGCCGTCGTGGAAGGTGACGCCGTCGCGTATCTCGAAGGTCCAGGTACGGCCGGCCTGCTGCCACTTTGTGGCGAGGGCGGGCTGGGCGTCGCCGTCCTTGTCGAGCTTCACCAGGGTCTCGGCGGTCGACCAGCGCGACAGCTTGAACGCGTCGTCGCTCAGCGGGGACAGGCCCGAGCGGGGCGGCAGCATGTGCGCCACCCGGATGCGCTTGCCCTCGGCGGCCGCCTCATCGGACCCCGCCGACGAGAAACAGCCGGTGAGCAGGGCGGAGGCTGCGGTGAGGGCGGTCAGTGGGAGGAGACGGGCGGGGACGCGCACAGGGCACTCCGAGTAAAGGTGTGGTCAAAGGTTGAACGCGCACCGACCGTAGCATGATGACAATCGTTTTCAGAAGCCGAGCCGCGCCCCCTTCAACCCCATGTGCAGCAGCAGCCTGTCCTCCCCGTCGTCCAGGTCCAGGCCCGTGAGCTGTTCGACGCGCGAGAGGCGGTAGTAGAGGGTCTGGCGGTGGATGCCGAGTTCGGCGGCCGTGCGGCCGGCCTGGCCCGCGCAGTCGAGGTAGACCTCGGCGGTGCGGGCGAGTTCGTGGTGGGTGGGGGAGAGGAGGGGGGCGACCGCGGGGTCGTGCAGCGTCTTCGCGGAGAGGGAGGTCAGCAGGCGGTACGGTCCGATGCGCGACCACTCGGCCACCGGTCCGAACCGCGGTTCCGCCAAGGCCGCGCGGGTCGCGGCCGACGCCTCCTGCCACATGGTGCCCAGATCGGCGAGACCGGAGCGCGGTTCGCCGAGGCCGGCCGCCACCCCTGCCCTTCCCTGCGTGGCCGGCCGGGACGGCGCCTGGGCCGGGCCTTCCTTCAGCAGCCGGGACGCCGCCGCCAGCGCCGCCGTGCGCACCTCGGGCGAGCGCAGCCGTACGAGCACCGCAAGGCTCTGTCCGGCTGCCCCCCACGGCACGCTGCACAGCGCGGTCGCGTGCGGCACCGTACGCACGGACGGGGCGTCGTCGGGGTCGGCCGAGGGCCAGGGAGCCACGCAGACCACCGTATGGACGCCGTCCGCGCGTGCGCCCAGGGCCGTGCGCAGCTCGGCGACCGCCATGTCCCCCTGCCAGCCCCGCTCCGCGGTCAGCGCCGCTCGCAGCTCCCGGCTCAGATCCGCCCCGTGCTGCGCCTCGTCCGCCAGCAGTGCGCCGATCCGGGCGGTCACCTCCATCGCCGCCGCGAGCTGCTGCTCGGTCGGGCCCGGATCGTCGTCGAGGAGCCAGACGTAGCCCAGCACCACACCCCTGTGGCGTACGGGAAGGCAAATACGTCCGCGGTACACCCCCGCCTCCGGTGTCGGCGGGATACGGACCGGGCCGGTCGCCCGCGTGATGCCGAAGCCCTCGAACCAGGTCCGCACCGCCGCCGTGGAGCGGCGCGTCAGGATCGAGCGGGTGCGGACCGGGTCCAGGGCGGATGCGTCGAGCTCGCCCTCGCTGTCGTACGCACCGAAGGCGATCAGCTCGAAGTCCCGGTTCTCCAGCGTCGCGGGCGCGCCCAGCAGCTCCGAGAGCTCGTCGACGAGCTCCTGGTAGTCGTCCTTGCGGTCCTTGGATTCCGGCGTCACCCGGGCATTCTCCCGCATTTCCGCGAGGTCTTCATACATCTGTCTGAGATCTGCGGCACGGATGCGTGACAGCTGTCGATGGCCGCCGTTCGGAGGGATCCTTAGGTTTCACGGTGGTTCTCCGTGCCGTACCCGGAACATCACTTATCGGGGTGTCGGCCGTCATTCGGCTGTGTTTGTGGAGGTGCCCCGTGCTGGGTCCCGTGATTCTCGCCGCGTCGCGCAGCGACCGGATGCGACGCCTGATCTCGGCGGCCCCGGTGACGAAGCAGGTCGTCGACCGGTTCATCCCCGGTGAGAGCGTCGACGAAGTCGTGCCGATCATCGAGGACCTCACCGCCAAGGGTCTGGAGCTGACGATGGACGTCGTCGGCGAGGACATCACCCGCCCCGAACAGGCCGCCGCCGCCCGGGACGCCTATCTGCGGCTCATCGACCGGATCAAGGATCTGGAGCTCGGCGAGCGCGTCGAGATGTCCGTCAAGCTCTCCATGTTCGGGCAGGCGCTTGACGGCGGCCACGAGCTCGCCCTCGCCAACGTCCGGCCCGTCGTCGAGGCCGCCGCCGCCATCGGTACGACGGTCACGCTCGACGCCGAGGACCACACCACCCTCGACTCGATGTTCGCCATCCACGAGGAGCTGCGCCGGGACTTCCCGCAGACCGGCTGCGTCATCCAGGCCTACCTCTTCCGCACCGAGGCCGACGCCCGCCGCCTCGCCGCGAACGGCAGCCGCGTACGGCTGGTCAAGGGCGCGTACAAGGAGCCCGATGAGGTCGCCTACCAGCAGAAACACGAGATCGACAAGGCGTACGTCCGCATCCTGAAGGTTCTGATGGAGGGCACCGGGTACCCGATGATCGGGTCCCACGACCCGCGTCTGATCTCCGTCGCCCAGGAGCTCGCGCGGCGCGCCGGGCGAAAGCTCGACGAGTACGAGTTCCAGATGCTGTACGGGATCAGGAGCGACGAGCACCTGCGGCTGGCCGCCGAGGGCCACCGCATGCGCGTCTACACCGCCTACGGCACCGACTGGTACGGCTATTTCATGCGGCGGCTCGCGGAGAAGCCCGCCAACCTGCGGTTCTTCGCACGAAGCATGATCAGCAAGGGCTGAGCCCGCAACACCCGCTCACACTCAAGGAGTTACGGATCTCATGGACGCTGTGACCCAGGTCCCCACCCCCGTCAACGAGCCGGTGCACGGCTACGCCCCCGGCTCGCCCGAGCGCGCCCGCCTCGAGGTCAAGCTCAAGGAGCTGGCCGAGAACCCGATCGACCTGCCCTGCACCATCGGCGGCGAGAAGCGGCTGGGCGGCGGTGAGCGCTTCGACGTCGTGCAGCCGCACAACCACAAGGCCCGCCTCGGCACCTACGGCAACGCCACCCAGCAGGACGCCCAGGACGCCATCGACGCCGCCCTCGCCGCGGCGCCGGCCTGGCGTGCGATGGCCTTCGACGACCGTGCCGCGATCATCCTGCGCGCCGCCGAGCTGCTGTCCGGCCCGTGGCGCGAGACGCTGGCCGCCTCCACCATGCTCGGCCAGTCCAAGACCGCCCAGCAGGCCGAGATCGACACGCCCTGCGAGCTGATCGACTTCTGGCGCTTCAACGTCAAGTACGCCCGTGACCTGCTCGCCGAGCAGCCCCCGGCGAACTCCCCGGGCGTGTGGAACCGCCTCGACCACCGCCCGCTGGAGGGCTTCGTCTACGCGATCACGCCGTTCAACTTCACGGCGATCGCGGGCAACCTGCCGACGGCCCCGGCCCTCATGGGCAACGTCGTCGTCTGGAAGCCGTCCCCGACCCAGACCCACGCCGCCGTGCTGCTCATGCAGCTGCTGGAGGAGGCCGGTCTGCCCAAGGGCGTCATCAACCTCGTCACCGGCGACGGCATCGAGGTCTCCAAGGTCGCTCTTGAGCACCGTGACCTCGCCGGCATCCACTTCACCGGCTCGACCAAGACCTTCCAGTACCTGTGGAAGACGGTCGGCAACAACATCGAGAAGTACCGCTCCTACCCGCGCATCGTCGGCGAGACCGGCGGCAAGGACTTCGTCGTCGCCCACCCGAGCGCCGACAAGGCGGTGCTGAAGACGGCCCTGACCCGGGGCGCCTTCGAGTACCAGGGCCAGAAGTGCTCGGCGACCTCCCGGGCGTACATCCCGGCGTCGATCTGGAACTCCGGCTTCAAGGAGGAGTTCGCCGCCGAGGTCGACTACCTGACCATGGGTGACGTCACCGACCTGTCCAACTTCATCGGCGCCGTCATCGACGAGCGTGCCTTCGCCAAGAACAAGGCCGCCATCGACCGCGCGAAGTCCGACCCGACCTGCGCGATCGTCGCGGGCGGCTCCTACGACGACTCGGTCGGCTACTTCGTGCGCCCGACCGTCGTCGAGTGCACCGACCCGGAGAACGAGGTCTTCACCACCGAGTACTTCGGCCCGTTCCTCGCCGTGCACGTCTACGAGGACGACCAGTACGACGAGATGCTGGAGCAGATGGAGTCGGTGTCCGCGTACGCGCTGACCGGCTCGGTCATCTCGGGCGACCGCGCCGCGGCGGCGTACACGATGGAGAAGCTGCGCTACGCGGCCGGCAACTTCTACATCAACGACAAGTCGACCGGTGCCGTCGTCGGCCAGCAGCCCTTCGGCGGCGGCCGCGCCTCCGGCACCAACGACAAGGCCGGCGCCCCGCAGAACCTGATGCGCTGGACGCTGACCCGTGCCATCAAGGAGACGCTGGTCGCGCCGACCGACTACACGTACCCGCACATGGGCTGACACCCCGACGCACCTCGAGAAGGCCGGGTCCTGAACGGACCCGGCCTTCTCGGGCTGTGCGGGAGGGGCTACTCGGCGATCTCCGTGCGCTCCCACCACTCGTACACGGGCAGCCTGCCCTCCGGTGTGTCCGTGTGCCGCGATGTCGGCCTGAAGTGCTCGTATCCGCCGCGGAGCTTGATCTTCGCGTCCGGGCCGGGGGACGGGGCCGGGACGATCCGTTCGGGCAGGTCGTCCGGGCCGCCCTCGAGGAACACTTTCGACGTGTCGTTCATGGGTTCACCGGTTCCCCTCGTCCCGACCCGGTGTCCCGCGCCCCGCGCAGGATCAGCCGAGTGGGCGATCCCCTCGATACTGGTCGGATGACCGCACCGACAGCCGCCGTCACCCCGCGAACCGTCCACACCGCCGACCTCACTCCCGCCGAACTGCGCGCGATCCGGGCCCTGTTGGACGACGCCTTCGACGGCGACTTCTCCGACGAGGACTTCGAGCACGGGCTCGGCGGTATGCACGCCCTGGTCCACGACGCGGCCGGGCGGCTCGCCGCGCACGGTTCGGTGATCATGCGGCGGGTGCGACACCGGGAGCGGTGGCTGCGGGTCGGGTACGTCGAGGCGGTGGGCGTACGGTCCGACGCGCGTCGGACAGGGCTCGGCGGCCGGGTGATGGCGGAGCTGGAGCGGGTGATCGACCGCGCGTACGACGCGGGGATGCTGTCCGCGAGCGACGAGGGGGCCGCCCTGTACGCCGCCCGTGGCTGGGAGGTGTGGGGCGGGCGGGTCTGCGCGCTGGGGCCGGAGGGCGTCGTGCGTCTGCCGGACGAGGAGGGGAGCACGTTCGTGCGGCCCGCGCTCGCCGGTCCGCTCGACCCGGCGTTCGAGCTGGTCTTCGACTGGAGGGACGGGGACGTGCTCTGACGGCCAGGAAAGCAAAGGCGCAGGTCAGCGGCGTGTGATCCACTCCACCGTCTCAGATAGTAGGAAGTCCGAGTAATTGTGGAGACAGACGCGCCGTCCTCCCTTAGTTTTGTAGAAGCCGAACGTCTCGCTCGATCAAGCGAATGGCGGTCGTGAGCCGGGCCCCGTGCAGGCAACCCCTGCGGCACCGCTCCCCGCCCCACCCGGCGTCTCGTAACCCCTGTCTGCACTCCCGGATTGTCGAAGGAGTCGATTTCCCATGGCCGAGACGACCGCCCGCCGTCGAGTCCGTCACCTCTCCCGTACGAGCGAGTCCGACCGCAAGAACGCCGCCGCCGCCCTCCAGCGCGCCCTCGACCGCAGGGACAACGGCGGAGCCACCGGCCACCAGGCCGCCTGACGCCACAGCCGCGCACCTGCGCGGACGCACCCAAGCCGGGAGCCGCACCCGTAAGAGGTGCGGCGTGGGGTCACGCCCCGCGCCGCACCTCGAAGTGGTCGACGCGCTCCCCACTCGGTGTCAGCGCCGACACCTTCAGCCGTGGCTTCGTGCCGCTCTCCGCCTCCACCGAGAGGAAGGAGAAGCCCCGGTAGCGCACCCGCGACCACTGCACGCTCTCCGCCTTGGCGTCGCGTGACCTGGTCCACTTGAAGGAGTCGACCGACTCCCGCTCGGTGACATGGCCCTCGTAACTCTCCTCGACGCCCTTCGGGAAGCCGTACAGGTCCTTGCCGCCGCCGCCCGCCGTGACGTACACGATCCCGTCCCGCGTCGGGTCCGTCGTCGCGCCGATCGGCACGGGCGCGCCGACCTCGCCGTTCAGGATCGCGTCGGTCCGCTCGTACACGTGGTTGTGCCCGTTGATCACCAGGTCGACCTGATGCTGGGCGAAGAGCGGCACCCACTCGGCGCGAATGCCTCCGTCGGAGGCGTGTGTCGAGGTCGAGTAGGCGCAGTGGTGGAAGTAGACGACCACGAAGTCGACCGCCTGGTCGGCCCGCAACTCGCGGAGCTTGCGGTCCAGCCACTTCGTCTGCCTCCCCTGCGTGTAGCCGAAGTTGGCGGGGATCTCGTACGACACGTCGTTCGCGTCCAGCGCGACCACCCCGACGTTGCCGTACGTGAACGCGTACACCCCCGGCGCCGTACGCGGGTCGAAGCCGCTGTCCGGCAGGGAGAAACGGGCGAGTTGGCCGCCGTAGCCGTCCGGCGAGTACCAGGCCTCCATGTCGTGGTTGCCGGTCGTCACCATCCACGGCACCGACTTCGCCACCGACTCGGTCTGCTTGAGGAACACGTCCCACATGCCCGCCTGGAACGCGTCCGAGTCCTTGCCCTTGCCCGTCGGGTTCGCGTAGCAGATGTCCCCGGCGTGCAGATGGAAGGCCGGGTTCTGGCGCAGCAGGGCGCGGTCGTTGTCGGCGGCGTGCATGCCGACCCCCTGGTCGCCGAACGCGGTGAACACGAACCGCTCGGGCGGGGACGCGGGTGCCGTGCGGAAGGAGGCGATCGTGGGCCGGTGGGCGGGGGACGCCGGGTCGACGCCGTCGTGTCCGACGCCGTAGTAGTACGTCGTGCCCGGGCGCAGGCCGTCCAGGGCCGCGTGCAGGTAGTACTGCTCGACCGCCGCGCTCACACCCGCCACCTCCGGCGTCTTCAGGTCGCGCAGCTCCGCCTCGATCCGCCGGTCCAGGTCGTCGGGGCGCAGACCGATCCGGACGTACGGCCTGCGCACCGCGGCCGGCACCTGCCAGGAGATCCGCATCTGCGTCTTCGGATCGGCGCCGAAGGCGAGGTGGCGGCCGAAGGGGGCGACGACCGAGCCGGGCACCTTCGTGGTGACGGAGGCGGGGGCGGAGGCCGGGGCCTTCGAGGTGGTCGTCCCCGATGTCGAACACCCCGTCAGCAGCCCGCCCGCCAGCGTTCCGCCCGCCACCGCCCCGGCCGTCACCACCGTGCGGCGCCGGAGCAGCTTGGTGCGCAGGTACTCGTGCTGTTCGGCCATGCTCATCCGGCGCGCGAGCTGAGGGGGGATGCCGAAGTCGGGAAGGTCCATGGCGGTGAAGTTCCCAGCGAACGCCAACACCTGCCCTACATACGGGTGAACGCCAGTCGAAGGGCTGACGCCCGACCGCCTGAGGATGTCCGTATGGCGGACATGCCGTGTCATCCCATGGGACGAGGAGTAGGGTGCCGACATGTCTCGCAGCCTCAATCTCGCAGTGATTCCCGGTGACGGCATCGGCCAGGAGGTCGTGGCCGAAGGCCTGAAGGTCCTCTCCGCCGTCCTTCCGCAGGATGTGAAGCTGGAGACCAAGGAGTACGACTTCGGCGCCCGGCGCTACCACGCCACCGGTGAGACCCTCACCGACGCCGATGCCGAGGCGCTCAAGAAGCACGACGCCATCCTGCTCGGCGCGATCGGCGACCCCTCGGTCCCGTCCGGCGTCCTGGAGCGCGGTTTCCTGCTCAAGCTCCGCTTCCTCTTCGACCACCACGTCAACCTGCGTCCGTCGAAGCTCCTCCCGGGTGTCGCCACCCCGCTCGCCGGTCAGCCGGAGATCGACTTCATCGTCGTCCGTGAGGGCACCGAGGGCCCGTACACCGGCAACGGCGGCACCATCCGCAAGGGCACCCCGCACGAGGTCGCCACCGAGGTCTCGGTGAACACGGCCTTCGGTGTCGAGCGCGTGGTCCGCGACGCCTTCGCCCGCGCGCAGGCCCGCCCCCGCAAGAAGCTCGCGCTGATCCACAAGAACAACGTGCTGGCCTTCGCCGGTCACCTGTGGACGAACATCTTCAACCAGGTGGCCGAGGAGTTCCCCGACGTCACCACCGAGTACATGCACGTGGACGCGGCGACCATCTACCTGGTCACGCAGCCCGAGCGCTTCGACGTGATCGTCACCGACAACCTCTTCGGCGACATCATCACCGACCTCGCCGCGGCCGTCTCCGGCGGCATCGGCGTCGCCGCGAGCGGCAACATCAACCCGAGCGGCGAGTTCCCGTCCATGTTCGAGCCCGTGCACGGCTCGGCCCCGGACATCGCCGGCCAGGGCAAGGCCGACCCCACCGCCACGGTCCTGTCCGTCGCCCTGCTCCTGCGCCACCTCGGCTACGACGCCGAGGCCGCCCGCATCGACGAGGCGGTCTCCACCGACCTCGCCGAGCGCACCGGCAAGCCCGCCCGCTCCACGTCGGAGATCGGCGACGCGCTGGCCGTACGAGTAGCCGGCTGACCGGCCGCCACTCGGAATCTCAACGCAGATCTCTCGAAGCCGCCGGGTCACTGAAGCACCCGGCGGCTTCCCTGTGTCCGCCGCCGGGTGTCACCATCAACCCTGGGTCGCGATCCACGCCGATCACGCCGATCAGGCCAATTTCGTCCACGGCTCCCGCTTGCGATAATCGAACGCGGAGCCGCAGATCGATGGAATGCTCGGACGTCCTAGCACTGGCCACTGGCAGTACTGGCGTGATCGCGGCCCGCCACAACCAACCGGTGAAGGACATCTACTCATGACGACGCCCACGATCGAGCTCAAGCCCTCCGCCAGTCCGCTCGCCGCCGCAGAGCGCGAGGCGATCCTGGCCAACCCCGGGTTCGGCCGCCACTTCACCGACCACATGGTGACGATCAAGTGGACCGAGGGCCGTGGCTGGCACGACGGCCAGCTCGTGCCGTACGCGCCGATCTCCCTCGACCCGGCCACCATGGTCCTGCACTACGCGCAGGAGATCTTCGAGGGCCTGAAGGCCTACCGCCGGCCCGACGGGTCCGTCGCCACCTTCCGCCCCGAGAAGAACGCGCAGCGATTCCAGTCCTCCGCCCGCCGGCTCGGCATGCCGGAGCTGCCGGTGGAGACCTTCATCGAGGCGTGCGACGTGCTGGTGAGCCAGGACCAGGCCTGGGTCCCGGCGCATGGTGGCGAGGAGTCCCTCTACCTGCGTCCGTTCATGTTCGCGACGGAGGTCGGCCTGGGCGTGAAGCCCGCGAGCGAGTACCTGTTCATCGTCATCGCCTCGCCGGCCGGCGCGTACTTCCCCGGTGGCGTGAAGCCGGTGTCGATCTGGGTCTCCGAGGACCACGTCCGTGCCGTGCCGGGCGGCATGGGCGACGCGAAGACGGGCGGCAACTACGCCGCCTCCCTGCTGGCCCAGGCCGAGGCCGCCGCCGAGGGCTGCGCCCAGGTCTGCTACCTGGATGCGGTGGAGCGCAAGTGGGTCGAGGAACTCGGCGGCATGAACCTGTACTTCGTGTACGGCGACAAGATCGTCACCCCGTCCCTCACCGGTTCCATCCTGGAGGGAGTCACCCGTGACTCCCTCCTCACGGTCGCCCGTGACCTCGGCTACGAGGCCGAGGAGGGTCGCGTCTCCGTCGACCAGTGGCAGCGCGACTCCGAGAACGGCACCCTCACCGAGGTCTTCGCCTGCGGTACGGCAGCGGTCATCACGCCCGTCGGCACCGTGAAGCGCACGGGTGCGCAGTGGCAGCAGAGCGGCGGGGAGCCCGGCGAGGTCACGCTGAAGCTGCGCGAGGCTCTCCTCGACATCCAGCGGGGCACTGCCGTGGACCAGCACGGGTGGATGCACAAGCTGGGTTAACTCTCGGCCTTCACCGTCAGGGCCGCTGTGGACTCGGAGTCCGTGGCGGCCCTTTCGCCTACGGGAGCGGAGTCACCGATCGTCAGCAGCACATACACGACGCCTCCCACCAGTCCCGACAGCAGGAAACTGCAGTCCACCCCGCCCGTCAGCCCCAGCAGCGGCCCCTCGTACGACGGGAGGGAGACGGCCAGCAGTCCGACCGTCGCGCCCAGTGCCCAGGACACGGTCGCCGGGATGTTCCAGCCGGCCCGGTACCAGTAGATCCCGCCCCGCGCCCGGCGGTTGAAGACCTGGAGGGCCTCCGCGTCGTACCCGCCACGGCACCGCGCGAAGCCGATCAGGGTGATGACCGCCCACGGGGTGCCGATCGCCGTGAGCAGCAGGACGAACGACGTCATCGCGTCCTGTGCCGTCGAGGCGTAGTGGCCGATGAAGACGCAGGCCGTGGCGACGACCGCGACGGCGTAGGTGGCCTGGGCGCGTGAGGCGCGCGGCAGGATGGCGTCCAGGTCGAGGCCCATGGAGTAGAGCATCAGGCCCGCGTTGCCGACCGAGCCGGCGGAGGCGGCCAGCAGGAGCGGGACCAGGTACCAGGTGGGGGAGGCGTCGACCAGGGGGCCCGCGTAGTCCAGGGCCGCTCGCGCCGCGTACGCCGTGAAGGTGCCGAAGAGCTGCGGGACCAGCAGGCCCAGGATCAGGCCGAGCCAGGTCGCGTGCAGGACCCGGCGTGAGGAGTGGCGGGCCGGGGAGATGTAGCGGGTGTAGTCGCCGAGGAGGGTGATGAAGGCGATCGGGCCGGACAGCCCCGCCGCCACCGCCGCCAGCAGCCACGTCGGCCAGAAGCCGCCCAGCAGATAGCCGCCCGCCTCGGGCAGCGCGTCGGTCGTGAAGTGCGGGGCGTAGGCGATCACGCCGAGGGCCAGCAGGGCCGTCATGCCGATCGCCAGGACGCGGGACATGGCGAGCAGTACCCGGTACCCGTACACCGCGCCCGCGACGGTCGCCGCGGCCAGCAGCCCGTACACCACGCCGTACGACATCCCGCTCGCCGGCAGCCCGACGAGCCGGCCCAGCACGCCCACCATCGCATCGCCGCCGATCCACACGGTCAGGGCCGTGTAGCCGAGGGCGAGCAGGAGCCCGACCACGGAGCCGACCAGACGGCCCCGGACTCCGAACTGGGCGCCGGAGGACGTGGACAGGTTCGTCGCCGTGCGCAGGGAGATCAGGGCCAGCGGGGCGGTGAGGGCCGTGCCGGCCAGTGTGCCCACCACGATCGAGCTCACCGACGCCCACCAGTCCAGGCCGAACGACGGGGGCAGCCAGCCGAAGACGATCACCCCCAGGCAGAGGTTCGAGCCCAGGAGGATCGAGACGAGGTCCCGTGGGCCGCTCGTGCGTTCCTCGTCGGGGATGGTGTCGACTCCGCGCTGTTCCATCGGCATGGCTGGTCTCCCTCGGTTTGAGTGCCGTTCAATCTGAGGTGCCCAATGGCCTGACGTCAACCCTTTGATTCCAGCAATCTGGTGTTTAGAGTGATGCTCTAAATGCAAGGAAGGCAAGGAGGTGTCGCGTCGTGAGACTGACTCCCACGGAGCGTGACCGGCTGCTGCTGTTTTCAGCCGCGGAGCTGGCCCGTGCCCGCCGCGCCCGCGGTCTGCCGCTCAACGTGCCGGAGGCGACCGCGCTGATCGCGGACACCGTGTGCGAGGCCGCCCGCGACGGCGCCCGGCTGGCGGAGGCCATCGAGCGTGCCCGGTCGGTGCTCGGCCCGGACGACGTGTTGCCGGGTGTCGCGGACGTCGTCACCGAAGTGCATGTCGAGGCGGTCTTCGACGACGGTTCGAGGCTCGCGGTCGTCAGCGATCCGATCGGCGGAAGTCTCGGTGAGCGAGCCCCGGGCGCGCTGCTGCCGGGGCCCGAGCACGCCGAGCCCGAGGCGGTCGTACGGCTGACGGTCACCAACACCGCCACCGTGCCCGTCTCCGTCACCTCCCACTTCCACTTCTTCGAGGCCAACCCGCGCCTCGACTTCGTACGGGAACAGGCCTACGGGATGCGGCTCGCCGTACCGGCCGGGTCCTCGGTGCGGTTCGGGCCGGGGGAGGCCGTCGAGGTCGGGCTCGTGCCCATCGGGGGCGATCGGATCGCGATCGGGTTCGCCGGTCTGGTCGACGGGGCGCTGGACGCGCCGGGGGTGAAGGAAGAGGCCCTGCGCGCGGCCGCCGCCTGCGGATATCTGGGAGCCGCAGCTCAAGGGGGCGAATGTCAGGGAGCAGAGCGATGAATCCGTACGAGTACGCCGCCACCCACGGCCCCCGGGCCGGCGACCGCATCCGCCTCGGCGACTCCGGGCTGACCATCCGCGTCGAGGCCGACGCGCAGCGCTACGGCGAGGAGTTCCTCGCCGGGTTCGGCAAGACCGCCCGGGACGGACTGCACCTCAAGGCCGCCGCCGTCCGGGAGACCTGTGACGTCGTCATCAGCAATGTGGTGGTGATCGACGCGGCGCTGGGGATCCGGAAGGTCTCCATCGGGATCAGGGAGGGGCGGATCTGCTCGATCGGGCGGGCCGGGAATCCCGACACCCTCGACGGGGTCGACGTCGTGGTCGGGACCGGTACGTCGATCGTGTCCGGCGAGGGGCTCATCGCCACCGCCGGGGCCGTCGACACCCATGTGCACCTGCTGTCGCCGCGCATCATGGAGGCCTCGCTCGCCTCCGGGGTGACCACGGTCATCGGGCAGGAGTTCGGGCCGGTGTGGGGCGTCGGGGTCAACTCGCCGTGGGCGCTGCGGCACGCGTTCAACGCCTTCGACGCCTGGCCGGTCAACATCGGCTTCCTGGGGCGGGGTTCGTCGTCCTCGTCCGCGCCGCTGGTCGAGGCCCTCGCCGAGGGCGGCGCCTGCGGCTTCAAGGTGCACGAGGACATGGGCGCCCATACGCGGGCCTTGGACACGGCTCTCCGCGTCGCCGAGGAGTACGACGTCCAAGTCGCCCTGCACAGTGACGGGCTGAACGAGTGCCTGTCCGTCGAGGACACGTTGAGGGTGCTGGAGGGCCGCACCATCCACGCCTTCCACATCGAGGGCTGCGGCGGCGGACACGTCCCGAACGTGCTGAAGATGGCCGGCGTCCCGAACGTCATCGGCTCCTCCACCAACCCCACCCTGCCCTTCGGGCGGGACGCCGTCGCCGAGCACTACGGCATGATCGTCTCCGTCCACGACCTCAAGACCGACCTGCCCGGCGACGCCGCCATGGCCCGCGACCGCATCCGCGCCGGCACGATGGGCGCCGAGGACGTGCTGCACGACCTGGGCGCGATCGGCATCACCTCGTCGGACGCGCAGGGCATGGGGCGGGCCGGTGAGACCGTGCGCCGTACGTTCGCCATGGCCGGGAAGATGAAGGCCGAGTTCGGCGCCCCGGACTCCGATCACGACAACGAGCGCGTCCTGCGCTACATGGCCAAGCTGACCATCAACCCCGCCATCGCCCACGGCCTCGCGCACGAGGTCGGCTCGATCGAGGTCGGCAAGCTCGCCGACATCGTGCTGTGGCGGCCGGAGTACTTCGGCGCCAAGCCGCAGCTGGTGCTGAAGTCCGGCTTCCCGGCGTACGGCGTGGTCGGCGATCCCAACGCCGCCACCGACACCTGCGAACCGCTCGTCCTGGGCCCGCAGTTCGGGGCGTACGGCGCCACCCCCGCCGACATCTCGGTCGCCTTCGTCGCGCAGGCGGCCGTCGACCAGGGCAACGACACCATGCCCACCCGGCGCCGCCGGGTCGCCGTGCGCGGCACGCGCGGCATCGGGCCGGCCGACCTGCGCCTGAACTCCCGTACGGGAGCGGTCGATGTGGACCAGCGCACGGGCCTGGTCACGCTCGACGGCGAGCCGCTGCGCTCGGAACCGGCCGAGTCCGTCTCCCTCAACCGCCTCTACTTCCTCTAGGACTGCTAGGACTTCTGATGACCTACCGCATGCCCCCCGAATGGGCCCCGCACGAACGCACCTGGATGGCCTGGCCGGGAACCAACCCCACCTTCACCGACGACGAGGACCTGGCGGAGGCCCGTACCGCCTGGGCGTCCGTCGCCCGGGCCGTCCGTCGCTTCGAGCCGGTGACGATGGTGCACGGCCCCGGGCAGGGGGAGTCGGCGCGCGAACTGCTCGGTCCTGGCGTCGACTTGGTGGAGCGGGACCTGGACGACGCCTGGATGCGCGACATCGGCCCGACCTTCGTCAAGGACGAGGAGGGCCGACTGGCCGCCGTGGACTGGGTGTTCAACGGCTGGGGTGCCCAGGACTGGGCCCGCTGGGAGAACGACTCCAAGATCGCCCGCCATGTCGCGGACCTGGCCGGGGTGCCGGTGCTGTCCTCGCCGCTGGTCAACGAGGGCGGCGCGATCCACGTCGACGGCGAGGGCACGGTCCTGCTGACCGACACCGTCCAGCTCGGCTCCGGCCGCAACCCCGGCTGGACCCGCAAGCAGGTCGAGGCCGAGATCCACGCCAAGCTCGGCACCCGCAAGGCGATCTGGCTGCCGCGCGGCCTGACCGGCGACTATCCGCCGCACGGCTTCGGCACCCTGGGCCATGTGGACATCGTCGCCGCCTTCGCCCGGCCCGGCGTCGTCGTGGCCCATGTGCAGCCGGACCCGGCGCACCCCGACCACGAGGTGACGAAGGAGGTCGTCGGCCTGCTGAAGGCGCAGACCGACGCGCGCGGGCGTCGTCTGGAGGTCGTCGAGGTGCCCGCCCCGACCGTCCTGGAGGCCGACGGACACTGGGTCGACTACTCCTACATCAACCACTACCTCTGCAACGGCGGCGTGGTCCTGTGCGGCTTCGACGACCCGCGTGACGAGCTCGCGGCCGGTGTCTTTCGCAGGCTCTTCCCCGAGCGGACGGTGACCCTGGTCGACGCCCGTACGATCTTCGCGGGTGGTGGAGGCATCCACTGCATCACGCAACAGCAGCCGAAGATCTAGGAGCCGCAGATGGCCGGTGGGCGCAGGCAGGCGCCGCCCCGCGACGAGGTCCTCGCCGCCGCCATGGAGATGATCGCCGAGCGCGGTCTGGAGAAGCTCACCATGGCGGCGCTCGGCCGTGAGGTCGGGATGAGCAGCGGCCATCTCCTCTACTACTTCCACTCCAAGGACGAGCTGCTGCTGCAGGCCCTGGAGTGGAGCGAGGGCCGGCTGGGCGCCGAGCGCGGCCGGCTGCTGACGCGGGCGTCCGCGACGGTCCGGGAGCGGATCGACGCGTACGTCGACCTGTACGTCCCCGACGGCCACCGCGACCCGCACTGGACGCTGTGGCTGGAGGTCTGGAACCGCTCGCAGAACGCCGACGACGACGCCCGCGACCGCCAGGCCGCGATCGAGGGCGCCTGGCACCGCGATCTGGTCGCGCTGCTCGCGGAGGGCGTGTCGAGGGGCGAGTTCCGGGCGGTCGACCCGGACCGGTTCGCCGCCCGGCTGCGGGCACTGCTCGACGGGTTCTCCATCCATGTGGCGATCGGGCTGCGGGGGACCGACCGGGCGCAGATTCTCGGCCACGTACGGGAGTTCCTGGACGAGAGCCTCCTCGCGGACGCGTGACGCCCCGCCCGGGTTGTACGCAATACGGGCGATTGACCCTGTGGTGGGTGGTGCGTTTGCCTCGTGGGGAGCCCTTGGCGCGGGGCCGGGGGCTTGAGCGTCCATGGGGACCACAGGGGGGAACATGTCCAGAGCCGTAGGTGTGTCCAGCGTGTCCTTGGGCTCCTTGGGCTCCTTGGGGGCGGCGCTGCTGCTGGCGTTCACCGCAACGACCGCCGGTGCCGCGCCGCACACCCCCAGAACGGAGAGAGTCAGCACCGCCGCCGACGGCGCCCAGGCCGACGGGCCGTCGAGCGGGGCCGCGATCAGCGCCGACGGCCGGCACGTCGCGTTCACGTCCACCGCACCGGGCTTCGGCTGCGCGCACTTCACCCCGTGCCTGCTCGCGAAGGAGCTGACCACCGGCGAGGTCACCAAGATCGATCTCGGCAGCGGCTACACGTACGGCTCGCCGATGCCGAGCGCCGACGGCAGCCGTATCGCCTTCTCCGCGGGCACCCGGTTCCAGGCCCCTTACCTGTACGACCGCGCCACCGGCCGCGCGGAGCGACTGTGGCCGCAAAACCCACCCGGCTTCAACGAGTTGGGCCGCGTGCAGTCCATCAGCCCGGACGGCACGCACATCGCGTACACCGTCGGCAACCGCAACGGCCCCGAGAACACCCGGCTCCTGTACGTCCGGGACGCGGCCACCGGCACCGACGAGCTGATCTCGCCGGCCGAGGAGGGCTCCAAGGGCGGGGCCTCGGTGAGCGGGGACGGCGTGCGGGTCGCCTACTCGCTGCCCGGGGCCGACGAGGAGACGGACCCGAGGGACGTCTTCGTCAAGGACCGCAGGACGGGCGAGCGGACCCAGGTCGACGCGGATCTCGGCGTCGCCCACCTGGTCCGCATCAGCGAGGACGGCCGCCGCGTCCTCCTCAACGCGAACTCCGGGGTGTACGTCCACGACCTCCGCACGGGCGAGTCACGGCGCGTCGCCGAGGGAACCGCCTCCTCGGCCACGGCGGACGGCCGGTACGCCGTCGTCTCGGGCGAGGACGGCACACGGGTGCGCGACCTGCGGACGGGGCGGACAGGAGCCGCCCTCCCGGAGGACGCCCAGGTGCTGGACGACGCGCTGGCCGCCAAGGGGCGTGCGGTGGTGTTCAGTTCGTCGGCGTCCCATCTGGTGCCGGGCGACACCAACAGGGAGTCGGACGTGTTCGTCTTCTCGGGCGGGCTCTCGGCCCGTCCGGCCCCGATGCCGTCCGTCACCGAGCGGATCAGCCTGACCGCGACCGGCCGGCAGCGGTCCGGGGCGTCGTACGACCCGGTGATGGGCGAGGACAAGGTCGTCGCCTTCACGTCGGAGGGCTCGGTGTTCGTCAACGCGTCCGGTGGCATCTCCCAGGTCAACTCCAGCACGCAGCAACCCTCGTCCGAGGGCACGCCCTGCCGCAGCGGACGCATGGTCGGCTACCTGGCCCCGTCCGCGGCCGACGGCGGCCCGGAGGTCAACATCCGCAACCGCTCGGTCGGCAGGCTGACCGGCCTGGGCTCCTACCAGGGCGTCCGCTTCACGTGGATGGGACAGCCCGTGGTGGACCCCAGCTGCCAGTGGATCACCTACGCCGCCACGCTGCCCGCCACGGACGCCGACCCGCATCCGCAGCCGCGGATCTACCGCTTCAAGTTCAACGGAGGCACGACCGACGTGGTCAGCGAGCCGTCGGGCGAGGCGGCGGGCAACCCGTCGATCAACTACGACGGCCGCTACATCGCCTTCGAACAAGGCGGTGACCTCTACGTCCGCGACCTGGACACCGGCGGCCTGGAGAAGGTCGGGGAGGACGCATCGGCACCGTCCCTCAGCGAGGACGGCCGCAAGGTCGCCTTCCGGCAGGGCCGGCACAGCTACGTCCGCGACCTCGACACCAAGGCCACGACCCGGGTCGAGGGCGCGCAGCCCTCGCTCTCCGGGAGCGGTACGCACCTCGCCTACACGTCGCGGGGCGCTGTATACCTGCTCGAACTCGCCACCGGGGAGCGGCACTTGATCAGCGTCGACCGCTGGGGCGGCCGCAACGACCTCCCGGCCGTTCACCCCTGCGTCAACGCCGACGGCACGGTCGTCGCGTTCGAGTCGGTGTCACCCGATCTGGTGGAGGGGGACACCAACGGGGTGTCGGACGTCTTCCTGCGGACAGTGCAATGACCACAACCACTCACGGGGGAACAACCATGCACAGCAACAAGCGAGTCGTCGCGCTCGCCGCCGCCTTCGTCGCCGCCACGGTGGCCCTGACCACAACCTCGGCGGGCGCCGCACCCCGCGTGCCGTCCACCGAGCGGGTCACCCTGTCGGCGACAGGGGAGCAGGGCAACGGCCACTCCTACGGGCCGGAGTTCAGTGCCGACGGCCGCTTCGCGGCCTTCACGGCGGACGCGTCCAACCTGGTGCCCGGCGACACCAACGGGGTGTCGGACGCCTTCGTGCGCGACCTGCGCAAGGGGACCGTCGAGCGGGTCAGCGTCAGCTCGGCCGGCGCACAGGCCGACCAGCGGTCGTCCGTGCAGGCCATCAGCGCCGACGGACGCTACGTCCTGTTCAGCTCGATCGCACGGAACCTGGTCCCCTGGGACACCCCGCCCGCGGACGCCGGCGCCGCCGACATCTATCTGCACGACCGGCGCACCGGCACCACCCAGCGGATCAGCGTCGGCTTCGACGGGGGCTCCGCCTACGCGGCCGGCGCCGACATGTCGGCGAACGCCCGCTACATCGCCTTCAACGCCAAGGCCGACCGGATGGAGGAGGGCGCCCGCGACCTCTTCGGAGCCGTGTACGTCTTCGACCGCAGCACCGGCAGGACCGAGCGGATCAGCAACCCGAACCGCCCGGACAACCCCGCGCTCTTCCAGGACGTGAGCGCCGACGGCCGCTATGTGCTGTACACCCAGCTGGTGCCGCGCAGCTCGTACGGGATCACCTGGGTGCACGACCGCCGCACCGGCACCGAGGAGCGGGTCAACGTCAAGTCGGACGGCTCCCCGGCCCAGCGGTACGCGCTGCCCGCCACGCTCTCCGCGGACGGCCGCACCGTCGCCTTCGAGAACTGGGACGAGGACCTGGTCCCCGGCGGCACCCCCGAGGGCGCGTCCGACATCTATGTCCGCGACCTGCGCACGGACATCACCCGGCGGGTCGACACCGGCCCCGACGGCGAGAGCATGCCCGGCCGGCCGGTACTGAGCCCGGACGGCCGGTACCTGGGCTACGAGGCCACCCCGCGGCTGCCCGACGGCACGCCCGGTCCGACCAACATCTACCTCCGCGACCTGCGCACCGGCACCACCCGTCTGGCCAGCGCGTCCGTCACTGGCGGGCCCGTGACGGACGCCTCCGTCTGGCTGAGCTCGGTGAGCGCGGGGGCCAAGCGCATCAGCCTCGGCAGCACCTCGTCCCAGCTCGTCGCCGGCGACACCAACGGCAGCAACGACGGCTTCGTCCGCCACCTGCGGTGATCAGCACAGTGCTCGCATCCTGAGACGGACGGTGAGCACGGGGGCGACTTGTGCCAGACTGCCCCCGTGCTCTCGTTGGCCATGATTATTGGCAGCAGGCGCGCCGGTCCGCAGTGACCACCACGTACGACCAGGTACGGGTGGACACCGTCGTCCTCGACCCGCGCGCAGACCTCTCGCACCCGCGAGAGGTTTTTCTGTTTCCCGGCCCACCCGCAGCCGGGCGGAGAGCGTGAGGGACCATAGGTGGGGGCGGTGGAACCGGTCATTCCGGTAGACCGAGATCCGACACAGGAGCCTTACGACCATGACGGTAACCAGCGAGCTCGACGACTCGTTCCACGTCTTCGACACCACCCTGCGCGACGGCGCCCAGCGGGAGGGCATCAACCTCACCGTCGCCGACAAGCTGGCCATCGCACGGCACCTGGACGACTTCGGCGTGGGCTTCATCGAGGGCGGCTGGCCCGGTGCCAATCCCCGGGACACCGAGTTCTTCGCGCGCGCCCAGCAGGAGATCGACTTCAAGCACGCCCAGCTGGTCGCCTTCGGCGCGACCCGCCGCGCGGGCGCCAAGGCGAGCGAGGACCCGCAGGTCAAGGCGCTGCTGGAGTCCGGCGCCCCGGTGATCACCCTCGTCGCGAAGTCCCACGACCGGCACGTCGAGCTCGCCCTGCGCACCACGCTCGACGAGAACCTGGAGATGGTCCGCGACACGGTGTCCTACCTGAGCGGGCAGGGCCGCCGCGTCTTCGTCGACTGCGAGCACTTCTTCGACGGCTACCGCGCCAACCCCGAGTACGCGAAATCCGTCGTCCGTACGGCCTCGGAGGCCGGCGCGGACGTCGTCATCCTCTGCGACACCAACGGCGGCATGCTCCCCGCCCAGGTCCAGGCCGTCGTCTCGACGGTCCTCGCCGACACCGGCGCCCGGCTCGGCATCCACGCCCAGGACGACACCGGCTGCGCGGTTGCCAACACCCTCGCCGCGGTCGACGCCGGTGCGACCCACGTCCAGTGCACGGCCAACGGCTACGGCGAGCGGGTGGGCAACGCCAACCTGTTCCCGGTGGTGGCGGCCCTGGAGCTGAAGTACGGCAAGAAGGTCCTCCCGGACGGGCACCTGCGCGAGATGACCCGTATCTCGCACGCCATCGCCGAGGTCGTCAACCTCACCCCGTCCACGCACCAGCCCTACGTCGGCGTCTCCGCCTTCGCGCACAAGGCCGGCCTGCACGCCTCCGCGATCAAGGTCGACCCGGACCTGTACCAGCACATCGACCCCGAGCAGGTCGGCAACACCATGCGGATGCTGGTCTCCGACATGGCGGGCCGCGCCTCCGTCGAGCTCAAGGGCAAGGAACTCGGCATCGACCTGGGCGGCGACCGCGAGCTGGTCGGCCGGGTGGTCGAGCGGGTCAAGGAGCGCGAGCTCAAGGGCTACACGTACGAGGCTGCCGACGCCTCCTTCGAACTCCTCCTGCGGGCCGAGGTCGAGGGCAAGCCGCTGAAGTACTTCGGCGTCGAGTCCTGGCGCGCGATCGTCGAGGACCGCCCCGACGGCACCCACGCCAACGAGGCCACGGTCAAGCTCTTCGCCAAGGGCGAGCGCATCGTGGCCACGGCCGAGGGCAACGGCCCGGTCAACGCGCTCGACCGCGCGCTGCGGGTGGCGCTGGAGAAGATCTACCCCCAGCTCGCCAAGCTGGACCTGGTCGACTACAAGGTCCGCATCCTGGAGGGCGTGCACGGCACCCAGTCCACGACCCGCGTCCTGATCTCCACGTCCGACGGGGCGGGGGAGTGGTCCACGGTCGGCGTCGCCGAGAACGTCATCGCGGCGTCGTGGCAGGCGCTGGAGGACGCGTACACCTACGGGCTGCTGCGGGCCGGGGTGACGCCGGCCGAGTAGGCCGAACGGACCTCGCCGCCACCCCCCGGGCCTGTCGTCCACGGCACAGTGGAGCCATGGACGACAGGGACGACAAGGACGGCATGGACGGCATGGACACCGACGCCAGGGCCTTCCTGGCCCGGGGGCACGTCGCGACCCGCCTGCCCGCCCAGGACCTGGAGCGGGCGCGGCGTTTCTACGCCGAGAAGCTCGGCCTGGAGCCGGCCGACGAACGGCCGGGCGGGCTGCTGTACCGGTGCGGGGGCACGGAGTTCGCCGTGTACCGGTCGACCGGAGCCTCCCCCGGCACCTTCACCCAGATGGGCTGGCAGGTCGAGGACGTCGAGGCGGTCGTGGCGGAACTCAGGCGGCGCGGCGTGGAGTTCGAGGAGGTCGACGTGCCCGGGTTCCGCACGACGAACGGCATCGCCGACATCGAGGGCCACTACCCGAGCAAGGGCTTCCGCGGTGAACGCGCCGCCTGGTTCCACGACAGCGAGGGCAACCTGCTGGGCATCGGCCAGCCGTACGCCTGAGGCGCACCCGCCGGCCGACACCACTGATCCGGCCAGGAGTTGAGTACGCCCCTGTCCTGATGCGGAGTCTTGACGCCCCTCGGCACCACCAGTTAACTCACGGCGTGAGCTAAGTCATGTGTTGACTCTGAGAGTCGAGGGACGTTCCATGCGCAGAACCGCCCTGCTCGCCTCCGCCGCGCTCCTGACCACCCTGCTCCCGCTCACCGCCGCCGCCCCCGCATCCGGCGCCGACGACCCCGCGCCGGTCCCCGTCGACCGCTTCGAGGGCGAGGTGCCCTTCGCGAGCCCGCCCGCCGAGGGCGTCTTCACCTGGGGCAGCGACAACGACGACCCGCCCGCCCTGCGGTTGACCGCCCGCGCCGACGCGCCGGAGGGCGAGAAGGTGCTCGCCGGCACGTACGACATCAGCGGCTACGGCGGCTTCACCCACGGCTTCGCCTTCGCCGAGCCCGCCCACGACTGGTCCGCCCACAGGGGCGTCCGCTTGTGGTGGGACGGCCAGGACAACGGCAAGAAGATCGCCTTCGAGCTCAGGGACGGCGGCGCCAACGGCGAGGCCTCCGAGCTGTGGACGACGTCCTTCACCGACGACTTCACCGGCTGGAAACAGATCGAGCTGCCGTTCACCGACTTCACCTATCGCACCGACCACCAGCCCGTCGGCGGCATCGACCACATCCTCGGCCTCACCGAGACCTGGGGCTACGCGGTCACCCTCCCGGTCGGCATCAAGGCGGAGTTCGCCATGGACGGCGTCGAGTTGTACGGCAAGGCCGACCAGTCCCTGAAGGCCTCCGTCCGCACCGACTCCGCCGTCTACCCCACCGACGAGGGCGCTACGGCGACCGCGAAACTCACCGTCGCCACGACGGGCTCCATCGCCCTCGCCGAACCCGTCACCGTCACCTACGAGACCACGGGCGGCACCGCCGACCCGGGCAGGGACTACACGCCGGTCACGGGAACCGTCACTTTCCCGGCCGGCACGGCCTCCGGCACCACCCGCGAGATCCGCGTCCCCACCCTGGAGGACAGGTCCGCCGAGCCCGCCGAGACGATCCCGCTGAAGCTGACCGTCACCGGCGCCAAGCCCCCGGCCGAGACCCCGCAGATCGTCGTCGACGCGCACGGACTGCCGTATCTCGACAGCGAGTTGCCGGTGCGCAAGCGCGTCGCCGACCTCCTCGCACGCCTCTCCCCGGAGGAGAAGGCCGGCCAGATGACCCAGGCCGAGCGCGGCGCCCTCACCGCGTCCGGTGACATCGCCACGTACGCCCTCGGCTCGCTCCTGTCCGGCGGCGGTTCCACGCCGACGCCCAACACCGCCGAGGCCTGGGCGAAGATGATCGACGGCTTCCAGCTCCGGACGCGGGCGACCCGCTTCCAGATCCCGCTGATCTACGGCGTCGACGCGGTGCACGGCCACAACAACCTGGTCGGCGCGACGGTCATGCCGCACAACATCGGACTCGGGGCGTCCCGCGATCCGTTGCTGGCCCACCAGTCCGGCGCGGTGACCGCCGCCGAGACCCGGGCCACCGGCAGCCCCTGGGACTTCGCGCCCTGCCTGTGCGTGACGCGGGACGACCGGTGGGGACGGGCGTACGAGTCCTTCGGCGAGGACCCGGCCCTCGTCGACGCCATGGAGACCGTCATCCAGGGGCTCCAGGGCAGGCCCGACGGCCGCGACCTGAAGCGCGGCGACAAGGTCCTCGCCACCGCCAAGCACTTCGTCGGCGACGGCGGCACCGAGTACGGCTCCTCCACCACCGGCACGTACACCATCGACCAGGGCGTCACCGAGGTCACCCGGCAGCAGTTGGAGGCCGTCCACCTGGCCCCGTACCGGACGGCCGTCGACCGCGGCGTCGGCACGGTCATGCCGTCGTACTCCTCCCTGGACCTCGTCGGCGACGGCCAGGGGCCGGTGAAGATGCACGCCCGCGCCGACATGATCAACGGCGTCCTCAAGGACCGTATGGGCTTCGACGGCTTCGTGATCAGCGACTGGCAGGGCATCGACCAGATCCCCGGGGACTACGCCTCGGATGTGCGTACGTCGGTCAACGCGGGCCTCGACATGATCATGGTGCCGTACGCGTACAAGGACTTCCACGCGACCTTGGTCGACGAGGTGCGGGCCGGCCGGATCAGCGAGAAGCGGATGGACGACGCCGTGTCCCGCATCCTCACGCAGAAGTTCCGCCTGGGGCTGTTCGAGAAGCCGTACGCCGACACCAGCGGGGCCGCGCGGATCGGTTCTGCCGCGCACCGGGCCGTGGCACGTCAGGCGGCCGCACAGTCGCAGGTGCTGCTGAAGAACACGGACGGGCTGCTGCCCCTGAAGAAGTCGCAGAAGGTCTACGTCGCCGGATCCAACGCCGACGACATCGGCAACCAGAGCGGCGGCTGGACGGTCACCTGGCAGGGCGCGTCCGGGGACATCACGCCCGGTACGACCATCCTGGAGGCGATGCGGAAGAACTCCGCGCGGCTGACGTACTCCAAGGACGCCTCGGCACCGACGGACGGCCATGACGTGGGTGTGGTCGTCGTCGGCGAGACCCCGTACGCCGAGGGCGTCGGCGACGTCGGCAACGGCCACGACCTTCGGCTGAGCCCCGCCGACCGGGCGGCCGTGGACAAGGTGTGCGGCGCGATGAAGTGCGCGGTGCTGATCGTCTCCGGGCGCCCGCAGCTGATCGACGACGAGCAGCTGGCCGGGATCGACGCGCTGGTCGCCTCCTGGCTGCCGGGCACGGAGGGCGACGGCGTGGCGGACGTCCTCTACGGCAGGCGGCCCTTCACCGGGCAGCTGCCCGTCACCTGGCCGAAGAGCGAGGCGCAGCTGCCGATCAACGTCGGGGACGCGTCGTACGACCCGAGGTTCCCGTACGGCTGGGGCCTGACCACGCTGACCGAGGTGCCGGGCGGCGGCGCCGCGACGCTGAGGGCGCTCGGCATCGCGGCCGCGGCCGCCGAGCGGGCCGGGGCTGAAGAGGCGGGGCGCGCGCTTGTCACCAAGGCCCGGCTGATCGTCCAGCGCAGGGCGGTCGGCACGGGGATCACCGAGGCGGTGGCGGGGCCCTTCGCCGAGGCCGACCATCTGCTGCTGACGGGCCGGTACGGGGCGGCGGTGCGAAAGCTGACGGCGGCGTACAGAGCGGCCTGAGTTGTACAGGGCATCTCTTCCGGTGGGGCAGGTCCGTACCGGGAGAGATGTCCGTTCTCCTGCCCCATCGGGTAGCGTCGAAGTATGAGGACTCCGCTGTTCCGGGGCCTCATGCGCGCAGCTGTGGTGCCGGTCGCCGCGACGTTCGCGGTGCTCATCGCCGGCGCCCCCGGCGCGCACGCGGCCACGGACCTCTCGAAGGTCGCCGAGGAGCTGCGCGAGGGCCCCGTCTATGTGGACCCCGCCGCCTCGGACCAACTGTCGTCGGCTGACGCCGAAGCGCTCGCCGACAAGATCGAGGACGCCGACAAGCCCGTCTTCGTCGCCGTCCTCCCGGCCGATCAGCCGACCGAGAACCTCTTCGTGAACCTCCGCACGGAGACCGGTATCACGGGCCTGTACGGCGTCCGCGTCGGTGATCGCTTCGACGCGGCGGCCGACTCCACCGTCCTGTCCCGGCAAGGGGTGGACAACCTGGTCACCTCGGTGCAGGGCGCCGGTGACCCCAAGGCCCAGCTGAACGATTTCGTCGACGCGGCGCTGCAGAACGTGGGCGGCACGGCACCCGCCAGTTGGAGCGACGGCGGGGGCGGCAAGGGCGTGGACGCCGGCGGGCTGATCGCCGTCGGCGCGGTGCTGGCGGCGGGCGGGGCGGGCGCGTACGCGCTGGTCCGGCGCAACCGGCGGCGTCACGAGGAGGAGCAGCGGGCGGCGCTGGAGAAGCTGCGGGTCGTGGTCGACGAGGACATCACCGCCTTCGGCGAGGAACTGGACCGCCTGGACTTCCATCCGGCCGAGCGCGGCGCCGACGACGCGATGCGCGCGGACTACGAGCGCGCACTGGACTCCTACGACCAGGCGAAGCGGCTCATGGACACAGCGCGCAAACCGGAGGACGTCAAGGCCGTCACCCAGTCCCTGGAGGACGGCCGCTTCTCCCTCACCCAGCTCTCCGCCCGCCGGGAGGGCCTGCCCCTGCCCGAACGCCGGCCACCCTGCTTCTTCGACCCACGCCACGGCCCGGCGGTGGCCGACGAGACCTGGACGCCGCCCGGCGGCACCACCCGCGAGGTCCCGGTCTGCGCGGCCGACCGCACCCGCCTCGCCGAAGGCCGCGACCCCGTGATCCGCGAGGTGGACACGGAGTACGGCCGCCGCCCGTACTGGGACGCCGGCCCCGCCTACGGCCCCTGGGCAGGCGGCTACTTCGGCGGCGGCATCCTCCCCGGCCTGCTCATCGGCACGATGCTGGGCAGCATGATGGCCACGCCGGCCTACGCGGCCGACTACGGCGCGGGGTACGGCTACGGCGCCGGGGGTTACGAGGGCGGCGACACGTCCGGCGCGGACTTCGACACCGGGGACTTCGGGGGCGGGTTCGACGGTGGGGGAGGCTTCGGCGGAGGGGACTTCGGCGGGGGAGGCTTCGATGGCGGAGGCGGCTTCTGAACTCTCTGCCGCAGAACACGGCACGGGCCCGGCGTCCGAGGACGCCGGGCCCGCACTACTGGCACGCCGGCAAGCCGGGGCAGGTCAGAGAGAGGACGCCGCCGAGGCGATCGCGGTGGCGAAGGTCGAGACCTCGGTGTAGACGCCGGGCGCGTTCGGCCGGGCGCAGCCTATGCCCCAGCTGACGATGCCGACCTGGATCCACTGGTTGGCGCTGTCCCGGCGGAACATCGGGCCGCCGGAGTCGCCCTGGCAGGTGTCGACGCCGCCGGAGGCGAGGCCGGCGCAGATCTCCTCGCTCGCGATGAGGCCGCTGTAGCCGCTGTAGGAACGGCAGGTGGCGTCGCTGACGAACGGCACGTTGGCCTTGAGCATGTACCGCTGCTGGCCGCCGCCCTCGGTGGCCGCGCCCCAGCCGGCGACGGTGAAGGTGCCGGTGTTGTACTGCGTGGTGGTGGCGATCTTCAGCGTCGGCAGGTTGATGGGCTGGGCGAGCTTGATGAGCGCCCAGTCCTTGCCGTTGCCGTTGTAGCCGGGGGCCTGCAGCACCTTGGTGGAGCGGACCTGGACACGCCCGCTGGTGGACTGAAGGTCCACGACACCGGCGGTCGCGGTGATGCTGGTGTTGTTGCCGGAGCCGCTCACACAGTGCGCGGCGGTGAGCACGATCTGCTGGGTGTAGAGCGCGCCGCCACAGCCCATGGAGAGCCGGACCATGAACGGGAACTCGCCCTGCGTGGCACGGGTTCCGCCGACGACGCGCGAATCGGCCGCGTTCGCGGCCGAGACGGGCTGAAGACTGACGATCGCGAGAGCGGCTGCGCCGAGGGCCGCGCATCTCTTGAGCGCGGTGAGGAGCTTCTTCAACGTGATGCCTTCCGTGGGGGGTTGGACATGCGAACGTGGAGAGCGCTGATACGTCAGGGGCATGCCAAATAGGGGAGTGGGCTTCTGCTGGCATGCGCCGGTCAAATCTGTTGCTGGATTATGGGAATCCTGTGAGCGTCACCACAAGGGGCAAATTCCAGCCACGGTGGACGGTGGACGATGGATCTGCGGACGCCGAGAAGCGCCCAGGTGCGAAGGGGAACTCGAAACTCCGGCTTTCCTGTTTCGCAACCTGGTTGATAGTTCAAGCGTCACGCTGCCATACTCCGTTCCCCCCGTCCTCACGGTCCGCGACCGCAACGTGACTCATCCTCCCCATGGCTGCCTCCGTGGCGCCCATTTCCGCAGCTCAGGCCGTCACGTGCGCGACATAAGGCAGCGAAGAAGGTGCATTATGTCCCTATATCCACCGCCAAGTGAAAGTTTTTACCCGCCGCCTCGGCCCCCTCAGCCCTCTCAGCCACCTCAGGCCCCTCCACCAAGGGTTGACCCCATACGTCCGGAGTCGATACGCAACTCTCCTGAATTCCGCTCGATGCGCTCCGCCCACCGCTCCTTCGGCACGGCGGCGACGCTTGTTTCGGTGGGTGGATTCCTCACATACGTCTTGCTGTCGGGTTTCGCCGCCGACGTGCTGAACCAGCCGCTGGCCGGCCACCTGACGATCGGGCTGGCTCTGGGCCTGTGCCAGTTCCTCCTCATGGCCGTGACGATCTGGCTCTACGTCCGGCACATGCGCCGGCGGGTCGACCCGGTCACCCACCGCCTGCGCGCCCAACTGCACGACAACCAGGCGCGGGCAGAAGCGCCGGCACGGCAGCGGGAGCAGGCCCAGCAGCACCGCACCCCCGCTGGAAGGCGGTTCGGCACGTGATGACGCAAGCAGCAGGTCAACTGGTGGATCACGCGGCGAGCGTCACCGACCGGGCCACTCTTCAGCTGACGCTCGTCCTGTTCATCACCGTCGTCGTGATCACCCTGTTCACGGTGCTGCTGACGGCCCCGCAGCGGGACGAGATAAGCGAGTTCTATCTCGGCGACCGTGACATGTCGCCGTTGCGTAACGGGCTCGCCATGTGCGGTGACTATCTGTCGGCCGCGACGCTGCTCGGCAGTACCGGAATCGTCGCGCTGACCGGCTACGACGGTCTGCTCTATCTGGGCGGCACGGTGGTCGCCTGGATGATGGCGCTGCTGATGATCGCCGAACCCCTGCGCAACTCCGGCAAGTTCACACTGGGTGACACCCTGGCGCTGCGGCTGCCGCAGGGGCAGCGATCGGTCCGGCTGGCGCTCGCCCTGTGCACACTGGCCGTGTGCCTCCTGTACCTGGTCGCCCAACTGGTGGGCAGCATAGCCCTGTTGGCGCAGTTCATCGGCGCCCCGAGCGGGACGGCCCGGGCGATGTGCGTGGTGGTCATCGGCACCATCGTCGTGGTCTACGCGGCGATCGGCGGCATGCCGGGTGCCACGGTCATCCAGGTGGTCAAGGCCGTGATGCTGGTCGCCGGGGTGGGCATCACCGCCGTGATGGTGCTGCACCACTTCAGCTGGAACATCGACAAGCTCCTGTCGTCCGCCGCCGACAACAGCGCCCTGGGCGAGCGCTACCTCGGCCCCGGGCTGCGATACGGCGGCAGCACCACCAACAAACTGGACTTCTTCAGCCTCCAGCTGGCCATCGTGCTCGGACTGGCCGCTCTCCCGCACATCATGATGCGGCTGCTCGCCCCGCGCACCACGCGTGTCCTGCGCGGCTCGGTGGTGTGGGCCGTGGGACTGATCGGCTTCGTCTGTCTGATGGCGGGCGTACTGGGCCTGGGCGCCACCGCGATCGTCGGCCGGGAGCAGATCGCGGACGTCGACCCCCGGGGCGACGCGGCGGTGCTCCTGCTCGGATACGAGCTCGGCGGCGGCCTACTCGTGGCGCTCCTGTCCAGCCTCGCCTTCATCACGCTGCTCGGAGTGGCCGGCGGACTCACGCTCGCCGCGGCCTCCTCGATCGCCCACGACCTCTACGGCGCGGTGATCCGCAAGGGGAGGGCGACCGAGACGCAAGAGGTGGCCGTAGCCCGCCTCTCCGCAGCCGCCATCGGCGTCATGGGCATGATGCTGGCCCTGCTGTCCTGGGGCACGAGCACCGCGACGCTGGCATTCTTGGCCTTCGCGATCGCGGCGTCCGCCATCCTGCCGACGATCGTCTACAGCCTGTTCTGGCGGGGCTTCACCGCACGCGGCGCGCTGCTGAGCCTGTACGGCGGTCTGGCCTGCTCGGTGCTCCTCGTCGTGTTCTCCCCGATCGTCTCCTCCACCCCCACCTCGCTCTACCCGAATGCCGAATTCGCCTGGTTCCCGCTGCAGAACCCCGGCATCGTGTCGATCCCGGCGGGCTTCCTGCTGGGCTGGCTCGGCTCCGTGCTGAGCAGGCGTCAGGATCCGCAGGTGTTCGCGGAGTTCGAGGTGCGTGCGTTGGTCGGTGCCGACGAGCGGTGATTGGTCGCGGGGCTGGTGGGGGTGCCCGTCGGGGCGCCTCCGCCCGGACGGCGGCCCGCCCCCACCACCGCCCGTCGGGCTCCGCCCCGCACGGGAGATCGAACCGGAGCTCCTACGCCCTGAAGGGCATCCAGTCGATCCTGCGTTCACGCAGCCAGGCGCGCAGGGTGGTCAGGGGTGGCGGCGCCCCTGCGGTGTTCTCATACGCGGTGACAGTGACCCACCCCATCCGGCGCGGTCATGCGGCCGATGACGCGCCGGTACGCCCCCGCTGCGCACCCCGATTCCCCGCGACCACTGGGCCCGCCACGCCCGCCGCCACCAGCGACAGCGCGACCAGCACGGCGCTGACCCACAGGGGCGACCGGTACCCGAGGCCGGCCCCGATGGCCGTACCGCCGAGCCAAGGTCCCACCGCCGCGCCCACATTGAACGCCGCCGTTGCGAACCCACCGCCCAGCGTCGGCGCGCCGGGAGCGGCGTACAGCACCTGCGAGATGAGCGTGGACCCGACCCCGAAGGCCAGGGCACCCTGGACGAAGACGAGCCCGAGTGCGACGACCGGATTCCCGGCCCCCAGCGCGAAGGCGCACCACCCGACACACAAGGCGACCCCGCCCGCGCCCAGCACCACCCCGGGCCGCCGGTCGGCGAACCGCCCCCCGACACCGACCCCCACGAACGCCCCGGCCCCGAACAGCGCGAGCACGACGGGCACCCACCCGCTCCCCAGCCCCGTCACCTTTGTGGCCAGGGGCGCGAGATAGGTGAAGGTGCAGAAGGTCGCCCCGTTCACGAGGGCGCCCAGCAGCAGCGTGACCTGGAGCCGAGGGCCGCGCAGCGCTCGCAGTTCACCCCGTAGGGCGGGACGCGCGGCGTCGGCGGCACCACCGGGTACGGACCGCGCCACGGCCACGACAGCAGGCAGGGACACCACTGTCACAGCCCAGAACGCGGCACGCCACCCCCAGAGTTGACCGAGCAGCGCCCCGGCGGGCACCCCCACCACGCACGCCAGCGTGACCCCACCGAGCAGGGTGGACGTGGCCCGCCCCTTGGCGTCCGGCTCGACCATGTGAACGGCGGCCACGAGGGCGACGGCCAGGAACCCGGCGTTCGCGAGCGCCCCGACGACCCGCGTGGCGAGGAGCATCCCGAAGCTGTCGGTGACTGCCCCGACGACATGAACGCCGAGGAAGACGACCAGAAACCCGAGCAGGGCACCCCGCCGCGACCACCGCCGCGCGAGCCCGGCCATGAGTGGCGCCCCGACGACCATCCCCACAGCGAAGGCCGAGGTGAGCGCACCGGCCGCGGGCACGGAGACCCCCAGATCCCCGGCGATGTCCGGCACCAGCCCGGACAGCATGAACTCGGAAGTCCCCTGGGCGAAGACGGCAAGGCCCAGCAGTAGAAGAGCAAGTGGCATGAAGAAACTCCGCAACCCGAAGTCGAAGACGAAAACGGCACGTCGAGACGGCCGTCCGGCAGCGGAGTGAGCCCCGAAGGGGAACGAGCCCTGATCAGCCCGGCATCACGAGCAGCCACCGGAGAGCCGGTGGCCGGAGTCTGGAAGCTTCGGGGCTGGACACGGGGGCAGGCTACTTGCTGTCAGTCGGCGATGCGACCGATAAACGTGGTCCAGGCGGAGGGGGCGACGCTGAGGATGGCGCCGTCCTGGTTCTTGGAGTCACGGACGTGGACGGCTGAGGGGTGGGCGGCGACCTCGACGCATTTGCCGCCCTGGCTGCCGCTGTAGCTGGACTTGAACCATGCGGTTTTCATGACTCTCCTAGCAGTCCTTCCAAGAGGCGCACGCTCTCGTCGGGTGAGAGGGCCTGTGGCCGCAGCATTCCATGCTTGTGGATCTGGTCGCTCTGCAGTCAGCACCTGGGTGTAATGGCGCAGTAGATCGTGCATGCTCCAGCGCTCACCGTCCGAGGACGGATTGATCAGGAACGCCGCAGCCAAGTCGTCCAGGTGATCCCTGACCTCGGCTGAGGACAGGTCGGAGAGGGCGCATGCTGTGTCGACGCTCAGGTCCGGCCCGGGGGCCCGAGCCATCAGCCGTAGCAGTCTGGCCTGGCCCGCACCCAGGCGTGGCGTCGTAGCTGGGCGGCCGCGATCTGCAAAGCCAGGGGCATACAGCCGCACAGTTCTACGAGCTGCTGTGCCGCAGCTGGCTCCGCTGTCATTCGAGAGTCGCCGGGGTGCTTGAGTCGTAGCGACCGGTCGAGGAGCGCTACCGCTTCGTCCGGACGCATGGGCCCAAGGTTGATCTGCAGGACTGGCAGCGAGTCGAGGCTCTCCCGGGATGTGACCAGAACGCGGTGGCGCGCGTCGCTGGGGAGAAGCGGTGCCACCTGTCCGGGATCGGACACATTGTCGAGAACGATCAGGACTGGCTCGCGCGTGGCCAACTGATGTCGGTACCAGGTGTACAACTCGTCTGCCTCGCTGGGCAGTTCGCTGTTGCGGATACCGAGGGAACGAAGGAGTGTGAGCACTGCCTGTTCGGGTGCTGTCGGAATCTCGTCATAGCCCCGCATGTCGATGAAGAGCGTGCCTCCGGGGAAGCGGGGACTTGAGGCGTGCGCGGTGTGCAGCGCCAGTGCGGTCTTTCCCATGCCGCCCAGCCCGCCAACCGCCAGGATCGGAGCCGTGTCGGGGGTCCTGCCGACGTGCGGGTCCAGCGCATCCAGTACTTGGGACACGTACGCCTCGCGGCCGGTGAAAACGGCGGGAGCGGGAGGCAGTCCTGCTGTGGCAGTGGGGGCCGGCCCGTAGTGGTGGTGCTCTTCCTTGCCGGTCACCGGGCCCAGGAACGTACCCCCGCGGAAGTCGATGTGGTCGCGGTCGCCAGCTTCCGTTCCTCGCTCCTGCGCTGTCATTGAACCATTTTGACCCTTGCCCACTTCCCAGTCTCGAAGTCCCTCGTGACCCCGAGGACCCTTCGTCGTTAGGGGAAGCACATTTCCGGGAAACGTATTTCCGTAACTACGAGGAGCGCCCATGCCCCGCCTCCGGCCCAACCTTCCCAAGCCCCCCGACATGTTCGACCGCGACTGGGAATGGAGCGAGCTGACCGCTTTTGCCACCGACGACGGTCCGGAGGCGACCATGGCCGTGGTCTCCGGTCGGCGGCGACAAGGAAAGTCCTTCCTCCTCGACTCGCTCGCCCGAGCCGCCGGCGGGTTCTACTTCTGCGCGTACGAGGCGACCGAAGCCGAGTCCCTACGGCGCTTCGGTGAGGAACTCGGTCAGTACAGCGGCAGCATCGCCCCCATGCGGTTCGATCGCTGGGAACAGGCGATCGACGCGCTGCTCGCGCTGGGGAAGGAGCGGCCGGTGCCGGTCGTCATCGACGAGTTTCCGTACTTGGCCAGGGCCACACCGTCGCTCCCCTCCATCGTTCAGGTCGCATACGGGCCCCGGCGCCCGGAGCGACTCCAGTCGCGTACCCGCCTGTTGCTGTGCGGCAGTTCACTGTCCTTCATGGGCAAACTGCTCAGCGATACGTCGCCGCTGCGCGGCCGCGCCGGGCTCGAACTCATCGTCCAACCCCTCGACTTCCGCCAAGCCGCCGCCTTCTGGGGCATCGACGTCCCACGGCTCGCACTGCTCGTGCACAGCGTCGTCGGTGGCACACCCGCCTATCGGAGGGAGTTCGTACGGGACGACACCCCAGCCGACCTGGACGACTTCGACGCCTGGGTCTGCCGTACGGCCCTCTCACCCCGCTCCCCCCTCTATCGCGAGGCTCGCTACCTCCTCGCGGACGAAGCCGACCTGCGGGACCGCGCCCTGTACCACTCTGTACTCGCGGCGCTGGCATCCGGCAACGCCACGGCAGGGCGCATCGCCGGCTGCCTGGAGCGCCCCACGAGCGACATCACCCACCCCCTCACCGTCCTGCAGGACTGCGGACTCGTACGCAGAGAGGTGGACGCTTTCCGCAAGAACCGGAGCGTGTACAGAGTCGGCGAACCCCTGATCGCCTTCGATCACGCCATCTCCCGGCCCAAACTCCCGTTGCTGGACCGGGGCATGGCGCAGCAGGTCTGGGAGAGCTCGCGGTCGCGCTTCCTCTCCGCTGTCGTGGGCCCGCACTTCGAACAGATCTGCCGGGAGTGGGTCGCCCACTTCGCGGCACCGGAGACATTCGGGGGCACGCCGATCGACGTCTCGTACGGAACCGTTCCCGGTCAGGCAGCGCACACCGGTTACGAGATCGACGTAGTCGTGCGTGGGGCGGTGGGCCAGGACAACGGGGTTCTCCTCTCCCTGGGAGAGGCCAAGTGGGATCAGGTCATGGGCATGGGGCATGTGGAGCGCCTGCGTCGCGCACAGACGCTGCTCGCCGCCCGCGGGATCGACACCTCGGCCGTACGGCTGGCGTGCTACAGCGGGGCCGGCTTCACTGACGAGCTGCGGGCGGCGGGGGAGCGAGGCGAAGTGGTCCTGGTGGACTTGAGGCGGCTCTACCAGGGTGAATGAGGCGGTTCTACCAGGGTGAATAAGGAGACCTCATAGAGGACGGAATCTGACCTCCTTCCCACCTACGGTGTCCCCATGACCCACTCGGACGGCACAGACCCCCTCGCCTTCGAATCCGCCACCGCCCTCGACTCCTGGCTGACCGCCCACCCCGCCCCGCACCCCGGCCTCTGGATCAAGGTCGCCAAGAAGGGCTCCGGCATCCCGTCCGTCACCGCCGACGAAGTCAATGACGTGGCCCTCTGCCACGGCTGGATCACCGGTCAGCGCAAGGGGCTCGACGCCGCGCACTTCCTCCAGAGGATCACCCCGCGACGACCGGGCAGCGTCTGGTCCATGGTCAATGTGCGGCGCGTCGAGGAGCTGGCGGCCGCCGGGCGCATGCGACCCGCCGGGCTCGCGGAGGTGGACGCCGCGAAGGCGGACGGGCGGTGGGCGGCGGCGTACGAGTCGCAGCGGCACGCTCAGGTCCCGGCGGAGCTGACCGCGGCGTTGGAGGGCGATCCCCGCGCCAGGGCGGCCTTCGAGGAACTGGGCAGGACCGACCGGTACCAGATCATGCTCGGCCTCCTGCGCGCCCGGACCCCGCACAGCCGTTCGAATCAAGTCGCCGCGATCCTCCGGGAATTGACGAAGCGCCGATGAGTGGAAGGCTCACCGGCGCCGTCGTGGAAGGAGCGCGGAGGGGTCACGCGTTCCGGATCGCGGAGATGTCGAAGTTCAGCTTGATCTTGTCCGAGACAAGCACCCCGCCCGTCTCCAGTGCGGCATTCCAGGTCAGGCCCCACTCCGAGCGCAGGATCTCCGCCTTGCCCTCGAAGCCGACGCGCTCGTTGCCGAAGGGGTCCTTCGCGGCGCCGTTGAACTCGAGGTCGATGGTGAGCGGTTTGGTGGTGCCGAGGATCGTCAGGTCGCCGGTGATGCGGTAGTCGTCGCCGCCGAGGGCCTGCGCCGAGGTCGAGCGGAAGGTCATCGTCGGGAACTCGTCCGTCTTGAAGAAGTCCGCGCTCTTGAGGTGCGCGTCGCGGTCCGCGGAGCCCGTGTCGATGCTGTCCATCTTGACGTCGATGGACGCCGTGGACGCGGACGGTTCGCTGCCGTCCAGGTGCAGCGAGCCGCTGAAGTCGAGGAACTTGCCCTTGACGTTGGTGACCATGGCGTGGCGGACGGTGAAGCCGATCGTGGAATGGGCCGTGTCGATCGCGTAGTCGCCGGTCAGGGCGGTCAGGTCGGGGGTCGCCATGACGTGCTCCTTAGGAGTGATGTTGAATCTTTAACTACATCAACGCAATCGACCGTAACTCTATTTCGTACAAGGTTCAACATCATCCGCAAAGTGTTGGCGCGATTACGGTGAGGTGGTAAATGCCCAAGGCATGACCTCTCAGCGCACAGGGCTCACGAGACCCACCCGCCGAGCCGTCCTGCTCACAGCGGCGCTCCTGGCCACGGCCACGGCCACGACCGCCATCGCTCCCCCCGCCCGCGCCGCCGACCCCGACCCGGATTCCTACGACGCCCTCCGCCTGCGCTGGCTCGGCATCGCGCTCGGCGCCGACTACGACCCGAGGGCCGAGCCGTACGCCACCCGCCTCGCCGAAACCGGCACCCTCGCCCGCGGCTTCCGGGCCACCATGACCCCCACCCCCACCTCCCTCTGGCCCGGCCACCCGTACGACCCGCCCGGCGGCATCACCCAGAGCTACGGCCGCCTGTGGACGATGACCCAGGCCTACCTCCAGCCCGGCACCGGCTCCACCGCCGACCCGGCCCTCCTCGCCGACGTCCTGCGTGGCCTCGACCACCTCTCCGCCACGATCTACAACCCCTCCACCACCCGCTACGGCAACTGGTGGGAATGGCAGATCGGCAGCCCCCGCCTGCTGATGGACATCACGGCCACCCTGTACGACCACCTCACCGAGGCGCAGATCGACGCCGCCTGCGCGGCCGTCGACCACTTCATCCCGGACGCGATGCTGACGGACTACTCCGGCACCTCCACCGGCGCCAACCGGGTCGACCTCTGCCGCGCCGTCGCCCTGCGCGGCATCCTCGGCCGGAGCCCGGCGAAGATCGCGCTCGCCCGTGACGCGCTCTCGCCGGTCTTCCCGTACGTCACCAAGGGCGACGGCCTCTACGCCGACGGCTCGTTCGTCCAGCACACCTGGGTCGCCTACTCCGGCACCTACGGCCAGGTCCTCCTCGACGGCCTCGGCCGCCTCTTCGCCCTGCTCGCCGGGTCCGAGTGGGAGGTGACCGACCCCCACAGGCAGATCGTCCTCGACAGCGTCGAGCGCGCATACGCCCCGCTCATCCACGACGGGTTGATGATGGACAGCGTCAACGGCCGTGCCATCAGCCGCGGTTACCTCAAGAGCGACGACCGGCACGTCATGCGCAGCGACCACTTCCACGGCCAGGGCGTCATCGCCGCCATGGCCCTGCTCGCGGGCGGTGCGAGCGCGGCGGAACGCGAGCGCTGGTACGGCCGTATCAAGGGATGGATCGAACGGGACACGGTCACCCCGATCTTGACGGCTCGTCAGTTCGGCGTCGCCGACCTCGCCCGACTGCACGCTGTCGCCGAGTCACCGGTCCCTGCCGCCCCCGAACCGGCCGGCCACCACCTGTTCGCCGCCATGGACCGAGCCGTCCACCGCCGCCCCGGCTTCGTCGCCAACATCGCCATGGCCAGCGACCGCATCGCGTACTACGAGTGCGGCAACGGCGAGAACCCGCGCGGCTGGCACACCGGCGCCGGGATGCTCTCCTGGTGGGCCGACGGCCTCGGCGGCCGGGCCGATCGGCCCGATCGGGCCGATCAGTACACCGACTGGTACTGGCCGACCGTCGACTGGTACCGCCTCCCGGGCACGACCGTCTCCACGAAACGCCTCCCGGACAAGGCGGGCGGCGAATGGGGCGAGCCCAAGCCCGACGTGCGCTGGGTCGGCGGCACGACCGACGGCGAGTACGCGGCGATCGGGCAGCACCTGAAGGGCCTGGGGTCGACGCTCGAAGCCCGCAAGTCGTGGTTCTGTGTCGAGGACGCCGTGATCTGCCTCGGGGCCGGGATCACCTGCGCCGACGGAGTCCCCGTCGAGACCGTCGTCGACAACCGCAACCTGGGGGAGGGCGGCACCCAGGCCTTCGTGCGCGGCCCGGGCTGGGCGCACCTGGAGGGCCACGGCGGCTGGGTGGTGCCGTACGGCGATCTGCGCACCCTGCGCGAGGACCGCACCGGCGCCTGGGCCGACATCAACACCACCAGCACGACGGAGCGCCGCACTCGCCGCTGGCAGACCCTCTGGCTGGACCACGGCACGGACCCGACGGACGCGACGTACGTCTACCTGCTCATGCCCGGCGCCGGTCGGCGCGAGGTCGCGGTCCGGGCCGCGCAGGGCCGCCGCTGGCTGTCGGTCCTCGCCAACGACCGTGCGCGCCAGGCGGTGCACGTCCCCTCCCTGGGCCTGACGGCCGCCAACTTCTGGCAGCCGGGCACGGCGGGCCCGCTCACCGTCTCCGCCGGCGCGAGTGTGCTGCTCCGCCGCCGGGGCCGTACCGCTACGCTCTGCGTGAGCGAGCCGCCGCGCACGGGCGAGCCGCTGGAGATCACCTGGGACCACCCCGTACGCCGGATCCTGCGCGCGGACGACACGGTCGAGATCCTCGCGACGGGCCGCCGACTGCGCCTGCGTGTCACTCCGGGGATGGTATGTGCGACCCACCGATGTGAGGTGGCTCTCGGCTGACGACTTTGTGCGACCCCCACAACGCGGATGCCCTCTGAGCAGTCGGAAGGGCTGCATGCCGTGATGGTTCTGTTCAGTGCTACCAGGAAAACGCTCCGGAGACTGTACGGAGTCAACGGCTCGCTTTCCTTCGTGTCCTTCGTAAGGTCGCTACATGACCGTTTTGGATGAGGCACCGGGTGAGCCGATCGACGCCCGCGGGCGGACGGCCGAGCTGCACGAGATCCGTGCGCAGGCGCTGGCCGGCCCGAGCGAGAAGGCGACCGCGGCGCAGCACGCCAAGGGCAAGCTGACCGCCCGGGAGCGGATCGAGCTGCTCCTGGACCCGGGCACCTTCCGGGAGGTCGAGCAGCTGCGCCGGCACCGCGCGGTCGGTTTCGGCCTGGAGGCCAAGAAGCCGTACACCGACGGTGTCATCACCGGCTGGGGCACGGTGGAGGGCCGTACGGTCTTCGTCTACGCCCATGACTTCCGTATCTTCGGCGGTGCGCTGGGCGAGGCCCACGCCACGAAGATCCACAAGATCATGGACATGGCCATCGCGGCCGGGGCGCCCCTGGTCTCCCTGAACGACGGGGCGGGCGCCCGTATCCAGGAGGGCGTCTCGGCGCTGGCCGGGTACGGCGGCATCTTCCAGCGCAACACCAAGGCGTCGGGTGTCATCCCGCAGATCAGCGTGATGCTCGGCCCGTGCGCGGGCGGCGCGGCGTACAGCCCCGCCCTGACGGACTTCGTCTTCATGGTCCGCGAGACCTCGCAGATGTTCATCACCGGCCCGGACGTGGTCAAGGCGGTGACGGGCGAGGAGATCACCCAGAACGGCCTGGGCGGCGCGGACGTCCACGCCGAGACCTCCGGCGTCTGCCACTTCGCGTACGACGACGAGGAGACGTGCATCGCCGAGGTGCGCTACCTGCTGTCGTTGCTGCCCCAGAACAACCGCGAGAACCCGCCCCGGGTGGACTCCTCGGACGCCGCCGACCGCCGGTCGGACGTCCTGCTGGACCTGGTCCCGGCGGACGGCAACCGGCCGTACGACATGGCCAAGGTCATCGAGGAGATCGTCGACGACGGCGAGTACCTTGAGGTCCACGAGCGCTGGGCGCGGAACATCATCTGCGCGCTGGCCCGCCTCGACGGTCAGGTCGTGGGCATCGTGGCCAACCAGCCCCAGTGCCTCGCCGGTGTCCTGGACATCGAGGCATCGGAAAAAGCTGCGCGCTTTGTCCAGATGTGTGACGCTTTTAACATCCCGATCGTCACTTTCCTGGACGTCCCCGGGTTCCTCCCCGGCGTCGACCAGGAACACGGCGGAATCATCCGGCACGGCGCGAAGCTGCTCTACGCCTACTGCAACGCGACGGTGCCGCGGATCTCGCTGATCCTGCGCAAGGCGTACGGAGGCGCGTACATCGTCATGGACAGCCAGTCCATCGGTGCCGACCTCACGTATGCCTGGCCGACGAACGAGATCGCAGTGATGGGCGCGGAAGGTGCGGCCAACGTCATCTTCCGCCGGCAGATCGCCGAGGCCGAGGACCCCGAGGCCATGCGGGCCCGCATGGTCAAGGAGTACAAGTCCGAGCTCATGCACCCGTACTACGCGGCCGAG
Source organism: Streptomyces sp. T12 (assembly GCF_028736035.1). Taxonomy (NCBI): domain Bacteria; kingdom Bacillati; phylum Actinomycetota; class Actinomycetes; order Kitasatosporales; family Streptomycetaceae; genus Streptomyces; species Streptomyces sp. T12. The sequence continues at coordinate 7,616,862 of NZ_CP117866.1, forward strand.
CGTGGCCTGGTGGACGACGTGATCGACCCCGCGGAGACCCGCGAGGTGCTCATCCGCTCCCTGGCGATGCTCCAGACCAAGCACGCCGACCTGCCGTCCCGCAAGCACGGCAACCCCCCGCAGTAACCCAGCGGATCCTTCGCGGTACCCCCGCGGAAACCTCTCTCACGGAGACTGTGACCTATGAACACCCCTGACATCCGCGTCGAGAAGGGCCACGCCGAGCCCGAGGAAGTCGCGGCCATCACCGCGATCCTCCTGGCCCGCGCCGCCGCCCAGCCGTCCGACACCGCCCCCTCCCACCGCGGCCGCGCGAAGGCGGGCTGGCGGCGCCTGGAGCGCGAGCCCGGGTTCCGGGCCCCGCACAGCTGGCGCTGAGCGCTTCACGACGCTTACGGCCCCGTTCTCCCGGCTGGGAGGGCGGGGCCGTGGCGTTGCCGGGGAGCCTGGGAGGCTGCCGGGGCCCCACGCCCCTCCTCAAACACCTGCGGCCCCCGTCCCTCCCACAGGAGGAACGGGGGCCGCAAGCGAAACGGGCCAGAGAGGGCCGCTGAGCAACCGCTACCGCAGCCGCGCCATCAGCGCGTGCTCGACCAGCGTGATCAGCGCCGACTTGGCGTCCGCGCGGTGGCGGGCGTCCGTCGTGATGATCGGGGTGTCCGGACCGATCTGGAGAGCCTCACGGACCTCGTCCGGGTTGTACGGCTGGTTGCCGTCGAAGCCGTTCAGCGCGATCACGAACGGCAGACCGCTGTTCTCGAAGTAGTCGACCGCGGGGAAGCAGTCGGCGAGACGGCGGGTGTCCACCAGGACGATGGCGCCGATGGCGCCGCGCACCAGGTCGTCCCACATGAACCAGAAGCGGTCCTGGCCGGGGGTGCCGAACAGGTACAGGATCAGGTCCTGGTCCAGGGTGATACGGCCGAAGTCCATGGCGACCGTCGTGGTCGTCTTGTCTCCGGTGTGGGTGAGGTCGTCGATGCCCGCCGAAGCGGAAGTCATCACGGCCTCTGTGCGCAGCGGGTTGATCTCCGAGACGGCGCCGACGAACGTGGTCTTGCCCACGCCGAAGCCGCCCGCCACCACGATCTTCGCGGACGTGGTGGAGCGGGAAGGACCGCCGCTAGAGCTTGCGAAGTCCACTGAGCACCCTTTCGAGCAGTGTCACGTCTGGCTGGCCGCCGGCGTTCTCGTCGCCGCCGGGCTGATGGATGGCGACCAGGCCCGCCTCCGCCAAGTCGGCGACGAGGATCCTGGCCACGCCGAGAGGGATCGTCAGGAGGGCGGAGACTTCCGCCACCGACTTGATCTCGCGGCAGAGGTTGCAGATCCGCTGATGCTCGGGCAACTGGCCCTGCATCTGGTGCGGCTGCGCGGTGGTGTGCACCAGCGCCTCGATGGCGAGCTGGTAGCGCGGGCGCGTCCGTCCGCCGGTCATGGCGTACGGGCGCACCAGGGGGTTGTTCGTCGCCCCGGCGGGCGCCGGCTCAGGGGCGCGTCGCTGCGGCTGCACCGGCTGGATACGCGGCGCCGGCGGCTGGTCGTACGGCGAGGGCCCGGGGCCCTGCGGGGCGTACGGCTGACGCTGGCTCGGCTGGGAGGGGAAGTTGTACCGGTTCTGGGAACCGTCGCCGTGCCCTTGGCCAGGACCGTACGACCAGTTGCCCGATGACGAACCGTCTGGGGGTGTTGCCACTTTCTCTCCTCCTCCGACTGTGCCTGGCACCCATCATGTGGAGCCGCGTCCCGAAACCTTACGGCCCCGGGACGCCAAAACGCACCGACTGTCTGTTAGTTGAGCAGGCTGCCTTGAAGCTCCGCACGCAGGTCCGGCGTGAGGACGGTACCGGCACGGTCGACCAGAAGCGCCATCTCGTACCCAATGAGGCCGATGTCCGCCTCGGGGTGTGCGAGAACGGCAAGTGACGAACCGTCGGAGATGGACATGATGAAGAGGAATCCCCGCTCCATCTCCACAACCGTCTGGTTAACGCTGCCACCCTCGAAGATGCGGGAGGCGCCTGCCGTCAGAGACGTCAGACCGGAGGCGACGGCCGCGAGCTGGTCGGCGCGGTCGCGCGGGAAGCCTTCGGACATCGCCAGAAGGAGTCCGTCGGCGGAGACCACCACCGTGTGCGACACCCCGGGGGTGTTGTCCACGAAGTTGGTGATCAACCAGTTCAGGTTCTGTGCCGCCTGGCTCATCGGGCTCACACTAACGCTCCTGGTTGTAGGTGCTGTCAGGACCACTGTGTTGATTCCTAGTGGCCTGGCCGTTCGTTTCGCTTCCCGCGCTGCGTCCCCGCTGGACCCCGCGGCGCAGGTTGCTCAGCCTGCCCCGGACGTCTTCGGGAGCGCGGGAGATCTGTGGACCTCCCTGGGGGGTGGTCTCGGCGGCTCCCTCGACCAGGTTGGCCTTGGGTACCCGCCGCGGCAGGCCGGAGGAGGTCACCCCGCCCGCCTTGGGCTTCCGGAGCTGCGAGGCCTGCTGCCACCGCGCGTCGTTGGACGAGCGCCAGCTGCTGTCGCCGTTGCTCTCCGGCGTGGGGGCCGGCGATTCCTGCCGCACCGGCCGAGCGCCGTTGGTGCCGCTCGCGGCGGATCCACGGCGGGGGAGCCCGGCGTCGGTCATGGCGTGGGCGGCGGGGGAGGCCGGTCCCGGACGGTCGAAGCCTACGCGGTCGCGCTCGCTCGAGTCATCGGCCTGCGCAGATTCCGTTTCCGGAGAGTACTGGTCCTGATACCCGTTGCGGTAGCCGTTCGACTGCGGCTGCTGCGGCCAGTCGTCCTGGTGGCGCCGCTGCTCGAAGGCCGGGAAGGTCTCCGGGGCCGAGGCGCTCGCGGCCGCGGGCTCCTCGCGGGCCGCCTCCGGATACGAGGGCTCGGGGTAGCCGCCGCCCGACGAGAAGGTGTCGTTCTGCTGCAGGCCCCCGTTCGGCGCGTAGTACGTGTCGTCGTACGACGCCCGCTGCTGCTCCTCGTACGACGGCCGCTGCTGCTCCTCGTACGACGGCCGCTGCTGCTCCTCGTACGGCGTCTGCCGCTGCTCCTCGTACGACTGGCGCTGCTCCTCGTACGACGGCTGCGGGTCGAACCCGCCGCGCTGCTCGGGGAAGCCGCTCTGGCCGTCGTAGGCCGGCTGACCGGTGAAGTCGTCGTACCCGGGTGCGTCAGGGGACTCCTGGCCGTGGCTCTGGGCCTCCAGGGCCGCACGGCGCTCCTCGCGCATCAGGGAGCGGCCGACGGGGTCCAGCTCGCGGATGTCGTCGGGGACCTCGGTGTAGCGGCTGTCGTCGAAGCCGAGCTCCGCGGCCGTACGCATCGGCACCTGGTTGAAGTTCTCACCCTGGAAGTGCTGCTCCGGGATGATCTGCGAGACGGTGAACTCGTCGGCGGCCGGCTGCTGCTCGCCGCCACCACCGTGGGTGATCGCGTCCGGCAGCATGACCAGCGAGGTAGTGCCGGCCTGCTCGCCGGAGGGGCGCAGCTGCACGCGGATGCCGTGCCGGTCGGACAGCCGGCCGACCACGAACAGGCCCATGCGCTGGGAGATCGCGGCGTCCACGGTCGGCGGGTTGGCCAGCTTGTGGTTGATGTCCGCGAAGTCCTCGGCGGTGAGGCCGATGCCCTTGTCGTGGATCTCGATCATGACCCGGCCGTCGGGGAGACGGGTGGCCGTCACGCGGACCTTGGTCTGCGGGGAGGAGAACGTCGTCGCGTTCTCCAGGAGCTCGGCGAGCAGGTGCACGAGGTCGGTCACGGCGCGGCCGTGGATCTCGGCCTCGGGGACGCCCGACAGCTCGATGCGCTCGTACTGCTCCACCTCGGAGGAGGCGGCGCGCAGCACGTCGACCAGCGGGACCGGCTGGTCCCAGCGGCGGCCGGGCTCCTCGCCGGCGAGGACGAGGAGGTTCTCGCCGTTGCGGCGCATACGGGTCGCGAGGTGGTCCAGGCGGAAGAGGTTCTCCAGCTGGTCCGGGTCGGCCTCGTTGTTCTCCAGGTCGGTGATCAGGGTCAGCTGGCCCTCGATCAGCGACTGGTTGCGGCGCGAGAGGTTGGTGAAGATCGCGTTGATGTTGCCCCGCAGCAGGGCCTGCTCGGCGGCGAGCCGGACGGCCTCGCGGTGGACCTGGTCGAAGGCGCGGGCGACTTCGCCGATCTCGTCGCGGGTGTTGATCGGGATGGGCTGGACGCGGGTGTCCACGCGGCCCGGGTCGGTGCGCGAGAGCTGGTCGACCAGCATCGGCAGGCGCTGCTCGGCGATGCCGAAGGCGGCGTTGCGCAGCTGGCGCATCGCGCGGCTCATCTGGCGGGCGACCATGCCGGCCAGGATGAACGCGGCGAGCAGAGCGACCACGACGGCGGCACCGGTGATGAGGGCGTCGCGCTTGGCGTCGTCGGAGATGGCCGAGGCCTCGTTCACCGCGGTGTTGGCGAGGTCGTTCTCGATGTCGCGGTAGGCGTTGTACTTGAGGGTGTTGACCGCCCACCAGTTCTCGGCGGTGATGCCCTGCCGGGCGAGCGTGGCACGCTCGCTGGTGTCCGTGGACCGCAGCTGGGCCAGCGCTCCGACCATCTTGGTCGGGTCGGACGGCGGCGCGACGTAGTCGGGGTTCTTCTGCTTGGCCGCCGTGGCCATCGCCACGCCCTCGGCCCGGATTTCCTTCTTGGCGATGTCGAGCTTCTGGTTGTCCTGCTCGGTGCCACCGCTGATGTACTCCTGGATGGCGATGCCCTCCAGGTACGCGTACGAGGAGAGGGCGACACGCTGCCGGGCCAGGTCCGAGGCCTTGGGGCCGGGCTTGATCAGCATGTGCATGCCGATGGAGCGCTGCAGGGACAGGGCGCCCTTGGTGAGCGAGATGGCGTAGACGGTACGGCCGTAGCTGGTGATGTTGCCGGTACCGAGGCCCAGCTCGTTGGAGAACTCGAGCAGCCGGTGCTCGACCTCGACGTAGCCTTCCTCGGTCTGTACGCCGGTGAGCTTGTCGGTGTAGGCGGCGGCGCGCAGCTCCGCCAGGTCCGGCTCCACCTCACGGAAGCGCTCCAGACGGCGGACCAGGTTGGGGCGGTCCGGCATGTTCTGGGCGGCCTCGTCGAAGGCGTCGGCGGCCTTGTCGGTGTTGTCGCGGGCCTGGACGACCGCCTTGTCGTCCTGTCCCTTGCCCTGGAGCAGGGGAGCGGCGGTCGAGTCGCGCTCGACGAGGAGGGCGTCGCCGTAAGCCCCGGCGGCGGCCACCAGACGCGCGGTGTTCTCCGCGTCCTCGGCCTCCTGCCAGGTGTCGATCGAGCTCTTCACCTGGAAGCCGCCCATGACGAGGCCGACCATCACGGGTATGAGCAGGATCGCGTTCAGCCGGGTCGGCACGCGCCAGTTGCGCGGCGAGAGACGGCCGCCGCTTGGGGCGGGCGCCGCCGTTGGTTCCGATCCGGGCACAGGGGCGGGCGCCGCTCCGCGCGGCGGCGGGGTGAAGTTGCCCCGGGCCGACGGCTCGGGACTGCTCTTGCTTCGCCTCACTCGACCAACAACCTTCCGGCGGGGTCGGCACCTAACGTTGTGCCGCAGTGTCTCAGAGCCCAGTTCGCCATCGAGTACGCAGTACTGCTGAGTACGTCTTTGACTATTGGGCAGTTCTCGCATTCCAGCACGTCGGCCTGCGCTCTTCCAAACAGTGGAAGAGGAGGATTCGGAGTGATGTAAGCCCTACATAAAACGGTCATAAAGAGCGAGCCCCGTCAAAAGACGGGGCGTTCGTACGCGCAGCGACACCGCTTGACCGCGACGAGTGGCCGTACCACCCGATTCCTCTGCCGAAACGTTATGAACAATGGAGCCGACCGTGTCAAAGGCCACAGCCGGCTCCGACGCATCTACGACAACTGCCGTATTGCGCTGCTGACTTGCGCTACCGCAGCCGTGCCATCAGCGCGTGCTCGACCAGCGTGATCAGCGCACTCTTGGCATCGGCCCGGTGCCGGGCGTCGGTGGTGATGATCGGCGCGTCCGGGCCGATCTGCAGCGCCTCGCGCACCTCGTCGGGCGTGTACGGCTGGTGTCCGTCGAAGCCGTTGAGGGCGATGACGAAGGGGAGCCCGCTGTTCTCGAAGTAGTCGACCGCCGGGAAGCAGTCGGCGAGACGGCGGGTGTCCACCAGGACGACCGCGCCGATGGCACCGCGCACCAGGTCGTCCCACATGAACCAGAAGCGGTCCTGGCCGGGCGTACCGAACAGGTACAGGATCAGGTCCTGGTCCAGGGTGATACGGCCGAAGTCCATGGCCACCGTGGTGGTGGTCTTGTCCCCGGTGTGCGTGAGGTCGTCGATGCCCGCGCTCGCGGAGGTCATGACGGCCTCGGTGCGCAGCGGGTTGATCTCCGAGACGGCGCCCACGAACGTGGTCTTGCCCACGCCGAAGCCACCCGCCACCACGATCTTGGCGGAGGTGGTCGCCCGGCCCGGTTCAGAGCTTGCGAAGTCCACTGAGCACCCTTTCGAGCAGCGTCACGTCAGGTGCGCCGCCGTTGTTCTCGTCGCCGCCCGGCTGGTGGATGGCGACCAGGCCGGCCTCAGCGAGGTCCGCGACCAGGATCCTGGCCACGCCCAGCGGCATGGACAGCAGCGCGGAGACCTCGGCGACCGACTTCACCTCACGGCACAGGTGGCAGATGCGCTGGTGCTCCGGGAGGAGCCCCATGAGCGCTGCCGGCTCGGCCGTGGTGCTGATCAGGGCCTCGATGGCCAGCTGGTAGCGCGGCCGGGTCCGGCCGCCGGTCATCGCGTACGGACGTACCAGCGGCTGGTCGCCCTCATCCTCGTACGGCTCCGCGTACGGATCATGAGAGGCGGTGGGCGGGGTCATGAATCCTCCGGGCGGGGACAGCAAGTCGGTCAGTCAAGCCGTCTGGTGAAGGCCGATGGGGGGATTGTGGCGGCCGGACGGTGATTTGGTGAGGCGGGTGGATCCGGGGGTGATCAGTGGAGCAGACTGCCTTGGAGCTCGGCTCGCAGGTCCGGCGTGAGTACAGCGCCCGCCCGGTCGACCAGCAGCGCCATCTCGTAGCCGACGAGGCCGATGTCGCACTCGGGGTGGGCGAGAACGGCCAGGGACGAACCGTCCGAGACGGACATGAGGAAGAGGAATCCCCGCTCCATCTCGACGACGGTCTGTGCCACGTTGCCGCCCTCGAAGATCCGGGAGGCCCCTGCCGTCAGTGAGGTCAGACCCGATGCGACGGCCGCCAGCTGGTCGGCACGGTCACGCGGGAAACCCTCGGACATCGCCAGCAGAAGACCGTCGGCGGATACGACGACGGTGTGGGACACACCCGGGGTGTTGTCCACGAAGTTGGTGATCAACCAGTTGAGGTTCTGTGCCGCCTGGCTCATCTGGCTCAACTAACGCTCCTGCTGGTGAGTGGGGTTCGGGAAGCTGCCGGTCTGGTCGTTACCGACCTGGCGACCTTGCGCGATACCCCGACGGAGATTGGTCAGCCGGCCGCGTACGTCGTCAGGCGCACGCGAGACAGCCGGACCGGATTGGTGCTGTTGCTGCTGAGCCGTGCCCGGGACGAGGTTCGCCCTGGGTACCCGGCGCGGCAGGCCGGAGGTGGTGACACCGCCCGCGGCCGGTTGCCGGACGCGTTCCGCCTGCCGGACGAGGTCGTCGTTCGGCGAGCTGCGCCAGGCGGTCGATGAGGTCCGCTGAGGGGCGGAGGGTGGTTGCGCCGGAGCCGCCGCAGCCTGCTGCTGCGGTGCGGAGGCCGGAGCCGAGCCGCCCGCGCCGGGCTGGTGTCCCTGCGGGCCGCCGTGGAACCAGTTGGTCTCCAGCGTGTCGTACAGCGGCGTACGGCCGTCACCGGGACCCGCCGGCGGCAGCGCCTCGGGCTCCTGGCGGACGGGCCGCTGCTGCGGACGCGGCGGGACCGGGGGCTGCGGGGCGCCGAAGTCGGAACCGCCGCCGTACGTGCCGTTGACCTGGGGCCGCTCGAACTGCCCGGTGGGCTCGGGGTTCTGGCGTCCGGGCAGGGCGTGCTGGCCCGTCGAGCTGCCGTCGTACGCCTGCGGGGAGGCGAACTGGCCCGTCTGCGACGAGTTGTTCTGCCCGTTCGGGGCGCCGAAGACGTCCGAGCGGACGAACTGACCGGTGTTCTGCGGGTTGTACGCACCCGGGGCGGGGGCGTCGAAGTCCGGGCGGGCGAAGTCCGACGGGCCGGCGTTCGAGCCCGGGCCCTGACGGCCGTCGGGGCGACCGATCGCCGGGATCTCCGTGGTCGAGCCTGGGCCCTGGAGGTCGTCGATCCGCGGCATCCGGGAGGTCTGTGCGGGGTCCTCGTCGTGTCCGCGCGGGGTGTCGAGCGAGGCGCGCGACACCTGCGGCTGCGCGTTCTCGTCGCTCCAGCTGGGGCGGGAGGGCTGGTTGCCGCCCGGCAGCTCGGCACGCGGGCCACCGCGCGGCGGCAGCTGCGGCTGGCGGCCACGGCGGCCCTGCTTGCCCTGCTCGTTGCCGGCGGGCGGCGACTGCGGCGACGAGGGGCCGCCCGGCCACGACTGATCGGGGCCGCCGGAGACGCCACGGGAGCCGCCGAAGGAGTCCTGACCCGTGCCCGCGGCCTGGAGCCCCTGCGGAGCACCGGGAGCCTGGCCACCGAACCCGGCACCCGCGCCGGCCGGCGGCCGACCCTGCGGTCCACGCGGTGCACCCGGTCCACTCGGAAGTCCGCCACCGTCACGTCCGGGCAGCGCGGCCCGCGGTCCCTGGCCGGCACCCAGCCGGCCCCCGCCCGAGGCACCGGCACCGAGCGCACCGCCACCCGGCGCACCCGCGCCGAGGGAGCCGCCACCGGCCTGGGCCTGGCGACGGGCGGCAGCCGCACCGGCGGCGGCCTGCGCGGCGGCCGGGCCACCGGAGACACCGGGGCCGTTCGGGCCGGGCTTGCCCGGAGCGGGCTTCTTGCCGCCCTGGGCGACGTCGACGGGCAGCATGACCAGCGCGGTCGTACCGCCGGAGTCGGACGGGCGCAGCTGGATGCGGATGCCGTGCCGCTGCGACAGACGACCGACCACGAAGAGGCCCATGCGGCGGGAGACCGACACGTCCACGGTGGGCGGCGAGGCGAGCCGCTCGTTGATCGCGGCGAGGTCCTCGGGGGAGAGGCCGATGCCGGTGTCGTGGATCTCGATCAGCACACGGCCGTCGGGCAGCGCGTGACCGGTGACCTTGACCTTGGTCTGCGGCGAGGAGAACGAGGTCGCGTTCTCCAGCAGCTCGGCGAGCAGGTGCACGAGGTCGTTGACCACGCGGCCGGCCACTTCGGTGGTCGGCACGGAGGCCAGCTCGATGCGCTCGTACTGCTCCACCTCGGACGCGGCGGCGCGGAGCACGTCGACCAGCGGGACCGGACGGGTCCAGCGACGGCCGGGCTCCTCACCGGCGAGGACGAGGAGGTTCTCACCGTTACGGCGCATGCGGGTCGCGAGGTGGTCGAGCTTGAACAGCGAGGACAGCTGGTCCGGGTCGGCCTCGCGGGACTCGAGCTCGGAGATCAGCGACAGCTGGCGCTGGATCAGACCCTGGGAGCGGCGCGAGAGGTTGGTGAACATCGCGTTGACGTTGCCCCGCAGCAGGGCCTGCTCTGCGGCGAGGCGGACCGCCTCGCGGTGCACGTCGTCGAAGGCCGCGGCCACCTGGCCGATCTCGTCCCGGGAGTGCACACCGACCGACTCGACGGAGGTGTCGACGTCCTGCGGGTCGGACTCGGAGAGCTGCTTGACCAGCTCGGGCAGCCGGTCCTGGGCGACCTTGGTGGCGGTCTCCTCCAGACGGCGCAGCGAGCGGATCATGGAGCGGGCCACGACGAAGGCGCCGACCAGCGAGACACCGAGCACGAGCAGGATCAGCGCACCGGAGATGATCGCCTCGCGCTCGGAGGCGTTACGCAGCTCGCGGGCCTTCTGTTCCATCTCCTCGAGCAGCGTGGTCTCGATGGCGCGCATGCCCTGGATCTTGGTGGTGCTGTCGTCCACCCAGTCGCGGTACGAGCGCTTCTCCAGGTCGACGAGGGCGTTGGGGTTGCCGAGCGCACGGTTGGCGTACTTGTCGCTGGCCGTGATCGTCGGGTTGCCCTCTTCGATCGCCTTCAGCAGGTCGGCGGCGGCCTGCGTGCCGTAGATGCTGCGGAAGCTCTTCATCTCGGACCGCTGGCTCGTCACGGCCGACTCGGCGTAAAGCCGGTCGTTCTCGGAGAGGTCGCCGACGGAGTTGTTGTTGGCGGGCAGGGCCGCCGCGAGGACCGCGCGCTGGATGGAGGCGTACTCCTTGGCGGTGGAGAAGGCGGCCAGGGCACGCGTGCTCTGGATCATCTCCGGGTTGCTGGTCGCCTCCGCCATGTCCTGGGAGAGGCCGAGCAGGTTGGTGATCAGACGGTGGTACGCCTCCACCGTCTGCGTGGAGTTCTCCTTGGCCTCGTACGCGCTGTTGCGGATCTTCGCGATGTTGCTCAGGTCACCGACGAGCTGGACGAGGTTGTCGCGAACACCCTTGAGGTTGCCCTCCTTGCTGGTGCTGTCGATCTCCTCGGAGGCTTCGATGAAGCTCTTCGTGGCCCGGTCCGTCTTGTCCCGGTAGCCCTTGACCGTGTAGTCGGTCGCCTTGGCGCCGTGCGCGAGCGGACCGGCGGACTGGTCGCGCTCCTCCTGGAGCGCCGCGGCGAGCTCGGTGGCCCGCTTGGTCATGTCCGTCAGCAGCCGCATGTTGTCGAGCTGCTGGATGTCGTCCATGTTGTCGCTGATGCGCAGTGCGCCCAGCGAGGTGGCCGCGACCACCGGGAGCGTCAGCAGCGCCACCAGACGCGTGGAGATGCGCCAGTTGCGCAGGGCTATTCGCGCGCCGGGGCCGCTTGAGCCCTTCGGGGCCTTCTTGGCCGGCGGAGCGGAAGGGGCCGCCGCCCCCGGGGACGCCGACACGGCGGGGCGCCCGGAGCGCTCACCGCCCTCGACGGACGGGGCCGGGCCCGGGTTCTGGGCGTGCTGGGGGGAGGGACCTCGGTCGGTCCCGCCGTGCTCCGGCTCCGCCGAAGCGCTGCCATCCCTCTTGAAACGTCCCTGCACTAGCGTCGCAACCTCTGGACCAGGCGCCCCTCCGCGTGAACGGACGGACACGGTGTCGGCGTCGTAGGGAGCGCCCTGAATACGCTCCCTGATGGTCGTGAGTGACCGGCGCTGGCTCCCCCTTCTCGCCGCCACTCGGCGCTCGATGCGCCCCCTGTGCGCCGGCTCGATCCTGCGGCGGTCCGTGGAATTCCAGCACAGTGCAGGGTCTCCAACAAGGTCCGTAGGTCGAGCCGTAACATACGTGACACCACGTGAGGGCGAGATTACCAGCCGTAGAAAGCAATCTTGTCCATAACGGACTTATGCCCGCGAGTTGCTTGTGCGGGACGGGTGTCCCAGTCGCCATGATCAGGAGCGGAATGGTGGGTTCAGGGGGGCAATGTCCGTTTCGTAGGGGTGGATTGCGGGCCTGAATTGCCCGGTTTGCCCGCTGATCCGTGAGCAAACTCACATACCGATCAAGGGGACTTCACGACTTCTCGCGGGAATCGCATGTTTAGCCTGACGCTTTACAAGAGGGATGATTCCGCCAACCCGCGTCGGACGGCAGGTCGCCTGCAGGCCTGCCCCGGCGCTTCGTCACGACAGGACTCAGTTCAACGTGAAGACGACGATGATGTTCCGCACGATAGCCAACCCGCGGCGCACGACGCTGGCGCACCTCGACGACGCCGCCGAACTGCAGACCCCGCAGCAGCCGGAGCACTCCGTCGACCTCCCCGCGCAGACCGCCAACCCCCGGCGCACGGTTCTCGTGGAGGTCCCCGTCGGCGCATCGGCCGGCGCCGAGTAGCCGGTGAGGCTCCCCGGTCGTCCGGGGAGCCTCGCTTCATGCCTTTGCGAGTATTTTTCTGGCCGCGCTCAGCTTTTTCCCGTGCAGCTCGTCGAGCTCGTGGAGCAAGGCCGCGTCTTTCTTCGTCATCGCCTTCTGGATCGCCGACTCGGTCTCGAAACACGTTTCCAGGAGGTCCGTTTTTCGCTTACACGTGATGTCGGCCACTGCCGTTTTCCTCTCGGCGGCCGAGACGTTTCCTGCGAGGAATGACGGCGACTCAGGGAGGCTTCGTAGCTTTCCCCAGACACCCTTCGTCCGGTATTTCTTTCCCCCGGTGCCGCAGCTTTTCCTGGTCTTCCGTTCCCTTCTCGAGGGACCGCTTGCCGTAGAGGACCCGGGCCTGGTCCTTCGTGAGTTCCGCTTTTGGCGCGGCCGGTTGAGGAGGGTGCCGGTACCCATGGCGTCGTGCGTTGTCCACATCCGTTATCCCGTACCGGCGATCCTCTGTGTCCACGGGAGCCGGACTCTTCGCCGGTCGGTAGGTCGGACCGAAGCCTTTCATGCAGTCGCGAGCCAGTAACTGTTCCGCCGAGCCGACCACCTCGTATTCGGCGTCGGTGTAGCTGGCCGGGTGAGGGCCGGGGGCGGTGACGGAGGCCTGGCGGAACTCGGGTCGGACGCCTGCACGGGGTCATGTGCCACTTTTCTGCGGGCGGCGTCCTGGTCCCACTTGTAGTAGTTGTCGCCGTTCCGGTCGAAGTCGAACGAGGCGTTCTCGTTGTACGTCTTGGCGAGCTTCTTGGTGTCCGCGAGAGGTGCGAACGTGTCACAGGCGCCGCCGTAGTTGCTGCGGATGAAGACCGTGGCGATGCTGCCGACGCTCGCGTTCCAGAAGGAAGCCGCGCCGTTCTTCACAGGCAGGCCCTTACCGTTACCGGACGACAGGAACGTGTAACCGGTGAGGTTGGACACGCCGTCATGGGTAAAGGCGGTGCGCGAGCCCTGCTTGTCGCTGTTGTAGTAGAAGACGGCGCAGTCCTTTTCCCAGTCGGGGCAGGTGGGTCTGGCCTCGGCGTGCGCCATCGGCGCCATGCCCAACACCGCCACGGCCGCGGCGGGTATCGCGATTGCGGCGGACCGGGCCTTGCGTGATGCCTTCATGGGTCCCCTCGTTTCTGAATCCGATTGGCCGGTGTCGGATTTCGTGAAGGCCTTAACTGGGCTGACGGGATCACGACAAGCGATTTCTGGCCGGCTGATCCGCGGACAACGGCATCGGTGGGGCTCCGGCTCCGGCGACCGATGATCAAGCCGCCCGACCGGTTAGCCTGGAGCGTCCAGCGTCGGATCGCGGGTCGGCCGCTCCGCCGACACGCACACCAGTTCTCAGTGAGGGGCACCAGGATCCCGTGCGCATCGCCAGATTCTCCATCGACGGGAACGTCGCCTTCGGCGCGGTCGAGGGCGACAAGCCGGACGAGCTCGTCCTCGACATCATCAAGGGCATCCCGTTCGCGGACTTCGAGCTCTCCGGCACGAAGGTGCCGCTGAGCAAGGTCCGGCTGCTGCCGCCGGTGCTCCCCAACAAGGTCGTGGCCTTCGGCCGCAACTACGCCGAGCACGCGCGCGAACTCGGCAACGAAGTGCCCGACGCCCCGTTCGCCTTCTTCAAGCCGTCCACCGCGGTGATCGGCCCCGGCGACGAGATCCAGTACCCGTCCTTCACCGAGGACCTCCACCACGAGGCCGAACTGGCCGTCGTCATCGGCCGCATGTGCCGCGAGGTCCCGCGCGAGCGCGTCAAGGACGTGATCTTCGGCTTCACCTGCGCCAACGACATCACCGCCCGCGACGTCCAGAAGCGCGAGAAGCAGTGGGCGCGGGCCAAGGGCTTCGACACCTCCTGCCCGCTGGGCCCCTGGGTGGAGACGGACCTGGACCTCGAAACGGCGTCCGACCTGACCATCCAGCTCACGGTCAACGGCGAACAGCGCCAGCTCGGCCGTACCAGCGAGATGATCCACTCGATCGAGGATCTGATCGTCAACATCTCCGAGGCCATGACGCTGCTCCCGGGCGACGTGATCCTCACGGGCACCCCGGCAGGCGTCGGGCCCCTCACCGTCGGCGACGAGGTCGCCGTCACCATCGAAGGCATCGGCTCTCTCACCAACAAGGTTGTCAAGCGTGGCTAGCGCACCCGTCCGCGTACGTTTCTGCCCCTCGCCCACCGGTAACCCCCACGTGGGCCTGGTCCGCACCGCCCTGTTCAACTGGGCGTTCGCCCGGCACCACCAGGGCACGCTCGTCTTCCGCATCGAGGACACCGACGCGGCCCGCGACTCCGAGGAGTCCTACAACCAGCTGCTCGACTCGATGCGCTGGCTCGGCTTCGACTGGGACGAGGGCCCCGAGGTCGGCGGCCCGCACGCGCCGTACCGCCAGTCGCAGCGCATGGACCTCTACAAGGAGGTCGCGGCCAAGCTCCTGGACGGCGGTCACGCGTACCACTGCTACTGCTCCCAGGAGGAGCTGGACACCCGCCGCGAGGCCGCCCGCGCCGCAGGCAAGCCGTCCGGCTACGACGGCCACTGCCGCGACCTGACCGACGCGCAGGTCGAGGAGTACAAGGCCCAGGGCCGGGCGCCGATCGTCCGTTTCCGCATGCCCGACGAGACGATCACCTTCACGGACCTGGTCCGCGGCGAGCTGACCTTCACGCCGGAGAACGTCCCGGACTACGGCATCGTCCGCGCGAACGGCGCCCCGCTGTACACGCTGGTGAACCCGGTCGACGACGCCCTGATGGAGATCACCCACGTCCTGCGCGGCGAGGACCTGCTCTCCTCGACGCCCCGTCAGATCGCCCTGTACAAGGCGCTGATGGAGCTGGGCATCGCCAAGGAGACCCCGTCCTTCGGCCACCTGCCGTACGTGATGGGCGAGGGCAACAAGAAGCTCTCCAAGCGCGACCCGCAGTCGTCGCTGAACCTCTACCGCGAGCGCGGCTTCCTCCCCGAGGGGCTGCTCAACTACCTCTCCCTGCTCGGCTGGTCGCTCTCGGCCGACCAGGACATCTTCACGACGGACGAGATGGTCGCGGCCTTCGACATCGCGGACGTGCAGCCCAACCCGGCCCGCTTCGACCTGAAGAAGTGCGAGTCGATCAACGGCGACCACATCCGCCTGCTGGATGTGAAGGACTTCACCGAGCGCTGCCGCCCGTGGCTCCAGGCCCCGTTCGCCCCCTGGGCCCCGGAGGCCTTCGACGAGGTGAAGTGGCAGGCGATCGCCCCGCACGCCCAGACCCGCCTGAAGGTCCTGTCGGAGATCACGGACAACGTCGACTTCCTGTTCCTGCCGGAGCCGGTGCAGGACGAGGCGAGCTGGACCAAGGCCATGAAGGAGGGCTCGGACGCGCTCCTGCGCACGGCCCGCGAGAAGCTGGACGCGGCCGACTGGAGCTCCCCGGAGTCGCTGAAGGAGGCTGTCCTGGCCGCCGGCGAGGCCCACGGCCTCAAGCTCGGCAAGGCCCAGGCCCCGGTCCGCGTGGCCGTCACCGGCCGCACGGTCGGTCTGCCCCTCTTCGAGTCCCTCGAGGTCCTGGGCAAGGAGAAGACGCTGGCGCGCATCGATGGGGCGCTGGCGAAGCTGGCCGCATAGCGCGTTCACACAAGGGCGGCGTCCGGTTCGGGCGCCGCCCTTCGCGTGTCCGCCCAGACGTCACCCGGAGTTCATCGCTCCGGCCAACTCCAGCTTTCCGACCGCACGTTGGATGTCCCCCGTGCACATGAGGTGCGTGTGCACCCTGTTACAGGGGGAGGGGAACGTGACTCGTTCACGAAGACTTGCCACGGTGGCGCTCAGCGGTGCGGTGGCCCTGACGTGCGCCCTGCCGATCGCACCCGCGCAGGCCGCGGAGCCGCCCGTGGGGACGGTCCGGCTCAGCTCGGAGAAGCGGCTGGAGATCCAGTACCTGTGGGCCGGTGCCTCCGGCTTCCAGTACCGCGGGGTGAGCGGTGGCTCCGCCACGTGGGTGGACTACCCGGATGTCGTCCCGCCCGCCCACGCGGGTCCGGACGACCTGGCCACCGGGACCGACGTCGTCAACACCCGCAGCGGCTCCACCGTCACACAGAAGCACCGCTCCACGGGCGCGACCGCCGCCGTCACGATCCCGTCCGGCCAGACCTACAAGGCCGCCGTCGGCTGGAGCGTGCTGACCCAGGACACCGGCGGAGCCCTGCACGTGCTGCGCGCCGCCGCCGACGGCACCACTGCGGACGTCCCGGTCACCGGGCTCCCCGCGGGCGCCCAGCCCACCACCTACGTCACCGGCGGCTCGGTCCGCCGACTCGCGGTCGTCCACACGCTGGACGGCACGAGGTCCGTCGGACTCGTCGACCTCGCGGACGGCACCTTCCGCACGTACGTCACCGGCGTGAGCGCAGACTCGGAGGTCGTCTACAACGACCGCTGGCTGGTCACCGACTGGAAGTCGATCCGTGTCGACGCCGAACCCGGCACCCAGCCCACCACGGTCACGGGGCTGCCCGGTCGGCTCGAAGCCGTCGTGGGGGACCAAGTCCTCGCCGGAAACCCGGACTTCCTCCCAGTCGGCACCCAGCCCGCACTCAACGCCCGCTCCCTCGTGACCGGTGCCACGAGCACCGTGCTCAGTCCGTCCTTCGGCGGAATAGGCCCGACCCTGGACGGCAGCGCACTCGCCACCGCAGGGCCCTCCGGCCTCGACTGGAACATCCACCGGATCACGCCCACCGAGAACGGTGGGATCGCCGCCGAGAAGGTGGCCCAGATCCCCGCCATGGCGACCGGGGCGCAGGGTCTGGCCCTCGCCGGCGGCGAGTTGTTCCTGTACGGCGCGACGCCGGGCGCCGCCAACCGGTTCAGCAGCTTCCAGCTGGACGCCACGGGCAAGCCCACAGGTCAGCAGACCCCCCGCAGCCCGGCGCTGAGCGACCCCACCTGCCTCACCGGCGACGCCGCCTGCCCCCAGCTGGAAGCCCTCGGCGACGGCCGCGTCTCCTACCTGTGGACCAGCGCGGAAGGCCAGGAATCCGTCCTCAACGTCGGCCTCGACACCACGACCATCCGCAACGAGCCCACGGGCGGCGACGCCGGCGGCCGCCTCCCCGGCGGCACCGGCCGTTACGTGCTCTACAACGGCGGCTCCGGCACCCAGAAGGTCGTCGACTTCCCGAGCGGCACGACCGACGGCGAGACCGTCCTCAGCCGCGCCCGCACCGCCGCCGCCGTCTGGGGCCAGGTGATGTGGACCCCCGGCAGCACCCAGGGCTCGGTCGTCGGAAAGCACCTCAAGACCGGCCAGACGGTCGCCACCGTCACCACGGGCGCCCCCTGCACCCCCACCGACATCCAGGCCGTGAACACCTGGCTGTACTGGTCCTGCGGCTCCAACGCGGGCGTCTACGACCGGGCGACGGGCCGCGGGATCACGGTCCCGGCCGACAACGGCCCGGCCCGCCTGGCCGACGGCTTCCTGCTCCGTGAGAACCGCACCACCCACGAGCTGCTGCTCACCGACTTCCACACCGGAACGGCGGCCACCCGCACCCTGGTCAAGCTGCCCACCGCGGACCAGAACACCGGAGGCAGCAACGGCCGCTGGGCCGTCGACCGCTTCGGCGGCCACATCGCCTACCTCAACGGCACGTACGGCGAGGTCTCGATCGTCCCCAGCGGCGTCCCCTCCTCGCCGCTCGCGCAGATGGAGTCCCAGACCGACGCCGTGCCGGGCGGCCCGACGAAGGCAAACCCCTGGCAGCCCGTCTGGCAGCTCAACAAGCCCGCCACCTGGACACTCACCCTGAGCAACAGCAGCGGCACGGTGATCCGCACCCTCACCGGCAGCACCAAGGGCGCCGCCGTCCGCGCCGCCTGGGACGGCTACGGGGACGACGGCCGCCGCGTCACCGGCACGTACACCTGGAAACTGACCGCCGAGCCACGCGACAACGAGGGCCCCGCCCTCACCACGACCGGCACGACCACGGTCAACTGACGGACAGGCTCCCGCCGTCCGAGTTACCGTCGGATCATGAGCATTCGGGCCGTGGTCTGGGACGTGGACGACACCCTTTTCGACTACACCACCGCGGACCGCGTGGGCATGCGCGCGCACCTGCTGGCCGAGGGCCTGCTCGACGGGTACGACAGCGTCGAGCAGGCCATCGTGCGCTGGCGGGCGATCACCGACGCCCAGTGGGCGCGGTTCTCCGCGGGGGAGGCCACCTTCCAGGGGCAGCGCCGCGACCGGGTGCGGGTGTTCCTCGGCGAGGAGCTGACCGACGCCGAGGCCGACGCCTGGTTCGAGCGGTACATCGGGCACTACGAGACGGCCTGGGCCCTCTTCCCGGACGTGCTGCCGGTCCTGGACGCCCTAGCGGCCAGCCACCGGCACGCGGTGCTGTCCAACTCCAGCATCCACGTCCAGGACCGCAAGCTGCGCGTGCTCGGCGTGTACGACCGCTTCGAGGCCGTCCTGTGCGCGGCCGAGCTCGGCGTCTCCAAGCCGGAGGCCGGCGCCTTCCACGCCGCCTGCGCCGCGCTGGAGCTCGCCCCGCATCAGGTGGCCTACGTCGGCGATCACCCGGAGATCGACGGGCGGGGTGCCGCGGACGCCGGGCTGCTGTCGGTGTGGATCGACCGTGACGGCGTGGCCACCAGCGTCGACGCCCCCGGCGGACCGCACCGGATCGCCACCCTCGCCGAACTCCCCGCGATCCTCGGCGCGGATACCCGTTTTGGAGCCCCGTCCACCTTCGGGTAATGTTCTTCCTGCGCCGCCGGGGAGCGGGCCGAAAGGCCGGAACCGACGGAGCAAACTAGAACAAAATCCCCGCAGGGGCTTGCGTTCCAGTGGCCTATGGTGTAATTGGCAGCACGACTGATTCTGGTTCAGTTAGTCTTGGTTCGAGTCCAGGTAGGCCAGCTCGCAGAGCTCATCTGCAAAGCCCCCGTTGTGTAGCGGCCTAGCACGCTGCCCTCTCAAGGCAGTAGCGCCGGTTCGAATCCGGTCGGGGGTACTGATCTCGATCAACTCGGGATCGCTAGGGCCCCCGTTGTGTAGCGGCCTAGCACGCCGCCCTCTCAAGGCGGTAGCGCCGGTTCGAATCCGGTCGGGGGTACTGTCTGGTCTAAACCACATTGGTCTATGGTGTAATTGGCAGCACGACTGATTCTGGTTCAGTTAGTCTTGGTTCGAGTCCAGGTAGACCAGCTCGGACCTGCGGAAACGCAGGCTCCACGCCCCCGTTGTGTAGCGGCCTAGCACGCCGCCCTCTCAAGGCGGTAGCGCCGGTTCGAATCCGGTCGGGGGTACCACATGAAGGCCCTTCGCTTCGGCGGAGGGCCTTCGTCGTGCCCGGCGTCGGCTACTCGAAGCCGTACCGCCGTGTCGTCTCCTCCTCCTGGGCCAGCCGGTGCAGCGCCTGCAGCACCGGCTCGTTGAGGATCGCCCCCAGGATCGCGAACTCGATCTGCTCCTCCTGGGAGGGGTAGGTCTCCATGTTGTCCAGGTCGAGGACGGCTGTCCGGTGCATCAACTCGGCGTACGGCGCGAGCAGTTCGGCCCCGAAGCCGTAGCCGAGCCGGCGGAACGCGGCCACCGCCACCACCAGTGAGCGGTACGCGGGGGAGATGGTCGTGAGCTGCTTGGCGTTCTCCCAGCCGAGCTGGTCCAGGAGTGCGGTGACCTCCTGGTGTGCGGCCTGGACGTACTCGTCGTCCTCGTCCGGCTCCGGCACCTGCGGCAGCGCCCACATCGCCGCGCCGAGGCGGATCGAGCGGCCCAGCGAGTCGTCGTCGACGTGCCCGAGTACCTCCCGGACCGTCGCCACCGGCACCCGGCCGACCTGGATCATCGCGCGGATCAGCCGCAGCCGGCGCAGGTGCTCCTCGTCGTACTCGGCCGTCGTCGTGTTGATCTGGCGGCCGGGCGCCAACAGCCCTTCGCGCAGGTAGTACTTGATCGTCGCGATGGACACCCCGCTGCGCTCGCTCAGTTCCGCCAGTCGCATCTCTTGCGCCCTTCCTTGGGGAGTGCCACTATCCAAGCATCACCAAGAAGGATAGTGCCGCTATCCGACAGGGGAGCCAGGGGGTAGCCGTGTTCGTGAAGCCGACGTCGGGTCGTACGACCGCAGCAGCGGAAGGCGATGTCGTGGTGCTGCTGATCGGTATGCGCATCAACCGCTTCTGGGCCGTGCACCACTGGTTCCCGGTGGCCCTGGCCATGCCGCGGATGCTGCGCGAGTTGCAGAAGGATCCGGAGCGGGGACTGCTCGGGCATGTGCTGCTGACGGCCTCGCCGCGGACGTACTACGTGGTCCAGTACTGGGAGTCCAAGGAGAAGCTCTACGCGTACGCGACCTCGCCCGACATGCTCCACCACCGGGCGTGGGCGATCTTCAACCGCAAGGAGCGCCAGGGCAAGGTCCGCGGGCACGTGGGGCTGTGGCATGAGGCCTACGTGGTGCCCGAGGGGTCGTACGAGTCGATCTATGCGGACATGCCGGCGTTCGGGCTCGCGGCGGCGCACGGGCAGGTGCCGCTGGAGAAGCGAGGGCGCTACGCGAAGGACCGGTTCGCGTACCGGTCGAAGGCGAAGGCGGCCGAAGAAGCCAGGTGACCCGGGGGCGGGGGAGTGGGGAGGGTCTGCCGCGGCGTTGAGGCAGGCCCTCCCCACCGACGTCCCCGACGTCAGCCGGTGCGGCGCAGGGCCTCCGACAGGCGGGCCGCGGCGTCGATGACCGCCTGGGCGTGCATACGGCCCGGGTGGCGGGTCAGGCGCTCGATGGGGCCGGAGACGGACACGGCGGCCACCACGCGGTTCGACGGGCCGCGTACGGGCGCGGAGACGGACGCGACGCCCGGCTCGCGCTCGCCGATCGACTGGGCCCAGCCCCGGCGTCGTACGCCGGAGAGCGCGGTGGCCGTGAAGCGGGCGCCCTGCAGGCCGCGGTGCAGGCGCTCCGGCTCTTCCCAGGCCATGAGGATCTGCGCGGAGGAGCCCGCCTTCATCGTGAGCGTGGAGCCGACCGGGACCGTGTCCCGAAGGCCGGACAGACGCTCCGCCGCGGCGACGCAGATGCGCATGTCGCCCTGGCGGCGATAGAGCTGCGCGCTCTCGCCCGTGACATCACGGAGGTGGGTGAGTACCGGGCCCGCCGTGGCGAGGAGGCGGTCCTCGCCGGCCGCCGCGGCCAGCTCCGCGAGGCGAGGGCCCAGAATGAAACGGCCCTGCATGTCGCGCGCCACCATGCGGTGGTGTTCCAGAGCCACGGCCAGCCGGTGGGCCGTGGGTCGTGCCAATCCGGTGGCCGCCACAAGCCCCGCGAGGGTGGCCGGACCGGACTCCAGGGCGCTCAGGACAAGGGCTGCCTTGTCCAGAACGCCGACGCCGCTACTGTTGTCCATGAAACGATACTCGCGTCTCACTCTGTGAAACGCAAGTTCAATTTTCCGTGGAACGCGCCACTCTGGAAGACACGAAGGCAATGCGGCCCGCAGACAAACGGGCCCGGTGGCGGACGCCCGAACAGGGGCGGCGGGCGCTGCTTCCTCAAGATCTCTAGTTGGGCCGGTGGACGCTTGCCGGCCGGAGGGAAAGCGATGGGTAGGACACTCGCGGAGAAGGTCTGGGACGACCATGTCGTCCGGCGCGCCGAGGGCGAGCCCGACCTCCTCTTCATCGATCTGCACCTGCTGCACGAGGTGACCAGCCCGCAGGCCTTCGACGGCCTCCGCAAGAGCGGGCGCCAGGTGCGCCGGCTCGACCTGACCATCGCCACCGAGGACCACAACACCCCGACCCTCGACATCGACAAGCCGATCGCCGACCCGGTCTCCCGGATCCAGCTGGAGACGCTGCGCAAGAACGCCGCCGAGTTCGGCGTGCGCCTGCACCCGCTGGGCGACGTCGAGCAGGGTGTCGTGCACGTCGTGGGCCCGCAGCTGGGTCTGACCCAGCCCGGCATGACGGTCGTCTGCGGCGACTCCCACACCTCCACGCACGGCGCCTTCGGCGGCCTGGCGTTCGGCATCGGCACCTCCCAGGTGGAGCACGTGCTGGCCACCCAGACGCTGCCGCTGGTCCGCCCCAAGACCATGGCCATCACGGTCAACGGCGAACTGCCCGACGGCGTCACCGCCAAGGACCTGATCCTGGCGATCATCGCCAGGATCGGCACCGGCGGCGGCCAGGGCTACGTCCTGGAGTACCGCGGCTCCGCCATCGAGAAGCTCTCGATGGAGGCCCGCATGACCATCTGCAACATGTCGATCGAGGCCGGTGCCCGCGCGGGCATGATCGCCCCCGACCAGACCACCTTCGACTACCTCGAGGGCCGTCCGCACGCGCCCAAGGGCGAGGACTGGGACGCGGCCGTCGCGTACTGGAAGACGCTGAAGACGGACGAGGACGCCGAGTTCGACGCCGAGGTCGTCATCGAGGCCGCCGAGCTGTCGCCGTTCGTCACCTGGGGCACCAACCCGGGCCAGGGTGCGCCGCTTTCGGCGTCCGTCCCCGACCCGGCTTCGTACGAAGACGCTTCGGAGCGCCTCGCCGCCGAAAAGGCCCTGGAATACATGGGGTTGGAGGCCGGTCAGCCGCTGCGCTCCATCAAGGTGGACACCGTCTTCGTAGGCTCCTGCACCAACGGCCGGATCGAGGACCTGCGCGCCGCCGCCGAGCTCCTCAAGGGCCGCAAAGTCGCCGACGGCCTGCGGATGCTGGTTGTTCCGGGCTCCGCGCGGGTGGGTCTGCAGGCCGTCTCCGAGGGCCTGGACGTGGTCTTCAAGGAGGCCGGCGCCGAGTGGCGGCACGCGGGCTGCTCGATGTGCCTGGGCATGAACCCCGACCAGCTGGCCCCCGGTGAGCGCTCGGCGTCCACCTCCAACCGCAACTTCGAGGGGCGGCAGGGCAAGGGCGGTCGTACGCACCTGGTGTCGCCGCAGGTCGCGGCGGCCACCGCGGTCCTGGGCCACCTGGCCTCCCCGGCCGACCTGTCCGACGCCGAGACCCGTACGCCCGCTGGAGTCTGAGAAGTCATGGAAGCATTCACCACGCACACCGGCCGGGCCGTCCCGCTGCGCCGCTCCAACGTCGACACCGACCAGATCATCCCTGCTCACTGGCTCAAGAAGGTGACTCGGGACGGGTTCGAGGACGGGCTGTTCGAGGCCTGGCGCAAGGACGAGACGTTCATCCTCAACCAGCCCGAGCGCCAAGGCGCCACGGTCCTGGTCGCCGGTCCCGACTTCGGCACCGGTTCCTCCCGTGAGCACGCCGTGTGGGCGCTGCAGAACTACGGCTTCAAGGCCGTCATCTCCTCGCGCTTCGCGGACATCTTCCGCGGCAACTCGCTCAAGAACGGCCTGCTCACGGTGGTTCTGGAGCAGAAGATCGTGGACGCGCTGCAGGAGCTCACCGAGAAGGACCCGCAGGCCGAGATCACGGTCGACCTCGAGGCCCGTGAGGTGCGCGCCGAGGGCATCACCGCCTCCTTCGAGCTGGACGAGAACTCCCGCTGGCGGCTGCTGAACGGCCTCGACGACATCTCGATCACCCTGCAGAACGAGGCCGACATCGCCGCCTACGAGGCGAAGCGGCCGTCGTTCAAGCCGCGCACGCTCCAGGCCTGAGCCAAGGCTTCGGCGCAAGGCGACTTTCGGCCACCGCAACACCCGCGCAGTACCCCCGATCAGCCCCGATCGGGGGTACTGCCATGTCTGCACCCGAACGGCCCTGCGCGGCGTGGGTGCGGTACTCAACTTCCCACGTTACGACGGGTGTTGCTGGGGTACGCGAGTCTTGTAGCCGTGGCTTCCGCAAGTGCCCGGAAGGCCATTTGAGGCCGGAGTTGCACCCCTGGCAGGCGACAACTCGCCCCAGATGGCACAATCTGTGCATGGAACACGACGGCCAACTCGAGCTCTATGCGGCAGTCGCGGACCAACTGAAGGAAGCGCATGCAAGGGTGCGCGCACTGCAAGTCCCGGAGGGCGTACGGATGGCGCTGACCCGGAAGCTGCTGGTCATTACGGCCGCGGCCAAACACGACGTCGCCGAAGCGACAAGGCGCCTGGAGGCGTTCATCGCGGACCTCGACGCGGGGCGATTCCCCGAAGAGGAACGCTGAACACCTTCAAGACCGTCGAGTCTGTTGCGGCACAAGGGTGATTAGCCCGTTTCGTGTTTGATTTGCGGTATATATCTGCCTAACGTGCGAAAAAGCTTGAACACTTTCGTTCTGGCGATGTCTCCGAAGGGGAAGACGTGAACAAGGCGCAGCTCGTAGAAGCGATTGCCGACAAGATGGGCGGCCGTCAGCAGGCCGCCGAGGCTGTCGACCATGTACTGGACGCCATCGTCCGCGCGGTCGTCGCGGGTGAGCGGGTCTCGGTCACCGGCTTCGGTTCGTTCGAGAAGGTCGACCGACCTGCTCGTTATGCCCGTAACCCCCAGACGGGCGAGCGGGTTCGGGTCAAGAAGACCTCCGTCCCGCGCTTCCGTGCGGGTCAGGGCTTCAAGGACCTGGTGAGCGGCTCGAAGAAGCTCCCGCGGGGCGGCGAGGTCGCGGTCAAGAAGGCGCCCAAGGGCAGCCTGACCGGTGGTGCCGCGGCGACGGTCAAGAAGGCCGCCGCGAAGAAGACCACCAAGGCGGCCGCCGCGAAGAAGGTGGCGGCGAAGAAGACGACGGCCAAGAAGACCACGGCCGCCGCCAAGAAGGCCACCGCGAAGAAGGCGCCGGCGAAGAAGACCACGACGACCGCCAAGACCACCGCGGCGAAGAAGACCACCGCGAAGAAGGCGACGGCCAAGAAGGCCCCGGCGAAGAAGGCGACCGCCAAGAAGGCGCCCGCCAAGAAGTCGACGGCTCGCAAGACCACCGCCAAGAAGGCCACCGCCCGCAAGAGGTAGAACCGCAGGGGCACTCACGCGCCGGGCCGGACTCCGTGTGGAGTCCGGCCCGCGGCGTGTTCGGAATGCGCTGGTGAGTTCGCTGTGGTTCTGACTTCGCTGTGGTTCAGAGGGTCTGCAACGTCACCAGGGTGATCCGCAGGGCCTCGCCCTCACCCTCCGTCTCGATGCGCACCCGCTGGCCGGGGCGCAGCAGCCTCAGGCCGCCTGCGTCGAACGCCGGGGCGTCGAAGGGGACAGGGGTGCCGTCGTCCAGCAGCACGCTGCCGGTGCGGGTTTCGGCGTCGTAGGTGTATGCGGTTGCCTGCATGACTGCAACCCTACGACGGGTTGTGATGATGTGCGGCGCCATAGGGGCTGGTCGCGCCCTTTACTGTTCCTTGATCAGCAGACGCGCGGCTGCCGTCGCTGTTCGCGGGCCTACGCCCAGGGCCAGCGCGGCGCGCAGGTCGGCGCCGGTGTCCACGTCCTGGCGTACCGAATCCACCTGGTCGAGGTCGAGTTCCACCGCTCCGGACTCGCGATGGCGGGTCCTGGAATTCGTGCCGAATGAAGGAAGTAAATCTCTGCCCGGAGCGGCGGCCAGCAGCGTCGTGCCGATTGCGGCTGCATCCGGGAGGAATGCGCGTGGGAATTCCGCGGCAGAGTCCAGAACTCGGGCCAATTCCAGGGGGCGCAGGGCGGGAAGATCGGCGTTGAGGGCCGCCACGGCGCTTTCGGGGCGGGACGAGCGTACGACCGCCACCCCGTGCGCCAGTGCCGCGTTCAGGCCGCCGCCCGGCTCGTCCGGGACGATGTGCGCGCCAAGTGCGCCCAGCTCACGGCCGGCCAGGGCGTCGTTCGTGACGACCGCCACATCCTTCACCGCCGGGCTGGCCAGCGCCGCAGCGACGGTGTCCTGGGCGAAGGCGAGGGCCAGGCCCGGGCGCAGTCCGTCGCTCGCGGTGTCCGAGAGCCTGCTCTTCGCCCGCGCCAGGGGCTTCAGGGGTATGACCAAGGTCCACTGCACGAGCGTTTCGTCCCTCTCTAGTCGCGGCCATTGTCACTCAGCCGTCACCAGGGGCATCTGGCGGTTGCGGCGGCGAGGCGTACCGTGTTCTCGACAGACCGGCGGCCTGGGGCGACACTTGTGCGGCCCTCCGGCCCGATGTCCTTGATCCCTAGAGGAAGGTGTCCGCGTGCCCCGCCGCAGAATCGGCTTCTGGTACCGCTTCGCCGCGGTGCTCTGCAAACCGCCGCTGGTGGTTCTGATCAAGCGGGACTGGCGCGGAATGGAGCACATTCCGGCCGAGGGTGGATTTATCACCGCGGTGAACCATAATTCGCACATCGATCCCTTCGCGTACGCGCACTTTCAGTACAACACCGGCCGGGTTCCGCGATTCCTCGCGAAGAGCGGCCTTTTCAAGAAGGGATTCGTCGGCGCCGCGATGCGCGGCACCGGGCAGATCCCCGTCTACCGGGAAACCACGGACGCGCTGAGCGCCTTCAGGGCCGCGATCGACGCCGTGGAGCGCGGCGAGTGCGTCGCGTTCTACCCCGAGGGCACCATCACCCGCGACCCCGACCAGTGGCCGATGACCGGCAAGACCGGCGCCGCGCGCGTGGCGCTGCAGACCAAGTGCCCGGTGATCCCGGTCGCGCAGTGGGGTGCCAACGAACTGCTGCCGCCCTACGCGAAGAAGGCCAACGTCCTTCCGCGCAAGACCCACCGGGTGCTCGCGGGCCCGCCCGTGGATCTCGCGCGCTTCTACGACAAGGAGATGACCCCGGAGTTGCTGAAGGAAGCGACCGAGGTCATCATGGCCGCCATCACCCGCCAGCTGGAGGAGATCCGCGGCGAGAAGGCGCCCGAGACGCCGTACGATCCGCGCCAGGAGCGCATCGAGCAGCGCCGCAGGACCGCCGCGCAGAACCGGCAGACGCAGCTGAAGGCCGAACAGGAAAAGGCCGAACAGGAAAAGGCCGAACAGGAAAAGGCCGAACAGGAAAAGGCCGGGCAGGAAAAGGCCGGACAGGAAGAGGGGCAGGGCGCGTGAGCAAGCCCGTCAAGGCGGCAGTTCTGAGTGCCGGTTCGTGGGGAACCGCCTTCGGCATCGTCCTCGCCGACGCGGGATGCGAGGTCACCCTGTGGGCCCGTCGCGCCGAGGTCGCCGAGGCCATCAACTCGAGCCGTACGAACCCCGACTACTTCCCCGGCGTCGAGCTCCCGCAAGGTATGCGGGCCACCACGGACCCCGCCGAGGCCATGGCCGGCGCCGACTTCACGGTGCTGTCCGTCCCCTCCCAGACGCTGCGCGCCAACCTCGCCGAGTGGACCCCGATGCTGGCGCCGGGCACGGTCCTCGTGTCGCTGATGAAGGGCGTCGAACTCGGCACCACCATGCGGATGAGCGAGGTCATCGAGGACGTGGCCAAGGTCGGCCACGACCGCATCGCCGTGGTCACCGGACCCAACCTCGCCCGCGAGATCGCCGCGCGGATGCCGGCCGCCGCGGTGGTCGCCTGCACCGACGAGGCCGTCGCCCAGCGCCTCCAGGCCGCCAGCCACACGCCGTACTTCCGCCCCTACACCAATACGGACGTGGTGGGTTGCGAACTGGGCGGTGCCGTGAAGAACGTCATCGGCCTCGCCGTCGGCATCGCGGACGGCATGGGCCTCGGCGACAACGCCAAGGGCTCGCTCATCACACGCGGCCTCGCCGAGACCACGCGGCTCGGGGTCGCGCTGGGCGCCGACCCGCTGACCTTCTCCGGACTCGCGGGCCTGGGCGACCTGGTGGCGACCTGCTCCTCGCCGCTGTCCCGCAACCACACCTTCGGCACCAACCTCGGCAAGGGCATGACCCTCCAGGAGACCATCGCGGTCACCAAGCAGACCGCCGAGGGCGTCAAGTCCTGTGAGTCCGTGCTGGATCTGGCCCGCCGGCACGGCGTCGACATGCCGATCACGGAGACGGTCGTCGGCATCGTGCACGAGGGCAAGCCGCCGGTGGTCGCGCTCAAGGAGCTGATGTCGCGCAGCGCAAAGCCGGAGCGACGCTGAGCGACGCCGAGGGGAACGCCACCCTCCGGACGCTGACTCGGACCCTACGGGCGGGTACGCTCATCGCGATATGAGCACCGAGAACCTCCCCCAGAGCCCAGACCAGCAGCCTCGCAAGCCGCGCGTGGCCGTCGTGTTCGGCGGTCGTAGCTCCGAGCACGGGATCTCCATGGTCACCGCCGGCGCCGTACTGCGTGCGATCGACCGGACGAAGTACGACGTCCTGCCGATCGGCATCACGCGGGAAGGCCGCTGGGTGCTCACCGCGGACGAACCGGAACGGATGGCGATCACCGATCGCCGTACGCCCGAAGTCGAGGACCTCACCGACGCCGGCGAGGGCGGCGTGGTGCTCCCCGTCGACCCGGCGAACCGCGAAGTCGTCTACACCGAGCCCGGATCGGTGCCCAAGGCGCTGGGCGAGATCGACGTCGTCTTCCCGGTGCTCCATGGCCCCTACGGCGAGGACGGCACCCTGCAGGGCCTGCTGGAGCTCTCCGGCGTGCCGTACGTGGGCTCCGGTGTGCTCGCCTCGGCCGTCGGCCAGGACAAGGAGTACATGAAGCGGGTGTTCACCTCGTTCGGGCTCAAGGTGGGCCCGTACGTGGTGATCCGGCCGCGGGAGTGGGAGCAGGACGAGTCCGCCGCCCGCAAGAAGATCATCGACCTCGCCGGCGACCACGGCTGGCCGCTCTTCGTGAAGCCCGCGCGCGCGGGTTCGTCGATCGGCATCACCAAGGTCGAGGATCTGTCCGGCCTGGACGAGGCGATCGCCGAGGCGCAGCGGCACGACCCGAAGATCCTCGTCGAGGCCGCGCTGCGCGGCCGTGAGATCGAGTGCGGGGTGCTGGAGCTGGAGGACGGGCCGCGGGCCTCCGTACCGGCCGAGATCCCGCCGCCGGACACGCACGCGTACTACGACTTCGAGGCCAAGTACATCGACTCGACGCCGGGGATCGTGCCCGCGCCTCTCACGCCGGAGGAGACCGCGGAGGTCCAGCGCCTGGCGGTGGACGCCTTCGAGGCGGCCTCGTGCGAGGGCCTGGTGCGCGCGGACTTCTTCCTCACCGAGGACGGGGAGTTCGTGATCAACGAGATCAACACGATGCCCGGTTTCACGCCGATCTCGATGTACCCGCAGATGTGGCAGGCGAGCGGGATCAGCTACCCGGACCTCGTGGACAAACTGATCGAGGCGGCGATGCGGCGGTCCACCGGCCTCAGGTGACCGCCGTACCGGTCGGGCGCGGGCCCCTTCGGCTGCCTGCCGTTCAGTTGCTCACCGTCAGGTCGGCGACCCCTTGGGGGATCGCCTTCTTGATGGCCGGCGCAAGATCGATCAGCACACTCGAACTGTCCCGGCCCTGCCCCACGGTGACCTCGACATACGCGCGCCGGCTCGCGGTCGTGAACCGGTACCCCCCGCCGTCCTGCTCCTCCATCAGCCACTTCACGCCTTCGACGCCACCGGCCACCGCGTCCGGGTCCCGCCCCTCGGCCACCTTGGGATCGATCATCTTCGGCGGCCGTACGACACCGCAGCGCAGTATGATCGCCGGGTCGTCCCCCCAGCCCGCGGTCAGCGCGGACGCGGGCGAGGGGTCCTCACGGCGCTCACCGTCCACCTTGGCCGGCAGTACCTTGTCGAGGTTCTGACACAGCTTCGCGGCCTTCGCACCGGGGCTGGGAACCGCCGCCGACGCGCTGTCGTCTGCTGATGAGCAGCCCGCGGCGGTGATCAGCAGGACCAGCGCGGGCAGCCCGAGGACAGAAGTGTGCCGGTGACGGAAAGAGTTCACCGGCCAAGGTTAGACGGGGGCTACAGATGTACGACCGGGCAGGTCAGGGTGCGGGTGATGCCGTCCACTTGCTGGACCTTCGCGACCACCATGCGACCCAGGTCGTCGACTGTGTCGGCCTGGGCGCGCACGATGACGTCGTACGGTCCTGTCACGTCCTCGGCCTGGATGACTCCAGGGATCTTGCTGATCGTCTCGGCGACGGTCGACGCCTTGCCGACCTCCGTCTGGATCAGGATGTACGCCTGTACCACGGAACCTCCAGGGCGGCCACGAGGATCATGTGGGGAAAAGGAACGCCACGGTATCGCGTCGCCGCTCGCCGCGGGGAGACCTGCGGTGGCCGGGGCTTGCGCGCCGGGGTGCAGGCACGACAGAAGTTGACGTACATCTCGACCGTAGCGAGGACAGTAGTGACGCGCGACCGGGTGCGGACAGGGACAGAAGGGGCGTAAGGGAAATGAAGGGCACTGTTGGTGAGCTCGGTGAGTTCGGGCTCATCAGGGAGCTCACCTCCCGTCTCACCACCACCCCGGCGGTCCGGGTCGGCCCCGGCGACGACGCCGCGGTGGTCGCCGCGCCCGACCGCAGGGTGGTCGCCAGCACCGACATCCTGCTGGAGGGACGGCACTTCCGCCGTGACTGGTCCACGGCCTACGACGTGGGCCGCAAGGCCGCCGCGCAGAACCTCGCGGACATCGCCGCCATGGGCGCCGTACCGACCGCGCTGCTGCTCGGCCTGGTCGTGCCGGCCGAACTCCCGGTGACCTGGCCGAGCGAGCTGATGGACGGCCTGCGCGACGAGTGCCAGGTCGCGGGCGCCTCGGTGGTCGGCGGCGACGTCGTACGGGGCGACACGATCATGGTGTCGATCACCGCGCTCGGCGATCTGCGCAACCAGGAGCCCGTGACGCGGGCGGGCGCGCAGCCCGGCGACCTCGTCGCGGTGACCGGCTGGCTGGGCTGGTCCGCCGCCGGATACGCCGTGCTCGCCCGCGGTTTCCGCTCGCCGCGGGCCTTCGTGGAGGCGCACCGGCGCCCCGAGCCGCCGTATCACGCGGGTCCGGCCGCCGCGGGGCTCGGCGCGACCGCCATGTGCGACGTCAGCGACGGGCTGATCGCGGACCTCGGGCACATCGCCGAGGCCAGCAAGGTCCGCATCGACATCCGCTCGGGCGCGATCGACATCCCGTCCCAGATGAACGACATCGGGCAGGCCGTCGGCGTCGACCCCATGCAGTGGGTGCTGACCGGGGGAGAGGACCACGCGATCGTGGCGACCTTCCCGCCGGACGTGAAGCTGCCGGCCCGCTGGAAGGTCATCGGCGAGGTCCTCAACCCCTCGGCACTGCCCCAGGTGACGGTGGACGGGGCGCCGTGGACCAGCAAGGGCGGCTGGGACCACTTCGGCGGGGACATCGAGTCATGATCCCGGGCGTCCTTACGGTGGCGGGCTCCGACTCCGGTGGCGGCGCGGGCATCCAGGCCGACCTGAAGACGATGCTCGCGCTCGGCGTGCACGGCATGAGTGTGCTGACGGCCGTCACCGCCCAGAACTCCCTTGGTGTGCAGGGGGCCTGGGAGCTTCCGGTGGAGGCGGTGCGGGCGCAGTACCGCAGCGTCGTCGACGACATCGGTGTCCAGGCCGTCAAGACGGGGATGCTCGCGTCGGCCGAACTCGTCGAGGCGGTGGCCGAGTTGCTCGGAGGGACGGACGCGCCCGCCGTGGTCGACCCGGTCGGGGTCTCCAAGCACGGGGACTCGCTGCTGGCGGCCTCCGCGCTCGACTCGGTGCGCACCAAGCTGCTGCCGGTGGCGACCGTCGCCACCCCGAACCTCGACGAGGTGGCCCAACTCACCGGCGTCCACGTGGAGTCGGAGGACGACATGCGGCGAGCCGCGGCGGCCGTGCTGGCGTACGGGCCCCGTTGGGTCGTGGTCAAGGGCGGCCATCTCGCGGGCGACGCCCTGGACCTGCTCACGGACGGCTCCGAGGAGCACTGGCTGCGCGCCCCGCGCCACGACAACCGGCACACGCACGGCACGGGCTGCACCCTCGCGTCCGCGATCGCGTCGCAGCTGGCGAAGGGGCAGTCCGTGCCGGAGGCGGTGGCGGCGGCCAAGGAGTACGTCACCGGGGCGATCGCGGCCGGGTTCGCGCTCGGCGGCGGGATCGGGCCGGTCGACCACGGCTGGGCCCTCACACGGGGTACTCCGGGAGCTTGATGTCGGTCGCCGACTTCTCGGTGAGCCGCTTGAAGAAGGCCGCCAGCGGGCGGGAGGCGAGCAGCCGGTACATCCGGTCCCGGGTGCGGATCCGCCGCTCGGTGGCCGGCGCGAAGAACGGGCCCGCGTTGCCCGAGGTCTTCTGGCAGCCCTTGGCGAAGTCCCGGACCCGGCTCTCGTACGCGGCGAACGCCGTACGGTGATCCCCGCCCGCCAGGGCGAGTTCACCGGCCAGGACGTACGCGCCGACGATCGCCACCCCGGTGCCCATGCCGCCCATCGTGGCCCCGTACCCGGCGTCCCCGAGCAGCGCCACGCGCCCCTTGGTGAGCCGGTCCACGTGGATCTGGGCGATCGCGTCGAAGTACAGGTCGTCGGCCGCCTCCAGCGCCTTGAGGACGTTCGGCCCCTCCCAGCCCATCCCCGCGAACCGCTCGGCGAGGATCCGCTTCTGCGCGGCGGTGTCCCGGCGGTCGTAGGACAGCCGCTCGGAACGGAAGACCAGCAGCGCGCCCGCGCGGTCGGGGTCGCCGTCGTAGTTGCCGAGGGCGATCGCGCGGCCGGGCTCGCTGTAGAGGCGGCCCGTGCGGTCCAGGCCCAGGTCGTTGGGGACCTCGAAGCCCGCGACGTAGTGGTCGAAGAAGCGCAGGTAGCGGGATTCGTCGCCGAAGACGAGACCTCGGGTGTGCGAGTGGAGGCCGTCCGCGCCGATCACCAGGTCGAAGCGGCGGGGCGGGCTGTTCTCGAAGGTGACGTCGACGCCGTGGGGTGTGTCGGTGAGTGTGGCGATCGAGTCGCCGAAGACGTAGTCGACGCAGTCCTCGGTGCGCTCGTACATGATCCGCGCGAGCTCGCCCCGGAAGATCTCCACGTCGCCGCTCATCATCTCCGAGGGCAGGTCCACGCGCGCGTGCCCGTCCGCGTCCACGACGCTCTGGCGGCTCATATGGGTCTGGTGGGCGTGGATCTCGTCCCAGATACCCATCGAGGTGAGGACCGTGCGGTGGACGTGCCCCCGGAAGTCGACCGCGAAGCCGCCGCCACGCAGCGCGGGCGCCTTCTCGACGACGGTGACGCGGGCGCCGTAGCGGGCCAGGTTCAGGGCGAGGGCGGGGCCGGCGACGCTGGCGCCGGAGATGAGGACGGTGAGGTGGCCGAGGTCATGCGTCTTGTTCGTCATGCACGGCAGCTTCCGCGCGGCCGCTGACCGTCCTCCTACTGTTCGCTGACCGCCGCTGACCGTAGCGCGCGGCCCTGCTCGAAGGCCTTCTCGTAGGCCTCGCGGGACAGCTTCTCGCGTACCTCCTTCCGCGTCCGTACGGCATCGGGGTCGCCCTCGGCCGACGCGCCCCGCAGCCCCTCCGCGGCGCCCAGGAGTTGGGCCGCCCGCTCGGGGTGCGGGGCGACGGAGGCCAGGGCCTCGGCGACGGCCGCCAGGGCGAGGGTGTCGGGGACGTCCAGGGCGTGCGTGCGGGCCTGGGCGAACCAGTCGCGGGCTTGGTCGAGATCGCCCTCGGCGGCCGCCGTGCGGCCCAGCCCGATGAGGATCAGGACGGTCTCGCCGACGCTGAACCAGTTCGCCGCGCAGGCCTGGAGAGCGCTTTCGTAGTGCACGCGCGCGTGGGCGGTGTCCCCGGTCTCGCAGAGCCGGGCCGCGTCGCCGAGGCCGCGCCGGGCGGCCGCCACCTTGTCCGGGGCACCCGCCGCGCGGGCCAGGTCGGCGGCGCGCGTGAAGAGCGCCACCGCATCCTCGGTGTCGCCGAGGTACAGCAGCACGGTGGCGCGGGAGCGCAGCAGGTCGGAGGTCTCCTCGGGTGCGTCCAGTTCCTGGACGTACTCGAGGCCTTCGTCGAACAGCTCCAGGGCGCGGTCGTAGTCGCCGCGCCGGCCCGCGAAACCACCCAGCGGATCCAGGCAGTTGGCCATGCCCCAGCGGTCACCGGTCGCACGGAATCCGGCCAGGGAGCGCGCGAAGGCCGCCTCGGAGGCCACGGGGTCGCCCGTGAACTGCGCCTGGTAGGCGAGCCCCAGATCCAGCAGCGCGCGGCCCCACGGTTCGCCGCCGACCTGGACGGCGAGCAGGTCGTCGTCCACCGCGTACAGGGGGCCGGCGGCCAGCGACCACAGGACCATGGTGAAAGGCAGCCGCAGCGGCTCGTCCAGGGCGCGCATGAGCGCGGCCACGCGCGCGATGCGGTCGGGTTCGCCCGGGTCGTCGCCGCGGCCGGTGACCGTGTTCATCAGACACAGCGCGTGCTCCTCCGCCAGCCCCGGCGGCGGTGCCTCGCCGACCGCCGCCAGCAGGGCGCGGGCCAGGGGCACCTGCTCGCCGTGCGGGGCGCGCAGCCGCCAGAACCAGGACAGGGCGGCCATCAGCCGCAGGGCGTCCTCGGGGGCGGTGGCGACGAGATGGCGCAGAGCAGCGTCCAGGTTGTCCCGCTCGGCGTCCAGACGGGCCAGCCAGGGGAGTTGGCCGCCACCGCGCAGACACGGCTCCGCGCGCTCGGCCAGTGCCCGGAAGTACGCCGCGTGGGCGTCCCGCAGCCGGTGCTCGTCCTCCAGCCGCTCGGCGGCGTACGCGCGGATGGTCTCCAGCATCCGGTAGCGGCCCTCGGACACCTCCAGGAGCGACTTCTCCACCAGCGAGGCCAGCAGATCCTCCGGATAGGGGGTCGCGCACACCGACTCGACCGCCTCCAGAGTGGCCCCGCCCGCGAAGACCGTCAGCCGGGTCGCGAGCTCCCGCTCCTCCGCGTCCAGGAGGTCCCAGCTCCACTCCACGACGGCGCGCAGGGTCCGATGCCGGGGAGCCTTGGAGCGGTCGCCGCGGGAGAGAAGACGGAACCGGTCGCCCAGGCGGTCCGCCAACTCGTCCGGGGTGAGGGTGCGCAGGCGGGCCGCCGCCAGCTCGATGGCGAGGGGCAGCCCGTCGAGGGCCGCGCAGATGTCGGCCACACGCGCGTGGCCCTCGAATCCGGGACGCACGGCTTGCGCGCGATCGAGGAAGAGCCGGCTCGCGGGCTCCGGCGGCAGCGGCGGCACGGGGATCAGCACCTCACCGGTGATGCCGAGCGACTCACGGCTCGTGGCGAGCACGCGCACCCCGGGACACGCGCCGAGGAGCAGCGCGGACAGCCCGGCCGCGTCCGTCACCAGGTGCTCGCAGTTGTCCAGGACGAGAACGAGCTCGCGGTCCTCCAGCGCGGCCAGCAGTCGCTCGGTGCCGTCCGTCGCGGGCGTGCGCAAGCCGTCGCGCACACCGAGGGCGGTCAGTACGGCGTACGGGATCTGCGCCCCGTCGGTGAGGGGTGCCAGCTCGGCGTAACAGACGTCGCTGTGCCCGCTCGCCGCCTCGATCGCCAGCCGGGTCTTGCCCGCGCCGCCGGGGCCGGTGAGCGTGACGAGACGGGAGCCGGCTCCCCCGCTCAGCAGCTCAGAGATCCGTACGAGCTCTGTCTCGCGGCCGACGAAGCGGGTGAGCTGGACGGGGACACGTCGGCGGTCGTCCCGCCGCCCGCGGAGCAGCTCCAGGTGCAGCGCGGACAACTCGGCCGAGGGATCCGCGCCCAGCTCCTCCGCGAGAGCGCCCCGGGCCTCCTCGTACACCGCCAGCGCCTCGGCGGGCCGGCCGCCTGCGTGCAGGGCGCGCATCAGCTGGCCGTACAGGCGCTCGCTCAGGGGGTGCGCGGAGACGAGCGCCCGTAGCTCCGGTACGAGGTCGGAGCCGCCGCCGAGCGCTAGATCCGCCTCGACGCGGTCCTGTACGGCGGCCAGCCTGAGCTCTTCGAGCCGGGTGCGCTCGGCATGCGCGTCCGGGAGGTCGGGCAGGGCGGGGCCGCGCCACAGGGCGAGCGCGTCCAGAAGTCCGGCCGCGGCTTGCCGGTGGTCCCCGGCGGCGAGGGCGGCACGTCCCTCGGCGGCCAGCTGCTCGAACCGGTGAACGTCCACCGTGTCGGGAGCTGTGGCGATGCGGTAGCCGGTCGCGGTGGCCACGATCTCCGTGTGCGGGGTCAGGCGCCTGCGCAGGCGGGAGATCTGCGACTGGAGGGCGTTGGCCGCGCCGGCGGGCGGCCGGCTGCCGTAGAGGCCGTCGAGCAGCCGCTCCGTGGAGACCGTTCGGCCCGCGTCGAGGAGCAGGAGGGTGAGCAGCGCGCGGGGGCGGGGGCCTCCGGGGTCGACGGGCGTGCCGTCGTCGGTGCGTACCACCAGGGAACCCAGGATGCCGAAGCGCATGCCCGGGATTCTGGCAGTTCAGCGCGTTGTCAGGGACAGCAAAAAACTTCAGGGACAGCAAAAAGCCGGCCCACCCTCAGGTGGACCGGCTCAGTGCAGCGAACCAGCAGTGGCCGCGCGCTTAGCTGTGCGTCAGCGCGAGACCTTGCCGGCCTTGATGCACGAGGTGCAAGCGTTCACGCGCTTCGGCGTCCCGCCGACCACGGTACGGACGCGCTGGATGTTCGGGTTCCAGCGACGGGACGTACGGCGGTGCGAGTGCGAGATGTTGTTGCCGAAGCCCGGCCCCTTGCCGCAGACGTCGCAGTTGGCAGCCACGGGTCACTCCAAAGACTTCAGATGCACTTACGGTTAATCCCGGCAGGCCGGGATCGAGATCTAGGATCTGAGATCTGAGTGGCGTTGCCAGGGGAACGGCCCGATCGGATCGGGCAACCGGAGCAGCATACAACGACTGCGCCAGTGCAACGAAACTACCATGGCTGCTCAGGGCCCCGCTCCCGGCCCTCTTCCGCCGCACACCGGCCCTGGGTCTACGCTGCGTGCCACGTCCAGCAGCTCAAGGAGGCGCAGGTGGCGCACGTGCCGCAGACATTCTTCGATGCTCTCGCGGTGCGCACCTGGTGCGGCCTCGCGTTGGAGTCGCTGGGTCGCGCGCGTGAGGAGATCGACGCGATCAACGTCTATCCCGTGGCCGACGGTGACACCGGGACGAACCTGTATCTGACGGTGGAGTCGGCCGTGGCCGCGGTCGAGGCGGTGTTCGCCGGGCACGCGGTGGACTCCGCACGGACCGGGAGCCCCTCGCTGGCCGACGCCGTGCGCGCGATGGCGCACGGGGCCCTGATCGGGGCCCGGGGGAACTCCGGGACGATCCTCGCGCAGCTGCTGCGTGGCATGGCACAGGTGCTCGCCGCCGACGGTGAGACGGCTCATACCGACGGACCGGGCCTGCGGCTCGCCCTGCGCCGCGCCGCCGACTCCGCGCGCGAGGCCGTGGCCCATCCGGTCGAGGGCACGGTGCTCTCGGTCGCCTCGGCCGCCGCCGACGCGGCGGGCGGAGCGGAGGGCGACTGCGGGACGGTCGCGAGGGCGGCCTACGAGGGGGCGCGGGCCGCCCTCGCCGCGACGCCCGGCCAGCTGGCCGTCCTGGAGCGCGCCGGGGTCGTCGACGCGGGTGGGAGGGGGCTGGTGGCGGTGCTCGCGGCGCTGGTGGAGACGTTCACCGGGGAGGCGCCGCGGGCGGTCGGGTCCTTGGCCACGGCTTCCGGTTCGGGTGGTTCCGGTTCCGGGACGTACGCGCGCGGGGGGCGCGGCACCGGAATGCCGCCCATGGACCTGGAGCCGGGTGCCTTTCCCGGGCCGGACCTGGAGTGGGGTGCCTTTCCCGGGAGCGACGAACACCTCGCGTCCCACGTGCCGGGGCAAGCGGCAACCGCGGCGCACGCGCGCGGGGGCTCCGCCGTCCCGGGCGACCTCGACGACTGCGCCGACGGTCCGGCCGGACACGGCGGAGGCGGTCCCGCCTTCGAGGTGATCTACCTCCTGGAGGCCGACGACGCGGCCGTCGCGCGACTGCGGGCCCGGCTCGACGCCCTCGGGGACTCCCTCGTCGTGGTCGGCGGCGACGGGCTGTGGAACGTCCATGTGCATGTCGACGACGCGGGTGCCGCCGTGGAGGCGGGCGTCGAGGCCGGGCGGCCGTACCGGATCCGGATCACCCACTTCGGGCTCGGCGACGTCCACACCACCGGCGGCGAGCGGCCGCCGCGGGAGCGGGTTCAGCGCGCCGTGGTGGCCGTCGTGCCGGGCGAGGGCCTGGCCGGGCTGTACACCGAGGCCGGCGCGACCGCCGTGCTCGCGCGCCCCGGGGAGCCGCCTGCCAGCGGGGAGCTCGTCGACGCCGTACGGCGGGCCCACGCGCGCGAGGTCGTGCTGCTGCCCAATGACCCCGAGCTGCGCCACACCGCGGCCGCCGCGGCCGAGCAGGCCCGCGCGGAGGGCATCCGCGTGGCGCTGATCCCGACCCGCTCCGCGGTCCAGGGCATCGCGGCGCTCGCCGTGCACGAGCCGGAACGCCGCTTCGACGAGGACGTCGTCTCGATGACCTCGGCGGCCGGCGCGACCCGGTACGGCGAGGTCGCCGTCGCGGAGCGCCAGTCCTGGACCATGGCCGGCATCTGCCAGGCCGGTGACGTCCTCGGCCTCATCGACGGCGACGTGGCCGTGATCGGCTCGGACGTCATGGCCACCGCGGCGACCGTCCTCGACCGCATGATCGCGGCCGGCGGCGAGCTCGTCACGATCGTCCTAGGCGACGAGGCGCCGGAGGCGATCGCCGAGCACCTCGAAGCACGCGTGCGTGAGTCCTATCTCGCCGTCGACACGGTGGTGTACCGGGGCGGGCGGCAAGGGGCGCTGCTGCTCATCGGCGTGGAATAGAGCCCCCGGGAGCCGCCGGGAGCCGGGAGCCGGGAGCGGGACCCCTCCCCGCCGTCGCTACTCCGTGTCCTGCTCCTCCACCACCTCAAGCATCTGCTGGGCCTCGGCCCGTCGCTCCTGCGCCGCCTCGTCGCCCTCGTCGGAGCCGTCGTACGCCGTCAGCACCGCACGCGCGCGTGCGGCGGCCCGGGCCGGGCGGCTCAGGTCGGCCTCCAGCCAGCCCGCGGCGAGTTCGGCGCCGGTGCGGCTGTGCAGGGCGTCGTCGCCGAGCGAGGCGAACACCGCGGCGGCCTGCGTCACCTGGGACAGGGCCTCCTCCAGTGCGGCCCGGATCGACTCGTCCTCGGCGTCCTCCGTGGCGGAACGGGCGAGCAGGTCGCTGAACTGCCGGTGGGTGTGGCCGAGGTCGGCGGTGAGCCGCTGCCGCGCCTCATCGTCGTCCGCGGCGTCCAGCGCCGCCATGCACTCGCTGACCGCGCTCGCCATCAGCTCGGACGCGGTCGCGGTGTCGTCGCTGCCCGCCACCACTTCGCCCGCCGTGCCCTGCGCGTCCTCCACACGCAGCGCCAGCCACGCGCGGGCGCGCAGGGAGCGGACGAGGCCGTGCACGTTGCCGAGGGAGCGCCACAGCGTGCCCGCGCGCGCGTATGCCTGGTCCGCCTCGGCATGCAGGCCCGCGTGGCCGAGGGACTCGGCGGCGAGGTGGGCCAGCGTGGCGTGGTCGTGCTGCTCGGGCCAGTGCCGGGCGATCTCGGCGGCCTGCAACCGGCGTTCGGCCGCCGCGCGGTGTTCCCCGAGCTCGCTCAGGCAGTCGCCGAGCCACCACTGCGTCTGGACGACAGCCCCGTCGCCGTGCGTCTCGGCGCTCAGGTCGGGCAGCGCCGACTCCAGTACCTCGGCCGCCTCGGCCCACCGCCCCTGCCGCAGCAGGAACCCGCCGAGCTGCTGCCGCGCCCAGGCACCCAGCGTGCGGCTCTCGCCCGCCTCGTCGGCCCAGTGCGCCGCCTCAAGGGCGTGTTCGGCGGCCTCCTCGGACAGCCCACGGCCGCCGAGCACCTCGGCCAGCTGGAGGTTCAGCTGGGCCCGCCCGGTCGCCTCGAGGTGCGGCCCGCCGTGCTCCAGGGCCGCCCGCAGCGCCCGCTCGGCCTCCGCCGTGTCGCCGAGATGGTGCGCGAGTCCGGCCAGCCGGGCCTCGTACTCCACCGCGAACCACGGCAGCCCCGCCCCGACGAACGCCTCCGAGGCCCGCGCGAACAGCTCCGCGGCCCCCGCCACGTCCCCGGTGAGCGCCGCCAGCTCCGCGAGCATCGCCTGCGCCTCCGCGGCCCGCGAGGTGAGTCGTACGTCGTCCCCGGCCCGCCCGTCGACGAGCGCGAGCACCTCCCGCGCGGCCATCTCGGCGTCGGCCAGGACCGCGCCCTGCACCGCGTCCTCCGCCTCATGCACCCGGCGCATCAGAATCCGTGCCCGGCTCATCAGCACGGCCGCCGTCTGACGGACCTCGGTGCCGTCCTCGGCGTACAGCGCGAGGATCCGGTCGTACAGGCCGGCAATGGCTGTGAGGGCCTGCGGCACCTCGCCCGCGAGAGCGCGTACGTACGCTCCACGCGCGCGTGCCGCCAGCGCCTCCCCGGGGTCGCCCGCCTCCGCGTACAGGCCGGCGGCCTCCTCGAACAGGGCGATGCCCTCGGGGCCCAGGTCCATCGCCTGGTGGTCGGCGATCTCCGCGCGGTCGCGGGCGGCCAGCTCGACGCCCTCGGCGGCTCGCGAGACGGCCGCCCAGGCCTCGATGGCGTTCGGCTGCAGGGTGTCCGACAGGCGCCGTGCCGCGGCCAGCAGCGCGGCCAGGTCGGGCTGCGCGTCCGCGACCTCCGGCACGCTCGCCGCAGCCGGCGCGGGCAACGCCACCGCCGTCGGCCGAGCGGGCGTACGCACACCCAACGGCAGCCGCTCCACCAGGGGCCGCTGCTCCATACGCGCGCGTGCCCGCTCGCTGATGTGTCCCGTGCCGTTGCGCTGATCGAAGCGCGCGGCCAGGGCGAGGGCGTCTGCGCGCGCGTGGACGGCGAGTTCGCGAGCGGTCCAGGTACGGCCCGCCGGACCGGGCACCTGCTGTTCCCCCAGCCCGAGCCCGGTCAGGCGGTCCATGAGCAGGGCCACCACCGACATGAACTCCAGCTTGCTGCGCGGATGCCCGTCGTCCGTGAAGTAGGCGGGCCGCTCGGCGAGCAGCTCCAGGCCGCGCGCCTCGTTGCCGGTCAGCGCACAGAACTCCACGTGGTCCGCGTAGGCCCCGCGCATGCTCTCCATGGCCCGTACGAGCCTGAAGCCCCGCAGATGGTTGGCCCGGGCCTCGTCGACGCGGCCCAGGCGCAGCAGCGGCGTCAGGGAGGACGCGAGGACGGTGTGCGGCTCATGGGCGCACGTGAACTCGCCCTCCAGGACCGGCCCCCACAGCTGCAGCCCCTCCGCGTCCCGGCCCCGTTCCGCCTGCCACCACCCCTGCCCGTGCAGCTCGCACGCGTGGCAGTCGGCCATGCTGTCCCGGTCGGCGGCCAGCCAGGCGCCGTACGCCCGCTCGGCCCGCGCCACGTCCCCGACATGGGCGGCGACGCTGAACTCGGCGCTGCGCACGGCCCGTTCGGAGTGCCCGGCGAGCCGGTAGCGGTGCTCCATCTCGCCGAGCCACTTCTCGATCGAGGCGAGCGGGATGTGCGGCTGGTCGAGCATGCCGGACGACATCCACTTGAAGACCCAGTGCAGCGTATGCGTCTCGTACTCGTCGAAGTCCTCCGGCCGCTCGTCCCACAGACGCAGCAGTCGCGCGAAGGGGACGAACATCTTGTCCTTCTCGGAGCTGTAGTTGTAGACCTTCAGCTGGTGTCCGAGCGCCTCGATCACGGCGAGCGGGATGTTCAGCTTCTCGGCCTCGGCGAGCAGCTGCTCCGCGCGCGCGTTGCGGGCCGGACCCTCCGGTTCGTCGCCGTTCTCCGCCATCGCCCGGCGCAGTGAGTCGAAGTCCGTGATGTCGCTCATGGGCGACGCTCCTCGCCGTTCGTGGCCCACTCCAGCAGGCCGATGAAGGCCCGGTTCAGCAGCGCCGAGTCCGCGGGCCTGAGCGGGCGCTGCGCCATCAGCAGGGCCTGCCCGTAGAGGGACTCGGTGGCCGTGCCGATCAGCTCCGGATCGCCCAGCGAACTGATCCGCCGGATCAGCGGGTTGAGGTGGTTGAGCACGAGACGCGCGCGTGGCGTGCTGCCGCGCAGCGAGCCCAGGATGCCCGCCCACAGGTCGTCGGCCTGCTCCTCCGCCTCCGCGCGCGCCTGCTCGTGCCGGGCCGCCCGGTCGTCGAGGTGCAGCGCGGGCACGGACAGCGGATGGAAGGCGCGCAGGACGACGTCACAGCCCAGGGGGTCGAGCTTGGCCCGCGCGGCCGCCAGGAAGCCCGCCAGGGCCAGCTCCTCGGCCGGGTCGACCGAGTCCAGATGGGCGGTCACGGTGTCCGCGTCCAGCTCGGCGACGACCGTCCCCGGCCGCACCGACGGCAGCGCCTCGACCAGCTCGCTGTCGTACGTGTAACCGCCGTTGATCACCCCGACGCCCTGTGCGGACGCGATCGGCGCGACCTGCCGGTACTCCTCGACGGTCCGCGTGAAGTGCACCACCGGGTGCCGCTGGGCGAACTCCTCCAGGGACAGCTGCCCGTCGGTCGTCTCGAAGGGGAGCCACGGCAGCATCGTGCGCAGCATCTCCTTGTCGTGCCGCGCGAGGGACTTCACGCCCAGGTGGTGCACGGACAGGAAGGCCGCCAGCCGTTCCGGATCACCGGCCGCAAGCCCCGTCAGCCAGGACCGAATCCTTTCGCCGAGCGCCTCCCGTACGGCCGCCAGCGTCTCGTCCTCGTACAGCGACTCGCGCGAGGCCGTCGGCCGCAGGCTGTCGGTGTCCAGGACACAGCGCACGAAGAACGCCCAGTCGGGCAGCAGCTGTTCGGCCCGCTCGGTCAGCAGCATGCCCTTGAGGTGGACGCGATGGCCCGCCCGCTGGGCCGGGCTGACCGCCGAGGGCAGGACGTAGGCCACGCCGCGAATCCCCGCGAGCGGCACGTCCAGCCCTATCGAGTCCAGCGGAGTGAAGCCGAACAGGTCGTGACAGTGCCGGGCCAGGGCCACCCGCCGGTTGGCGGGGGAGGCGTACGGCCGGTCCCAGGGCGCGGGCAGGTCGGTGACCGCCTCGCCGCCGACCCGGACGTCGTACGGCAGCAGCGAGCCGAAGTCCCGCGCCAGCGCCAGGACCCG
This sequence comes from Streptomyces sp. T12, assembly GCF_028736035.1. Lineage (NCBI taxonomy): Bacteria > Bacillati > Actinomycetota > Actinomycetes > Kitasatosporales > Streptomycetaceae > Streptomyces > Streptomyces sp. T12. Next base: position 7,659,756 of record NZ_CP117866.1, read on the forward strand.
GTCCTCGGCCAGCCACTCGGCGGCCCCGGCCCGCGCCACCAGGTGCACGGTGGTGCCCGGTTCGGCGCGGGCGTCGTGCGGCAGCGTCCGTACCGTGTAAGAACCGTCGTCCGTCGCCGTCCACTCCACGGGCGCCGCGTCCGGCGTACGGGCGCTGCGGCTGACCACCCGGATCCGCTCGGCGACCACGAAACAGGCCAGCAGACCGATGCCGAACTGCCCCAGGAAGTCGGACCGGGCCTCCTGCAGCCCCTCGGCACGCTTGGAGCTGCGCCCGATGGTCGCGAGCAGATTGTGCACGTCCGCCTCGGTGAGCCCGACCCCGGAGTCCTCGACCCGCAGGGCACCCGACTCGGCGTACAGCCGGACCACGGCGGGCGCGCCCGGCTCCTCGGCGCGTCTGGCGGTGATGGCGTCGACCGCGTTCTGCAGCAGTTCGCGCAGGTAGACCTTGGGACTGGAGTAGAGGTGATGGGAGAGCAGGTCCACCAGACCGCGCAGGTCGACCTGGAACGTATGAGGTGATTGGGGTGGCTGAGGTGCCTGGGATGACTGTGAGGTCTGGGAGTCCATCGTCACGGCGCCGTTGGGGGGACTTGGCGACGGCGCGGGGTCGGGCGGTCCCGGTGAGGCGGTAACCGCGAAAGGATGGCCGGAGCGCGCCATCCTAGAGCCGAAATGAACCGTCTGACCAGGGGTTTCCGGGACGTTTACCGGCACGGCCGCCGTGACCTCTACGGCATTGTCAGTGCCGTGGTGTGGAATGGATCTCGTGCCTGCACTGGAAGAACCGTTGAAGAAAGTGCTCGGCCCTCCCACCGCGAAGGTGATGGCCGAGCATCTCGGCCTGCACACCGTCGGCGACCTCCTGCACCACTACCCGCGCAGATACGAGGAGCGCGGCCAGCTCACCCACCTGGCCGACCTCCCCATGGACGAGCACGTGACGGTGGTCGCCATGGTCGCCGACGCCCGCCTGCACTCCTTCGCCTCCACCAAGGCCCCCCGGGGCAAGGGCCAGCGCCTCGAAGTCACGATCACGGACGGCAGCGGCCGCCTCCAACTGGTCTTCTTCGGCAACGGCGTTCACAAGCCCCACAAGGAGCTCCTGCCGGGCACCCGCGCCATGTTCGCGGGCAAGGTCTCCGTCTTCAACCGCCGCCTGCAACTGGCCCATCCGGCGTACGAGTTGCTGCGCGGAGACTCGGAGGAGACGGTCGAGACCTGGGCCGGCGCCCTCATCCCGCTGTACCCGGCCACCGCCAAGCTGGAGTCCTGGAAGATCGGCAAAGCGATCCAGACGGTTCTTCCCCGTGCCCAGGAGGCCATCGACCCCCTCCCCGACTCCCTCCGCGAGGGCCGCGGCCTGGTCTCCCTCCCGGAAGCCCTCCTGAAGATCCATCGCCCGCACACCAAGGCGGACATCGAGGACGCCCGCTCCCGCCTCAAGTGGGACGAGGCCTTCGTCCTCCAGGTGGCCCTCGCCCGTCGCCGTCACGCCGACGCCCAACTCCCGGCGGTGGCCCGCAAACCCAAGCCGGACGGCCTCCTCACGGCCTTCGACGACCGCCTCCCCTTCACCCTCACCGAGGGCCAGCAGAAGGTCTCGAAGGAGATCTTCGACGACCTCGCCACCGAACACCCGATGCACCGGCTGCTCCAGGGAGAGGTCGGATCGGGCAAGGCGCAGCCCCTCGACTCGCTCGTGCTCACACCCTCCGGTTTCCGTCGGATGGGGGACATGAGCGTGGGGGACGAAGTCGTCGTGCCGAATGGGGAGATCGCGCTGATCGACGGCGTCTTCCCGCAGGGAGAACGCGATGTGTGGCGCTTGGTCCTCTGCGACGGAAGTTCCGTGGAGTGCGACGACGAGCACCTCTGGATCGTCGGCACGAGGTGTGGGGGGCACCGGGGCCAGGCTCCCAAGATCATGACGACGCGGGAGATCCGCCTCGACACGTTCAACGCAGACGGGTCCCCGAAGTGGTACATCCCAGCCGCAGCACCGGTCGATCTCGGAGGCGACTCGGGGCTGCCGCTGGACCCCTACCTGTTCGGCCTCCTCCTCGGGAACGGCTCATTCCGTCACCACCTCCGTCTGTCCACGAGCGACGACGAGATGCGCGATGCCGTGGCGGCCGCCGTGGCGCCGGAATGCCGTCTGGTGCCGGTAAAGGGTTCCCGCCGCGACTACACGATCCAGCTTTCCCAGCGTGCGGACGGAACCCGCAACCCAGTGATCCGGACCCTGCGGGATCTGAACCTCTGGGGCGAGACGTCGCACGGCACATTCGTTCCCGACGCTTTCAAGAACACGTCGGTCAAGAACCGTCTCGCTCTGTTGCAAGGGCTCCTGGACACCGACGGCACGATCCATGAGGACGGTATGAGCCTGTCGCTCCGCACGGCCTCGCGCAGGCTTGCGGACGATGTCGCCTGGCTCGTGCGCTCGCTGGGAGGCCGTGCGCGCGTCCTGCCGAATCGAGCCGCGTTCCACGTGTCGGTTGCCTTGCCCGACGAGTACGCGCCGTTCCGACTGACCCGCAAGACCGAACGTGTCCGGCCCCGGCCCAAGTACGACAGCTTCCGGCGGGGAATCCGCGCGGTCGAATACGTGGGGCGAAAGCCGGCCCAGTGCATCAGCGTGGGTCACCCGAGCCGCGCATACATCACCGACAACTTCACGGTCACCCACAACACCATGGTGGCCCTGCGCGCCATGCTCGCCGTGGTCGACGCCGGCGGCCAGGCAGCCATGCTCGCGCCCACCGAGGTCCTGGCCCAGCAGCACCACCGCTCGATCGTCGAGATGATGGGCGAGCTGGCCGAGGGCGGAATGCTGGGCGGGGCCGATCAGGCCACCAAGGTGGTCCTGCTCACCGGCTCCATGGGCGCGGCCGCCCGCCGCCAGGCCCTGCTCGACCTGGTCACCGCGGACGCCGGGATCGTGATCGGCACGCACGCGCTGATCGAGGACAAGGTGCAGTTCCACGACCTCGGCCTGGTCGTCGTCGACGAACAGCACCGCTTCGGCGTCGAACAGCGCGACGCCCTGCGCGGCAAGGGCAAACAGCCGCCCCACCTGCTCGTCATGACTGCCACACCCATCCCGCGCACCGTCGCCATGACCGTCTTCGGCGACCTGGAGACCTCGGTCCTCGACCAGCTCCCGGCCGGCCGCTCGCCGATCGCCAGCCATGTCGTCCCGGCCGCCGACAAGCCCCACTTCCTGGCCCGCGCCTGGCAGCGGGTGCGCGAGGAGGTGGAGAACGGCCATCAGGCGTACGTCGTCTGCCCGCGCATCGGCGACGAGGAGGACGACCCGAAGAAGAGCGGCAAGAAGAAGTCCCCCGAGGACGAGGCGGAGAAGCGCCCGCCGCTCGCCGTCCTGGAGGTGGCCGACCACCTCGCCAAGGGCCCCCTGCAGGGCCTCCGTGTCGAGGTTCTGCACGGCAGGATGCACCCCGACGACAAGGACGCCGTCATGCGCCGCTTCGCCGCCGGCGACACGGACGTCCTGGTCGCCACGACGGTCATCGAGGTCGGCGTGAACGTCCCCAACGCCACGGCGATGGTGATCATGGATGCCGACCGCTTCGGCGTCTCCCAGCTCCACCAGCTGCGCGGCCGCGTGGGCCGAGGCTCCGCCCCCGGCCTCTGCCTCCTGGTCACCGAGATGCCGGAGGCCAGCGCGGCCCGCCAGCGCCTGAACGCGGTCGCCTCCACCCTCGACGGCTTCGAACTCTCCCGCATCGACCTGGAACAGCGCCGCGAGGGCGACGTCCTGGGCCAGGCCCAGTCGGGCGCGCGTACCTCTTTGAGGGTCCTCGCTGTCATTGAGGACGAGGAGATCATCGCTGAGGCGAGGGACGAGGCGGCGGCGGTGGTTGCGGCCGATCCGGAGCTGACGGGCCTTCCTGGCCTGCGCACGGCCCTGGACGCCCTCGTGGACGAGGAGAGAGAGCAGTACCTGGAAAAGGGGTGAGGAATGCCAACCCAGGGGCGCGGGGAACTGCGCGACCAGCCACACTGATACCTGAAGCCGCCCACAACCAAGGACCGAAGATGACCCGCGTGATCGCCGGCGCAGCCGGCGGACGTCGCCTCGCCGTCCCCCCAGGCACCGGCACCCGCCCCACCTCCGACCGCGCGCGCGAAGGTCTCTTCTCCACTTGGCAGTCCCTCCTGGGCGGCCCCCTGGAAGGCGAACGCGTCCTCGACCTCTACGCCGGATCAGGCGCAGTCGGCCTGGAGGCACTCTCCCGCGGCGCCGGCCACACCCTCCTCGTCGAGGCCGACGCCAGAGCCGCCCGCGTCGTCCGCGAGAACGTGAAGAATCTCGGCCTCCCCGGCGCCGAGGTGAGGTCGGGCAAAGCCGAACAGATCATCCAGACCCCGGCGCCGACCGAGCCGTACGACATCGTCTTCCTCGACCCCCCGTACGCCGTCACGGACGACGATCTTCGCGAGATTCTCCTCACACTCCGCTCAAGGGGCTGGCTCGCGCCGGAGGCTCTCGTCACCGTGGAGCGCAGCACCAGAGGCGGAGAATTCCGGTGGCCGGGCGGCTTTGAAGCGCTCCGGGCCCGTCGTTACGGCGAGGGAACGTTTTGGTACGGTCGCGCCGCCTCTACGTGCGAAGACGCACGATGACCGGACCGGAGAGCGAGGGATCACAAGTGCGCCGCGCCGTCTGTCCCGGGTCGTTCGACCCGATCACCAACGGACATCTCGACATCATTTCCCGAGCCTCCAGGCTGTACGACGAGGTCTACGTCGCAGTCATGATCAACAAGGCCAAGAAGGGCCTGTTCGAGGTCGACGAACGGCTCGACCTGATCCGCCAGGTCACGGCCGAGTACGGGAACGTGCGGGTCGAGGCCTTCCACGGCCTCCTGGTCGACTTCTGCAAGCAGCGCGACATCCCCGCCATCGTCAAGGGCCTGCGCGCGGTCAGCGACTTCGACTACGAACTGCAGATGGCCCAGATGAACAACGGCCTGTCCGGCGTCGAGACGCTCTTCGTGCCGACCAACCCGACCTACAGCTTCCTCTCCTCCTCGCTCGTCAAGGAAGTCGCCACCTGGGGCGGAGACGTCTCCCACCTGGTGCCCCCGGTGGTCCTCGAAGCCCTGAACAAGCGCCTGCGCAGGGACTGATGGGGCTACAGTCGTCCCGTCCGTCTCCATCACAGCTGTAGAGAGTGGCGAGCACACGGTGGACGTACAGAAGAAGCTCGACGAGATCGTCGCGGCCGTCTCGGGTGCCCGGTCGATGCCCATGTCGGCCTCGTGCGTGGTCAACCGAGCCGATCTGCTCTCGATGCTCGAAGAGGTTCGCGAGGCCCTGCCCGGCTCCCTCGCCCAGGCCCGGGAGCTGATCGGCGACCGCGAACAGATGGTCGAGCAGGCCCGTCAGGAGGCCGAGCGGATCATCCACTCCGCGCACGCCGAGCGCGGCTCCCTGATCTCCGACACCGAGGTCGCCCGCCGCTCCCAGGCCGAGGCCGACCGCATCCTCGCCGAGGCCCGCAAGGAGGCCGAGGACATCCGCGCGGAGGCCGACGACTACGTCGACTCCAAGCTCGCCAACTTCGAGGTCGTCCTCACCAAGACCCTCGGCTCCGTCGGCCGCGGCCGCGAGAAGCTCCTCGGCACCGGCCCCGGCACCGACGAGCAGGGCTACGAGGACGAGGACGCCCCCGAGCGCAGCCATGACCCCGAGACCCTGCGCCGCACCGCCGACGAGTACGTCGACGTCAAGCTCGGCGCCTTCGAGGCGGTCCTGGCCAAGACCCTGGAGGCCGTCGGCCGCGGCCGCCAGAAGCTGCACGGCCGTATCGCCACGGACGACCTCGGCGCCCTCGCCGACGACATGAGTACGGTCCAGCACTCCAGCGACGCCGACTACCTGGCCGACCTCGCCGCCCTCGCGGAGCAGGACGCCTCGTCGGCCCCCGCCGAGCAGCCCGCCCAGCAACAGCAGCAGTACGACCAGCAGGCGGCCGTGCAGCCGGCGTACGGCTACCAGCAGCAGAGCGCGGATCCGTACGGCGGCTACCAGCAGGGCTACGGCGGCCAGCAGGACCCGTACGGCTACCAGCAGGCCGACCCCTACGCCTACCAGGGCTACGCCCCGCAGCAGGCCGCCTACGACCCGAACCAGGCTCAGCAGCAGGCCGCGCAGCAGCCCTCGCAGGGCAACCAGGGCTATGCCCTCGACGAGACCAGCCTCTTCGACACCAGCATGATCAGTGCGGAGCAGTTGCGGGCCTACGAACAGGGGCGAGGCCAGTAAGAGGCCACCGGATTGGGCCGTGAGCGAAAGGTCCAGTATCCTAGCTCTTCGGTCGCGCGTACGTCCGCGATCAACGCTGCCCGGGATCACCGCAGGGCAGCAACCCTCTGAGCTCGTAGATCGAAAGCAGGAATGGCGTGACAGCCCGCCTCGACCACCGCAACCCTCTCGTGTTCGACACGCACGAGCTGGGCCGGCGGCCCGGTGCGCTGCAGCGCCTGACCCGCACGGTCGACGCTCCCAAGGACTTCGGTATCCAGGGGGTCATCGGAGTGCCGGAAGGCGCCCCGGTGGAGCTTGAGCTCCGACTCGAGTCGGTCATGGAAGGTGTGCTTGTCACAGGCACCGGCCGTGCACAGGCCGAGGGGGAGTGCGTAAGGTGTCTGGAGCCGCTTCAGCTGGACGTCGAAGCGGACTTCCAGGAGATGTTCTCGTACCCTGACGCCGACGATCGGGGCCGTCACCACCACGGTGCGGAACCCGGCGACGACGCCGAGGACGACGAGGACAGGCTCTTTCTCGAGGACGGCCTGTTCGACCTCGAATCCGTGCTGCGCGATGCGGTGGTGCTCGCACTGCCGATGCAGCCGGTGTGCCAGGAAGACTGCCCGGGACTGTGCGCCGAGTGCGGCGCACGCCTCGCGGACGACCCGGACCACCACCATGACGCCGTCGACATCCGTTGGGCGGCACTGCAGGGACTCGCCGGTTCACTCGAAGACGGCGAGAAGGACGAGATGAGCGGCGCCGAACCGGGCGTCGACGAGAAGCAGGAGAAGTAGCCGTGGCTGTTCCGAAGCGGAAGATGTCGCGCAGCAACACGCGCCACCGCCGGTCGCAGTGGAAGGCTGCGGTCCCCACCCTGGTTGCGTGCGAGCGCTGCCACGAGCCCAAGCAGCAGCACATCGCGTGCCCGTCTTGCGGCACCTACAACAAGCGCCAGGTCCTCGAGGTCTGAGCGGCTGGTGAGAGGCACTGTGTCCACGCCGAAGAAGAACGCAGCGGACAACACAGCCTCGTCCCACACGCTGTTGGAAGGGCGGCTCGGGTACAAGCTCGAGTCCGCCCTTCTGGTGCGTGCGCTGACCCACCGCTCCTACGCATACGAGAACGGCGGTCTGCCCACCAACGAGCGCCTGGAGTTCCTCGGGGACTCCGTCCTCGGCCTCGTGGTCACGGACACGCTGTACCGCACCCACCCCGACCTGCCCGAAGGCCAGCTGGCCAAGTTGCGGGCCGCGGTGGTCAACTCGCGTGCGCTGGCGGAGGTCGGCCGTGGGCTCGACCTGGGCTCCTTCATCCGGCTCGGCCGCGGTGAAGAGGGCACGGGCGGCCGGGACAAGGCGTCCATCCTTGCCGACACCCTGGAAGCGGTGATCGGCGCGGTCTATCTCGACCAGGGCCTGGACTCGGCGGCGGAGCTCGTGCACCGCCTGTTCGACCCCCTGATCGAGAAGTCCTCGAACCTCGGAGCCGGCCTGGACTGGAAGACGTCCCTCCAGGAGCTCACCGCGACCGAAGGCCTCGGAGTCCCCGAGTACCTGGTCACGGAGACCGGCCCCGACCACGAGAAGATCTTCACTGCTGCCGCCCGCGTCGGAGGCGTCTCGTACGGCACCGGCACCGGCCGCAGCAAGAAGGAGGCGGAGCAGCAAGCCGCGGAATCCGCGTGGCGGTCCATCAAGGCCGCAGCGGACGAGCGCGCCAAGCAGGCGAAGGCGGCAGCAGAGGCCGCCGAGCCCGACGCCGACGCCGACGCGTCGTCGGCGTCCGCCTGACCGAACAGCGCGATCCGAGCGCCCGTGCCCGCCCAGGGCCGGGCGCTCGGCTCATATCCTCAGTCGTAGGAACACGGGGGAGTACGGGGGAGCCATGCCCGAGTTGCCCGAGGTCGAAGTGGTCCGGCGCGGTCTGGAGCGGTGGGTCGCCCATCGCACCGTCGCCGATGCCGAGGTCCTGCACCCGCGTGCCGTACGGCGGCACATCGCCGGTGCGGACGACTTCGCGCACCGTCTCAAGGGGCACCGCATCGGCATGCCGAGCCGTCGCGGCAAGTACCTGTGGCTGCCGCTGGAGGACACGGAGCAGTCGATCCTGGCCCACCTCGGGATGAGCGGCCAGCTGCTGGTGCAGCCGCAGGGCGCGCCCGACGAGAAGCACCTCAGGATCCGTGTGCGGTTCGCGGACGCCCTCGCCACCGAACTCCGGTTCGTCGACCAACGCACCTTCGGCGGCCTGTCGTTGCACGACAACACCCCTGACGGCCTGCCCGACGTCATCGCGCACATCGCCCGCGACCCCCTCGACCCGCTCTTCGACGACGAGGCCTTCCACCAGGCCCTGCGCCGCAAGCGCACGACGATCAAACGGGCCCTGCTCGACCAGTCGTTGATCAGCGGCGTCGGCAACATCTACGCGGACGAGGCCCTTTGGCGCGCCCGCCTGCACTACGACCGCCCGACCGCGACCTTCACCCGCCCGCGCTCCCTCGAACTCCTGGGTCACGTAAGGGACGTCATGAACGCCGCCCTCGCGGTGGGCGGCACGAGCTTCGACAGCCTGTACGTCAATGTCAACGGCGAGTCGGGCTACTTCGACCGGTCGCTGGATGCGTACGGCCGTGAAGGGCTGCCGTGCAAGCGGTGCGGTACGCCGATGCGCCGACGGCCCTGGATGAACCGGTCCAGCTACTTCTGCCCGAAGTGTCAGAGGGCGCCGCGCGTCTCGTCGTAATGCCGGCGTGCTTCGAGCACGTCGTCCATCTGCCCCTCCACGAAGTGGATGAGGGTCAGCAGCCGCTCGGCGATCCCGCGCCCCAGCGCTGTCAGCTCGTAGTCGACCCGCGGCGGATTGGTCGGCTGGGCCTCGCGGTGCACCAGGCCGTCGCGCTCCAGGGCGTGCAGCGTCTGGGACAGCATCTTCTCGCTGACGCCGTCGACGCGGCGGCGCAGTTCGTTGAAGCGCAGCGAGCCCTCGTACAGGGCGCCGAGGGTGAGTCCGCCCCAGCGGCCCGTGACGTGCTCCAGCGTGCCGCGCGAGGGACAGGCCTTGGCGAACACGTCGTACGGGAGGTTCTGCGCCTCCGTGGGCTCCTGCATGGTGTCCATGCCTCAAGCGTACTCGAATGCAGCGCTAACTCGCAGGTTGCACTAACCAAAAGTTAGCGCCTTCCTGTCGAGGCCGGCGCCGAGGTGCACCTGATCAAGGTGGACGAGATCACCGAGGAGCAGTGGGCGACCCTCGATGCCTCGGACGCCATCGTGTTCGGTTCGCCGACCTGCATGGGCACCGCGTCCGGCGCCTTCCACGCAGTTCTTCCAGATCCTCGCCGCCCAGCTCGGCATGCACTGGATCAACCTCGGCCTGCTCCCCGGCTGGAACAACAGCGCCGGCTCCGAGAACGACCTCAACCGCCTCGGCGTCTTCACCGGTGCCGCCGCCCAGACCAACGCCGACCAGGGTCCGGAGGCCGTTCGCAAGGCCGACGTCGCGACGGCCGAGCACCTCGGGCGTCGGGTGGCCGAGACGGCGCATGTGTTCGCGCGAGGGCGCGCCGCGGCCGCCTGAGTCGCGCCGTAATGAACGCGCACGACGGGCCGTACCCGCAGTAGCCTGCCCAATCGAGCCGGCCACTGGGGAACGGCGCCTTGGGGGTGGGTGTGCGGGACGGCCCGTTCTACCGGGTGCGCAGGGACGGGTACGAGATCTGCTTCGTCCTGAGCGCGGGGGAGGACCTCGACGCGGTCTGCGACGTCGACATGTGGGTCACGTTCGCCGACGGACAGCGGTGGTCCGGGAGCGTCTGCACCCTCGACGAGGCGCGCCGCCTGATGGACCGCTGGAAGGACACCGGCGAGAACCTCGGCGGGCGCTACTTCTACGGCTGGGACAACCTGATCGTCCGAGACCCGGGCATCCCCGCAATGGTCCACGTCATCGACCACCTCGTCGCGACCGGCGACTACCGGTCGGCTCTGCGCCCGCTGGGCCTCGCCGAGGACTGACAGCCGGTCAGTAACCGAAGTCCTGCGTCCACCAGGGCCCGCCGGAGCCGAAGTGCACACCGACCCCCAGCGTCTTGAAGTCGCAGTTCAGGATGTTGGCCTTGTGGCCCGGGCTGTTCATCCAGGCGTCCATCACCGCGGCCGCGTCGGCCTGGCCGCGGGCTATGTTCTCGCCGCCGAGGTCGGTTATGCCCGCCTTCGCGGCCCGGTCCCACGGAGAGGCGCCGCCGGGATCGGTGTGGTCGAAGAAGCCCTGCTCGGCCATGTCCTCGCTGAAGTCCTGAGCCAGATCGGCGAGTGAGCTGTTGGCGGCGACCGCGCTGCAGCCCACCTGCGCGCGCTCGTCGTTGACGAGCCGCAGCACCTCGGCCGCGGCGGCGACCTCCGCGGACACCGTCACGGGCGCGCTGGTCTTCTCCTTCTCCGGCTTCTTCTCGGGCGCCTTCGTGGCCGTACGCGAAGGGGTCTCCTTCGGCTTCTGGCTGGGCGTGGCCGATGGCTTCTTCGACGGCGTCTTCGTCGGTGCGGCCGACGAGGTCGACGGGGACGGCGAGGCGGGCCGCTGGACGTCGCGGCTGGTCGAGCCGCCGCCGTCGTGGTTCTCGGCGCTGCCGGACGTGCCGCCCTGTTCGCTCGGGGAGTTGGTCGGGGTGTCGGCGGCCTGCACCTTGTCCGCGCTGCCCGAGCCGCCGAGCTGGTAGTTGTCGATGCCGGGCACCACGCCGGTGGCGACGGCGACCGTGCCCAGGGCGACCGCCGCCGAGACGCCGAGCAGCCCGGTCTTCACCGGAACTCCGGCCTTCTTCTTGCGGCGGCGGTGCGAGCTGCCCCTTGGCCGCCCGGAGCCGCCGGAGGGCGTGAAGCCCTCACTGCGGAAGGCCGCGGTGGTCGCACCCGCGTCGGAGCCGCTGAGGGAGGCGGCGTCGCTGGGGAAGGTCGTGGTGCCGGTGATCCGGTCGTAGTCGTCGTCCGAGGCGAACAGGTAGGCGTCGCTCTTCGCGTAGGCCTCGGCGTACGCCTTCGGGTTCAGATAGGGGGCGATGCCCATCTGTGTGGGGTGGTCGCTCGTGTGCGAGTCCCGGGGGTCGTGCCCCTCCGTATAGGAGCCGTCCGTATGTGTGACCCCCGTGGCGCGGCCCGTGGCGGCGCGGCCGGCGGCGGAGCGTCGGTGGCGTCCCATGTTCTGGCCTTCCTCGTCCGTGCGGTCTCAACGTCCTCACAGAACTCACTCGATCGTGTGAGTTTCATATGGGATTCATTGGGTGGGGACGGTACCGCATGGCGCCAGAGGGGGAAGTGCCCGGAGAGACATTGGCCCGTTAGGTTGCACTCATGAGCGAGGATGTACGGCTGGTCGCCTGGGTGCGTGGACGCGTCCAAGGCGTGGGTTTTCGCTGGTTCACGCGGGCCAAGGCGCTCGAGATCGGCGGCCTGAGTGGTTTTGCTCTCAATTTGGACGACGGACGGGTCCAAGTCGTCGCGGAGGGGGCCCGGAATGGCTGCGAAGGACTCCTGGGCTGGCTTCAGGGCGACGACACGCCCGGGCGTGTGGACGGTGTCACCGAGATCTGGGACACACCTCGCGGGGGTTACGACGGCTTCGCCATCCGCTGAGCCGGATCTGTAAAACGTCCCTGATGCAAGCGGAAGGACGTGCCACCGGCAACTGCCCCAAGCAGAAAGGAGCAGGTGGTTGCCAAGAACCGCTTGCAGTGGCAGGCTCCGCACGTAAGGATGATCGCCACGCCCCGAGGGGCCCGCAGGAGTCGCCGCGCAGCCGCCATTCGGCCGTGTGCCCCCGGGTTTGCCCACCAATACGGGGCGTGATCGTGTTGACCGTCAAACTTTTTGGTGAGACGCTGAAAGCCCCGCGCACCTTCGCTGTTTGGCGTGGCTGAAACGGCAGCACAACCCCAGGCCTGCCAAGCAACCGCGGGTGCGAATCCCTCACGACCCACACCGCATCGGTCGGTCACTCAGTGTGGAGGACCATCCATCATGGCAAAGGCGCTTCTCGGTTACGTCGGCGGCTCCGACCCTCGACTCCTCGCCGAGATGCGACGGCTCCAGCAGCGCGTCCAGGACCTGGAATCCGAGCTCGGACGGATCCAGGCCGAGAATGACGCCCTGCAGGCTGCCGCTTCTCACGACAGTCTCATGGAGAGCATCGACGCACACCAGGCGGAGCCTGCGCTCACCTGATCACTGCATCGCTCCACAACAGCACAAGCAGTGGTTGGGCGGCCCGTATCCAACCGCTAAGTAGTTGTCAGACGACTGGCATGCCAGCCGTCAGAAGTTGCAAGGGACGCTTCGGCGTCCCTTCTTTCTTGCCTGCCCCCGCTTGCTGCGCTTACTGCCCCGCGCATCCTTTCACCCTCTTTAACGTCTGGTGTGCCCTGCACGTTCATCGGTGAAACCGTGGGTTCATGGAGTGACATCCGGGCGGCAGGTAGAGTCCAGCGGCGTGCACCTCAAGGCCCTGACCCTCCGCGGGTTCAAGTCGTTCGCCTCGGCGACCACGCTCCGGTTCGAGCCGGGGATCACGTGTGTCGTCGGTCCGAACGGCTCGGGCAAGTCCAATGTCGTGGACGCGCTCAGCTGGGTCATGGGCGAGCAGGGTGCGAAGTCGCTGCGCGGCGGCAAGATGGAGGACGTCATCTTCGCCGGCACGACCGGCCGTCCGCCACTTGGCCGTGCCGAGGTTTCGCTGACCATCGACAACTCCGATGGCGCACTGCCCATCGAATACGCCGAGGTCACCATCACGCGGATCATGTTCCGCAACGGCGGCAGTGAGTACCAGATCAACGGCGACACCTGCCGGCTGCTCGACATCCAGGAGCTGCTGTCCGACTCCGGTATCGGCCGTGAGATGCACGTCATCGTCGGCCAGGGCCAGCTCGACTCCGTCCTGCACGCCGACCCCATGGGCCGCCGCGCCTTCATCGAGGAGGCCGCGGGCGTCCTCAAGCACCGCAAGCGCAAGGAGAAGGCGCTCAGGAAGCTGGACGCGATGCAGGCCAACCTCGCGCGCGTGCAGGACCTGACGGACGAACTGCGCCGGCAGTTGAAGCCGCTGGGCCGCCAGGCGGCGGTGGCGAGAAGGGCCGCCGTCATCCAGGCGGACCTGCGCGACGCCCGCCTGCGCCTCCTCGCCGACGATCTCGTACGGCTCCGGGAGGCGCTCCAGGCCGAGGTGGCCGACGAGGCCGCGCTGAAGGAGCGCAAGGAAGCCGCCGAGCAGCAGCTGAAGAAGGCGCTCCAGCGTGAGGCGCTCCTGGAGGACGAGGTACGGCAGCTCACGCCGCGGCTGCAGCGGGCCCAGCAGACCTGGTACGAGCTGTCCCAGCTCGCGGAGCGGGTGCGCGGCACGATCTCGCTGGCCGACGCGCGCGTGAAGAGCGCGACATCCGTGCCACCGGAGGAACGCCGCGGCCGCGACCCCGAGGACATGGAGCGCGAGGCCGCCCGGATCCGCGAGCAGGAGGCCGAGCTGGAAGCGGCCCTGGAGGCGGCCGAGCGGGCACTGGAGGACACGGTCGCCCACCGTGCCGAACTGGAACGTGAACTCACGCAGGAAGAACGGCGCCTGAAGGACGTCGCTCGTGCCATCGCCGACCGCCGCGAGGGGCTGGCCCGGCTGAACGGGCAGGTCAACGCGGCCCGTTCACGTGCGGCCTCCGCCCAGGCCGAGATCGACCGCCTGGCCGCCGCGCGGGACGAGGCCCAGGAGCGGGCCTTCGCAGCGCAGGAGGAGTACGAGGCCCTGAAGGCCGAGGTCGACGGCCTGGACGCCGGCGACGCGGAACTCGCCGAACAGCACGAGGCGGCGAAGCAGCAGCTCGCGGAGGCGGAGGCCGCCCTGTCCGCGGCCCGCGAGGCGGCCACCGCGGCGGAACGGGGGCGCGCCGCGACCCAGGCCCGCCACGAGGCGCTGGCGCTGGGCCTGCGCCGCAAGGACGGCACCGGCGCACTGCTCGGCGCGAAGGACCGCCTCACGGGGCTGCTCGGCCCGGCCGCGGAGCTGTTGACGCTGACACCGGGGTACGAGGTTCCGCTCGCGGCCGCGTTCGGCGCGGCGGCGGACGCGATCGCGGTGACGTCGCCGTCCGCCGCGGCCGAGGCGATCCGGCTGCTGCGGAAGCAGGACGCAGGGCGAGCGGCACTGCTGCTGAGCGGAGCCCCCGACGACGTACCGGGGCAGCCGCACACCGATGGGCCGCCGTACGCCGCCGACCTGGTCCGCGGTCCCGACGAGCTCATGCCCGCCGTACGCCGTCTGCTGCGCGGCATCGTCGTCGTCGCCACCCTCGAGGACGCCGAGGACCTCGTCTACACCCGCCCCGACCTCACCGCCGTAACGGCCGAAGGCGACCTGCTGGGCGCGGGCTTCGCGCACGGGGGGTCCGCCGGGGCGCCCAGTCTGCTCGAAGTGCAGGCCTCCGTGGACGAGGCCGCCGCCGAGTTGGAAGAGCTGGCTGTGCGGTGCGAGGAACTGGCCGGGGCGCAGCATGCGGCGGGTGAGCGGCGCAAGGAGTGTGCCGGGCTCGTCGAGGAGCTGGGGGAGCGGCGCCGGGCGGCCGATCGGGAGAAGTCGGCCGTCGCCCAGCAGCTCGGGCGGCTCGCGGGGCAGGCGCGGGGTGCCGCGGGCGAGGCCGAGCGGTCCGTTGCCGCCGCCGCGCGGGCGCAGGAGTCGCTCGACAAGGCCCTCCAAGAGGTCGAGGAGCTGGCCGAGCGGCTCGCCGTCGCCGAGGAGATGCCGGTCGAGGAGGAGCCCGACACGTCGGTACGGGACCGTCTCGCCGCCGATGGCGCCAACGCCCGGCAGACCGAGATGGAGGCCCGGCTCCAGGTCCGTACGCACGAGGAGCGGGTCAAGGGACTGGCCGGACGTGCCGACTCCCTCGACCGGGCCGCCCGCGCCGAACGCGAGGCACGCGCGCGTGCCGAGCAGCGGCGGGCGAGGCTGCGGCACGAGGCGGCCGTCGCCGAAGCCGTCGCCTCCGGCGCGCGCCAACTCCTCGCGCACGTCGAGGTCTCCCTCGCCCGCGCCGGCGAGGAGCGCACCGCCGCCGAGGCCGCCAAGGCACGGCGTGAGCAGGAGCTGGCCGCCGCCCGAAACGAAGGCCGCGACCTCAAGGCCGAACTCGACAAGCTGACCGACTCCGTCCACCGTGGCGAAGTCCTCGGCGCCGAGAAGCGGATGCGGATCGAGCAGCTGGAGACCAAGGCGCTGGAGGAACTGGGCGTCGAACCGGCCGGGCTCGTCTCCGAGTACGGCCCTCACCAGCTCGTCCCGCCCTCCCTGGCCGCCGAGGGCGAGCAGCTCCCCGAGGACCCCGAGCACCCCCGCAACCAGCCCAAGCCCTTCGTCCGGGCCGAGCAGGAGAAGCGGCTCAAGGCCGCCGAGCGCGCCTACCAGCAGCTCGGCAAGGTCAACCCGCTCGCCCTGGAGGAGTTCTCCGCGCTGGAGGAACGGCACAAGTTCCTCAGTGAGCAGCTCGAGGACCTGAAGAAGACCCGCGCCGACCTGCTCCAGGTCGTCAAGGAGGTCGACGAGCGCGTCGAGCAGGTCTTCACCGAGGCCTACCGGGACACGGCCCGGGAGTTCGAGGGTGTCTTCAGCCGACTGTTCCCCGGGGGCGAGGGACGGCTGATCCTGACCGATCCCGACAACATGCTCACCACGGGCGTCGATGTCGAGGCGCGTCCGCCGGGCAAGAAGGTCAAGCGGCTGTCGCTGCTCTCGGGTGGTGAGCGCTCACTCACCGCTGTCGCGCTGCTCGTGTCGATCTTCAAGGCCCGGCCGAGCCCGTTCTACGTCATGGACGAGGTCGAGGCCGCCCTCGACGACACCAACCTGCAGCGGCTGATCCGCATCATGCAGGAGCTGCAGGAAGCCTCGCAGCTGATCGTGATCACCCACCAGAAGCGCACGATGGAGGTCGCCGACGCGCTGTACGGCGTCTCCATGCAGGGCGACGGGGTGTCCAAGGTCATCAGCCAGCGACTTCGCTGACGCCGCCGGTCAGTCTCGACCGTCGATCACGACCGTCGAACACTTCACCTTCACTTCTTCAATAAGTGAACACATCTCGCCAAATCGCGTCTCGAAAGTCACAGCCACCCCTCTATTGACTTCGAAACTTGAAGGCATAGTCTCTGCAACGTTGCTTTTACCTTCAGGTATCACTACTTGGAGCGGCTGACCCCCACCCGGCAGCGTTGCCGGTGGCCCGAGGAGTACACGTGACCAGCACAGCGCAGGCACCCACGTCAGGAGCCAGGACGGCTCACCCCGAGCATCTCGGGCACGTCGTCTTCATCACCGCAGCGGCCGCCATGGGCGGCTTCCTCTTCGGCTACGACAGCTCCGTCATCAACGGAGCCAACGGTGGTATCCAGGCCCGGTTCGACCTCAGCTCCGGTGTCACCGGGACCGTCGCCGCCAGCGCCCTGCTCGGCAGCGCCGTCGGCGCCGCGATCGCCGGCCGCATAGCCGACCGCATCGGCCGCATCCGCGTCATGCAGATCGCGGCGGTGCTGTTCGCCGTGAGCGCCGTCGGTTCGGGCCTTCCGTTCGCCGCGTGGGACCTCGCCGCCTGGCGTGTGCTCGGCGGTATCGCCATCGGCATGGCCTCGGTCATCGGCCCGGCCTACATCGCCGAGGTCGCCCCGCCCGCCTACCGCGGCCGGCTCGCCTCGTTCCAGCAGGCCGCCATCGTCATCGGCATCGCCGT
The DNA here is from genome assembly GCF_028736035.1 of Streptomyces sp. T12. Lineage (NCBI taxonomy): Bacteria > Bacillati > Actinomycetota > Actinomycetes > Kitasatosporales > Streptomycetaceae > Streptomyces > Streptomyces sp. T12. Next base: position 7,676,800 of record NZ_CP117866.1, read on the forward strand.
CTCCCAGCTCGTCAACTGGGCTATCCTCAACATGGCCGACGGCGAGGAGCGCGGGAGGGTCGCGGGCCTGGAGGCCTGGCAGTGGATGCTCGGCGTGATGCTGGTACCCGCGGTGATCTACGGCCTGCTGTCCTTCGCCATCCCCGAGTCCCCGCGCTATCTGATCAGCGTCGGCCGCGTCGAGGACGCGAAGAAGGTGCTCGCGGACGTCGAGGGCGGGACGGACCTGGACGGCCGGGTCGCCGAGATCGAGCGCGCCATGCACAGCGACCACAAGTCGACGTTCCGGGACCTGCTGGGCGGCCGGTTCGGTCTGCTGCCGATCGTGTGGATCGGTATCGGCCTCTCCGTCTTCCAGCAGCTGGTCGGCATCAACGTCATCTTCTACTACTCGAACCTGCTGTGGCAGTCCGTCGGCGTCGACCCGTCGAGCTCGTTCTTCTACTCGTTCGAGACCTCGATCATCAACATCGTCGGCACCGTGATCGCGATGATCTTCGTCGACCGCATCGGCCGCAAGCCGCTCGCCCTCATCGGCTCCGTCGGCATGGGCATCGCGCTCGCGGCGGCCGCCTGGGCCTTCTCCTTCCAGAGCGGCAACGACCCGCTGCCGACCGCGCAGGGCTACGTCGCGCTGATCGCCGCCAACGCCTTCGTCCTCTTCTTCGCCCTGTCCTGGGGCGTGGTCGTCTGGGTCATGCTCGGCGAGGTCTTCCCGAACAAGATCCGCGCCGCCGCCCTGGGTGTCGCGGCCTCGGCCCAGTGGATCGCCAACTGGGTGATCACGATCACCTTCCCGGACCTGTCGGACTGGAACCTGTCGCTCACCTACGTCATGTACGCGGTGTTCGCCTTCCTCTCCATCCCGTTCATCCTCAAGTTCGTGCCCGAGACCAAGGGCAAGAAGCTGGAGGAGATGGGCTGACCGGCCCCCGATCTCGGGGAGAAGGGCCAAGTCCCCGCTGCCCCTCTCCCCGTAACCCCGCCGCCGCCCCGGCTCGGCCACTGCCCGAGCCGGGGCGGCGGTTTCTCGTACGTCACCACCCGTTCCGGATATCAGCAGGTCAGGCCTCCAACGCCGGAAGCACCTCCTCCGCGAACAACCGCAGGCTCCGCCACCCCTCCTCCACCGGCATCCCGCCCGACAACGGGTGCAGTACGTAGTTGGCGTGGCCCAGCGCCACACACTCCCGAGGCGTCACGATCCGGTACACGCCCTCGGCACGCAGCTCGTCCACCGTCGTGGCCGCCGATTTCACGGCGGACCGTACGTCCCCGGACTGCCAGGAGGCGTACGTCCGCGCCTCGTGCAGGAAATGCCCGCCGTAGCGAGCCCACGCCCGGTCGGGATCCTCGGCGATGTGCAGCAGAGGCGTCTCCGCGGCCGGCATCATCGTCCAGCCCTCGGTGCCGTACTCGACGAGCCGCTCCTTGTAGTACGCCTCCAGCTCCGGCAGATGCGCGCTGGGGAAGAACGGCAGGCCGAGCCGGGCGGCCCGGCGGGCGGCGGCCTTCGAGGAGCCGCCGACCAGGAGCAGAGGGTGCGGGTCGGTGTAGGGGCGCGGAGTGACCCGTACCGTACGGCCCCGGTACTCGAAGGGCTCGCCGGTCCAGGCCTTGAGCAGGGTGTCGAGGAGCTCGTCCTGGATCTTGCCGCGCCGCTTCCAGTCCACGTCGAACAGGGCGTACTCCTCGGGGCGGTACCCGATCCCGGCGACGGTCACCAGGCGGCCGCCGCTCAGCAGATCCAGTACGGCGATCTCCTCGGCCAGCCTCAGCGGGTCGTGCAGCGGACCGATGATCGCCGAGACGGTGACCGCGAGGCGCCGGGTCGCGCCGAAGACCGCGGCCGCGAAGGCGAAGGGCGAGGGCAGCCAGTTGTTCTCGGCGCCGTGGTGCTCCTCCGTCTGCACGGTGGTGATGCCGTGCTCGTCGGCGTACGCGGCCATCTCCAGGGCCGCCTGATAGCGGGCGGCGAGCGAGGCGGGGGTCGCGTCGGGCTCGACGAGGTTGAAGCGTACGACCGTGACGGGCATGGGGGTCCCCCTTCACCGGGCGGGTGTGAAGGCGGACGTTAGCTGACGGTGTGTCAGACATCCAGAGGGGTGTCGCCGGACTCCATGGCCGATACTGGACGCGTTATGGACATCCTCATCCTTGCTGTAGTCATCGCCGTGGTCGTGCTCGGCGCGCTCGGTGGGCTGATCGTCGGCAGCCGACGCAAGAAGCAGCTGCCGCCGCCGCCCCCGGCCGCCCCCGACATCACCGCCCCTCCGGCCGAGCCGCACGTCGGCGACGAGGCCGAAACGCCGCGCGACGAACCGCGCCGGACCATAGAGGAGGTGGACCTTCCGGGCGGCGGAGCACCGACCGCCGTCGAGGAACCGCCGGTCGTCGAAGAGCTCCCGCCGACCGAGATCGAGATCCCGGAGCCCACCGCCGGCCGCCTGATCCGCCTGCGCGCCCGGCTCTCCCGTTCGCAGAACGCCCTCGGCAAGGGGCTGCTCACGCTCCTGTCGCGCGAGCACCTCGACGAGGACACCTGGGAGGAGATCGAGGACACGCTGCTCACCGCCGACGTCGGCGTGCTGCCCACCCAGGAACTGGTCGACGGGCTGCGCGAGCGCGTGAAGGTCCTCGGCACCCGCACCCCCGACGAGCTGCGCGGCCTGCTGCGCGAGGAGCTCCTCAAGCTGGTCGGCACCGACTTCGACCGCACGGTCAAGACGGAGCCGGAGACCAGCAAGCCCGGCATCGTGATGGTCGTCGGCGTCAACGGCACCGGCAAGACCACCACCACCGGCAAGCTCGCCCGCGTCCTCGTGGCCGACGGCCGCAGCGTGGTCCTGGGCGCCGCCGACACCTTCCGTGCCGCCGCCGCCGACCAGCTCCAGACCTGGGGCGAGCGCGTCGGCGCCTACACCGTGCGCGGGCCGGAGGGCGGCGACCCCGCCTCCGTGGCCTTCGACGCGGTGAAGGAGGGCAAGGAGATGGGGTCGGACGTCGTCCTCATCGACACCGCCGGGCGCCTGCACACCAAGACCGGCCTCATGGACGAGCTCGGCAAGGTCAAGCGGGTCGTCGAGAAGCACGCGCCGCTGGACGAGATCCTGCTCGTGCTGGACGCGACGACGGGGCAGAACGGCCTGGTCCAGGCCCGCGTCTTCGCCGAGGTCGTCGACATCACCGGCATCGTGCTCACCAAGCTGGACGGCACGGCCAAGGGCGGCATCGTCGTCGCGGTACAGCGCGAACTGGGCGTGCCGGTGAAGCTGGTCGGGCTGGGCGAGGGTGCCGATGACCTGGCGCCGTTCGAGCCGGAGGCGTTCGTTGACGCCCTTATCGGGGAGTGACCCCACCTCACCTACGAACTTTCGTATGTGCTCGGCCGAAGAAGCGCCCGCCTCCCAAGGTGCAGTTGGGGGGACGGGCGCTTCGCTGTGTACGACGGTGAGCTGTGTACGGCTGTGAGCCGGGTACGACTGTGACGGTTGTGCCCTGCGTTACGCCCGCGACCGATGCGCCACGTAGGCCAGCGTCCCCAGCAGCAGTCGCGCGGCCGGCGGCCTCGTAGCCGAGTCCAGCTCGGGTGGCCGCAGCCACCGCACCGGCCCCAGCCCGCCCCGGTCGGACGGCGGCGCCGTGATGTGCGTACCGGGGCCGAGGCCGCGCAGGTCGAGGTGGGTCGGGTCGTCCCAGCCCATGCGGTAGAGCAGCTCAGGGAGTTCCGCGGCGGCGCCGGGGGCGACGAGGAAGTGGGCGCGGCCCTCGGGGGTGGCGGTGACCGGGCCGAGGGGGAGGCCCATGCGCTCGAGCCGGGTGAGCGCGCGGCGTCCGGCGGGCTCGGCCACCTCGATCACGTCGAACGCCCGCCCGACCGGCAGCATCACCGCGGCGCCCGGTACCTCCGCCCAGGCCTTGCCGACCTCGTCGAGGGTGGCCCCGGCCGGGACCTCGGGCGCGAAGTCGAGGGGGTGTGCGCCGGGGGCGTGACAGTCGGAGTGGCCGCACGAGCAGGCGCCCGCCGCGGCTCGCGCGCCGGGCACCACGTCCCAGCCCCACAGTCCGGTGAACTCGGCGACCGTGGTGCACTCCGAGGAGCGGCCGCGTCGTCGCGAGCCGGATCGGATCTCCCGGATGCCGCCGATCGTGAAGCCCATGCCCCCTCCAACGGGTCCAGTGCGCCGGTGGTTACGACACGGATTCGGTACGTGACCCTGTGTGTTCTTAGATCGCCGGTTACCCATCGGCCCGCTCGGTCCACTCGGCGCCTGGAAGTACTCCGGGTTGTGGGCTTGGCAACACGCGCCCCTGAGTGCTTCGCTCCGCCCACTTCCGGCCGTCCTATGTCAAGTGAATCGCGTGGAGGCCACCGTTAGTTCATTCGAAGGGGTGGCGAATGGTGGCGTTTCCGGGATCGCCATGGCTGGGCCCGTGATCGTAGGATTACCGTGAGTGCACGGACCCTCGGGGCACATGCACGTGTGGGTATGCCGGGGGCAAGTCGGCTTTCCGTTCGAAGGGTGACAACTGCCGGACGGGCGACCGTATTTACCGGCATTCTGATAGGGCTTGGCGCACTCGGTGACAAGTGGTCCAAGGGATGGGGGCGTTCCAGTGAGCGGCAACAGCGGAAGCGGTACGAGTGCTGGTGGCGCATCGCACGCTGACAAGCGCCCGAACGAGCTGCTCGCGTCCTGGTTCGTGCGCAGCGGCTGGTCGAAGGGTGAACTGGCCCGTCAAGTGAACCGCCGCGCACGCCAGTTGGGCGCCAACCACATCTCGACCGACACCTCGCGCGTCCGTCGCTGGCTGGACGGCGAGAACCCCCGCGAGCCGATCCCACGGATCCTGTCCGAGTTGTTCTCCGAGCGGTTCGGCTGCGTCGTCTCCGTCGAGGACCTCGGCCTGCGCGCCGCCCGTCAGTCACCCTCCGTGTCCGGCATCGACCTGCCCTGGACGGGCCCGCAGACGGTGGCCCTGCTCAGCGAGTTCTCGCGCAGTGACCTGATGCTGGCGCGGCGCGGCTTCCTCGGGAGCTCGCTGGCCCTGTCCGCGGGCCCGGCCCTCATCGAACCGATGCAGCGCTGGCTGGTCCCCGCACCCCAGGCGCCGTACCAGGAGCCCCGGCCCGTCCCGTCCTCGCGCGCGCGTGGCCGCCTGTCCAGGCCCGAGCTGGACCTGCTGGAGTCCACCACCGTGATGTTCCGGCAGTGGGACGCCCAGTGCGGCGGCGGGCTGCGCCGCAAGGCGGTCGTGGGTCAGCTGCACGAGGTGACCGACCTGCTCCAGGAGCCCCAGCCGGAGGCGACCACCCGCAAGCTGTTCAAGGTCGCCGCCGAGCTGGCGGAGCTGGCGGGCTGGATGTCGTACGACGTGGGGCTCCAGCCGACCGCGCAGAAGTACTTCGTCCTCGCGCTGCACGCCGCCAAGGAGGCGGGCGACCGGCCGCTCGGCTCGTACATCCTCTCCAGCATGAGCCGCCAGATGATCCACCTCGGCCGGCCCGACGACGCCCTGGAGCTGATCCACCTCGCGCAGTACGGCAGCCGGGACTGCGCGAGCCCGCGCACCCAGTCGATGCTGTATGCGATGGAGGCCCGCGCCTACGCGAACATGGGCCAGCCCGGCAAGTGCAAGCGGGCGGTCCGGATGGCCGAGGACACCTTCTCCGAGACCGACGAGTGGGACGAGCCGGACCCCGACTGGATCCGCTTCTTCTCCGAGGCCGAGCTGTACGGCGAGAACTCCCACTCCTACCGAGACCTGGCCTATGTCGCCGGCCGCAGCCCGACGTACGCCTCGCTGGCCGAGCCCGTGATGCAGCAGGCCGTGGACCTGTTCGCGAACGACAGTGAGCACCAGCGGTCGTACGCGCTGAACCTCATCGGCATGGCCACCGTCCATCTGCTGCGGCGCGAGCCCGAGCAGAGCGCGGTCTATGCGGAGCAGGCCATGCAGATCGCCAAGAAGGTCCGCTCCGAGCGCGTCAACACTCGTATTCGAAAGACGGTCGACACGGCCGTACGCGACTTCGGGGATCTCGCCGAGGTCGTGGACCTCACCGACAAGCTCGCCGTGCAGCTGCCCGAGACGGCGGAGGCGGTCTGAGTTTCGCGTGCAATCCCAGGGCAACCCCTGAACCCCGGCCGCGGCCGGCCCTCCCGAACTGCCCGACTCGGCTCCCCCATGCCAGGTCATCGGAAGGCCGACCGCGGCCGGTTTCTCTCCTTCGATGAAGGTTGCGCCACGATAACGATCGCGCGGCCGAACATCTCGCAGTTCATCAACGCGTAACACGCGGGGCGCCTTCGTCACGGCGGCGAAACAACGAGGGGCTTCCATCGAAACGGCGCTGCGTCAATCTCGTGGCGCATAACCGGCCCACCCCTCAATCCGCTCAGGTTTCGCCCGCACGGGGCCGTACCAACACGAGGAGACGCCGATGGCACCAGCCATCATGATGGCGGCAGACAAGGTAGAGCTGTCGCCCGCCAACACAGGTTTCATGCTCATCTGTTCCGCCCTGGTGATGCTCATGACCCCGGGCCTGGCCTTCTTCTACGGAGGCATGGTCCGCGTCAAGAGCACCTTGAACATGTTGATGATGAGTTTCATCAGCCTGGGGATCGTCACCATCCTGTGGGTGTTGTACGGCTTCTCCCTCGCCTTCGGCACCGACTCGGGCAGCCTCATCGGCTGGAACTCCGACTGGGTCGGCCTCAGTGGTGTCGACAAGGGCGAGCTGTGGGGCACGTACAACATTCCGCTTCTCGCCTTCATGGTCTTCCAGCTGATGTTCGCGATCATCACGCCCGCGCTGATCAGCGGTGCTCTCGCGGACCGCGTGAAGTTCTCCGCCTGGGCGCTGTTCATCGCGCTGTGGGCCACGATCGTCTACTTCCCCGTCGCCCACTGGGTCTGGGGTGAGGGCGGCTGGGCCTTCGACATGGGCGTGATCGACTTCGCCGGTGGTACGGCGGTCCACATCAACGCGGGTGCCGCTGCGCTCGGCGTGATCCTGGTCATCGGCAAGCGCGTCGGCTTCAAGAAGGACCCGATGCGCCCGCACAGCCTGCCGCTGGTCATGCTCGGCGCCGGTCTGCTGTGGTTCGGCTGGTTCGGCTTCAACGCCGGCTCGTGGCTCGGCAACGACGACGGCGTCGGCACGCTGATGTTCGTCAACACGCAGGTCGCCACGGCCGCCGCCATGCTGGCCTGGCTGATCTACGAGAAGATCCGCCACGGCGCGTTCACCACGCTGGGCGCTGCCTCCGGCGCGGTTGCCGGTCTGGTCGCCATCACCCCGTCCGGTGGTGCGGTCACCCCGATCGGCGCGATCGCCGTCGGTGCCATCGCCGGTGTCCTGTGCGCCATGGCCGTGGGCCTGAAGTACAAGTTCGGCTACGACGACTCGCTCGACGTCGTCGGTGTCCACCTCGTCGGCGGTGTCGTCGGCTCGATCCTGATCGGCTTCTTCGCCAGCGGTAAGGGCCAGTCGGAGGCGACGGGCGTCTTCTACGGCAAGCACACCTTCGACCAGCTGTGGAAGCAGCTCGCCGGTGTCGGCGGTGTCCTCGCCTACTCCCTGATCGTCTCCGCGCTCCTCGCCTTCATCCTCGACAAGACCATCGGTATGCGGGTCTCCGAGGACGAGGAGGTCGCCGGTATCGACCAGGCCGAGCACGCCGAGACCGCATACGACTTCAGTGGTGCCGGTGGCGGTTCCGCCAAGGCCGCGGTAACGGCCCCGGTCGCCGCAGCTTCGAGCAAGAAGGTGGACGCATGAAGCTCATCACCGCCGTCGTGAAGCCGCACCGGCTCGACGAGATCAAGGAGGCCCTCCAGGCCTTCGGAGTGCACGGCCTGACGGTCACCGAGGCGAGCGGCTACGGTCGTCAGCGGGGCCACACCGAGGTCTACCGCGGTGCCGAGTACACCGTCGACCTGGTCCCTAAGATCCGCATCGAGGTGCTGGCCGAGGACGACGACGCCGAGCAGCTGATCGACGTCATCGTCAAGGCCGCCCGTACCGGCAAGATCGGTGACGGCAAGGTCTGGTCCCTGCCGGTCGACACGGCCGTACGGGTGCGGACCGGCGAGCGCGGACCGGACGCGCTCTGAGGAACGCGCTCTGAGAGAAGAACTCCAAGAGAACGCGCTCTGAGAGAAGAAGAAGGACAGGAGTCGCTGGGTGTCGGGTACGGACGTTCGTAAGGATGCAGAGGACTCGGGACCCAGCGGCTACGCGGCGGCCCGGCTGCGTCTCCTCACCGAGGGGGCGCAGTCCGGGCCGCCGCGCCGTACGGCCCTCGCGAACCTGACCGACGACTGGCTGACCGGCCTGTTCGCCGCCGGGGCCGAGGGACTGCGCGGCGCCTCCCTGGTCGCCGTCGGCGGCTACGGCCGCGGCGAGCTGTCCCCGCGCAGCGACCTGGACCTGCTTCTGCTGCACGACGGCAGCGACCCCGGTGCGGTGGCCGCCCTGGCCGACCGCATCTGGTACCCCGTCTGGGACCTCGGCCTCGCCCTCGACCACTCCGTGCGTACGCCGGTCGAGGCCCGCAAGACCGCCGGGGAGGATTTGAAAGTCCAACTCGGCCTGCTGGACGCCCGCCACATCGCGGGCGACCTCGGCCTCACGGCAGGACTGCGGACGGCGGTCCTGGCCGACTGGCGCAACCAGGCGCCCAAGCGCCTGCCCGAACTCCAGGAGCTGTCCGCCGAACGCGCCGAGCGGCAGGGCGAGCTGCAGTACCTGCTGGAACCCGACCTGAAGGAAGCGCGCGGCGGTCTGCGTGACGCCACCATCCTGCGCGCCGTCGCCGCCTCCTGGCTGGCCGACGCCCCGCGCGAGGGCCTCGACGACGCCCGGCGCCGACTGCTCGACGTGCGCGACGCCCTGCACCTGACGACGGGGCGCGCGACGGACCGGCTCGCGCTCCAGGAGCAGGACCAGGTCGCGGCCGAGCTGGGTCTGCTCGACGCGGACACGCTGCTGCGGCAGGTGTACGAGGCGGCGCGGGTCATCTCGTACGCGAGTGATGTCACGTGGCGCGAAGTGGGGCGTGTGTTGCGCTCGCGCGCCGTTCGGCCACGTCTGCGCGCCATGCTGGGCGGCGGGAAGCCGACCGCCGAGCGCTCACCGCTCGCCGAGGGTGTGGTGGAGCAGGACGGCGAGGTGGTGCTCGCCCGCGCCGCGCGCCCTGAACGCGACCCCGTGCTCCCCCTGCGCGCCGCGGCCGCCGCAGCGCAGGCCGGACTCCCGCTCTCCCTGCACGCCGTACGGCGCATGGCGGCCGCCGTGCGCCCTCTGCCCACGCCCTGGCCAGCCGAGGCGCGTGAGCAGCTCGTGACCCTGCTGGGCTCCGGGCGGCCGACGGTCGAGGTGTGGGAGGCCCTGGAGGCCGAAGGGCTCATCACTCGCTTCCTCCCGGACTGGGAGCGGGTGCGCTGCCGTCCGCAGCGCAACGCCGTGCACATCTGGACCGTCGACCGGCACCTCATCGAGACCGCCGTCCGGGCCTCCGAGTTCACCCGCCGCGTCCACCGCCCCGACCTCCTCCTGGTCGCCGCGCTGCTGCACGACATCGGCAAGGGCTGGCCCGGCGACCACTCGGTGGCCGGCGAGATCATCGTCAAGGACGTGGCCGCCCGCATCGGCTTCGACCGCGACGACGTGGCCGTCCTCTCCACCCTCGTACGCCATCACCTGCTGCTCGTCGAGACGGCCACCCGGCGTGATCTGGAGGACCCGGCCACCGTGCGCTCGGTCGCCGAGGCGGTCGGCTCCCAGGGCACCCTGGAGCTGCTGCACGCCCTGACCGAGGCGGACGCGCTGGCCACCGGCCCGGCGGCCTGGTCGTCGTGGCGGGGTTCGCTCGTCGCCGACCTGGTGAAACGGGTCGCGGCCGTACTCGCCGGGGACGACCTGGACGAGCCCGAGGCCGCCGCGCCCACCGCCGAGCAGGAGCGGCTGTCCATCGAGGCGATCGCGACCGGCAGCCCGGTGCTGGCGCTGCGCGCGCAGACCGAGCCTCCGGCCGAGGACCAGCCCTCGGGCGACCCGGAGCCGCTCGGCGTGGAGCTCCTCATCGCCGTACCGGACCAGCCGGGCGTGCTGCCCGCGGTGGCCGGCGTCCTGGCGATGCACCGCCTGACCGTCCGCACCGCGGAGCTGCGCGCCCTGGATCTGCCGGACGGCGTCGAGGGTTCCGTCCTGCTGCTGGACTGGCGGGTAGCCGCCGAGTACGGCTCGCTGCCGCAGGCCGCCCGGCTGCGCGCCGACCTGGTACGGGCGCTGGACGGCTCCCTGGACATCGCGGGGCGCCTCGCCGAGCGGGACGCCGCCTATCCGCGCCGCCGGGGCGTCGTGGCGCCGCCGGCGAGGGTGTCGGTCCACCCGGCCGCCTCCCGGCTGGCCACGGTGATCGAGGTGCGCGCGCAGGACGCGCCGGGGCTGCTGTTCCGGATCGGCCGGGCGCTGGAGGACGCGAGCGTGCGGGTGCGCAGTGCACACGTGAGCACGCTGGGTGCCAACGCGGTCGACGCGTTCTATGTCACAGGGCCCGAGGGAGCGCCGCTGCCCAGCGAGGAAGCGGCCTCCGTGGCGCGGAAGCTGGAGGAGACGTTGCGGGGGTAACAGGGGGATCCCGGCAACCTGCGCCGCCGGGATACCCTGGAGGGCGATTCCCAGCTGCCACCGACCCCGAGGACCGCGAGCGCCGTGTTCGATACTCTCTCCGATCGCCTCTCAGCGACTTTCAAGAACCTGCGCGGCAAGGGACGGCTCTCCGAGGCGGACATCGACGCCACCGCGCGCGAGATCCGCATCGCACTCCTCGAAGCGGACGTGGCACTGCCCGTCGTCCGGACGTTCATCAAGAACGTCAAGGAGCGCGCTCTCGGCGCCGAGGTCTCCAAGGCGCTGAACCCGGCCCAGCAGGTTCTGAAGATCGTCAACGACGAGCTCGTGACGATCCTGGGCGGCGAGACCCGGCGCCTGCGCTTCGCCAAGCAGCCGCCGACCGTGATCATGCTGGCGGGTCTGCAGGGTGCCGGTAAGACCACCCTCGCGGGCAAGCTCGGCCGCTGGCTGAAGGAGCAGGGCCACTCGCCGCTGCTGGTCGCCGCCGACCTCCAGCGCCCGAACGCCGTGAACCAGCTCAGCGTGGTCGCCGAGCGCGCCGGTGTCGCGGTCTACGCGCCCGAGCCGGGCAACGGCGTCGGTGACCCGGTCAAGGTCGCCAAGGACTCCATCGAGCACGCCAAGGCCAAGGTCCACGACATCGTGATCGTGGACACCGCCGGCCGCCTGGGCATCGACCAGGAGATGATGCAGCAGGCCGCCGACATCCGGGACGCGGTCTCGCCGGACGAGATCCTGTTCGTCGTCGACGCGATGATCGGTCAGGACGCGGTCAACACCGCGGAGTCCTTCCGCGACGGCGTCGGCTTCGACGGCGTGGTGCTCTCCAAGCTCGACGGTGACGCCCGCGGTGGTGCGGCCCTGTCGATCCGCCAGATCACCGGCAAGCCGATCATGTTCGCGTCGAACGGCGAGAAGCTCGACGACTTCGACGCCTTCCACCCGGACCGGATGGCCTCCCGCATCCTCGACATGGGTGACCTGCTCACCCTGATCGAGCAGGCGGAGAAGACCTTCGACCAGGCCGAAGCCCAGAAGATGGCCGAGAAGCTGGCCTCCAAGAAGGGCCAGGACTTCACCCTCGACGACTTCCTGGCCCAGATGGAGCAGGTCAGGAAGATGGGCTCCATCTCCAAGCTGCTCGGCATGCTCCCGGGCATGGGCCAGATCAAGGACCAGATCAACAACCTCGACGAGCGGGACGTCGACCGCACGGCCGCGATCATCAAGTCGATGACCCCGGCCGAGCGCCAGGAGCCGACGATCATCAACGGCTCGCGGCGCGCCCGTATCGCGCGCGGTTCCGGCGTCGAGGTCAGCGCGGTGAAGAACCTCGTCGAGCGGTTCTTCGAGGCCCGCAAGATGATGTCCCGCATGGCCCAGGGCGGCGGCATGCCCGGTATGCCGGGGATGCCGGGCATGGGTGGCGGCCCCGGCCGCGCCAAGAAGCAGCCGAAGAAGGCCAAGGGCAAGCAGCGCTCCGGCAACCCGATGAAGCGCAAGCAGCAGGAGCAGGAGGAGGCCGCCCGCCGCGCCGCCGCCGCGCAGGCCGGAGGCGCCTTCGGCGTGCCGGGCCAGCAGGCTCCGCAGGACTTCGAGCTGCCGGACGAGTTCAAGAAGTTCATGGGCTGACGCGTACGTTGTCGCTCGCCGGGGGCGCCCCTCTCCACGGGGGGCGCCCCCAGCGCATGCCATGGCCGGATATCTGCCGTAACGTCCAGATATGAGCAATGCCGCGCCGCCACGCAAGGCTCCTGACCAGCCGTGGCGCACCGAGGGCACGCCGGACGAGCCGTCCGGGCGGCCCGGTGGGCGACGGATGCGCGGCCGCTGGTGGAGCCTGCTCCTCACCGCGGTGATCGTGTTCCTGCTCGCCTATCTGGGGCTGACGTACCTCGACCGGGGCAACGAGCCGACGATCTCCTACACGGAGTTCAGCAGGCAGGTCGACGCCGGCAATGTCGACAAGATCTACTCCAAGGGCGACGCGATCCAGGGGGAGCTCAAGAGCGCCCGGGACAACCCCGAGGGCGACGGCGACTACACCAGGTTCAAGACCCAGCGCCCGGCCTTCGCGGACGACGACCTCTGGCAGGAACTGAGCAGCCGCGACGTGACGGTGACCGCCCAGCCGGTCGTGCGGGAGCGCGGCGTCGTGTCCAACCTGCTGATCTCGCTGGCGCCGATCGTGATCATCGTGGCGGTGTGGATCTTCGTCGCCCGGCGGTTCGGCGCGGGCAAGGGCGGCGCGGGCGGCATGTTCGGGCGCAAGACGCCGCCCAAGCCGGTCGAGCTGCGGCCGGGGACCCAGCGCACGACATTCGCCGACGTGGCCGGCATCGACGAGGTCAAGGGCGAGCTGGACGATGTCGTCGACTTCCTGGAGCACCCCGACGCCTATCGCCGGATGGGCGCGAAGATGCCGCGCGGCGTGCTGCTCGCCGGCTCGCCCGGCACCGGCAAGACCCTGCTGGCGCGTGCGGTGGCGGGCGAGGCGGGCGTGCCGTTCTTCTCCGCCTCCGCGTCCGAGTTCATCGAGATGATCGTCGGCGTCGGCGCGTCCCGCGTCCGGGAGCTGTTCGCCGAGGCCCGCAAGGTGGCGCCGTCGATCATCTTCATCGACGAGATCGACACCATCGGGCGGGTGCGCAGTGGCGGCGCGTCGGTGAGCGGCCATGACGAGCGCGAGCAGACGCTGAACCAGATCCTCACGGAGATGGACGGGTTCTCCGGCTCCGAGGGCGTGATCGTCATCGCGGCCACGAACCGCGCCGACATCCTTGACCCGGCGCTGACCCGGCCCGGCCGCTTCGACCGGGTGGTCAACGTCTCCCCGCCGGACCGCGGCGGGCGCGAGGCCATCCTGCGGATCCACACCCGCGAGATCCCGCTCGCCGAGGACGTGGATCTGACCCGGCTCGCCCGTACGACCCCGGGCATGACGGGCGCGGACCTGGCCAATCTCGCCAACGAGGCGGCCCTGCTCGCCGTCAAGCGGGGGCAGGAGCAGGTGACCGCCTCGGACCTCTCCGAGGCGCTGGAGAAGGTGCAACTGGGCGCCGAGCGCACCCTCGTGATGCCCGAGGAGGATCGCCGGCGCACGGCCTACCACGAGAGCGGGCACGCCCTCCTCGGCATGCTGCAGCCGGGCGCCGACCCCGTCCGCAAGATCACCATCGTGCCGCGCGGCCGGGCGCTCGGGGTGACGATGTCGACGCCTGAGGTGGAGCGGTACGCGCATTCCGAGCAGTACCTGCGCGGCCGCATCATCGGCGCACTGGGCGGCATGGCGGCCGAACAGGTGGTCTACGGGGTCGTCACCACGGGCGCGGAGAACGACCTGGAACAGGTCACCAACATCGCGCGCGGCATGGTGGCCCGCTGGGGCATGAGTGAACGGGTCGGCCGGCTGTCCGCCCTGCCGAGCGACACCCAGCAGGCGTACGGGCTCGCGGCCGCCCCGCAGACCCTCGACGTGATCGACGCCGAGATGCGCCGGATCGTCGACGAGTGCTACGAGGAGGCCTGCCGCAAGCTCCGCGACCACCACCGGCAGTTGGAGGCGCTGGCGGAGGCCCTGCTGGAGAACGAGACGCTGGAGGAGGCGGACGCCTACCGGATCGCGGGCATCACCCGGCTGACGAAGGAAGCGGACGCGTAGCGGGCCCGCTCACGGCACGCGCGCGATCAGGTACCGGAAGACATTCGGCATCCACACCGTCCCGTCCGGCCGCAGATGCGGATGCAGCGCCTCCGTCAACTCCTTGTCCACCTGCACCTGATCGGTCGCCGCGATCGCCGAGTCGAACAAGCCCGTCGACAGCAGCCCCCGTACGGCACTGTCGACGTCCGCGTACCCGAAGGGGCAGGCCACCCGCCCGGAACCGTCGGGCCTCAGGCCCGCCCGCTGGGCGACCTCCTCCAGGTCGTCGCGCAGGGCGGGGCGCCAACTGCCCGTGCTGCGCAAGGGATCGGCCAACTTGGTGGCGACGCGCAGCACGGACGACGTGGCGCAGCGCTCCGGCGGACCCCAGCCGGCCAGCACCACGGGCGCCCCCCGCTCGGCGAGCGGCGTCGCGGCCGCGAGCACCTCGCCGAGGCCCTCGGAGTCGCCTGCGAGGCACCCGATGGGTTCGAAGGCGGTCACCAGGGTGTACGCGGGCGTGTGCGTCTGCGAGTGAGCCTCCGCCTGCGTCTCGACGTCGGCCGCGGCAGCCAGGTCGTCGGACGAGTCGTCGACGAGCCGGGCGTCGGCACGCGCGTGCGTGTCCCACCCCTCGGGGAGCAACCGCTGCCGCGCGAGGGCCAGCCGTTCGGGGGAGGAGGGCTCGACGCCGGTGACGGCCGCGCCTCTGGACGCCGCCATCACCAGAGCGAGCCCGCTGCCACAGCCGAGGCCCAGCAGCCGGGTGCCGGGGCCCACTTGCAGTCGCTCGTAGACGGCTTCGTAGAGCGGAACCAGCATCCGCTCCTGGATCTCGGACCAGTCACGCGCGCGTGCACACAGGTCCACGCGAGGTGCCGCCCCCGCGTGAGGCAGGTGCTGACGCACGAGCGTAGGTGTCATCTAAAGCGCCCCAATCCGCCGAGAGTTACCGCTGCGTCCGATTCCGTCGCCCCCGTGGCATGCGCTCACGCTCCCCCCGTATGCCAGGAAACTCCGCGCCCGACGCCGCGTCCAGGGGGCGCGGGGCCCTGCTTGTGGCTTCCCTGCGTCCGTGGCGAGAATTCACATTCCGGCAATGTGGGCCCGTACGATCTCGCCATGGCAAAGGCACCCGTTCTCACGCCGCAGGCGGAGGACTTCCCGCGCTGGTACCAGGACCTGATCAACAAGGCTGAGCTGGCCGACAACGGCCCGGTGCGCGGCACGATGGTCATCCGGCCGTACGGGTACGGGCTGTGGGAGCGGATGCAGGCCGAGATGGACGCCCGCATCAAGCGAGCCGGAGCCTCCAACGCCTACTTCCCGCTGTTCATCCCGCAGTCGTACCTGACGAAGGAGGCCGAGCACGTCGAGGGCTTCGCACCCGAGCTGGCCGTCGTCACGCACGGCGGCGGCAAGGAGTTGGAGGAGCCCGTCGTCGTCCGGCCCACCTCCGAGACGATCATCAACGAGTACTTCTCGAAGTGGGTGCAGAGCTACCGCGACCTGCCGCTGCTGATCAACCAGTGGGCGAACGTGGTGCGTTGGGAGATGCGCCCGCGCGTGTTCCTGCGCACGACGGAATTCCTCTGGCAGGAGGGCCACACCGCACACGCCACCTACGAGGACGCCCGGGACTATGCCGCGTACATCCACAAGGACGTGTACGCCGACTTCATGGTCAACGTCCTGGGGATCGACGTGGTGCTGGGCCGCAAGACCGCGAGCGAGCGCTTCGCCGGGGCCGTCAACACCCTCACCCTCGAAGGGATGATGGGCGACGGCAAGGCCCTCCAGATGGGCACCAGCCATGAACTCGGCCAGAACTTCGCCAAGGCCTTCCACACCCGGTACCTGTCCAAGGAGGGGCACCAGGAGCACGTCTGGCAGACCTCCTGGGGCTCCTCCACGCGCATGGTCGGCGGCCTGATCATGGCGCACGGCGACGACCACGGTCTGCGGGTGCCGCCGCGGCTCGCGCCGGTCCAGGTGGTCGTGCTGGCGATCAAGGGGGACGAGCCCGTTCTGGCCAAGGTCCGTGAAATCGGCGATCAGCTGAGCGCTGCGGGCATCCGCGTCCAGGTCGACGACCGCACAGACGTCCCGTTCGGTCGCCGCGCCGTCGACTGGGAGCTCAAGGGCGTGCCGGTCCGCGTCGAGGTCGGCCCCCGTGACCTGGAGAACGGCACGGCGATGCTGGCCCGCCGCATCCCGGGCGGCAAGGGGCCGGTCGCCCTGGACGCTCTGGCGGCGCGGCTCCCCACGATCCTCGAAGAGGACCAGGCGCTGCTGCTGCGGCAGTCCCGCGAGCGCCGTGAGTCCCGCACGTCCGAAGTGTCGACGATCGAGCAGGCCGTCGAGGCGGCCACCGCAGGCGGCTGGGCCCGCATCCCGTGGGCGACGCTCGGCGAAGAAGGCGAGGCCAGGCTGGCCGAGCACGCGGTGACCGTACGGTGTCTGGTCGCCGAGGACGGGTCGGTGCCGGACGCCGAAGACGCTCCCGGTAACGTCGCTGTCGTGGCGCGCGCTTACTGATATGACGCCCGTGGGGAACGAGAGCGGCCGAATCGCCTCTTGCGCATCCGCACACCGCAGCGGCACCGGCGCGTGGACGGGGCGTACGCCCCGGCGCGTACGTCAGGCTACGCACCGGTTGGGTATGAGCTGTGAGGCTTCTCCGCAGATCGGCGCACCCGCCCTCGTCAGGGCGCATCATTCGCAACTGACGGGTACGTGCAAATTATTTGGGATGGCCCGGAATCGGAACACAGCGGCACTCCGGCTCGTTGTCATTACGTGAGCACGACACAGACACCACCTGTTCTCGCCGCAGAGCTGGCACAGGCGTGGGCCGACATTCAGCGGTACCACCCCGAGCTGCCAGATCTCGCCGCGCCAGAGTCCCTGATCGGGGAGTCGTCGTCCGCGTGCGGTCACGAGCTCTCCTTCGAGCGACTGCTTCACGAGGCAGTCCATGGCATCGCCGCCGCGCGCGGCGTCCGCGACACCTCCCGGGCCGGCCGTTACCACAACCGCAGATTCCTCTCCATCGCCGAGGAGCTGGGCCTGGACCACCCCGAGGAGCCGCACCCGAGCAGCGGCTTCTCCCTGGTCACGCTCAACCCCGAGGCCAAGCGCCGCTACCGTCCGACCATCGAACGCCTTCAGCGCGCCCTGAAGGCCCACACCGCGGCGACCTCCGCCGACACCAGCCGGACCTTCCGCGGCCCGGCGGCCCGCCACGGCTCCTCCGGAGGCGGCGTCCGCGTCAAGGCGGTCTGCGACTGCGGGCGCAACGTCCGGGTCGTTCCGTCGGTGCTGGCGCAGGCGCCGATCGTGTGCGGCGGTTGCGGGAAGCCGTTCCGGATCCCGGAGGTCGTGGGCGCGGCGTAATCGCGAGGTGTCCAGTACCGGCATCTCGTGGCTGCCGGTCGGACCACATGGCGCCTCGGTACGCGCGGCGCCGGGGTGCCGCTCTGGCTCGGCGGCACCCCGTCACCGCCGGGTTGCGCGGCGACTTCAACGGCACCTTTACGCCGGGTGCCTCTCAGGCATGCCCGAGCACACCGCCGCCCCCCTCGGCCGGAAGGGACCCGCAGGGTGTGGCACAATGGCTAGCTGTACTCGACAGTCGCACAGGACCCCTCTCTCCTCCGGCTGACGCGTCCATCGGGCACTCGGGTACCGCAACCCCACGCGGCAATCTCGCCGTGCCCAACCACGTCAAATCCAGGAGAACCCACTCCCGTGGCAGTCAAGATCAAGCTGAAGCGTCTGGGCAAGATCCGTTCGCCTCACTACCGCATCGTCGTCGCCGACTCCCGCACCCGTCGTGACGGCCGTGCGATCGAGGAGATCGGCAAGTACCACCCGACGTACAACCCGTCGGTCATCGAGGTCGACGCGGACCGTGTCGCGTACTGGCTGGGTGTCGGCGCGCAGCCGACCGAGCCCGTGCTCGCCATCCTGAAGAAGACCGGCGACTGGCAGAAGTTCAAGGGCGAGCCCGCCCCGGCTCCGCTGCTCGTGGCCGAGCCGAAGAAGGCGCGCCCGTCGTTCGAGGCCCTCGGTGGCGACGACGCGGGCAAGGGTGAGGCGATCACCCAGAAGAAGAAGGCGGAGAAGAAGGACGAGGCTGCCGCCGAGTCCGAGTCGGCCGAGGCCTGAGCATGCTCGAGGAGGCTCTCGAGCACCTCGTGAAGGGCATCGTCGACAACCCTGACGATGTGCAGGTCGCCTCGCGCAACCTGCGTCGCGGGCGTGTGCTGGAGGTCCGGGTCCACCCCGACGACCTCGGCAAGGTGATCGGCCGCAACGGCCGCACCGCACGCGCTCTGCGCACCGTCGTGGGTGCCATCGGCGGTCGCGGTGTCCGCGTCGACCTCGTCGACGTGGACCACGTCCGCTGACGCCGAACGCAGCACCGGCTCGGGCCGGGGAGGGCCACTGGGCCGTCCCCGGCCCGTAGTCGTATGGCCGTCCCGTACGGCCAGTCGTCCGACCGGCCAGTCGTCTGACAGGAGAGCAAGCACAGTGCAGTTGGTAGTCGCACGGATCGGCCGTGCCCACGGCATCAAGGGCGAGGTCACCGTCGAGGTCCGTACGGACGAGCCGGAACTGCGGCTCGCTCCCGGCGCCGTCCTGGCCACCGACCCGGCCCCCGTCGGCCCGCTCACCATCGAGACCGGCCGCGTCCACAGCGGCCGTCTCCTCCTGCGCTTCGAGGGGGTCAAGGACCGCACCGCCGCCGAGGCGCTGCGCAACACCCTCCTCATCGCCGAGATCGACCCGGACGAGCTGCCCGAGGAAGAGGACGAGTACTACGACCACCAGCTCATCGACCTCGACGTGGTGACGAAGGACGGCGTCGAGGTCGGCCGTATCACCGAGATCGCGCACCTGCCCTCCCAGGACCTCTTCATCGTCGAGCGGTCCGACGGGAGCGAGGTGATGATCCCCTTCGTCGAGGAGATCGTCACCGAGATCGACCTGGAGGAGCAGCGGGCGGTCATCTCCCCGCCGCCGGGCCTGATCGACGACCGGGCGGAGGTCGCCTCCTCGCGCGACGCGGAGGCCGAGGGCTGATGCGGCTCGACGTCGTCACGATCTTCCCGGAGTACCTGGAGCCCCTGAACGTCTCCCTCGTCGGCAAGGCACGCGCGCGTGGGCAGCTGAACGTCCATGTGCACGACCTCCGTACCTGGACGTACGACCGCCACAACACGGTCGACGACACCCCGTACGGCGGCGGCCCCGGCATGGTCATGAAGACCGACCCCTGGGGCGACGCGCTGGACTCGGTCCTGGCGGACGGCTACGAGACGGGCTCCGGCGCGCCCACCCTGATCGTCCCCACCCCCAGCGGCCGTCCCTTCACCCAGGAACTCGCCGTGGAACTCTCCGAGCGGCCCTGGCTGATCTTCACGCCGGCTCGCTACGAGGGCATCGACCGCCGCGTCATCGACGAGTACGCCACCCGTATGCCCGTCCACGAGGTGTCCATCGGCGACTACGTCCTCGCCGGTGGCGAGGCGGCCGTACTGGTCATCACGGAGGCCGTGGCACGCCTGCTGCCCGGGGTCCTGGGGAACGCGGAGTCCCACCAGGACGACTCCTTCGCGCCCGGCGCGATGGCCAACCTCCTCGAAGGCCCCGTCTACACCAAGCCGCCCGAGTGGCGCGGCCGGGACATCCCCGACGTGCTGCTCAGCGGCCATCACGGCAAGATCGCCCGCTGGCGCCGTGACGAGGCGCTCAGACGTACGACGGCCAACCGGCCCGACCTCATAGAGCGCTGCGACCCCAAGGCCTTCGACAAGAAGGACCGCGAGATGCTCTCCATCCTGGGCTGGATGCCCGACCCGGAGGGGGAACGGTTCGGCCGATTTTGGCGCAGGACAGAGGGCGTGGAAGAATAAGTCGCTGTTGTGCGTCGTCCGGCGTGCGCCCCTGCCACAGGGGGACACGACGCCCGCCCCGACACGGACAGCATCCTCACGAACACCTAGCTCCCGCCTATGACCTGTGGCATGGGCGAAGAAAGCAGAAGAAATGGCTCACCTGCTCGACACCGTCGACGCCGCGTCGCTGCGCAGCGACGTCCCGGCCTTCCGCCCGGGCGACACCGTCAACGTCCACGTCCGCGTCATCGAGGGCAACCGCTCCCGTGTGCAGCAGTTCAAGGGCGTTGTGATCCGCCGCCAGGGCGCCGGCGTGCGCGAGACCTTCACGGTCCGCAAGGTCTCCTTCTCCGTGGGCGTCGAGCGCACCTTCCCGGTGCACACCCCGATCGTCGAGAAGATCGAGCTCGTCACCAAGGGTGACGTTCGCCGCGCCAAGCTGTACTACCTGCGCGACCTGCGCGGCAAGGCGGCGAAGATCAAGGAGAAGCGCGAGAACTGAGCGCTTCAGGGGGCTCGCCCCCACGGGGTTCAAAGCGGGGCCGGATAACATCTGGCCCCGATGGACACCGAAGCACAGCCGACGGAGCGCGACCGCTCCTCCCGCCCTTCCGATTCCGAGGAGATCTCGGACACAGAGGGTCAGGAGGGACGGTCGCGCTTCGCGTTGGTGTCGCGGATCACCCAGTGGCTCCCGGGCGGGCGAATCAGCCTGACCCTGCTGGTCTTCCTGGGGTTTCTGCTGCTGCTCAACACGTTCGTGCTGCGGCCGTTCGAGATTCCCAGCGGATCCATGGAGTCCGGATTGAGGATCGGCGACCGCGTTCTCGTAAATAAGTTGGCGTACCGTTTCGGTGCCGAGCCGCGGCGCGGTGATGTTGTCGTGTTCGACGGAACTGGGTATTTCGGGGATGCCGACTACATCAAACGCGTTGTGGGTGTGGGGGGAGACCACGTGGTCTGCTGCGACAAGGAGGGGCGGATCCAGGTGAACGGCCGGTCGGTCGACGAGTCGACGTTCCTGTACCGCGGCGACAGCCCGTCGACGGTGCCGTTCGACGTCGTCGTGCCCGACGGCACCCTGTTCGTCCTCGGCGACCATCGCAGCGAGTCCAGCGACTCCCGCGACCACCTGGGCTCGCCCGGCGGCGGGATGGTCCCGGTCGGTGACGTCATCGGCCGTGCCGACTGGATCGTATGGCCGACCGCCCACTGGACCCGCCTGCACCGTCCGGACGCCTACGCGCGCGTGCCTGCAGCGGGCGGTGCGCATGGGTAACCGTGGCAAGCCGCGCGGCGTGCCCGCCAGCGCCGCCGACAATCTGCTGCCCACCGGTGCCCGGCGCGCCGCCAGCCCCAGCGGCGGTCGTACGCGCGCGGAGCGGCGCAAGCTCCAGCGCAAGGTCAAGCGCCGTCGCAGGCGCTCCGCGATGAAGGAGATACCCCTCCTCGTCGGCGTCGCGGTCCTCATAGCGCTCGTCCTGAAGACCTTCCTCGTCCAGGCCTTTGTGATCCCGTCCGGCTCCATGGAGCAGACGATCCAGATCGGCGACCGTGTCCTGGTCGACAAGCTCACGCCCTGGTTCGGCTCCGAGCCGCAGCGCGGGGACGTCGTCGTCTTCAAGGACCCCGGCGGCTGGCTCCAGGACGAGCAGACGACGGTGAAGAAGGAGGACCCCGTCGTCATCAAGCAGGTCAAGGAGGCGCTCACCTTCATCGGCCTGCTGCCGTCCGACAACGAGAAGGACCTCATCAAGCGGGTCGTCGGCGTCGGCGGCGACCGCGTCAAGTGCTGTGACACGCAAGGGCGGGTCACCGTCAACGGCGTTCCCCTGAACGAGGACTATCTGTACCCCGGCAACGCCCCCTCCAACGCGCAGTTCGACATCACCGTCCCGCAGGGCCGGCTGTGGGTGATGGGCGACCACCGGGCCAACTCGGCGGACTCCCGCTCGCACCAGGACCAGGACTACGGCGGCACGGTCTCCGAGGACGAGGTGGTGGGGCGGGCCATGGTCATCGCCTGGCCCCTCGGTCACTGGACCTCCCTGGAGGAACCGAAAACCTACGCTTCCTTGTCCGACTCGGCGACCGGGTCGACCGCGTCTGTCCAGCTGTCGCATAGGGTTGCTTCCGACGATTCGAACGGAACGATCCAACTCCCGACCCCTGCGGAACTCCCGCTCGTTATGGGAGTGGTGGGCCTGCGCCGCGCATGGGGCAGGCAGCGGCACAGAGTAAGGAGTTGGCGTGGGGGATGTGGCGGTTGGCGCACGATCCGGGCACGACGGCGAGGAGCACCGCGGACACCCCGTGGGAGCAGCCGACCCGGCCGCGGACGGCGCCGTGACCTCCGGGAATGACCCCGGAGCGGCCGGCGACGGCGAAGGGTCGGGCGGGCAGCCCCCGACCGACGAGCAGGGGTCGGGAGGGGTTTCCCCCACGCCGAAGAAGCAGCGCTCCTTCTGGAAGGAGCTGCCCATCCTGATCGGCATCGCGCTCGTCCTCGCGCTGCTGATCAAGACGTTCCTGGTGCAGGCGTTCTCGATCCCCTCCGACTCGATGCAGAACACCCTTCAGCAGGGTGACCGTGTCCTGGTCGACAAGCTCACCCCCTGGTTCGGCTCCGAGCCCGAGCGCGGCGAGGTCGTCGTCTTCCACGACCCCGACAACTGGCTGGCGGGTGAGCCCACCCCCGACCCCAACGCGCTGCAGACCTTCCTCAGCTGGATCGGCCTGATGCCGTCCGCGGAGGAGAAGGACCTCATCAAGCGCGTGGTTGGCGTCGGCGGCGACACCGTCGAGTGCAATCGCACGGGCCCGCTGAAGGTCAACGGCAAGGCGCTGAACGAGCCGTACGTCTACCCGGGCAACACCCCCTGCAGCCAGGACGACCAGGGCGGCCAGTTCAAGGTGAAGGTCCCCAAGGGCTCCATCTGGGTCATGGGCGACCACCGGCAGAACTCCCGCGACTCGCGCTACAACCAGTCCGACAAGAACCACGGCATGGTCCCCGTCGACGAGGTAGTCGGCCGCGCCATCGTGATCGCCTGGCCGATCAACCGCTGGGACAACCTGCCGGTCCCGGACACCTTCGAGCAGAACCTGGACGCCCGCTCCGCCGCCCGGACGGCCGCACCGCAGGGGCTCGCCCTGGCGGGTGCGGTACCGCTGGTGCTGTGGCGCCGGCAGCGGATCAAGGCGGCCGAGACGCGCTGACCGCCAGGCGCCCTCCTGCTGCCGCCCTTCCCGTTGACCATCCTGGGGCGGCGAACTTGGGAAAGCTTTGCCGTGCCGGTGACCTCGGGCGCTCAGGAGGGGCTGCCCGGTGTCGGTACCGCCCGGTAGGGTGCGGACCCATGGGTGGCGAGAGCACGACACGTACGGCGCCGCGCGAGAGTGGCGCGAGCAGGGGCCCGGCGGGCAGCCGGACCGGACAGCGGTTGTCCGGGCTGGCCGTGGCGCTGGGCCTGTTGCTGTTCCTCGGCGGGTTCGCCTGGGGAGCGGTCCTCTACCGGCCGTACACCGTGCCCACCAGTTCGATGGCGCCGACGATCGACGCGGGCGACCGGGTGCTGGCCCAGCGCCTCGACGGCGGTGAGGTTCGCCGTGGTGACGTCGTCGTCTTCACCGACAAGACGTGGGTGTCCAACGCGCCCGTCGTCAAGCGTGTGGTCGCCGTCGGCGGGGACACGGTCGCCTGCTGCACCGACGGCAAGCTGACCGTCAACGGCAAGCAGATCGACGAACCCTATCTGGCCAAGGACAGCCTGGCCGAGATCCAGGACTTCCCGACCGTGACGGTGCCGAAGGGCAGGCTCTTCCTGCTCGGTGACGAGCGCAGCGGCTCCCTGGACTCCACCGCCCACCTCACGGACGCCGCCCGCGGTACCGTCGCGCGCAGCGCCGTGTCGGCCCGGGTGGACGCCGTCGTATGGCCCATGAGCGGCATGCTGGAGCGCCCCACCGGCTTCGAGGGACTCGGCGCGCTGTCGTCGCCGGGGCCGCTGCGGACGGTCGTCGCACTGATCGTCGTGGGCGGTGTGCTGGTCCTGGGCGGTGGGGCGTACGGGCCGATCGCGAACAGGTCGGCCAAGCGCGCCAAGCCCCGGACGGAGCCCGCGGGTGCCCGCTGAGGCGCCGGGCATGGGGCACGGGAGCGGGTCGTACTGCGAGACAGGCCCGGCGACCGGGTCGTACGGCGCGGCCGGTGCGGGGGAGAGCGCGTACGGGGACTCCTACGAGGGCGGGTTGCGCAAGGTCGCCCGGGTGGTGCTGCTCGACCCGCAGGACCGCATTCTGCTGCTGCACGGCCACGAGCCGGAGGATCCGGCCGACGACTGGTGGTTCACCCCGGGCGGCGGCGTCGAGGGCGACGAGAGCCGTGCGCAAGCCGCGTTGCGGGAACTCGCCGAGGAGACCGGCATCACGGAGGTCGAACTCGGTCCTGTGCTGTGGCGGCGGAGGTGCTCCTTCCCGTTCGCGGGACGCCGCTGGGACCAGGACGAGTGGTACTACCTGGCCCGTACGACACAGACGGCGACCCGGCCCATGGGGCTCACCGAGTTGGAGCGGCGCAGCGTCGCCGGAGCGCGCTGGTGGACGTGTCGGGAACTTGCCCGGGCACATGAGACGGTGTATCCGACCAGACTCGCCGAGCTGCTGCGCACACTGCTCGACGAAGGTCCCCCCGCCGGGCCCGTGACCCTTGACCCCGAAATTGTCTAGGTGCTGACGGGACTGGCGCACAATGGTGGGATCGCACGGCTGAAGGGGAACATGCCATGAGCGCCGAGGACCTCGAGAAGTACGAGACCGAGATGGAGCTCAAGCTCTATCGGGAGTACCGCGACGTCGTCGGTCTGTTCAAGTACGTGATCGAGACCGAGCGGCGCTTCTACCTGACGAACGATTACGAGATGCAGGTGCACTCCGTCCAGGGTGAGGTGTTCTTCGAGGTGTCCATGGCGGATGCCTGGGTGTGGGACATGTACCGGCCGGCGCGGTTCGTGAAGCAGGTTCGGGTGTTGACGTTCAAGGACGTGAACATCGAGGAGCTGAACAAGAGTGATCTGGAACTGCCGGGCGGGTGATGTGTGATGACGCTCAGTGATGTTCGGTGATGTTCGGTGACTTTCACCCGCATGGGTGAGGAAGTTATCCACAGTCGCGGACTTGTCCACCAAGATCCAATAGCTCGCTGAGCCGGCCTCATTGTTGGCGCCGGAGGTGGTGCCGACATGAACGCACGCAGTGCGCTCGGCAGGTACGGCGAGGAACTGGCCGCGCGGCGGCTGGTCGAGGCTGGGATGACGGTTCTGGAGCGCAACTGGCGCTGTGGCAGGACCGGAGAGATCGACATTGTCGCCAGGGACGGCGACGCGGTGGTCGTCTGTGAGGTGAAGACCCGCAGGACCAGCGGCTACGAGCATCCGATGGCCGCGGTCACGCCCGAGAAGGCACATCGGCTGCGAGGCCTCGCGGAACGCTGGATCCACGCTCACGGCGGGGCGCCACCCGGAGGCGTCCGTATCGACGTGGTCGGCATCGTCCTGCCCGACCGCGGCGCGCCCGTGGTCGAGCACGTGCGGGGGGTGGCCTGACATGGGGTTCGCGCGTACGTGCTCGGTGGCCCTGGTGGGTGTCGAGGGGGTCGTGGTCGAGGTTCAGGCGGACCTGGAGCCGGGGGTGGCGGCGTTCACCTTGGTGGGGCTGCCGGACAAGAGCCTGTCGGAGAGCCGGGACCGGGTCCGGGCGGCCGTCGTGAACTCGGGTGGCGAGTGGCCGCAGAAGAAGCTCACCGTCGGGCTCAGCCCGGCATCGGTGCCCAAGGCGGGCAGCGGTTTCGATCTGGCCGTCGCATGCGCCGTCCTCGGTGCCGCCGAGCGGATCGACCCGCGGGTTCTCGCGGACATCGTGATGATCGGAGAGCTCGGCCTGGACGGACGGGTGCGTCCCGTCCGGGGCATCCTGCCCGCCGTGCTGGCCGCGGCCGACGCCGGGTATGAGCAGGTGGTCGTCCCGGAGTGCGCCGCGGCCGAGGCCTCGCTGGTGCCGGGTGTGTCCGTACTGGGAGTGCGCAGCCTGCGCCAGCTGATCGCCGTCCTCGCGGACGAACCCGTGCCCGACGAGGAACCCGACGATCAGGGCCGCCCGGACCCGCTGCTCGCGGGTCTGCGCGTGCCGGGGACGGGCGCGGCCACCGGCATGCACAGCATGGGCGCCGCCCAGCCGGACCACGGGCACGACCTTGCCGATGTGGTGGGCCAGATGTCGGCGCGTACGGCCGTGGAGGTCGCCGCCGCGGGCGGGCATCACCTGTTCTTGGAGGGGCCGCCCGGCGCCGGCAAGACGATGCTCGCGGAGCGGCTGCCGGCCATCCTGCCCCGGCTCGGCAGGGAGGAGTCGCTGGAGGTCACGGCGGTGCACTCGGTGGCGGGGCTGCTGCCTCCGGGCAAGCCCATGATCGACGTGGCCCCCTACTGCGCCCCGCACCACTCGGCGACGATGCAGGCGCTCGTCGGCGGTGGTCCCGGCATCGCGCGGCCCGGCGCGGTGTCGCTGTCCCACCGGGGTGTCCTCTTCCTGGACGAGACGCCGGAGTTCACCAGCCAGGCCCTCGACGCCCTGCGACAGCCTCTGGAAGCCGGGCACGTCGTCATCGCGCGCAGCGCAGGCGTGGTGCGCTTCCCGGCGAAGTTCCTGATGGTGCTGGCGGCCAATCCCTGCCCCTGTGGCCGCTTCTCCCAGATGGACGACATGTGCGAGTGCCCGCCCTCGGCGATCCGCCGCTATCAGGCCCGGCTGTCCGGTCCGCTGCTCGACCGGGTCGACCTCCGGGTCGAGGTGGACCGTGTCACGCGCGCCCAGCTGACCGAGCGCGGCGCACGGGGCGAATCCACCGCGACGGTCGCAGAGCGGGTGCGGACAGCCCGGGAGCGGGCGTCGGCCCGGCTCGCCGGTACGCCGTGGCGGACGAACAGCGAGGTCCCCGGACGTGAGCTGCGCAGCCGCTGGTACGCCTCGACCGGCGCCATGGACGAGGCGGAACGGAACCTGGAGCGCGGCGTACTGACCGCCCGCGGGCTCGACCGCGTCCTGCGCGTCGCCTGGACCGTCGCCGACCTCGTCGGTCACGACCGGCCAGACGCGACGGACGTCGCCCTGGCACTGCAACTGCGCACCGGCGTGCCGCGCGGCGTACCCATGGCCATCGGGGCGCTGACGTGAACGGAGGCGAGGAGTCGGACGAGGAACTGCTCGGCCGCGTGTTTCTCAGTCGGGTCGTCGAGCCCGGTGACGAGGTGGCCGGGCGGTGGGTGCGGGAGTACGGGGTGGCGGAAGTGGTACGGCGGTTACGGGAGGGAGTGGAGCCCTTGCCGGGGGTGAGCTACAAGCGGTGGGACGGGTTACGGGCTCGGGCGGTGCGGGCCGAGCCCGGGCGGGAGCTTGCCGTCGCCCGGGAGGCCGGGGTGCGGTTCGTGCGTCCGGGGGACGTCGAGTGGCCGGGGCAGCTTGATGATCTCGGGGACGCGCGGCCCGTCGGGCTGTGGGTGCGGGGACGGGCCAGTCTGCGGATGTGGGCGTTGCGGTCCGTGGCCGTCGTCGGGGCGCGGGCCTGTACCGAGTACGGGGCGCACATGGCGGCCACCCTCGCCGGCGGGCTAGCCGAGCGGGGGTGGGTGGTCGTGTCCGGCGGCGCCTATGGGGTCGACGGTGCCGCTCACCGGGGTGCCCTCGGCGCCGGCGGGGCCACCGTCGCCGTGCTCGCCTGCGGCGTCGACCGGCCCTATCCACGCGGGCACACCCAGCTGATCAACAGGATCGGGGAACAGGGGCTCGTGATCGGGGAACTGCCACCGGGGGATCATCCGACGCCCAGCAGGTTCATCGTGCGCAACCGGGTGATCGCGGCGCTGACCCGGGGCACGGTGGTCGTGGAGGCCGCCCATCGCAGCGGGTCGCTGGTCACCGCCCGGGCGGCACAGCGGCTGGGACGTCACACGATGGGCGTTCCCGGCCCGGCCACCAGTGGGCTGTCCGCAGGTGTGCACGAGCTCCTGCGTGGCGATGCCGTGCTGGTCAGCGATGCCGCCGAGGTCGTCGAGCTCGTGGGCGACATGGGAGAGCTGGCGCCCGAGCGGCGTGGGCCCGTCCTGCCGCGCGATCTGCTGGAACCGGGGGCGCGCAGAGTCCTGGCCGCGCTGCCCGGCCGTCACGCGGCGCGGGCGGACGAGATCGCACGCGGTGCGCAGACCACCGAGGACGACGCGATCGCGAGACTGTACGAACTCCGCTCACTTGGTTACGTCGAACGACACGGCGACGGCTGGAAGTTGACACGCCAGGCGATGATCTCTGTTCACGCCGGTCGGAGTCGATGTTGACCGAGCGTGTTCGGCCGTACGGGGGAACACGGACGCCCTTGTGAATTCCCCCAGTTGGGGTGTTCGGGTGATCACGTAGAGCGATCGATATGACCTGGCGGGGCGTCCAGCGGAACGTATCTGCGTACGGCTTGTGCTCCGCCCTTCGCGCACCGCGACGCTGCAGTCACGCTACGCTCACGAGGATTCCGGCGCAGACCGGCACCTCGACACCGGAAGGCCCCAGCACGGCACCAGCGCGACCACAGACCGACAGCTCCCCCCAAGCACCCCCACTTCACGGCAGAACGGCACAAGGCAACGAATGCCCCAGCACACCTCCGGGTCCGACCGGGCGGCGATCCCCCCAGCCGCCCGCGACGGTGGCAGCGTGCGACCGCCCGCTCCCTCGACGCTCGACGAGCTGTGGCGGTCGTACAAGGCGACGGGGGACGAGCGGTTGCGCGAGCAGCTGATCCTGCACTACTCGCCGCTCGTCAAGTACGTGGCAGGCCGGGTGAGCGTCGGCCTGCCGCCCAATGTGGAGCAGGCGGACTTCGTGTCGTCGGGGGTCTTCGGGCTGATCGACGCGATCGAGAAGTTCGACATCGATCGGGAGATCAAGTTCGAGACGTACGCGATCACCCGGATCCGCGGCGCGATGATCGACGAGCTCAGGGCTCTGGACTGGATTCCACGGTCGGTGCGGCAGAAGGCGCGGAACGTGGAGCGGGCGTACGCGACGCTGGAGGCGCGGCTGCGGCGGACGCCGACGGAGGCGGAGGTGGCCGTCGAGATGGGGATCGCGGTGGACGAACTCCACGCGGTCTTCAGCCAGTTGTCGCTGGCGAACGTGGTGGCCCTGGAGGAGTTGCTGCACGGCGGCGGTGAGGGCGGCGACGGGCTGAGCGTCATGGACACGCTGGAGGACACCGCCGCGGACAATCCGGTGGAGGTGGCCGAGGACCGGGAGCTGCGGCGGTTTCTGGCGCGGGCGATCAACACGTTGCCCGATCGGGAGAAGACCGTGGTGACGCTGTACTACTACGAGGGGCTCACGCTCGCCGAGATCGGGAACGTGCTGGGGGTGACCGAGAGCCGGGTGAGTCAGATCCACACCAAGTCCGTGCTGCAGTTGCGCGCGAAACTGGCCGGCTTCGGGCGTTGACCTGGCGTGATGAGGGTGGGGTTCGGCGGAGACACTCCCGTCGGGGGTGGCGCGTCCGTAGAGTGGTTGACG
Organism: Streptomyces sp. T12; assembly: GCF_028736035.1. Classification (NCBI taxonomy): domain Bacteria; kingdom Bacillati; phylum Actinomycetota; class Actinomycetes; order Kitasatosporales; family Streptomycetaceae; genus Streptomyces; species Streptomyces sp. T12. The sequence goes on from NZ_CP117866.1 coordinate 7,706,600, forward strand.
TGCCAAGGATTCGAGCGGCCTCCGTGGCCGAGCACCGGTCGATGCAGCGAGCCGCCCTGCTGGACGCGGCTCGTTCCCTGTTGTCCGAGGGTGGGACGGAGGCGCTGACCTTCCCGGCTCTTGCCGAGCGGACGGGGCTCGCGCGGTCGTCCGTCTACGAGTACTTCCGGTCGCGGGCCGCCGTGGTCGAGGAGCTGTGCGAGGTCGACTTTCCCGTGTGGGCCGCGGAAGTCTCGGCGGCCATGGAGCGGGAGTCGACGGCCGAGGGCAAGGTCGAGGCGTATGTGCGGCAGCAACTCGCGTTGGTCGGGGACCGGCGGCATCGGGCCGTGGTGGCGATCTCCGCGAGCGAGCTGGATGCGGGGGCTCGGGAGAAGATCCGGGCGGCGCATGGAGGGCTGGTCGCGATGATCGTCGAGGCGCTGGCGGAGATGGGGCACGGGGAGCCTCGGCTGGCGGCGATGTTGTTGCAGGGCGTCGTGGATGCGGCTGTGCGGCGGATCGAGTTGGGCGCGGCGGAGGAGCCTGCGACGATCACGGATGCGGCTGTTTCCATGGTGCTGCGGGGCGTTCGAGGCTGACGTCGGCTGAGGGCTGAGGGCTGAGGGCTGAGGGCTGAGGGCTGAGGGCTGGGCGTGGGTGGGTTGCGTAACCCGGTGTCGCTCTCGGCCGCCCCCCCCCGCGTCGAGGCCGGTGCCGGGCTGAGGCCGGGGCCGGGGCGTCGCGCAACCCGGCGCCGGCGGGGTGCCGCCCTTCTCTGGGTCTCTGGGTCGGGAGCCGCCCCAACAGCGCGACTGCCTGCGGCTTGGCCCGACGGGCAGGGTTGAGGGCCGCGTCCGGTCGTGCGCAGTCGGCTGCTGCGACGGCTGCCAGTCAGCCTGGCAACGGCACGCCCAGCACCGGCAGCAGTCTCGATGGCCCCCTGCGCAGCAGCCACGGTGGCAGCAGCGTGAGGGGGTCCAGATAGGTCTCGCCTCTCCGCAAGCCCCAATGCACGCACGTCCCCGTGCAGTGCGAGCCGGTCGCCTCCACCGTGGCCACGACCTCCCCTGCCTCCACCTCGTCGCCCTTCTCCACCACCGCCCGCACCGGCTCGTACGTCACCCGCAGCGGCGGATCCCCCGTCCCTGTCAGCTCCACCGACACCACCCCCTTGCCCGCCACCCGGCCGGCGAAGGACACACGGCCCGCCGCCACAGCCCGTACCGGTGCCCCGGCCGGGGCGGCGAGGTCCACGCCCCGGTGGCCGCGGCCGTACGGTGTCGCCGGGGGTTCCCAGCCGCGGAGGATCGGGGGACGCAGCCCCACGGGCCATGCTCGGCCGACCGTTGGCGCGGTCGGGTCCGGGGCAGGTGCGGCGGGTGCGGTCGTGGCGGTCGGGGTGAGCCGTGGGGCTGGTGTCAGCAGGACGGTCGCCGTCAGGAGCAGCAGTAATACCAGCCGCCTGCATGCCCTTGCCGTCCTCGCGCATCGCATCTCTCGCATGCCGGAACCCTCGCGCATACGAGCTGATCATGGCCGGGATCTGTGGATAACTCCCGGGTTGTGGACAGCGGCGTCACCCGGGGCCCCGCGGGTCCCGTACACTTCTTCTGGCGATCCGGGTCACCGGGTCGACTTCGCACGCCCCGATACGACCACCGGAAACGGTCCGTATCAGCGCCCCTCGGTCCTTCGTGGCACGGCGCATGTGGGCGTCAGGCGCGGAAGCCGTCCGGCATCCGCGGCACAACCGAGAACATTCAAGGAGATACGGCCATGGCCGTCGTCACGATGCGGGAGCTGCTGGAAAGCGGCGTCCACTTCGGTCACCAGACCCGTCGTTGGAACCCGAAGATGAAGCGCTTCATCTTCACGGAGCGCAACGGCATCTACATCATCGACCTGCTCCAGTCGCTGTCGTACATCGACCGCGCCTACGAGTTCGTCAAGGAGACCGTCGCCCACGGCGGCACGGTCATGTTCGTCGGCACGAAGAAGCAGGCGCAGGAGGCCATCGCCGAGCAGGCCACCCGCGTCGGCATGCCCTACGTCAACCAGCGCTGGCTGGGCGGCATGCTCACCAACTTCTCGACCGTCTACAAGCGTCTGCAGCGCCTCAAGGAGCTCGAGCAGATCGACTTCGAGGACGTCGCCGCTTCCGGTCTGACCAAGAAGGAGCTTCTCGTGCTCTCGCGCGAGAAGGCCAAGCTGGAGAAGACCCTCGGTGGTATCCGCGAGATGCAGAAGGTGCCCAGCGCCGTCTGGATCGTGGACACCAAGAAGGAGCACATCGCCGTTGGTGAGGCCCGGAAGCTGAACATTCCGGTTGTCGCCATCCTCGACACCAACTGCGACCCCGACGAGGTCGACTACAAGATCCCGGGCAACGACGACGCGATCCGCTCCGTCACCCTGCTCACCCGTGTGATCGCCGACGCCGTCGCCGAGGGCCTCATCTCCCGCTCTCGCGTCGCCACCGGTGACAAGGGTGAGAAGGCCGCGGGCGAGCCGCTCGCCGAGTGGGAGCGCGACCTGCTCGAGGGTGAGAAGAAGGCCGACGAGGCCCCGGCCGCCGCTGAGGCCCCTGCCGCTGAGGCTCCGGCCGCCGAGGCCCCCGCCGACGAGGCTCCGGCTGCCGAGGCCCCCGCCGCTGAGGCTCCGGCCGCCGAGGGCGAGCAGGCCTGACACCGTCAGCGTTGACGGCGGGAGCGGTACTGAATCCAACAGCGCCTCCGGCGCGGTGAAGTCCGCTCCCGCCGTTCACCCGTAGGTCGACGAAAGGTCAGCGGCTTCCGCCTTCAATGGGGGCCGCAGACCCCGTAGATCTTCGATCTTCCAGACTTCGAGAAAGATTCACAGACTCATGGCGAACTACACCGCCGCTGACGTCAAGAAGCTCCGTGAGCTCACCGGCGCCGGCATGATGGACTGCAAGAAGGCGCTGGACGAGGCCGAGGGCAACGTCGAGAAGGCCGTCGAGGCGCTCCGCATCAAGGGCCAGAAGGGCGTCGCCAAGCGCGAGGGCCGCTCCGCCGAGAACGGCGCTGTGGTCTCGATCATCGCTGACGACAACTCCTCCGGTGTCCTCGTCGAGCTGAAGTGCGAGACGGACTTCGTCGCCAAGGGTGACAAGTTCCAGGCCGTCGCCACCGCGATCGCCGAGCACGTCGCCAAGACCTCCCCGGCCGACATCGAGGCTCTGCTCGCCTCCGAGATCGAGGCCGGCAAGACCGTTCAGGCGTTCGTGGACGAGGCCAACGCCAACCTGGGCGAGAAGATCGTCCTGGACCGCTTCGCGCAGTACAGCGACGGCTTCGTGCTCGCGTACATGCACCGCACGATGCCCGACCTGCCCCCGCAGATCGGTGTCCTCGTCGAGCTGGACAAGCCGAACGCCGAGGTCGCCAAGGGCATCGCCCAGCACATCGCCGCCTTCGCGCCGAAGTACCTCTCCAAGGAGGACGTGCCGGCCGAGGTCGTCGAGTCCGAGCGCCGCGTCGCCGAGGAGACCACCCGCGCCGAGGGCAAGCCCGAGGCCGCCCTGCCGAAGATCGTCGAGGGTCGCCTCAACGGCTTCTTCAAGGACGCCACGCTGCTCGGCCAGCCGTACGCGCTCGACAACAAGAAGTCCGTCCAGAAGGTTCTGGACGAGGCCGGTGTCACCCTGAAGCGCTTCTCGCGCATCAAGGTCGGCATCTGAGTCCGTACCGCGATCGACGCCCGACCCCGATAAGGTCGAGGGCAAGTCGTCCGCGGACGCCGTCACCTCGCACGCGCGCGTGACGGACGACAGCAGATCTGACGAGGAGGCCGTTGCCGCGCATGGGATGCGAAACACACCCCAACCGGCAATGGCCTTCTTCGTATGTGCACCACGTAACAAAGGCGGGATCTCGATGACCACCAAGGCCCAGAAGAGCGACGACGGCAAAGTACCCGGCCGGTTTCTGCTGAAGCTTTCCGGAGAGGCCTTCTCCGGCGGCGGGGGCCTGGGCGTCGACCCGGACGTGGTGCACAAGATCGCCCGCGAGATCGCCGCCGTCGTACGCGACGGCGCGCAGATCGCGGTCGTCATCGGCGGCGGCAACTTCTTCCGCGGCGCCGAACTCCAGCAGCGCGGCATGGACCGGGCCCGCTCCGACTACATGGGCATGCTCGGCACCGTGATGAACTGCCTCGCCCTCCAGGACTTCCTGGAGAAGGAGGGCATCGACAGCCGGGTCCAGACCGCCATCACCATGGGCCAGGTCGCCGAGCCGTACATCCCGCTGCGCGCCGTACGGCACCTGGAGAAGGGCCGCGTGGTCATCTTCGGCGCCGGTATGGGCATGCCGTACTTCTCCACCGACACCACCGCCGCCCAGCGCGCCCTGGAGATCGACGCCGAGGCGCTTCTCATGGGCAAGAACGGGGTGGACGGGGTCTACGACTCCGACCCGAAGGCCAACCCGGACGCCGTCAAGTTCGACTCCCTCGGCTACGGCGAGGTCATCACCCGCGACCTCAAGGTCGCCGACATGACCGCCATCACGCTGTGCCGGGACAACAAGCTCCCCATCCTCGTCTTCGAGCTTCTGGCGGAGGGCAATATCGCGCGCGCCGTCAAGGGTGAGAAGATCGGCACGCTTGTGGGTGAGCAGGGCAGCCAGGGCTGACGCCCGAGAGCAAGCCCGTCCGGGCGACGGACGGGACGGACCCTGACCGGGGGATGGACAATGTCCTGCCGGTCGGGAACCGTGCAGGAAGAAGACGCGACGCAGCCGGCCGCCGCCCCCACGCAGGAACCGCAGCCGGGCCTTTACTCAAGACACGCAGGAGCAAGTGGTGATCGAAGAGACCCTCCTCGAGGCCGAGGAGAAGATGGAGAAGGCCGTCGTGGTCGCCAAGGAGGACTTCGCCGCGATTCGCACCGGTCGTGCGCACCCGGCGATGTTCAACAAGATCGTGGCCGACTACTACGGCGCGCCGACGCCGATCAACCAGCTGGCTTCGTTCTCCGTGCCGGAGCCGCGCATGGCGGTCGTGACCCCGTTCGACAAGACCGCGCTGCGCAACATCGAGCAGGCGATCCGGGACTCCGACCTGGGCGTCAACCCGAGCAACGACGGCAACATCATCCGAGTGGTGTTCCCCGAGCTCACCGAGGAGCGCCGCCGCGACTACATCAAGGTCGCCAAGGGCAAGGCCGAGGACGCGCGCGTGTCCATCCGCTCCGTGCGCCGCAAGGCGAAGGACGCCATCGACAAGCTGATCAAGGACGGCGAGGTCGGCGAGGACGAGGGCCGCCGTGCGGAGAAGGAGCTCGACGACTCCACCCACAAGTACGTGGCCCAGGTGGACGAGCTCCTCAAGCACAAGGAAGCGGAGCTGCTCGAGGTCTGATGAACGACTCTTCCTGGGGGGCACCGCCACAAGCCGGGCAAGCCGGGTACTGGGGGGCCGCCGAGCGTGGACCTGTCCAGGGGGCTGCCCCGGCGGGTCCCGCGTACGATGCGCCTGAGGCGCAGCAGACTCGCCCCATGCCCATCGTGCCCGACGTACCCGCGTATGGCGGAGACCAGGATGACGACCGGGGGGCCGCTCGGCTGAGCGGCCCCTCGTTCAGCAACCGGCCGCCGCAGACGCGGCCTTACGACACGCCGCAGGCGCGGCCCTCCGAGGCGGCGCCGCAGAATCCGGAGCCCATGCCCGACGCCCCGCAGCCGGCGCCCCAGCCGCAGAAGAAGAGCGCGGGGCGCGACCTGGGCGCGGCCATAGGGGTCGGTATCGGGCTCGGTGTGGTGATCATCGCGTCGCTGTTCGTCGTCAAGGCCGTGTTCGTCGGCGTTGTCGCGGTCGCCGTCGTCGTCGGCCTGTGGGAGCTGACCAAGCGGCTCGACGAGCGCAAGGGCATCAAGGCGCCGCTCGTCCCGCTCGCGCTGGGCGGTGCGGCCATGGTCGTCGCCGGGTACGTCCGGGGCGCCGAGGGTGCCTGGGTGTCGATGGCGCTGACCGCGCTGGCCGTACTGGTCTGGCGGATGACAGAGCCCCCGGAGGGCTACCTCAAGGACGTCACCGCGGGCGTCTTCGCGGCGTTCTACGTGCCGTTCCTGGCGACGTTCGTCGCGATGATGCTGACCGCCGAGGACGGGGCGTTCCGCGTTCTGACGTTCCTGCTCCTGACGGTCGTCAGCGACACCGGCGCGTACGCCGTCGGCTGGCGCTTCGGCAAGCACAAGCTCGCCCCGCGCATCAGCCCCGGCAAGACCCGCGAGGGCCTGCTCGGCGCGGTGAGCTTCGCGATGGTGGCGGGCGCGCTGTGCATGGAGTTCCTGATCGACGACGGCACTTGGTGGCAGGGCCTGCTGCTGGGCCTCTCGGTCGCGGCCAGCGCCACGCTCGGCGACCTCGGCGAGTCGATGATCAAGCGGGACCTGGGCATCAAGGACATGGGCACGTTGCTGCCGGGGCATGGCGGCATCATGGACCGGCTGGACTCGTTGCTGCCTACGGCGCCTGTTGTGTGGTTGCTGCTGGTTCTCTTCGTGGGGTCGGGCTGACGGATCGGTCAACGCCTGGGAGCCCCCGCTCTTGCAGAGCGGGGGCTCCTTGGTTTGTGGGACGATTCCCGTGTACGCCATCGAAGACACTCAAAGGGGTCATCATGACCGCCATCCGAGAAGTCATCGACGTGGACTGCACGCCGGACGAGGTCTACGCGTATGTCACCGAACCGTCCCACCTGCCGGAATGGCAGCTGAGCGCCGTCTCGGCCGAACAGCTCGACCCAGGACCGCTCCACTCCGGCTCCCGGGTGCGGGTCACCAGGCGCATCGGAAACCGCGAGATTCCGATGACCGTGCAGTTCGACGAGCTCGATCCACCGCGCAGCTGGAATCTGCACGGGATCGACGGTCCCGTCAGGCCACACTCCCACGGCGCGATCGAGCCGCTCGACGACGGGCGGCGCTCCCGCGTGACGATCGACATCGACTTCGAGGGGCACGGCGTCGGCAAGCTCCTGGTGCCACTCGTCGTCCGCCCCCAGGTGCGCAAGGAACTGCCCCGCGACGAGCAACTCCTCAAGGACCGGCTGGAGCGCACGACCGACTAGTCCCGCACCTACGACGCACAGACGTCCCTCAGCTCCTCGGCCGCGTCGTCGATCCTGCTCGAGTCCGGGTCGGTGTCGCCGTTCAGGACGGCCTCGTTGTAGTCCTCGATCGCCTGGTTCAGGTCGTCGACCGCGGGGCCGACCTTGTCGTCGTCCGTCGTGATGTCGATCTCGTCGAGGTGCCTGCCTTTGAGGCTGTCGGCGATCACGTCGGCCTGCTGAAGACAGTCCCCCAGTGACTTGTCGGCGGGGTCGCAGCCGGTGGCGAGACCGGTGGTGAGTGCGACTGCGGCCAGGGCGGAGGCGAGGACGGAGGCGCGGGCGGCGGGACGGCGTCGGCGATCGGCGGCCATGGAACGGTTCCTTCCGGGTGGGCTGCGGTTGCCAGCAACCATCCCGTCGTACGACCGCCGCCACGAGGGAGTGATCCCCCGGGTCCATGGTGGAGCGGGCTACACCAGTGGATCTGCGACACTGGTACGGCCATGCCTAAGCCCGGAGAACTCACATTCGTCGCCCCCCGCGGAGCCAAGAAGCCGCCGCGGCACCTTGCCGACCTCACGCCCGGTGAGCGTAAGGACGCCGTCGCTGCGATCGGCGAGAAGCCGTTTCGTGCCAAGCAGCTCTCGCAGCACTACTTCGCGCGGTACGCGCATGACCCGGAGCAGTGGACCGACATCCCCGCCGGGTCGCGCGCCAAGCTGCGGGAGGAGCTGTTTCCCGAGCTGATGACCGTCGTACGGCATCTGTCGACCGACCAGGGCGACACGCGCAAGACGCTGTGGCGGCTGTTCGACGGGACGCTTGTCGAGTCGGTGCTGATGCGGTACCCGGACCGGGTGACCATGTGCATCAGCTCGCAGGCGGGGTGCGGGATGAACTGCCCGTTCTGTGCGACCGGGCAGGCGGGGCTGGACCGGAATCTGTCCACCGCCGAGATCGTGCATCAGATCGTGGACGGGATGCGGGCGCTGCGCGACGGGGACGTGCCTGGGGGGCCTGCTCGGCTTTCCAACATCGTCTTCATGGGGATGGGGGAGCCGCTCGCCAACTACAACCGGGTGGTGGGGGCCATCCGGCGGCTCACTGATCCCGAGCCCGATGGGCTGGGGCTGTCCCAGCGTGGGATCACTGTCTCGACGGTCGGGCTCGTCCCGGCCATCCACCGGTTCGCCGACGAGGGCTTCAAGTGCCGGCTCGCCATCTCGCTGCACGCGCCCGACGACGAGCTGCGCGACACCCTCGTCCCCGTGAACACGCGGTGGAAGGTGCGCGAGGTGCTCGACGCCGGGTTCGAGTACGTCCAGAAGTCGGGCCGTCGGCTGTCCATCGAGTACGCCCTCATCCGGGACATCAATGACCAGGCCTGGCGTGGTGACCGGCTCGGGCGGCTGCTCAAGGGCAAGCCGGTGCATGTGAATCTGATTCCGCTCAACCCGACGCCCGGCTCGAAGTGGACCGCTTCCCGGCCCGAGGACGAGAAGGCGTTCGTCGAGGCCATCGCCGCCCATGGTGTGCCGGTGACCATTCGGGACACCCGTGGTCAGGAGATCGACGGGGCGTGTGGGCAGCTCGCGGCGACCGAGCGGTAGTCTGACCCCCGTAAGATCGCAGTAAGTACATCTTCATATTCCGACAGGGGAGCGCCACAGCGCTGAGAGTGCGGCACCGGCCGCAGACCCTCCGAACCTGGCCCAGGTCATTCTGGGTAGGGAGATCGGTCACCACTCGAGCTGTTGCGCCCTGCCCGGAGACTTCCAGAGGTTCCGGGCAGGGCCGCGTCTCTTCCTGGTCAACCCCAGGAGGAATTCAGTGAGCATCACCAAGAAGGCCAAGGCCACGGTTTTCGCCGTCGGGTTCGGTCTCGTCGCGCTGCCCGCGTTGGCCGCGTGCGGGTCGTCCGACAGTGACGGCGGCAGCGACAGTGGCAGCGGCGGCGGTTCCAAGACCGTCACGCTCGTCAGCCACAACTCGTGGGCCGTCTCCAAGTCCGTCCTGGCTGCCTTCGAGAAGCAGTCCGGCTACAAGGTCAAGGTCCTGGAGGACGGCGACGCCGGACAGGCCGTCAACAAGGCGATCCTGACCAAGGACAACCCGCAGGGCGACGTCTTCTTCGGCGTCGACAACACCCTGCTGTCGCGGGCGCTGGACAACGAGCTGTTCCAGTCGTACGAGCCCAAGGGATCCGACCTGATCCTGCCCGAGTACCGGGCCGACCAGGACCAGCACCGGGTCACGCCGATCGACACCGGCGACATCTGCGTCAACTACGACAAGGCGTACTTCAGCGAGCACAAGCTGACCCCGCCGACGTCGTACGACGATCTGGTCAAGCCCGCGTACAAGGACCTCCTCGTCACCGAGAACGCCTCCACCTCCTCGCCCGGGCTCGGCTTCCTGCTCGGCACCGCCGCGAAGTACGGCGACGACGGCTGGCAGGACTACTGGAAGAAGCTGAAGGCCAACGGCGTGAAGGTCGTCGACGGCTGGGAGCAGGCCTACAACGAGGAGTTCTCCGGCTCGGCCGGCGGCAAGAAGGCCAAGGCCGACCGGCCGCTCGTCGTGTCGTACGCCTCCTCGCCGCCCGCCGAGGTGATCTACGGCGACCCGAAGCCGACCACCGCGCCCACCGGTGTCGCGGCGGGCACCTGCTTCCGCCAGGTCGAGTACGCGGGCCTGCTGAGCAACGCCGAGAACGCCGCGGGCGGCAAGGCGCTCCTCGACTTCATGCTCACCAAGACGTTCCAGGACGACATGCCGCTCAACATGTTCGTCTACCCGGTGCGGGAGGCCGCCCAGGTGCCCGAGGAGTTCGTGAAGTACGGACCGCAGGCCAAGAACCCCGAGACCATGGACCCGGCGAAGATCGCCGACAACCGTGACGACTGGGTCAAGTCGTGGACCTCGCTCGTACTGAAGTAGCCGAAGCAGTCCCGCGTAAGGGACGCGCGCGGAGCGTGGCGGTGCGGCTCGGCCTCGTCGCCGCGCCCGTCGTGTTCTTCGGGCTCTTCTTCGCCTACCCGGTCGCCGCGATCGTCGCGCGCGGGCTGAAGGTCGACGGGGTCTGGCAGTTCGGGCGCCTGGCGGACGTGCTCGGAGAGTCCGACATCCGGCACGTGCTGTGGTTCACCACCTGGCAGGCGCTCGCCTCCACCGCGCTGACCCTGCTGATCGCGCTGCCGGGCGCCTACGTCTTCGCCCGTTTCGACTTCCCCGGCAAGCAGGTCCTGCGGGCCGTGGTGACCGTCCCCTTCGTGCTGCCGACGGTCGTCGTCGGTACGGCGTTCCTCGCGCTCGTCGGCCGCGGCGGACTGCTCGACGAGCTGTGGGGCGTACGGCTCGACACCACCGTGTGGGCCATCCTGCTCGCGCACGTCTTCTTCAACTACGCCGTCGTCGTACGGACGGTCGGCGGGCTCTGGTCGCAGCTCGACCCGCGGCAGGAGGAGGCCGCGCGGATGCTGGGGGCGTCGCCTCTGAAAGCCTGGCGTCAGGTCACCCTCCCCGCCCTGGCGCCTGCCGTGGCCGCCGCCGCGCTCATGGTCTTCCTGTTCACCTTCACCTCCTTCGGTGTCGTCCAGATCCTCGGCGGGCCGACCTTCTCGACCCTTGAAGTGGAGATCTACCGGCAGACGTCCGAGATCTTCGACCTGTCCACGGCCGCCGTCCTGACGATCATCCAGTTCCTGGCGGTGGGCGCGATCCTCGCCGTGCACGCCTGGACGGTACGGCGGCGGGAGAGCGCTCTGCGCCTGGTGGACGCGTCCGTGACCGCGCGGCGGCCCCGCGGGGCGGGGCAGTGGGCGCTGCTGGCCGGTGTCCTGGCCGTCATCGTCGTACTCCTGCTGCTGCCGCTGGCCGTGCTGGTGCAGCGCTCGCTGGACGCGCCCGACTTCGGCTACTACCGGGCGCTGACCAGTGCCGACGGCGGGGTCTTCCTCGTCGCGCCGATCGAGGCGATCGGCAATTCGCTCCAGTACGCCGTCGTCGCCACCCTCATCGCCGTGCTGATCGGCGGACTGGCCGCGGCTGCGCTGACCCGACGGGACGCGGGCCGGTTCGTACGGGGCTTCGACGCGCTGTTGATGCTGCCGCTCGGGGTGTCCGCGGTGACGGTCGGCTTCGGGTTCCTGATCGCCCTGGACGAGCCGCCGCTGGACCTGAGGAGCACCTGGATCCTCGTGCCGCTGGCCCAGGCGCTGGTCGGGGTGCCCTTCGTCGTACGGACCATGCTGCCCGTGCTGCGGGCCGTGGACCAGCGGCTGCGGGAGGCGGCGTCGGTGCTGGGGGCGTCGCCGTGGCGGGTCTGGCGTGAGGTGGATCTGCCGATGGTGCGGCGGGCGCTGCTGATCGCGGCCGGGTTCGCCTTCGCGGTGTCGCTCGGCGAGTTCGGGGCGACCGTGTTCATCGCGCGGCCCGACAATCCGACGCTGCCGGTGGCCGTGGCGCGGCTGCTCGGGCGGGCCGGCGAGCTCAACTACGGCCAGGCGATGGCCCTTTCGACGGTACTGATGGTGGTGTGCGCGGTGGCGCTGCTGGTGCTGGAGCGGCTGCGGACCGACCGGACCGGGGAGTTCTAGATGCTGCTGAGCCTGGAAGGCGCGACCGTCCGCTTCGGTGGGCGGGCGGTGCTGGACGCCGTCGACCTGGACGTCGCCGAGCACGAGATCGTGTGCGTGCTCGGGCCGAGCGGCAGCGGCAAGTCGACGCTGCTGCGGGCGGTGGCGGGGCTGCAACCGCTCGATGCCGGGCGGGTGTCGCTGGACGGGCGGGACCAGGCCGGGGTGCCCGCCCACAAGCGGGGTGTCGGGCTGATGTTCCAGGACCATCAGCTGTTCCCGCAGCGCGATGTCGGGGGCAACGTGGCCTTCGGGGCGCGGATGCATGGTGCCTCGAAGGGTGAACAGGTCGGGCGGGTAGGGGAGTTGCTCGATCTGGTCGGACTGCCGGGCGCCGCCCGCCGTGCCGTCGCCTCGCTCTCCGGCGGGGAGCAGCAGCGGGTGGCGCTGGCCCGTGCGCTCGCGCCCCGGCCGCGGCTGCTGATGCTGGACGAGCCGCTGGGCCAGCTCGACCGTTCGCTGCGGGAGCGGCTCGTGGTCGAACTCCGGGAACTCTTCGGGCGGTTGGGCACCACCGTGCTGGCCGTGACGCACGACCAGGGCGAGGCCTTCGCGCTCGCCGACCGGGTCGTGGTGATGCGGGACGGGCGGATCGCCCAGACCGGGACGCCGCTGGAGGTGTGGCAGCGTCCGGTGGACGAGTTCGTGGCGCGCTTCCTCGGATTCGACAACGTGGTCGAGGGCACGGTCGCCGGAGAAGCCGCGGACACGCCCTGGGGGAAGCTCCCGGTGGGCGAGGGCGCCGCGCAGGGCACGCGGACGCTGCTCGTACGGCCGGCCGGAGTGCGGCTCGTGGCCGCCGACGAGGGGCTGCGCTGCACGGTCGCGGCGCGGACGTTCCGGGGCACGCACGTGGCCGTGCACCTCCAGCCGGAGGATGCGCCGCGCCTCGAGGCGGCGTGCGCCCTGCGGGACGCGCCGGAGGTCGGGGACGAGGTCGGGGTGGAGTTCGACGCGGCGGAAATTGTGCTGCTGGGCTGATCGCCCGGCACGTAGGGTGCGGGGCATGACGCCCCTCCCGCACGATCGCTACTGCGACGAAATCGCCCACCAGGTCGGCCTGTTGAGGGCCGTGGTGACCTCCGGAGCCGACCTGTCGGCCACCGTGCCGACCTGCCCGGACTGGTCGCTGGAAGAGCTCGTACGGCACATGGGCGGCGCCCTGCGCTGGGTGGAGCTGATGGTGCGGACGCGGGCGCAGGAGGAGGTCCCGGAGGAGGAGATCCCGCTCGGCGGCGGACCGGACGGACAGGGTGACCCCGCCGCACTCGACGCCTGGCTCGCGGAGACCGGCGAGATGCTTGTCGCCGCGCTGCGGGAGGCCGGACCCGACGCGAAGGTGTGGGGCTGGGCCGGGGTGTTCAACGCCGGGTTCTGGGCCCGCCGTATGGCCCACGAGATCACGATCCACCGCGCGGACGCCACCCTCGCCGCCGGGCTGCCCTACGAGGTCGCCCCGGACATCGCCGCCGACGCGATCGACGAGTGGCTGGAGATCGTCGAGTGGGCCCAGCGGACGCTGCCGGACGACCCGGCGCGGGAACTGCGTCGGCCGGGGAGCAGTATCCATATCCACGCCACCGACACCACGCCCGAGGTGAACGGGGAGTGGTTCATCGACCTCTCCGGGGACGTCATCGCCTGGCGGCGGGGCCACGAGAAGGCGACCGTCGCGCTCCGGGGGCCACTCACCGCCGTACTGCTCGCCTTCTACCGTCGACTGCCGCTGGACAGCGAGGAATTGGTGATCGTCGGTGAGCGGGAGCTGTTGGAGTTCTGGTTGGAGCGGGCCACCTTCGGCTGAGGCCGGCCGACGAAAGCGATGGCCCGCCCCCGGGAAGGGGACGGGCCACAACGGCGTTGTCGTGCGGGTGCGTCAGCGGTCGCTGCTCGCCCCACGTCGGCGCAGGCCGAAGAAGACCGCGCCGCCGCCGATCGCGACCAGGGCGACCGCGATGCCGGCGATCAGGCCGGTGTTGGAGTTGGCGCCGGTCTCGGCGAGGTTGGAGTCACCGGCCGCCGGGGACGGGGCGCTGCTCGCCGTGTCCGCGGGGGCGGTGCTCTCGCTCTCCGAGGGCGTCGGGGTCGGCGTGTCGGTCTCCTCGGCCGGGGTCGAGGCGGAGTCCGACGGGGTCGGGGTGTCCGACGGAGCCGGCGGCTCCTCCTTCTTGCAGGCCGTGGACGGGGTCGTCAGGTTCGGCTCGATGTCCTCGTCGACGTAGCCGGCGGCCTTGACGTGGATGCGGTACTCGGCATTCGGCTTCCAGTCCTCGGTGAAGGTGATGGTGACACCTTCGCGCGAGCCCTTGACCTCCTGCTCGCCGACCTTCTTCAGGTCGGCGCCGTTGTTCTGGAGGAACACGCTGATGGTCGCCGGGATGCCGCTGGGGTCCACGTCGGTGACCGTGATGACACCCTTGTCGCCGTCGCACTTGGCTTCGGCGGAGAATTCACTGATGTTGCACGCGAGCGCGTTGCCCGCGAAGCCGAGCGCGATCGCGGCCGACGCGGAAGCAACACCAAGAGCGCGCACGGAACGCGCAACAGTACGGCGGTTTATGGACACGTTTGTCCTTACGAGTTGCATCACTGAGGGGGGTTGAACGAGACGGTGATGTGACATCACCGTCCCCAGGAGTCTCACAGGTTTATAAGCGTGGCATAAGCAGTGTCAACGCATATGCAGTCCACGGGCGTTGGCTTTGCCCTCTTATTAATCGCTGAGACGTTTCAGCGCCTCCGGAGCCTCCTCGATCCGGTCAACCAGGGCGATACGGGACTCCATCGAGCGGTCCCGGGCGAGGGACTTCAAAAGGGGCCAGGCCGGCAGCTTCTCGGTCCAGTGGGCGCGGTCGACCAGGACCATGGGGGTGGGCTCACCGCGCGACTCGTAGTAGTTCGGCGTCGCGTTGTCGAAGATCTCCTGTACGGTGCCGGCGGCGCCCGGCAGGAAGACGACGCCCGCGTTCGAGCGGGCCAGCAGGCCGTCCTCGCGGGTGGCGTTGGCGAAGTACTTGGCGATGTGGGAGGCGAAGGGGTTCGGCGGCTCGTGGCCGTAGAACCAGGTCGGGATGCCGATGGAGCGGCCGCCCTTCGGCCAGCGGGAGCGCACCTCGAAGGCGGCCGTCGCCCACTCGGTGATCGAGGGCGTGAACTTGGGGGCCTTGGCGAGGAGTCGAAGCGCGTCGGTGAGCATCTCGTCGCCGTGCGGGGCCGCGTACGCGCCGAGGTTCGCCGCCTCCATCGCGCCGGGCCCGCCGCCGGTGGCGACCGTGAAACCGGCGCGGGCCAGCTCCCGGCCGAGCCGCGCGGCACCCTCATACGCCTGCGTGCCGCGGCCCATCGCGTGGCCGCCCATGACGCCCACCACCCGGGCGCCGGACAGGAGTTCGTCGAGCGCGTCCGAGACGGAGTCGTCGTGGACCGCGCGGAGCATGGAGGCGTAGATGTCGCCGTCCGCCTTCGTCTGCTGGAACCAGGTGTACGAGCGGGCGTCGGGCGTGGCCTCGTAGCCGTCCGGCAGGGAAGCGAAGAGTTCGTCGGGGGAGTAGACCAGGCCCCGGTACGGGTCGAAGGGGAGGCCGGGGACGGGCGGGAAGACCAGGGCGCCGTCCGTGCGGATCTTCGCGGCCGCGTCCTCGCGCATCGGGCAGCCGAGGAAGACGGCGCCCGCGGTGTCCGTGGTGAGCAGTTCGCGCGTACGGTCCGTCAGATCGACGGCTTGGACCCGGAATCCGGCGAGGGTGCCGCGTGCCGCGACGGTCGCGTCGAACTCCTCCAGCGTCTCTATCTCACGGTCGTTGTGGTGGGCCGCATGGGCGGGCATCGTCTGCACCCGCCCATGCTAGGCACCCTGTGGGGGACGGCGGGCCTCAGCCCTCGATGGCCGACGGGTCCATCCACACGACCTCCCAGGTGTGGCCGTCGAGGTCGTCGAAGGCGCGGCCGTACATGAAGCCCGGGTCCTGGACCTGGTCCGATGCCGTGCCGCCCGCGGCGACCGCCTTCTCGACCAGCTCGTCGACCCTCTCGCGGCTCTCGGCGCTCAGACAGATCAGCACCTCGCTGGTCGTCGTTGCGTCCGCGATCTCCTTCTTGGTGAAGGTCGAGTAGAACGACTTGGTGAGCAGCATCGCGACGATGGTGTCGCTGATCACGACGGACGCCGCGTTCTCGTCGCTGAACTGCGGGTTGATGGAGTAACCGAGCTCCGTGAAGAACTTCTTCGAGGCGTCGAGGTCGTTCACGGGCAGGTTCAGGAAGATCATCTGCTGGTACGCGGGGGCGGTCATGGTGGTCTCTCCCATCGGGGTGGCTGCTGTTCGGTGGGGTAGACCGGGGGGCCGGGCGGAACTCATCGCCGGGCGGAGACTTTTTTCCTACGAGTTTTTCGCCGGGGTGGGCAGGGCCCGCGCTACTGCTTCACCGTGCCAGGGGAAGGGCGGCCAGCTCGGCCACGATCAGGGTGAGCGGGCCGAAGAAGGCCAGCAGGATGCTGGCGCGCAGGGCGGCGGCGCTGCGGAGCATCGCGGTGGGGGCGCCGAGGCGGACGAGCGCGGCCGTGGTGTCGGCGCGTGCGTGTTTGGCCTCCACGGTGGCCGTGAGGAGGGTGGCCACGGTGCAGCCGGTGACCAGGGTGACACCGAGGGTGGTGAGGGGGCCGAAGGGCGGGGTGGCCGGGTGGTCGGAGAGGGGCGCCATGGCGTACGCGGCGGAGGTGACGGCGCAGACGATGCCGAGGGGGCGGCCGATGCGGACGGCTTCCTCCATCAGGACCCGGCCGGCCAGGAGGCGCAGGGCTCCCGGTCGTGCGGTCTGCAGGATGCGGCCGCAGAGGTGGGTGAGGCCGGGGGCGGCCAGGGCGAGCCCGAGGGCGGTGAGCAGCCAGCCGACGACGACTCCGGCGGTGCCGGTGGGGAGGGCGGCGGGCATGGTGACGGCGGTGCCGGTCGTGGTGCGGCCGGCGTAGGCCTCCACGGCGAGGCCCGCGGCGAGTACCGCGATGCCCCAGGGGAGGCCGGCGGGGGGTTTGCGGGGGGAGAGCGCGCGTGCGCGGCCCGAGTCGGCCGGGGGAGCGGGGTCGGCTACCGCTTCGGTCCAGTCGGCCGGTGGGTTGCCCGGGGTGGGGGCCGGCGACCGGGCCGGGTCGCCTGTCTGGGGGGTGCCGCCTTCGGGCCGCGGGTGCCCGTTCGCGTCCGCGTCGCCCCGCTCGCCACGCCGCAGATGGGTGCCGAACCGCCCGTACGCCCCGAACGTCTCCCGCGCCACCGACCTGCTGTACGCCCCGAAGCGGACGTACGCCCGTCCCGTGCCCTGGGCCGCGGTGGGCCCGAGTTCCTTCGGGCGCAGGGCCCACGCCACCATCACCGACGCGATCCCCGGAACCAGCGTCAGCAGCGTCAGCGTGGCCGGCGGCGGGAGAGGGCTGCCCGCTGCCAGGAACTCCGAGGCAGCGCCGTCGAAGGGCATGCCGGTCAGGTCGCCTCGCAGGTGGAGGAAGAACAGCAGGGCCAGCGTGGAGCCGAGGGTGCAGGACAGGGCCGTGGTGGTGGCCGAGACGGCCATCAGGCGGACCGGGCCCAGGCCGATGGCCGCGAGGCCGGGGCGGGGTTTGGCGCCGGGGTCGGTTCGGGCCACGGCCACGGCGAAGTGGACCGTCGCGGCCAGCGGGGGCGCGCACCAGGCCAGGCGCAGGAGCGAGGCGGCGGGGGAGTCGTGGGACATCGCGTAGCCCAGGGCGCAGAGCAGCAGGAAGCCGGTGCCCGCCGACGCCGCCGCCACCAGCAGGCGGCGCAGCTGTACGGCCGGTTGGGCGCCGCGGGTCAGACGGAGAGCGAGCACGCGGCTCGGCCTTCCGTTTCCGTGGCCGGGGGCAGGTGCACCGTGTTCACGCGCCGCCCGTCGAGGAGCGTGACCGTGCGGTCGGCGAGGGTCGCGGGGTCCGCGTCGGGGCTGGCCAGGACGACCGTGATGCCGTGCGAGCGGGCCGCTGTCGTCAGGGTGCGCAGGACGTGCGCGCGGTCGGAGCGGTGCAGGGGGGCGGTCGGCTCGTCGGCGAACAGGACCGTGGGTGAGGGGGCCAGCGCACGGGCGATGCAGACGCGCTGGCGTTCGGCCTGGACCAGCTGGTGCGGGCGCTTGCGGGCCACCTCGCCGACGTCCAGGCGCACCAGCCACTCCAGTGCGGCCGTCTTGGCGCGGCGGCGGCTGGTGCCGCGCAGCATCAGGGGGAGGGCGGTGTTCTCCCAGACGTTCAGCTCGGGGACGAGTGACGGTGCCGGGTCGATCCAGCTGAAGCGGTCACGCCGGAGCCGTTCGCGCGCCGTCGGGCCCATCTTGTGCACCGGCACGCTGTTGAACCAGACCTCGCCCCGCCGCACCGCGGCCAGGCCGGACAGACACCGCAGGAGAGTCGTCTTGCCGCTGCCGCGCGGGCCGATGACGGCGAGGACCTCGCCCTCCTGGACGCCGAGCGAGACGCCGCTGAGCGCGGGCGAACCGTCGTTGTGCGTGAAGTGCAGGGCGCGTGCCCAGAGCACGTCGTTGTCCGGCGGGGCCACCATCGCGTACACCTCGGTTCTGATCCGTTTTCCCAGGCCTGATCCCTCGTGCGGGGGAACGAAGGCTGGGCTGATCGGTCACTGGCACGCTAGGCAGCCGCCGCCCGGAGCCCGGACAGCACACGGCCCCGGGCCGCCGTGTCTCACTCGAACGGGCGGCACCGGGGCCGGTGTGTTGATCATTCAGACCGAGGATCGACTTCCGTCGAACGCCGGTCCGGTGAACGGTCCGGCAAACGGTCCGGGCGTCACAACTTGGTCCACGCCTCCGTCAGCGTCGCCCGCAGGATCTGCTCGATCTCGTCGAACGTCTCCTGGTTGGCGATCAGCGGCGGGGCGAGCTGGATGACCGGGTCACCACGGTCGTCGGCACGGCAGTACAGGCCGTTCTCGTACAGCTTCTTGGAGAGGAAGCCGAACAGGACGCGCTCCGTCTCGTCCGCGTCGAAGGACTCCTTGGTCGCCTTGTCCTTGACCAGCTCGATGCCGTAGAAGAAGCCGTTGCCGCGGACGTCGCCGACGATCGGCAGGTCGTACAGCTTCTCCAGGGTCGCGCGGAACGCCGCCTCGTTGTCGAGGACGTGCTGGTTGAGGCCCTCGCGCTCGAACAGGTCGAGGTTGGCGACGCCGACGGCCGCGGAGACCGGGTGGCCGCCGAAGGTGTAGCCGTGCAGGAAGGTGTTGTCGCCCTTGTAGAAGGGCTCGGCGATGCGGTCCGAGATGACGCAGGCGCCGATGGGGGAGTAGCCCGAGGTCATGCCCTTGGCGCAGGTGATCATGTCCGGGACGTAGCCGAACTTGTCGCAGGCGAACATCGTGCCCAGGCGGCCGAAGGCGCAGATGACCTCGTCCGACACCAGCAGCACGTCGTACTGGTCGCAGATCTCGCGCACCCGCTGGAAGTAGCCGGGCGGGGGCGGGAAGCAGCCGCCGGCGTTCTGCACCGGCTCCAGGAAGACCGCGGCGACCGTGTCCGGGCCCTCGAAGAGGATCTCCTGCTCGATCTGGTCGGCGGCCCAGCGGCCGAAGGCCTCGGGGTCGTCGCCGAAGATCGGGGCGCGGTAGATGTTGGTGTTCGCGACCTTGTGGGCGCCCGGGACGAGGGGCTCGAACGGGGCCTTCAGAGCCGGCACACCCGTGATGGACAGGGCGCCCTGCGGGGTGCCGTGGTAGGCGACGGCACGCGAGATCACCTTGTGCTTGGTGGGCTTGCCGACCAGCTTGAAGTACTGCTTGGCGAGCTTCCAGGCGGTCTCCACCGCCTCACCGCCGCCGGTGGTGAAGAAGACCTTGTTGAGGTCGCCCGGCGCGTAGTCCGCGAGGCGGTCGGCGAGCTCGATCGCCTTCGGGTGGGCGTAGGACCAGACCGGGAAGAACGCCAGCTCCTGCGCCTGCTTGAAGGCGGTCTCGGCCAGCTCGACGCGGCCGTGACCTGCCTGGACCACGAACAGGCCGGCGAGACCGTCGAGGTAGCGCTTGCCCTTGTCGTCGTAGATGTAGGTGCCCTCGCCCCGGACGATGGTGGGGACGGGAGCCTTCTCGTACGAGGACATCCGCGTGAAGTGCATCCACAAGTGGTCGTACGCGGTCCTGCTGAGGTCCTGAGGGGTGTCGGTGCTCACGGTTATCGGGTCCTCACGGTTATCGGGTTCCCCACATGTAGGTCTGCTTCTTGAGCTTGAGGTAGACGAAGCTTTCGGTCGATCGGACTCCGGGTACGGCCCGGATGCGCCTGTTGATGACGTCCAGGAGGTGGTCGTCGTCCTCGCAGACGATTTCCACCATCAGGTCGAAGGACCCGGCTGTCATCACCACGTACTCGCATTCGGCCATGGCGGTCAGGGCGTCGGCCACGGACTCCACGTCGCCCTCGACGTGGACACCGACCATCGCCTGGCGCCGGAAGCCCACGGTGAGCGGGTCCGTGACGGCGACGATCTGCATCACGCCCTGGTCGAGCAGCTTCTGGACGCGCTGGCGCACGGCCGCCTCGGACAGGCCCACGGCCTTGCCGATGGCGGCGTACGGCCGGCGGCCGTCCTCTTGAAGTTGTTCGATGATGGCAAGGGAGACGGCGTCCAGCTGGGGACCGCCGCCGTTCCTGGACTCGCGGGAGTCCCTGTGCTCTGCGCTTCGACTGGCCACGACGTCACTGTGCACGACGTCTCGACAGTTCCGCAAGGCCGCGGCGATGAAATTCGTTGTTTACGAGAGTGAGGTCTGCGGATTTCGCAGAAGTGGCGCCGGTGGGGGTGTTGAAAACGTGGGCACGGCGATTAGGGTGGGTGTCTCAGAGAGTGGACAGTCCCTAACAGTGAAGACCTGACAGGAGGCCGGCAGTGAGCACCGAGCTGCGTCGTCTGCGCAACTACATCGACGGTGAGTTCCGGGACGCCGTCGACGGACGGACCACCGAGGTGGTCAACCCCGCGACGGGCGAGGCGTACGCGACCGCGCCGCTGTCCGGACAGGCGGACGTCGACGCCGCGATGGAGGCCGCCGCCAGGGCCTTCCCGGGCTGGCGTGACACGACGCCCGCAGAGCGGCAGAAGGCCCTGCTGAAGATCGCGGACGCGTTCGAGGAGCGGGCCGAGGAACTGATCGCCGCCGAGGTGGAGAACACGGGCAAGCCGATCGGGCTCACGCGGTCCGAGGAGATCCCGCCGATGGTGGACCAGATCCGCTTCTTCGCGGGTGCGGCGCGGATGCTGGAGGGCCGGTCGGCCGGTGAGTACATGGAGGGCCTGACCTCGATCGTCCGCCGTGAGCCGGTCGGTGTCTGCGCGCAGGTCGCGCCCTGGAACTACCCGATGATGATGGCCGTGTGGAAGTTCGCGCCGGCGATCGCGGCGGGCAACGCGGTCGTGCTCAAGCCGTCGGACACGACGCCGGCGTCGACCGTGCTGATCGCCGACATCATCGGCTCGATCCTGCCCAAGGGCGTCTTCAACGTCATCACCGGCGACCGTGACACCGGCCGCCTGATGGTCGAGCACCCGACCCCGGCGATGGCGTCCATCACCGGCTCCGTGCGGGCCGGTATGTCGGTCGCCGAGTCGGCGTCGAAGGACCTCAAGCGGGTTCACCTGGAGCTGGGCGGCAAGGCGCCGGTCGTCGTCTTCGAGGACACCGACATCGCCAAGGCCGTCGAGGACATCTCCGTCGCGGGCTTCTTCAACGCCGGGCAGGACTGTACGGCCGCCACGCGCGTGCTCGTCCACGAGGCCATCCACGACGAGTTCGTGCAGGCGCTCGCGAAGGCCGCCGCTGACACCAAGACGGGGCAGCCGGACGACGAGGACGTGCTGTTCGGCCCGCTCAACAACCCCAACCAGCTCAAGCAGGTCTCCGGGTTCATCGAGCGGCTGCCCGCCCACGCCAAGGTCGAGGCCGGTGGCCACCAGGTCGGTGAGAAGGGGTACTTCTACGCGCCGACCGTCGTGTCCGGGCTGAAGCAGGACGACGAGATCATCCAGAAGGAGGTCTTCGGGCCGGTCATCACCGTGCAGTCCTTCGCGGACGAGGCGCAGGCCGTCGAGTGGGCGAACGGTGTCGAGTACGCGCTCGCGTCGTCGGTGTGGACCAAGGACCACGGGCGCGCGATGCGGATGTCCAAGGCGCTGGACTTCGGGTGCGTGTGGATCAACACGCACATTCCGCTGGTTGCGGAGATGCCCCATGGCGGGTTCAAGAAGTCGGGGTACGGCAAGGACCTTTCGGCGTACGGGTTCGATGACTACACGCGGATCAAGCACGTGATGACGTCCCTGGACGTGTAGTTCTTCGACTGCGGGTGCGTGGGGGCTGGTCGCGCACCCGCCGGCGGAGCCGCATATCGAGCACAGCCCCGCGCCCCTCAGGGCGTTGCCGCGGTGGCATGCTGCGGCCATGGCCCTCGCGTCGAAGAACTCCGTGCTGTCTCGCCGGAACCTGCTGCGCTCCCTCGGCGCGGGCACGCTGCTCGGCGGGCTCGCCGGCTGTGGTGTGCCCGCCGCTTACGTGCCTCCCGGGGAGCGGGCCGCCGCCGATCTCTCCGCCACCGACAAGCGGCTGACCTGGGCGAACTGGCCGTTGTACATCGACACGGACGACGAGGACGAGACGCGGCGGCCGACGCTGGATGCCTTCGAGAAGCGCACGGGCATCGCGGTCGACTACGTCGAGGAGATCAACGACAATGACGAGTTCTTCGGCAAGATCAGCCCCGCCCTGATGAACCACCAGCGCACCGGCCGCGACCTCGTCGTCATCAGCGACTGGATGTGCGCCCGGTTCGTACGGCTGGGCTGGGTGCAGGAGATGGAGCGGGCGCGCCAGCCGAACGTGACCAAGTACCTGGACCCGCTGCTGCGTTCACCGGCCTTCGATCCCGGACGGAAGTTCACCGTGCCGTGGCAGTCCGGCATCACCGGCATCGCGTACAACCGCCGCAGGCTCGGCCGCGAGATACGCAGCGTGTCCGAGCTGTGGGCGAGCGACCTGAAGGGCCGGGTGACCCTGCTCTCCGGCCTGGACGAGGCGTTCGCCCTGCTCATGCAGGGCAACGGCGTCGACATCACCCGCTGGACGGCGGACGACTTCCACACCGTCTGCGACCAGGTGGAGAAGCAGGTGGGCAAGGGCCAGATCCGCCGCTTCACCGGCAACGACTACATCAAGGACCTGTCGAGCGGCGACGTACTGGCCTGCCAGGCGTACTCGGGCGACGTCATCCAGCTCCAGGCCGACGACCCCGACATCCGCTTCGTCGTCCCCGAGGAGGGCGCCGAGCTGTGGTCGGAGTCCCTGATGATCCCCGACCTGGCCCGCCACAAGACCAACGCCGAGCGGCTGATCGACTACTACTACGAGCCCGAGGTCGCCGCCGAACTGGCCGCCTGGGTCAACTACGTCTGCCCGGTCCCGGCCGCCCAGGACGTGCTCGCCTCCGCCGAGGACGAGGAGACGGCCGCCCTCGCGGAGGACCCGCTGATCTTCCCGGACAAGGCGATGCGCGAACACCTCGCCATCGCGCGGGACATCACGTCCGAGGAGCGGGTGGAGTTCGGTAAACGGTGGAACGCGATGGCGGGGTTGTAGGGAGCGGCTGTCCGTATCCCGCCCGGCCCGGCGCGGCCCGGTCGCGGGGACCGTCCTATGGCCTGCACGGAAAGTCCTTCCCCGGAGAACGAATCATTCGACCGCCGCACCTCCCGCCAGACGGACCTCTTCGCTGTCGAGGGCGGCCTGCAGGCGGCGCAGTACGGTGTCGTCGATCTGGCGCTCGTCGCGGAGGCGGACGACGGTGGTGCGTTTGTGGGTGATGAGGGCCAGGCGCAGCGCGAGGTAGTCCTGGTGCTGGAGCAGCGCGGGGTCGTCGTGGGCGCCCGCGCTTCTGGCCCGGACCGACGCCAGGTGTGCCTCGTACTCCTGGCGCAGCCACTCGACGATCTTCGGTTCGGAGCGCAGGTCGGCGGCGAGCTGGGGCATCGCCTTGATCGCCTGTTCGATGGCGGTGGTCTCGGCGAGGTCGTGTTCCTCGTCGACCGAGGTGTCGGGCGGCAGCTTCGCCCAGCGCACCGCCACCGGCAGCAGCAGTCCCTGCACGACCAGCGTCACGAGGATGACGCCGGAGGTGACGAAGACGATGAAGCTGCGGTCGGGGAACGGCTCGCCCGAGTCGAGGGTCTGCGGCACCGAGAGCACCATCGCGAGCGAGACCGCGCCCCGGAAACCGGCCAGTCCGCTGACCACACGGGTCCGGTGACCGACCCGGAGCGTGCGTTGCTGGGGACGGCGGTCGAGTGCGCGGACCAGGTAGGTGGAGGCGTACAGGAACGCGAAGCGTACGGCGACGAGCACCACGCAGATGACCCCGACCGCGATCAGCGCGTCCTGGAGATCGGCGCGGCCCAGGTCGCGGACGGCGTACTGCAGTTCCACTCCCACCAGGACGAAGAGAGCCCCGTTGATGAGGAAGGTGGCCAGCGGCCAGAACGCCAGTGCCTGCGTGCGGTGTTCGGCCTGGATGATGCGCGGGGCGACCTGGGACATGATCAGGCCGCTGACGACCACCGCGAGGACGCCGGACGCTTCGATCAGTTCGGCGAGCAGGTAGGCGGTGAAGGGCGCCAGGATCATGACCAGGTTGCCCAGCAGGGGATCGGTCAGGCGGCGCCGCAGGTTCATGTTGACCCACGCGACCGCCACGCCTACAGCTGCTCCGCCGCCGTACGCGAGCAGGAACAGTCCGCCGACGTGCGGGATGCTCAGGTGCTCCTCGCCGACTGTGATGCCGACGGCCAGACCATAGATGACCAGGGCCGTGCCGTCGTTGACCAGGCTCTCCGCGCGCAGCACGGTGACCTGGCGGCGCGGCAGGGCGCGGGCCAGGACGCCGACCGCCGTCGCGTCGGTGGGTGCCATGGCCGCGCCGAGCACCCACGCCGGCCCCCACGGCAGCCCGAGGGCGTGCCCCGCCGCCGCGACGGCCCACGCCGTGAGGATGACGAGTACGGTGCTCAGCTGCAGGATGCCGCGCAGGTTGGTGCGGATCTCCCGCAGGGAGGTGGTCAGGCTCTCCCAGTACAGCAGCACCGGGAGGAAGAGCAACAGCACCACCTCCGGGGGCAGTTGTGCCTCCCGCACCGCCGGGACGAACCCCAGGAGCACACCCGTCACGAGCAGCGCGACGGGCGGGGCTATGCCGAGGCGCTGTCCCACGGCGTTGCCCACCAGCACGGCCACGCCGAGAACGACGACGAGTTCGAGACCGAGCAAGGCGTTTCTCCTACGGTTCAGGCGAGGGGTACGAGTCTGAGCGTCGTGTCGCGCGCAGCCACCAGCGGATCGACGTAACGCGCGCCGTACCGGCCGTACTTGGTGAGGTAGGCGGCATCGATTCGGTCATTGACGCCGGAGTCCGTGACCTGGACGAGGACGACGTCCTTGGCGACGCCACCGGAGCGGATGTGGCCCTTCTCGCTCGACCGGGCCGCGAGGGGGCCATCTGAAGTTCCTCGGCGTGCTCGATCCGGGTCAGCTCGTCGTTCGTCCAGGTCGTCATGGTGGGTCGTTGAGTGGGGTCAGGGCGTGAGGAGGGTCTTGATGGCGCGGCGTTCGTCCATCGCCTTGTAGCCCTCGGCGACCTGCTCCAAGGGCAGGGTGAGGTCGAAGACCTTGCCCGGGTTGATGTGGCCGGACAGCACGCGGTCGATCAGGTCGGGCAGGAAGCGGCGCACGGGAGCCGGGCCGCCGCGCAGGCCGACCTGGGAGAAGAACAGCTCCTGGCCGTCGACGGCCACCTCGTGCGGGACGCCGACGAAGCCGACGTTGCCGCCCGGGCGGGCCGAGTGCAGGGCCTGCCGCATGGACTCGGCGGTGCCGACGCACTCCAGGACGGAGTCGGCGCCGATGCCGTTCGTGAGGTCCTTGATCCGGGCGACGCCGTCCTCGCCGCGCTCGGTCACGATGTCGGTGGCGCCGAACTCCAGGGCGAGCTTCTGGCGGGACTCGTGCCGGGACATGGCAATGATCCGCTCCGCGCCGAGCTCCTTCGCCGCGATGACACCGCACAGGCCGACGGCTCCGTCACCGACCACCACGGCCGTCGAGCCCGGCTTCACCTCGGCGGCCACGGCCGCGTACCAGCCGGTGCCCATCACGTCGGACACCGCCAGCAGGCTGGGCACGAACTCCTCGCCCGGGTCGCCGTCGGTGGCCACCAGCGTGCCGTGGGCGTTGGGGATGCGCACGTACTCGGCCTGGCAGGTGCTCATGAACTCGCGGTTCAGACAGGAGGACTGCCAGCCCTTCTGGCAGTTGGCGCAGGTGTTGTCGGAGGTGGCGAAGGAGCCGACCACGAACTGGCCGGGCTTGACGTGGGTGACCTCGCTGCCGGTCTCCTCGACGATGCCGACGTACTCGTGCCCCATCGGGTGCGGGTCACCGATGGGCTCCAGGCCGCGGTACGGCCACAGGTCCGAGCCGCACACGCAGCTGGCGACCGTTCGGATGATCGCGTCCGTCGGCTTGACGATCTTGGGCTCGGGGGCGTCCTCCACCCGGATGTCACCGGGGGCGTGGATCACAGTTGCTCGCATGTCTTTTCTCCTGATGCGTTTCTCGGGTGGGGGTGGCTCGGGCGCGGGTGGGGTCTTCGCGCCGGGGGGTGGTCCTTGCCGGTCGGCGGTCGCTTCAGGAGTTCCATCGTGATTCTCTTCGTGCGTTGCTGTGATGCTGATGCCAGGGCAGCGGTGTCACGCGGACGTGCCGGATTCCTCGACGATGGCCCATGGGGTATACAGAAGCGTCGACGGCCTGGGAAAGATAATCGCCGGTCTCTGACTCTGTCAGCGCCCGCAGGGCCCGTACAGAGGAGAATTCCACCCCAGGAGAGGCTTATCCAGGGATAAAATCCTCCTACCCAGCCGAGTGGCGGACAGCGCAGGCTGGCCAGTATGAACAGCGGTGCGCGCCGTAAGGAGCTGGGCCACTGGGCCAAGGTGGTAGAACGCCTTGGTGCCTCCGGTGAACCTCGAACAGATGGTCCCGCTGGTCGTCACTCAGGTGCAGGACCCGAACAAGCTCGGACAGCACAGACGCCTCTCCTCCTGGACGGCGGCCTGCGCCACGAATTCGTAAAACCGGCAGGCGGCCCCGGCGTAAAGCCAGGGACAGCAAAGCCAGGGACGAATCCTTCCTACCTTTGCATTTGAATTCCGTGCCATGCTTCCAGAGCACGATTCACGCAATCCTTTTCGAGGAGTAATACCCCCATGTCCTCCACCTCCCGCCCCACGGTCGCCGTCGCGTTCCACTCGGGCTACGGCCACACCGCTGTCATAGCCGAGGCCGTGGCGCGCGGTGCCGCGGAAGCCGGTGCCGAGGTGGTGTCCATCCCCGTGGACACGATCACCGACGAGCAGTGGGCGCAGCTGGACGCCGCCGACGCGATCATCTTCGGCGCCCCCACCTACATGGGCACCGCCTCCGCCGCCTTCCACACCTTCGCCGAGGCCAGCAGCAAGCGCTGGTTCACCCAGACCTGGGTCGACAAGATCGCCGCCGGGTTCACCAACTCCGGTGCCAAGAACGGCGACAAATCCTCGACCCTGGGCTACTTCTTCACCATGGCCGCCCAGCACGGCATGCACTGGGTCAGCCTCGGTGTCCAGCCGGGCTGGGCCTCCACCCAGGGCAGCGAGGACGACATCAACCGGCTGGGCTACTTCGTCGGGGCAGGTGCCCAGACCCCGACCGATGCCGGTCCGGAGGCCGTCCACAAGTCGGACATCGCCACTGCCGAGGGCCTCGGTGCCCGCGTCGCGCAGCAGACCGCCTTCTTCCGCGCCGGCCGCGCCGCTCTCGCCGCCTGAACACAAGAACCTCACCCGCAGCCTGACCCGTAAAGGAGCAGCACCATGTCCGACTCCCCGAACCTCGCCCTCGTCCGTCGGCTCTACGACTCCGGCATGGCCCCCGAGGTGGTCGCCGAGGTCATCGACCCCGACATCGTCTGGGACATCACCCCCGGCTTCCCCTACGGCGGCGTCTACAAGACCTGGGCCAGCGCCGGCGGCGACTTCTTCGGCCGGCTCGCGCCGCGTTTCACCTCCTTCGGCGCGGTGCCCGAGGAGTTCTACGACGCCGGCGAGCACGTCTTCGTGCGCGGCCACTACCACGCCGTGTCCAAGTCCGGCGGGGAGTCGGACGCGCGCTTCATCCACCTGTGGACGGTCCGCGACGGCAGGCTCACCCACCTGATCCAGGCCGCCGACAGCCACACCGTCCAGCAGGCCCTGAACAGTTGACCGCCCCCACCCTCACGGAGAAACCCATGGCGAAGATCCTCTTCCTCATCACCGCCGCCGACCACTGGACCCTGGCCGACGGGTTCGAGCAGCCGGCCGGCTTCTGGGCCGAGGAGGCCATCGGTCCGTACGGCGTCTTCAAGGAGGCCGGCCACGAGATCGCCGCGGCCACCCCGGGCGGCGTTCCGCCGACCGCCGACGCGCTCAGCCTCACGGCTGACTTCAACGGCGGTGAGGAGGGCGCCGAGCGGATGAGGACCGCGCTGCGCGAGGCGACCGAGCTGGCGAACCCGATCCGCATCGAGGACGTCCGCATCGACGACTACGACGCCGTCTTCGTCCCCGGCGGCTGGGGCCCGATGGAGGACCTGTCCGACGACCCCGCGGCCGGCAAGCTGGTCAGCGACTGGCTCGCCTCCGGCAAGATCGTCTCGCTGGTGTGCCACGGCCCCGCCGCCCTGCTGTCCACCGTGGACGCCGACGGCAAGTCTCCCTTCGCCGGCTACCGCCTGACCGGCCTGTCCAACTCCGAGGAGATCCAGAACGGCCTCGCCGACCGGGCGAAGTGGCTGCTTCAGGACCGCCTCATCGCGGACGTGGGCGCGGACTACCACAAGGGCGAGGAGAACTTCGCCCCCCACATCGAGGTGGACCGCACCCTCATCACCGGCCAGAACCCCGCCTCGGCCGTCCCGCTGGCCCAGGAAGTCGTCAAGGCACTGAACTGACGCCCGGCGCCGACACGGAAAGCCGTCACAGAGACGCCGTCACAGAAAACAGAAAGAGGTAGTACTGATGGACAGCAACGCGACCCTTCCCAGCGTGGGGCAGACCTGGCTGGCGGACCTCGGCCCGGACACGCCGCTCGGCCACTTCACGGTGGAGATCACCTTCGAATCGGCGACCCAGGTCAGCTTCGAGGTGACGGGCGGTGCCATCAAGGGCCGGAAGCAGACGATGGAGTACACCACCACCCAGCTCCGCGACGGCCTGTACGTCGTGCGCTGGACCGAGCCCGACGCCGGTGACCACGTCACTCACATCGAGGACTACACCGAGGGAACCTGCATGGCCAGCTCCGTCATCGGAGGCGAGTTCGTGCAACTCCACGGGAAGTGGACCCGCGTCCGCTGAACCCGCGGCGGGGCGGTGGCCGACCGCGCGCCATCCTGACGGTGAGCGCTTCCAGGGACAAATCTCTCCCCCTGACAACACCGCTCTCCGGTGCCAGGGTGAAGGCATGAACCGCGATGCTCACCGCCATGATCTGGGGGAATTCCTCAAGGCGCGCCGCGCCGAGCTCGACCCGGCCGCTGTCGGCCTGCCCGACGGCGGCTCGCGGCGTGTCGCGGGCCTGCGCCGTGAGGAGGTCGCCGTACTGGCGGCCATCAGCACCGACTACTACGCTCGCCTCGAACAGGGCCGTATCCAGCCCTCGCCGTCCGTGCTGGACTCCCTGGCCCGAGTGCTGCGCCTGGACGACGACCAGCGCGCCTACCTGTACGAGCTCGCGGCCAAGGAGGAATTCCGTCCGCCCCGCCGCCGGCCGCGCCCCAAGGCACAGCCGCAGTTGCAGCGCATGCTCGACGACATGGCGCACACCCCGGCCTTCGTGATCGGGCCGCGTACCGAGATCGCCGCCTGGAACGCCATGGGCGCCGCCCTGATCACCGACTTCGGAAAGATCCCGGAGAAGCAGCGCTACTACATCAGGCTGCTCATCACCGACCCCACGATGCGCGAGCTGTACGCGGACTGGGAGGGCGTCACGCGGCTGGCCATCGCCCAGATGCGGATGCACAACACGAACAACCCCGGGGACGCGCAGCTCGCCGCCCTGGTGGGCGAACTCTCGGTCCGGGACGAGCAGTTCCGCCAGTGGTGGGGTGCCCACAACGTCGCTGTCCGGGACACCGGGACCAAGCACCTGCACCACCCCGTGGTCGGGGACCTGCATCTCGACTGGAACGCCGTCACCTGGGCCGCCGACCCCGACCTGCAGATCATCGTCTGGACCGCCGAATCCGGCACCCCGACCCACGACAGCCTGCGCATGCTGGCGTCCTGGGCCGCGGACCCCAGCCGTTCGACCAGCAGCTCCGCCTGACCGTCCGGCGGTATTCCCTTCAAAGGGGGAGCCTTTTCTCCTACGCGGCCCACGCCTGGGAAAAGGCTCTCCCTTCTTCGTGTACGGCACTCCTGGCACGCTCGTCACGAGGCCGACCGCGCCGCGCACCTCCGCCCCCGGTCCGCCCTCTTCTTGACCGGTTCCTCAGCTCGCCGGAACAAGCGACAGCGGCGCCGACTTCACCGCCTATCGGCCCGGCCTGAACCTGGTCACCGGGGTCGCGGCGATCGGACTGCTCCTGAACCTGGTCCCGGCGCTGCGGCTCCGGCGCCGCCTCGCGGAACGATGAGCGAGGTCTTCTTCCCCGGCGCCGAGAAGTTGACCGCGCTGTGCGGCGCGCCGACGACGATCGCCCGATACCGCTGGGAGGCGTCGAAGTCCTCAGCGGACGTGGGCGTCGAACCAGGCGACGGCGACTTCGGGGTGCTCGCTGAAGTAGTTGTAGCCGTCGAAGCGGCGTGAGGTGCCGTGGATCCAGTGCATCTTCTTGTCCTCGACGGGGATGGCGTCGTGGACCGCCTGCACGGCTTCCGGGGTGGTCATCACGTCGTCGTGCACCTGCCCGACCAGCGTGGGCACGGTGATGGCGGAGGCGTACTTCGCAGGCGACTGCTCTGCCAGATGGAAGCCGGTGCGCTCCAGGACGGCCTGGTCGAGCCGGTCGTAGCCGCCCTCGAAACCGATGGCCTTCGAGAACTGCTCGCCGATGGAACGGCCCTCCAACGGCTGGTGCAGGACCAGGGCCTGGATCTCGGCGAACTCCTCGGGGTGCTTGGCCCAGGCCACCGCGGTGGAATTGCCGCCGAGGCACACCGACAGCAGGGCCTTCTTCATGCTCGCGGTGTCCGGGCGCGAGGCGACATGGCGGAGTGAGCCGATGACGTCGCGGTACTCGGTGAGGCCGATGGTGCAGATGCCGCCGTTGCCGTAGCCGCTCATGCCGTGGTTGCGCAGGTCGTAGGTGAGGACGTTGTACCCGGCGTCGTGCAGGCCCTTGTAGGCGGGCAGGAAGTTGACCTCGAAGCCGCCGAAGCGGTCCCAGCCCGGGAGGTGTCCGGGGTAGCCGTACCGGTTGCCGGGGGAGAAGTGGTTGTGGATGATCAGCCGGTCGGAGTCGGCCGGGATGAACCAGCCTTCGAGAGGTACGCCGTCCATCGACGGGAATGTCACGTCCTCGTAGGCCAGGCCCAGTTCGGAGGGGCGGCGCAGAAGGGGGGCGCGGCGGCCGTCGGTGGTGCCTTCCGTCCACTGCCCGACGAATCCGTTGAACGCCAGCTCGGACATGTCGAGTTCGGTCATGGTGCGCTCCGGTATTAGCGAACCTCGTGCGTCTCGCACACGGGAGAATAGATCCGCGAACGGATTTGCCGCGGGTGTTCCGTTGGCATTGTTCATTCTGTGCCGCGAAAGCGAGAGGGAGGGAAACCTCCCAGGGAAGAATCTCTCCCTGCCGGGAATCGGGTGAGTCTGGTAGCGGGGCGGAGAATCAGGGGTCAGATCGTCGCCGTGTCGATCACGAACCGGTCTTGACGCCCATGTGGCCAGTTCGCTCACCGCCTCCTTGTCATGGAGAAGACCACGAGAAGGCAAAGGGGGGATAAAAGTCTCCCTGTCGCGAGCGTCGCCGGTGATGCAAGACTTCCGACGTGACCAGCCGCCGCTGCCAAGGCGCGCGGTCGCCCTTTCCCCGCGGTGGCGTTGATCCCGCGCCTGCTGCCCCGCTGTTGTTCACGTCTGTCCCGTCCGTGATGCGAAGGCGTACGTATGTCTGCTGACCTCTCTGAATCCGCTGTTCCACCCTCGACTGAATCGGGTGAGTCCTCCTCGGGGCCCAGTCGGCGTGCCGTCATCGCCACAGGTGTCGTGGTGGGCGGTGCCGTGGTGGCCGCAGGGACGTTCCTCGCCGGCTCGGAGGAGGCCTCCGCCGCGGGGGCGTCGCCCTCCAGCCGTGTCTCCCTGACGGTCAACGGCACCCGCCGGACCGTCACCGTGGACAACCGGACCTCGCTGCTGGACCTGCTGCGCGAGCACCTCGACCTGACCGGCTCCAAGAAGGGCTGCAACGCCGGGGCTTGCGGGGCGTGCACGGTGCTGGTCGACGGGCAGCGGGTCAACTCCTGCCTGACGCTGGCCGTACGGCTGGAGGGCGCCGAGGTCACCACCATCGAGGGACTGGCGGACGGCGACGAACTGCACCCGCTGCAGCAGGCGTTCATCGACGAGGACGCCTTCCAGTGCGGCTACTGCACTCCGGGCCAGATCATGTCCGGCGTCGCGTGCATCCAGGAGGGCCACACCAACTCGCCGGAGGAGATCCGGGAGTACATGAGCGGCAACGTCTGCCGCTGTGGCTGCTACGTCAAGATCGTGCGCGCGGTCGAGCAGACCGCCGCCCGGAAGTAAGGAGCGGCCCCACATGCATCCCTTCTCCTACACCCGCGTCAACAGCGTCCGGGAAGCCCTGGACGCCGGCAGACGCGGCGGTCGTTACATCGCCGGCGGCACCACCCTGGTCGACCTGATGCGCGAGACCGTCGAAACCCCCGAGACGATCGTCGACATCAGCGCCCTGCCCCTGCGTGAGATCACCGCCACCTCGGGCGGAGGCATCCGTATCGGCGCCCTGGTCCCGATGTCCGTGGCCACCGCCGACCCCAAGCTGAACTCCCTCTTCCCGGTGGCCGCCCAGGCCCTGCGGGGAGCCTCGGCGCAGCTGCGGAACATGGCCACCATCGGCGGCAACATCATGCAGCGCACCCGCTGTACGTACTTCCGTGACGTGACCGCCGACTGCAACAAGCGCGAGCCCGGCTCCGGCTGCGCCGCCCTGCACGGCTACAACCGCGGCCACGCGATCCTCGGCGGCTCCGACCACTGTGTGGCCGTTCATGCCTCCGACTTCGCCGTCGCCCTCACCGCCCTGGAGGCGAGCGTCCACCTGCAGGCCCCGGACGGCAGGGAGCGCAGCCTCCCCTTCGCCGACTTCCTGCTCCGCCCCGGCAGCACCCCGCACCGTGAACAGAACATCCGCCAGGGCGAGTTGATCACGGCGGTCGAGATCCCGGCGTATCCGCGTCCGCTGAAGTCGGCCTACCTCAAGCTCCGCGACCGGCAGTCCTATTCCTTCGGGCTCGCCTCGGCGGCCGTCGCGCTGCATGTGCGCGGCGGGGTGATCCGGGAGGCGAAGGTCTCCGCCGGCGGCGTGGCCACGGTGCCGTGGAAGCTGTCCGCCGTCGAGCAGGCCCTCATCGGCGAGCGCCCCTCGGACCGCCTGTGGGCCGAGGCCGCCGGCCGCGCCGCCGACGGCGCCCGCCCCCTTCGGCACAACCGGTTCAAGGTCGAGCTCCTGAAGCGAACCGTCGAACGTCAGCTGCGTACCGTAGGAGAGATGGAATGAGCCCCCAGCCGCAGGCAGCCGTAGGTGCGCCGCTGTCCCGGGTGGACGGCCGGCTCAAGGTCACCGGCAAGGCGGAGTACGCCGCCGAGCACGACCTCAAGGGTGTCGTGCACGCCGTCATCGTCGACGCGAGCATCGGACGCGGCCGTATCACCTCCATCGACACACGCGCCGCCGAGAAACACGCCGGTGTGCTGCGGGTGATCCACCACGGCAACGCGCCGAAGCTCCCGTAC
The DNA here is from genome assembly GCF_028736035.1 of Streptomyces sp. T12. Taxonomy (NCBI): domain Bacteria; kingdom Bacillati; phylum Actinomycetota; class Actinomycetes; order Kitasatosporales; family Streptomycetaceae; genus Streptomyces; species Streptomyces sp. T12. The sequence goes on from NZ_CP117866.1 coordinate 7,740,406, forward strand.
CGTGACAACGCCGGGTCCAACAACCCGCAGGGGTGCAGGCTTCGGGTGTTCCAGGACGACCAGGTGTTGTTCCACGGCCAGCCGGTCGCCGTGGTGGTGGCGACCACGTTGGAGGCCGCCCAGCACGGGGCGAGCCTGGTCAAGGTCCGCTACGACGCCGAGCAGCCCTCGACCGACCTCACCAAGGCCGAGCCGGGCGAGCCGACCCGGTACGCGCGCGGAGACGCGGAAGCAGGTCTGCGCTCCTCGGCCGTACGGCTGGACCTGACCTACGAACTGGCGCGCAACCACCACAACCCGATGGAACCGCACGCCACCGTCGCCCGCTGGAACGGCAACCAGCTCACGGTGTGGGACAAGACGCAGTGGGTGATGGGCACGCACGACGAGATCGCGGCGGTCTTCGACCTCCCGGCGGACGCGGTGCGGGTCATCAACCCGTTCGTCGGCGGTGGCTTCGGCAGTGGACTGCGCTGCTGGCCGCACACGATCGTCGCCGCGCTCGCCGCGCGGGTGACGCGCCGCCCGGTCAAGCTGGTGCTCAGCCGCAAGCAGATGTACTTCGGTACTGGCTTCCGGCCGTCGTACGCGTACCGGCTGCGCCTCGGCAGCGACCGGCGCGGCCGGCTGAACGCCGCGATCCACGACATCGACCACGAGACCTCGTCGTACGAGACGTTCTTCGAGGCCGTCCTGGGCACGGGCCAGATGATGTACAGCATGCCCAACGTCCGCCAGGCGTACCGGCAGGTGCCGTTGGACGTGAACACCCCGATCTGGATGCGCGGGCCCGGCTTCGCCACCGGATCGTTCGTGATCGAGTCGGCCATGGACGAGCTCGCGCACGGACTCGGCATCGACCCGATCGAGCTGCGCCGGCGCAACGAACCGGCCGAGGACGAGTCGACCAACGAGCCGTTCTCCTCCCGACGGCTGAGCGAGTGCTACACGGTCGGCGCCCGCGAGTTCGGCTGGGACCGCCGCAATCCCGAGCCGCGCTCCACGCGGGAGGGGAGCCTGCTGATCGGCCTGGGCATGGCCGCCGGGGCCTACGACTGCGGGCGCTTCCCCGCGCAGGCCAGGGCGCGGCTGGACGCCGACGGCACGGCGGTCGTGGACGCGGCCACCACCGACATGGGGCCGGGCACGTACACCTCCCAGACCCAGGTCGCGGCCGACGCCTTGGGGCTGACCATGCGCACGGTCACGTTCCGGCTGGGGGACTCGGAGTATCCGTTCACCTCGCCGCACGGCGGTTCGGCGACCATGGCCAGTGTCGGCTCGGCCGTCGTCGACGCCTGCAACAAGGTGCGGCAGCAGGCGATCAAGCTGGCCGTGGAGGACCGGGAGTCGCCGCTGTACGGGGTCAACGCGGACGATGTGGTGGTACGCAACGGCCGACTGCACGTGCGGAACAACACGGCGCGCGGTGAGACGTACAAGCGCCTGCTGGCCCGCAACGACCGCTCCCACCTGGAGGCGAACGGTTCTTACGAAGGGCCTGGCTCCGAGCGGTCCGCCTACTTCGCCTACAGCGCGACCTTCGCCGAGGTCTCGGTCGATGCGGACCTGGGGCTGGTGCGGGTGCGCAAGATGCTCGGCGTGTACGACGCGGGGCGGATCATCAGCCCCAAGCTCGCCGAGAGCCAGGCCTTCGGCGGGATCGTGGGCGGCATCGGCCAGGCGCTGTTGGAGCACACGGTCACCGACCACCGCGACGGACGGATCGTGAACTCCAGCCTCGCTGACTATCTCGTACCCGTGAACGCCGACGTCCCCGAGATCAAGGCGATCTACCTCGACGGCGAGGACAACGCCGGCAACCTGCTGGGCGTCAAGGGGCTCGGCGAGGTCGTCCAGGTGGGCGTGGCGGCCGCGATCGGCAACGCGGTGTTCAACGCCACCGGCCGCCGGGTCCGCCAACTGCCCATCACCGCCGAAGCGTTGCTCTGACGCCACTGCCTCCATAGCCGGGTCCGGCAGCCGAACCCCCGTACGGCTGCCGGGCCCTCCCCGGGCCGCCGCCGCGCATGCGCCTCCATCGCCGCGGCGGCGGCCCGCTCACCTTCTGCGACAGCGACCGTCTGCTCTGGAGACCCCTGGAGACCCCCCATGCTGAACATCGCGGACGCACTGCACCGCTGGTGCCGCGAGGAACGCCCCTTCGCCCTGGCCACCATCGTCGGCGTCACCGGCAGTGCACCCCTGCCCATCGGTACGTCGGTGGCGGTGGACGAGGACGGCAACGCGGTCGGCAGCATCTCCGGCGGCTGCGTCGAGGGCGCGGTGTACGAGCTGTGCCGACAGGTGCTGCACGACCAAGGCCCTGCCCAGCGGGCCTGGTTCGGCTACTCCGACGACGACGCCTTCGCCGTGGGACTGACCTGCGGCGGCGAACTCGATGTCCTCGTCCAGCGCATCGACCCCGCCGCCCAGCCGCATCTCGGCGCGGCGCTCGCCGAGGCGGTCGAGGGCCGGCCCGCCGCCGTCGCCCAGGTCGTGGACGGGCCCGGGGGATTGCTCGGCGCCACTTTGAGCGTGCTCGGCGACAGCTGGATCGCCGACCGCACGCTCGGCGACGGGCCGACCGGCCGGGCGGTCGCGGACCGGGCCACCGCCCAGCTGCGCACCGGACGCACCGCGCTCGTCTCCCTCGGCGGACACGCCGACACCTGCCCCGAGAAGCTCTCCCTCCTCGTCCACGCGGCCGCCACCCGCCCCCGCATGCTCATCTTCGGCGCCATCGACTTCGCCGCCGCCCTCGCCCAGGCCGGCCGGTTCCTGGGCTACCACGTCACCGTGTGCGACGCCCGCCCCGTCTTCGCCACCGCCGCCCGCTTCCCGTACGCCGACGAGGCGGTCGTCGACTGGCCCCACCGCTACCTGGCCCAGACGGCCGTGGACGGCCGGACCGCCATCTGCGTCCTCACCCACGACGCCAAGTTCGACATCCCCCTGCTCCAGCTCGCCCTCGACCTGCCCGTCGGCTACATCGGCGCCATGGGCTCCCGCCGCACCCACGACGAACGCCTGCGTCGCCTGCGTGAAGTCGGGGTCACCGACGGGCAGTTGGACCGGCTGCACTCCCCGATCGGCCTCGACCTCGGTGCCCGCACCCCCGAGGAGACGGCCATCTCCATCACCGCCGAGATCATCGCCCACGCCAGCCAGAGCACGGGTCTCCCCCTGACCCGGGTCACCGGCCCGATCCATCGCGTTTCCGGGGCCGCTTCGAAGAACCCCCGCAAGGGGATTGACGCCCTGTTGCGCCAGGCTCCAGGATTCCCGCTGCAAAGAAGATATTGAAACGATTCACTCACCACCCCCCCTCGCTCACTCTGCACCTCCACAGGAGCCCGCGATGCCCCTTCTCACCCGCCGGTCCGCCCTGCGCTCGGCCATAGCCGTGGCCCTCGCTCCCACCCTGGGCTCCCTGACGCTGCCGCGCCTCGCGCCCGAGGCGGCCGCCGCTGTCTCGTGGACGGCGAAGTGGATCTGGGCGCCGTCCAGTTCGGCGAACCAGTGGGTGGCCTTCCGCAGATCGTTCACCCTCGGCTCCGCGCCCTCGAAGGCCGTGACCCAGATCGCGGCCGACTCGAAGTACTGGCTGTGGGTGAACGGCACCCTGGTGGTCTTCGAGGGCGGACTCAAGCGAGGCCCGAACCGTACGGACACCTACTACGACGAGATCGACCTCGCCCCCTACCTCACCAGCGGCACCAACACGATCGCCCTGCTGGTCTGGTACTTCGGCAAGCAGGGCTTCTCGCACAACAGCAGCGGCAAGGGCGGTCTGCTGTTCCAGTCCGACATCACCACCGGCTCGACGACCACCCGGCTGGTCAGCGACACCAGCTGGAAGCACACCGTCCACCCGGGCTACTCGAACAACACCAGCGGTACGCAGGTGAACTTCCGGCTGCCCGAGTCCAACATCTTCTACGACGCCCGAGCCGCCGCCGTCGTGTCGGGCTGGCGGTCACCCGGCTTCAACGACGGCGGCTGGACGGCGCCGACCGACTTCGGTGCCGCCGGTGCTGCGCCCTGGAACAACCTCGTCCAGCGACCCATCCCGCAGTTCCGCTACTCCGGTCTGAAGTCCTACGCCAACGCCTCCTCGCTCCCGTCCACCGGACAGGGCGCCACCGCGATCTCGGCCACCTTGCCGTCCAACCTCCAGGTCACGCCGTTCCTGAAGGTGGACGCCCCGGCGGGTGCGGTGATCGGCATCCAGACTGACCACTACGACGACGGCGCGGGCCTGACCGGGATCGAGCCGGGGACTCAGTACAACGTGCGCGCCACCTACGTCTGCACCGGTGGGGTGCAGGAGTTCGAGCCCCTGGCGTGGATGAGCGGCACGGCGGTGCGGTACACCATCCCGGCGGGCGTGACGATCCTGGAGCTGAAGTACCGGGAGTCCGGCTACGACACCGACTTCGCGGGCTCGTTCAGCAGCAGTGACGCCTTCCTGGACACCCTGTGGACCAAGGCGGCCCGCACGATGTACGTCAACATGCGGGACAACTACATGGACTGCCCGACCCGCGAACGGGCCCAGTGGTGGGGCGACGTGGTCAACCAGCTCAAGGAAGGCTTCTACACCTTCGACACCCGCTCCCACGCACTCGGCAAGAAGGCCATCGCCCAGCTCGCCGCCTGGCAGAAGGACAGCGGGGCGCTGTACTCCCCGGTCCCGACGACGATCTGGACCGCCGAACTGCCCGTGCAGATGCTCGCCTCGGTGTGGTCGTTCTGGACGTACTACGTCTACACCGGCGACGCGAGCGCCGTCACCGGCGCCTACCCGGCGGTGAAGAAGTACCTGAACCTGTGGAGTCTGGACGCCGACGGCCTGGTCAACCACCGCGCGGGGGACTGGGACTGGGAGGACTGGGGCAGCAACATCGACGCCCGCGCCCTGGACAACTGCTGGTACTACCTGGCCCTGGACACCGCCGCCAAGCTCGCCGACCTCAGCGGCAACAGCGGGGACGTGGCCGGATGGCAGGCCCGGCGCGACAGCATCAAGGCCAACTTCGACCGCGTGCTGTGGAACACGTCCAGGAACGAGTACCGCTCACCCGGCTACAACGGCGACACCGACGACCGCGGCAACGCCCTCGCGGTGGTCGCCGGGCTCGCCCCCGCCCCCCGCCACCGGGCGGTCACCGAGGTGCTGCGCACCCACCTCAACGCCAGCCCGTACATGGAGTTCTACGTCCTGGAGGCGCTGTACCTGATGGGCGCGGCCACCGTGGCCGAGGAGCGGATGCGCAACCGCTTCGCCGCTCAGGTCGCCGACCCCGCCTGCCACACCCTGTGGGAAGTGTGGGAGAAGTCCGCGGGCACCGACAACCACGCCTGGAACGGCGGCCCGCTGTACGCGCTGTCCGCCTACGCCGCCGGGGTGCGTCCCACCAAGCCCGGCTGGACGACGTACGAGGTCGTCCCGCAGACCGGCACCCTCGCGAAGATCAACACTGTCGTGCCCACCGTCAAGGGCGACATCCGCTTCGGCATCACCCGCGACGGCACCAAGGCCACCCTCACGCTCACCTCCCCGAGCGGGACGACGGCCCGGGTCGGCGTGCCCACCTACGGCGGCTCACAGCCGGTCATCACCGCGGGCGCCACCACCGTCTACACCAACGGCGCCGCCACCGGCAGCGTGAGCGGTCTGGCCTACGACGGCAAGGACGCGTCCTACGTCTACTTCACCGTGCAGCCGGGCGCCTGGACCTTCACGGCCACCGGAACAGGCCGCCTCGACGACCTCGCCCTGGGCCGGCCAGTCACCAGCAACAACAGCCTGGAGAACGGCGACTGGGGCAGGAGCAGGCTCACCGACGGCCGGCTCACGAGCGTGACCGGCGCCAAGGGCTACACCAGCAACGACTTCCCCTCCGCCGACGTGTCCGCGAATCCGGTCTGGGTCGAGATCGACCTCGGGGCCGACACCGACCTGGACGCCGTACGCCTCTTCCCGCGCACCGACACCCCGGCGGCGGGCGGCGGCACCGCGGGCTTCCCGGTCGACTTCACCATCCAGACCCGCCCCGACGGCGCCGGCACCTACACCACCGTCCGCACCGTCACGGGCCAGCCGAATCCGGGCGGGCTTGTCCAGACGTACGGCTTCCGGACGACCACCGCGCGCTACGTCCGCCTCCAGGCGACCCGGCTCGGCAGCCCGGCCTCCGACGAGAGCGCCAAGTACCGCCTCCAGCTCGCCGAACTCACCGTCCCCACCGCCGCGACCACCGTCACGGCCGACTACACCTTCGAGAACGGCGACTGGGGCAAGACGCGGATCCTGGACGGCACCACCACCAGCGTGACCGGCGCCAAGGGCTTCACCAGCATCGACTTCCCCGCCGCCGACGTCAGTCGCACACCCGTCTGGATCGAGATCGACCTCGGCGCCGACCGGGCGATCGGCTCCGTCACCCTCTGCCCGCGCACGGACACGGGCGGGGCCGGTGGCGGCACGGCGGGCTTCCCGGCCGACTTCACGCTCCAGACCCGGGCCGACGGCGCCACGTCGTACACCACCGCCCGCACGGTCACCGGCCAGCCCAACCCGAACGGAGCCGCCCAGACCTACACGCTCACCTCCGCCACCGGCCGCTACCTGCGCCTGCGGACCACCAAGCTGGGCACACCCGCCTCCGACGAGAACACCAAGTACCGCCTCCAACTCGCCGAGATCCTCGTCAGGTAGTCCGCTTCGGCCGGCTGTCGGCGTGCCCGGCGCAGTCCTTGGGCCGCTCGGCGCATACGGGACCGGCGGTGGTCAGGTGAGAGGTGGGGAGGCCGGCAGGTTCTGGTCGGCGGCCCAGGAGGCGAGGATGCGCAGCCGCTCGTGGGTGGGGGAGCCGGGCTCGGCGGTCCAGACCGTGAGGTTCTGGTCGGGGTCGGTGTTGGCGGTGAGGGTGTCCCAGTCCAGGACGAGTTCGCCGACGACCGGGTGGTTGAGGGTCTTGGTGCCCACGGTCCGGGCGGCGACCTTGTGGTCGCCCCACCACTGGGCGAACTGCTTGTCACGCAGCGACAGTTGGCCGACCAGCTCGATCAGGCGAGGGTCTTCGGGATACCTCGCCGCCTCCATCCGCAGCTGCGCCACGGCGAGCCGCGCGGAGGTCTCCCAGTCGGCGTACAGGGTGCGCATGGCCGGATCGGTGAAGCTGATCCGCGGGTAGTTGCGGTGCTTTTCCGGGAGGCGGGAGAAGTCGGTGACCAGCGCGGCCGCGAGCGCGTTCCAGGCCAGGATGTCCCCGCGGCGGCCCTGCACGATGGCGGGGGTGGCGGTGAGGTCGTCCAGCACCCGTTGCAGTTGCGGCTGGACCTTCTGCCGTCCCCGGCTGCGGCCGCGGGTGGTGGTCTTGCCGGCCAGCTGGAAGAGGTAGCCGCGTTCGTCGTCGTCGAGATGGAGCACCCGGGCGAGGACGTCCAGCACGGGCGCGGACGCCTGCATACGGCCCTGTTCGAGACGCGTGTAGTAGTCGGTGCTGATGCCGGCGAGCTGGGCGACCTCTTCGCGGCGCAGCCCGGCGACCCGGCGGGGACTGCCGTTGTCGGGCAGGCCGACAGTGCGCGGGCTCAGCTCGGCGCGGCGCTTCTTGAGGAATTCTCCCAGCTCGTTGAGGGGAACGTTGCTGGTCATGCAGCCGAGCATGACACCGATCGCACCCGCGGAAGGAGGGAGAATTTACTCCCAGGATGCCTTCCTCCCCGGATGTGTTTCTCCGCTTTCCGCCCTTGCCTTTGCATGTGAGGCTCGACACGGAGCAGAGGGCCGCGCCAGCAAGGTCCTCCTCAAGCCTGAGCGAAGCCCCTCCACCCACAAGGACTCACCATGACGACCTTCGCCCTCGTCGGCGCCGGCCCCGGCCTCGGACTCGCCACCGCCCGCCGCTTCGGATCCGCCGGACACACCGTCGCCCTGATCTCCCGCAACGCAGAGAAACTGGAGGCACTCGCCGCCGAGTTGGACGGTGACGGCATCCAGGCCCAGGGCTTCACCGCCGACGTCCTGGACATCGAGTCACTGGACGCGGCCCTGTACGCGGCCGCAGCCGCCCTGGGGCCGATCGAGATCCTGCAGTACAGCCCCGTGCCCCGCGCCGACTTCATGAAGTCGGTCCTCGACACCAGCGCCGACGACCTCGACGCGCCCCTGTCCTTCTCCGTCAAGGGCCCGGTCACCGCGGTGAACGCCGTGCTGCCCGGCATGCGCGAACTCGGCCGCGGCACGCTCCTGTTCGTCAACGGCGGCAGCGCCGTGCGCCCCCACCCGGACCGGGCCGGCACCTCGATCGCCTTCGCCGCCGAGAGCGCCTACGCCCGCATGCTGTACGACACCCTCGCCCCCGAGAACATCCACGCGGCCCAGCTGATCATCCCCGGCGCCATCCGCCCCGATGCCGAACACAGCAGCCCCGGGGTGCTGGCCCAGCGCCTGTACGACATCCACCTCAAGCGCGACGGCTTCCGCCACTACGCCGAGCCCCTGCCCGACTGACGCCCCTGGAGGATGCCGTGAGCCTGACCACCCGTTCCAGCCTTGCCCGCGCCGTCCCGACCGCGTTACTGCTCGCAGTGACCGCCTGTACCGACGAGGCACCCCCGTCTCAGCCTTCCCCGGCCTCGTCCTCCGCCTCCGCGTCTGCGTCACAGCGAGCGCCGGCAGCCACGGCACCAGTCTCACCCTCTGAGGACAAGAACACCGCCATGACCATCCGGTTCACCGTCGACGGCCACCGGGTCGATGCCACGCTCAACGACAGCGCCACGGCCCGCGACTTCGCCGCCCTGCTCCCGCTCACCCTGAACCTGAGCGACTTCCACCGGACGGAGAAGATCGCTGACCTCCCGCGTCGGCTGTCCACCTCCGGCGCCCCGGACGCCGCCGAAGCCAAGCCCGGTGACCTGGCGTATTACGCGCCCTGGGGCAACCTGGCCCTCTTCTACCGAGGCAGCGGCTCCAGTGACGCCGGCCTGATCATCCTCGGCCGCGTGCACGGCGACACCGAACGCCTCGCCACCGCCACCCAGGTCACCATCGAAGCCGCCTCCTGACCACGCGGCCCACGCTCAACGGGAGAAAGACACGTGAACCCCGCCTACGACTTCACCGGCCAGGTCGCCCTCGTCACCGGAGCCGGCTCCGGCATGGGCCTGGCGACCGCCCGCGCCTTCGCCGAGGCCGGAGCCGCCGTCGCCCTCACCGACATCGACGAAGCCGCCCTGAACGCAGCCGTCAAGGAACTCACCGACGCCGGCCACCGGGCCCTCGCCCTCACCTGTGACGTCAGCGACGAGGACCAGGTCGCGGCCGCGGTCGACCGCACCGTCGAGACCTTCGGCCGCCTCGACATGGCGTACAACAACGCCGGCATCCAGATCCCGCCCAGCGACGCCGCCGACGAACCCGCCGAACGCTTCGACCGCGTCAACGCCATCAATCTGCGCGGCGTGTGGGCCTGCATGAAGCACGAGCTGCGGCACATGCGCGCCCAGGGCAGCGGCGCCATCGTCAACTGCTCCTCGCTCGGCGGCCTGGTCGGCCTGCCCGGCCGGGCCTCCTACCACGCCTCCAAGCACGGCGTGATCGGCCTGACCACCAGCGCCGCCCTCGAATACGCCCCGCGCGGCATCCGCGTCAACGCCGTCTGCCCCGGCGCCATCGACACCCCCATGGTCCACGACATGATCACCAAGGGCGAACTCGACCGCGCCGAGGCCGAGGCCAACCAGCCCATCAATCGCCTTGGTACGGCTGAGGAGATCGCCCAGGCGGTCCTGTGGCTGTGCAGCCCGGGGGCCAGCTTCGTCGTAGGCGTCGCCCTCCCCGTCGACGGCGGCTACGTCGCCCGATAACGGCATGGGAGCCGCGGTCACGCAACGAACGGCGGCCCCCACGGCAGCGGCATCAGGCAACAGGCATCGGGCATCGGGCATCGGGCATCAGCAGACGGTGAAGGGATCGACTCCGTCCCACGCCTCGCGCCGCGCGTCGGCGAGCCGGTCGCGCACCAGACGCGGCTCCACGTCGAACGACAGGCACGCCCGGTCGCGAGGGGTGAAGGCCGGCCAGTCCGGCAGCGCCCGGGTCGAAGGAGTCCCGTGGTGGGCGAACGAGGTGAAGGAGTCGATCATCTTCGCGGACAGGGCCCGTGCCGTCGGGAGGTCGGCCGGCGCGGCACCGGTGAAGTCGCCCTGGCCCCAGTTGCCGAAGGTGTACTGGACGTCGCTGCCGTGCGTGGGCCCGAACGGGCCGGCTTCGGCATAGTCGAAGGTGTACTGCCACACCCGGGCGCCGGCCCGGTGGGCGTACTCGGCCAGCCAGACCGAGGGCATCACGACGAACCAGCCGCTGAGCACGTCGTTGAGGGTCGTGTGCCCGGGCAGGGCGGTGTCGTCGTAGACCTTCAGGAGCCGGTCCCAGGCGCGCTCGCCCGTCGCCTGGCGGGCCAGGGTCTCGAAACGGCCGGAGAAGACGGGCGAGCCCATGAACGGCTCGGCCTCCATGTTGCAGGTGCCGATCAGCAGATCGACGTCTCCGTCCACGGCTCCCAGCGGGTGCTGCGGCAGCACCTGCCCGTCGATGACGTGGCCGTACGGCTCCAGCAGCTGGGGGTCGTTCGCGGCCTGCACCGAGGCGTCGAGCAGTTCCCCGGTCGACACCGTCGTCAGGCGCGAGGTGTCCGTGGTCTTGAGGGAGCGCAGGACCGCCTCCCGAGTGGCGGAGGCGAACTCGGTGGTGTGGCAGGGGCGCGGGCCGCCGCTCTGGATGATGGCGCGGTGGAACAGTCCGCGCGCCCGGGAGGTGCCGAGCAGCGCGCCGATGGACATGGCGCCCGCCGACTCGCCCATGACCGTGACGGCGCACGGGTCACCGCCGAAGGCGGCGATGTTGTCGCGGACCCAGCGCAGTGCGGCCATCTGGTCCAGCAGCCGCAGGTTCCCGGAACCGTAACGGTCCGGCTGGTAGAGGCTGCCGAAGGCGCCCAGCCGGTAGTTGAACGTGACGACGACACAGTCGCGCTGGGCATAGTTCCCGCCGTCGAAGGTCGGGTCGTTGCCCGTCCCGGCGAGGAACCCGCCGCCGTGGACCCACACGATCACCGGCCGCTTCCCCTTGGTGGAGGGGGACCAGACGTTGAGGTACAGACAGTCCTCGCTCTGGTTCGGGGTCTCCGGCAGGCCGGGCAGCAGTGGCACCTGCGGTGCGGCATGGCCGTACGCGGACGCATCCCGCACGCCCGTCCACGACGTCACCGGCTGCGGCGGGGCGTAGCGCCGGGAGCCGGTCGGCGGGGCGGCGTAGGGCAGCCCCTTCCAGACCAGCACGCCGTCGCCGCGCTCGACGCCGCGCACCTTGCCCGATCGGGTGCCGACGACGACCGACCGGGCGCCCGCGTCGCGGCGGGGACTCGCCAGGGCGTCGGTGGGGGCCAAGGCCCCGGCCCCGAGCGCCCCGCCGACAACGCCCGCGCCCGCGACTCCCAGAAACCCTCTACGTCCGAGACCCTGACTCAACGGGATACCCCTTCCCTGCGTGAAACCGCGAGACGAAAGCCGAGGCCGACAGCACCACGAAGCGCGTCGACGACCGCATGATCGACGAGGCTCGCATGTCTCTCGCGGGAAAGGGAGGGAAGGATTCCTCCCCCTTTCGCCCGGATCCCGGGGTAGTCGGCGAGGCCGAGGCGGCCGACGGGGGAGCCTTACGCCCGACTAGCGATCCTGGTCACGCCGGCTCCGGTGGTGCACCGCCGTACGCCCCACCGTCGCCGCCAGTTTGCGCAGCCTGCGCCAGTCGAGGCGGGGAGCGGGCTGTGGGACGCCGGGGCGTTTGCGGGGGACGCGGACGCGTAGGGCGCCGGGTGTGATGCGGCAGTGGACGGGGGCGGGCAGGACGAGCGCCTCGCCGTCGATGCCGGCCTCGATCTCCGCGCGGTCGGCCTCGATGATCACGTCGGGCGCGGTGAGGATGGTGAGGCCGCCCGGCGCGGGGTCGAGGAGCAGTCCGGCGGCCTCGGCCGCGCTGTCCACCCTGAGGCCGAGGACGCCGAGGACGGCCGCGTCGAGACGGTCGCGGCGGCCGAGCCCGAACGGATCGTCCGTGCGGTAGGGGTTGTTGCTGACCAGCACGGCATGCGGAGCGTCGAGCGTGGTGCCCGCCGCACGGGCGGTCAGCCGCGGGCCCTGCTGGCGGGTGAGCAGGTCGGGCAGCAGCTCCAGGCTGGTGCCGATCTTGTCGTCGCGGTAGCCGGGGCTCTGCACGATGGCCGCGTACGCCCCGAAGGAGGCGTTGTTGACGAAGGGCCGGCCGCCCGCGAAGCCGAGGTCGACGCGGAGTTCCACGCCGTCGGTGAGGGCGTCCAGGCAGGTGGAGGGGTCCTCGCGGTCGAGGCCCAGGTCCATGGCGAAGTGGTTGCGGGTGCCGGCGCTGATCACCAGGAACGGGATGTCGTACGCGGCGGCGACGGCCGCGACCAGCGCCTGGGTGCCGTCACCGCCCGCGACGCCCAGCAGGTCGGCGCCGTCCGCCACGGCCTTGCGGGCCAGGGCGGTGACGTCCTGGTGCTGGTCCGGGTCGAGCAGGATGACGCGGGCGCCGAGGCGCTCCGCCTTCTCCTGGAGCGCGAAGCGGACCACCTTCCCGCCGCCCGAGCGCGGGTTCATGATCAGATACGGCCGCTGCGGCGGCGGTGCCTTCCGCTCCCGCATCACCCGCACCCGAGGGCTGCCCGTGCCCCGCAGCGCGTACCGGCCGCTCCACACGGCCACCGCCCACAGCGCCACGGATGCCAGCAGCGCCCAGAAGAGGGTGGCCGCGAACAGGGCCACTACGGCGGCCGGTACCGCCAGGGCCAGGACGGCGGCGGCCCAGCGCACCGGTCCGCGCAGGGTCAGCGTCCACCACACCGCGACCGCGCTGAGGCCCAGACCCGCGGCCCCGGCCACGAGCAGCAGGACGCCGCCGAGACCGCCGTAGGCGAGCGGCACGAGCACCGCGAGCCCCGCCGCGGCCAGTGCCGCCCTGGCCGCCCACCGCTGGCCTCGGTAATCCCACCTGCTCAAGTCCACGGTCATGGCTCCTTCACTCGCCGGCGGACATGGTAGGGCCGGTCGGTTGCGGGGCGGGAGCGGGGCCCGGTGGCCGGGCCCCGTGCCTCAGCGGTAGGCCGCCACCGCGGCGAAGTAGAGGCCGATCGCTCCGCCGCCGATGAGAACGGCGACCGTGGGGCGGCTGCCGCCGCGCCAAGCGATGAATGCGGCAGAACATCCCACGTGCACGGACACGGACAACGCCAGCAGCACGGAGAACAGGTGGAGCAGTGTCATGGTCGGTCCTTCCCGGGTGTCGGCGGTAGTGGTGGCCACCGGTTGGGATACAGACAACCCGTCGGACAAGGCGTCCGACTGCGACTGGTTACGAATCGGACACTTGGTGAGCGGGCCGGCAGGTGGCCGCCGTAACGTCACCGGTGTCCGTCGGCGTCAGTTTCGGACGATCGGACAGCAGGAGGCGCTGAAGGGGGGCGACGGCAGGTGCCGGTGCTCTTCGACGACCTGCGGCGCCTCGGCGCACTGAAGGGGAAGGGCGGGCTGCTCAACGGTGAGCCGTCGGACCGCGCGCTGGCACGCAAGGCCGGCCTGGCCCCGGAGACGCCCGGGAAGTGGCTGCGCGGCAGTCAGCTTCCGCAGGACGTCGACGCGTTGATCACCGTCATCGGGGAGATCCGGGCCGAAGCGGCCCGCCGAGGTCTTCTGGAATCGCCGGTCGACACCACATCGGACGAGACGATCGCTGGGTTCCTTTCACCGGAGCGTTGGCGGGAGGCCGTCGAGGCCGAGCGCCGGCGCCGGGCGCACAGGGCCCGGGTGGCAACGGAGCGGCAGCAGGCCCACAGGGCCCTCGCCGAGGAGGAGTTGCGGGCCGGACGGGCCGCCCTGCCCGACCCGCCGCGGGCCGTGCGGAGCTGGACCGCCCGCCGGCTGGGGGTCCACCCTGCCATCTCCGGCAGACCGGGCGGCGACGGGAAAGGCTTCGTCCTGCCTCGTTATGTGCCCCGGCCGCACGATCTCGCCCTGTGGGATCACCTCCACGAGGTCATCGCTGCGAGGGACACGACACTCGTGGTGCTGGAGGGGGAGTCCTGCACGGGAAAGACCCGCACCGCCTTCGAAGCGGTCAGCCGGGTGGTGCCCGACGACTTCGACCTGTTCTTCCCCGCCGACGCGTCCAGCCTGCTGGCCGCCCTTGCCGCCGACGCGCTCGGCCCGCGCAGCGTGCTCTGGCTGAACGAGGCACAGCACTGTCTCACCGGGCCGAGCGGTGAAGCGGCGGCGGCCGCCCTGCTGCGCAGGCTCGACGACCCGGGCCCGCTTGTCGTGCTCGCCACCCTGTGGCCCGATGATGCGCAAGGGCTCACCGATCCGGGTCGGCACCGCGCCGAGGACCCCCACCGGCATGCCCGGGTCCTGCTGAGTCAGGCCCATTAGTTCCTGCTGCCCGCTTCCTTCGGCGACGACCTGGACGCCGTACGCACAGCGGCCGACGAGGACCCCTCATTGGCCGAGGCCCTGGAAACCGGTTCGAGCGACATCACGCAGATCCTGGCGGCCGGCCCCGACCTCGTGAAGCGTTACGAACGGCCCACGGGCGTCCATGGCATCTGCGCCGGCGCACTGATCAGTACCGCCATGGACGCCCACCGCCTGGGCGTGCTGGGCCCCCTGCCGACCGCCTTCCTCGAAGACGCCGCATGGGGGTATCTCCCGGACAGCGTCCGCGCAGCCGTGCCCGACGACCCCGACTGGTTCGCCCGAGCCGTGGCCCACGCCCGAGCGCCCGTCCGGAACGTCGTGGGGGCGCTGCAGGCTGTCCCGCGCACTGCCGGCATGGGCGCGGAGCCGAGCCTCCTGCGCCTGGCCGACTATCTGCAGCAGCACGGCAGCCGCACCCGGAGGCGCCTGTGCCCGCCCGCCACGTTCTGGGCCGCGGCCGCCACGCATCTGCCCCGTCACAGAGACCTGATCCGGCTTGCCCGGGCCGCCGAGGCGAGACTGCGTCACCGCCATGCGGCCGAGCTGTACCGCGCCGCCGCCGACTCCGGCGGTATCACCGCGTTCAGGAGGCTCGCGGAGCTTCAGGAGCGCACAGGTGACATGCGCGCCGCCGAAGAGACCTGCCGCAGGGCCGTGGACGCCGGTGACACGGAATCGTTGGAGCTGTTGGCGGAGCTGCGGGAACGGGCCGGGGACCGAGCGGAAGCCGAACGCCTCGTCCGGCAGATCGACGTTCCCTACAGACAGTCTCTGGCCGTGGACCGACTGCTGGCGATCCGTGAGCAGGCCGGAGGCCCGGCGGCAGCGGAGGCGCTGGCCCGCAGGTTCGCCGAGGAGGGGAACGGCCGCGCGCTGTACCTTCTGGCCGTGCGGCGAGAGGACGCCGGTGACCCGCAGGAGGCGGAGCGCCTCTACCGCGCCGCCGCCGACGCGGGAGACGCGCGCGGTCAGCTTTGTCTGGCCTGGCGCCTGGAGCGGGCGGGCGAGCATGGCGCCGCGGAGCCACTGCTTCTGGCCGCCGCGGAGAGTGGGGACACGGACGCCCTGGTGTCGCTGGCGATTCGCAGGGAGGAGCAGGGGGACCGGGCGGAGGCGGAGCGGCTGGCCCGCCAGGTCGCCGCGCACGGAATCGGAGGTGCCCTCGTCGGCCTGGCCATGCGGCGGGACGGACGCGGCGAGGCGGCGGAGGCGGAACGGCTCGCCCTGCTCGCCCACCAGGCCAGAGACCATGAGGCGCTGACGGACCTCGCGCAACGGCGCAGCGACGCCGGGGACGAGGAAGGGGCCGAGTACGTCTACCGCATGGCCGCCGACGCCGGCATCAGCAGCGCTCTGGTCTGGCTGGCGCTGCGGCGGGACGAGGCGGGAGCTCCGGAGGAGGCGATGCGACTTGCCCGGCGGGCCGCCGACGCATACAACACGTACGGCCAACTGCTCCTGCTCAAAAGGTGGGAAACACAGGGCAGGCACGCCGAGGTAAGCCGGCTGCTGGACGAGACCAGAGGATATGAACACTCCTTGGCCCTCGTCCGGGAAGGCCGCGGCGACCGGCAGGGTGCGGAGGAGATCGCGTTGCAGGCGGCCAGAGCCGGTGAGTTCTTCGCGATGCACGCGCTTGCCATGCTCAGGGGAGCCGCTGGGGAGCGCGACGAGTCCGAACGACTCTTCCGTCTGGCCGCCACCGCCGGAGACACCATCGCCATGGAGCAACTGGCCCTGCTGCGAGCCGAGGCCGGAGACCACGAAGAGGCCCGAAGGCTCGTTCGGCTGGCCTCCGAGTCGTGTCTGCCACACCAGCTCATCGGCCTGGCCAAGAGGCTCGCACAGGCCGGAGACCGGAGAGGAGCCGAACGGCTGTACCGCACCGCCGCCGATGCGGGCGAACACGGCGCTCTGCGCGGACTGTGCGGACTCCGCGGAGCGAAGGCCCGCGAGCAGCTCAGGCGCTACGGGCTGGAAGCCGACGGAGTGCCGTCCCAGGGGTTCTCCTGGGGAGGCGGTTCTGAACATGTTCAATTCGAGTCGTAGGCTGGTTCCATGAGCGACAGAGCCGCCCTGCTCAAGGGCATCCGTGTCTGGTTGGCCTCCTTCGTCGTCTGCCTGGTGCTCAGCGGCGCCACGGCCTTCCCCCTCGTCCACGAACTGCACTGGACCGAGGACCTGTTGCGCGCCCTGTCCGTGCCGGAGCACCTGCCCGGCCTCATGGACTGGATCGAGCGCGTCCGGCGCGGACTGGACGCCGCCGACGCCGACTACCCCTTCCTGCTCTACGGCACGGACTGGCTGGCCTTCGCCCACCTCGTCATCGCGGTCGCGTTCGTCGGCCCCTACCGCGACCCCGTCCGCAACATCTGGGTCGTCGAGTTCGGGATGATCGCCTGCGCGGGCATCGTCCCGCTCGCCCTGATCTGCGGGCCGATCCGCGGCATCCCCTTCTGGTGGTCGGTGATCGACATGTCGTTCGGTGTCTTCGGGGTGATCCCGCTGTACGTCGTACGGAAGAAGATCAAGCGGCTGGAGGCGCTGACCGAAGCGTCGGCACCGCCGCCCGCTGCCGTCGCCGTCAGCGGTTGAACGCCGGGAAGGCGAAGCGCTGGGCGATGGCCAGGCCGTCGCCCTTCGCGTCGGTCGAGTTGACGGAGTAGACCACCGTCCGGGACAGGTCACGGGTGGCCGCGACGACGGTGTGATAGCCGGGGCGGGCGCCCGTCTTGGCCCAGATCACCTTGCCGTTCAGCTCGAACCGCTCCAGTCCGGCACTCATGGTGGCCCTGTCGAGGTCCGGGACCGTGAACATCTCCTTCAGCTGGGGCTCGGGCACGACCCGACCGCGGAACAGGGCGAACAGCAGCCGTTCCAGGTCCGCCGTCGTCGAGATCATGTCGCCGGCCGCGAACCGGTCGGACATGTTCCACTCGGTCACGTCGACCAGCTTGCCGTCGATCCAGTCGTACCCGCGGTTGTGCGGGCCGTGGACGCGGGGGTCGGGGCCGTCGGGGAAGGAGGTGTGCCGCATGCCGAGCGGGCGGAAGATCCGTACGGCCGCCTGGTGGGCGTACGAGTCGCCGGTGACCTTCTCGATCAGCATGCCGAGCACGGTGTAGTGGATGTTGCCGTAGCGCTGGTGCTCGCCGGGCGCGTGGTCGGGGTCGGGGCCCTTGGCGACGGACGCGGCCACCACCTCCTCGGGAGTCAGCGTCTCGAAGCGGTGCTCGTAGCCGTCGTCGACGTCCTCGCCGAGGGATGCGCCCGGCTGCAGGCCGCTCGTGAAGTTGAGCAGCTGCCGTACGGTGATCGGCGCGAAGTCCTCGGTGAGCAGGCCCGGCAGATACTGCTGAACCGTGCCGTCGAGGGAGATCCGCCCCTCGGCGGCGAGTTGCAGCACGATCGCCGAGGTCACGATCTTCGTCGTCGAACCGGCGCGGAAGCGGGCGCTCTCCAGCGCGGGCGCTCCGGTTCTCAGGTCCCGCACCCCGGCCGCCCCGTGCCAGCTCCCCTTGCCGCCGACGCGGATCAGCGCGGCCGTCGCGTCCTTGTCGGGCAGCCCGGCGAGCGCCGCGCACAGGGCCTCGACGTCGGGGCCGTCCGCCGGGGCGGCCTCGATCGCCTGCGCGCTGCACGACGACGCGGGGCGCGCGGAGGCCGTCCCGGCCAGCGGCAGCGCGGTGAGGGTCAGGGCGAGCGCGGAGGTGAGGAGGGCGGGAAGCGGGCGTACGGGCATCTGCTGCTCCTGATGTCGACGGGGTGTCCGTGATCATCGTCGGGGCGAGGCGGCCCCTGCCGAATCGTCGGTGAGGAGGGGCTCTGACCCTGGCGAACCCCGGATCAAGTGCCGTGCAGCGCAAGGGTGTTGTGAGGGATCGCCCTTACGGGCCCGGTCGCCCGCGGCGGCGTCGGCCGGCTGCGCCGAAAAAGTGTTATCCCCGCCCCCTTCACCGCGTCTCCACTCGCGTCCCCCCGTCCCCACACCCGGGAGACCTCCCCATGGCCCGCCCGCACCGCAAGCGGAATGTGATCTCCGACATAGCCAACAGTGCTGGTCAGGCTGAGAAGGTGCGTACGGGCAGCAAATGACCTGGGAGAGGACGCACGTGGACGAGGGAGCCCGCAGGCAGTGGCGCTCCACCATCGCGGCGGCGCAGGCCGGTGACCGGCATGCGCTGGACGAGCTGGTCGAGGGCTGGCTGCCGCTGGTCTACAACGTCGTCGGGCGCGCCCTCAACGGGCATGCCGACGTCGACGACGTGGTCCAGGAGACCATGCTGCGCGCCGTCGACAACCTCGGCTCGCTGCGGGACCCGGACAGCTTCCGCTCCTGGCTCGTCGCCATCGCCATGCGGCAGATCCGGGACCGGGCGCGCCGCAGGCAGACCGCCCAGCTGGACGAGTCGGCCGCGCACGAGGCCACCGACTTCGCCGAACTCACCGTACTCCGGCTGCAGTTGGAGGGGCAGCGGCGCGAGGTCGCGGAAGCCGTGCGCTGGCTGGACGACGAGGACCGGCAACTGCTGTCGCTGTGGTGGCTGGAGGTCGCGGGCGAACTGACCCGGCGCGAACTGGCAGCCGCGGCCGGGATCAACCGGCAGCACGCGGCGGTGCGCGTCCAGCGGGTGAAGGAGCGGCTGGAGACCGCGCGCGGCATCGTCCGTGCGCTGGACGGCGCCTGCCCCGACCTGCGCGAACTGACCGCCCGCTGGAACGGCCGTCCCGACTCGGTCTGGCGCAAGCGGCTGGCCCGGCACATCAGGAGCTGCGGCTACTGCGGCGACACCCGCGAGGCCGTCGTACCGGCGGAACGGCTCCTCGTCGGCCTCGCCCTCGTCCCGATCCCCGTCGGCTTCACCCTCTCCCTGGCCCTCGGCGGCAAGACGGCGGTCGCGGCGACGGCCACGGCGACCTCCGTCGGCTGGTCCGCGAAGGTGATGGCCGCCCTCACCCAGCCCGCCGTGGCGGTGACGGCCGGCGCGACGATCGTCGCGGGCGGCGCGTACGTCGTCACCCAGACCCCGGACGCCCCGCCGCGCGCGGCCGCCCCCACGGCGGCAAGCACGGCCCGCCCGCCGTCGTCCAAGCCGTCCGTGACACCGACGGCCACACCTTCCTCGTCACTGTCACCCTCGCCGTCGGCGACGAAGCAGGTCGACCTGTACGGCACGGTCGTCGACGCCGTCGACCAGGCCCCGGACCCGAACACCGAGCCCGCCGCCCTCCCCCGTCGCCCCGAGTCCGGCATCACCAGCACCGGGGGCGCGAAGGCCGTCATGCAGCACCGCGGCGAGAACGTCACGCTCAGCGGACAGGGCTATGTCCTGGTGCGCTGGCAGATCGCGCCGCACGACCGGCCCGGCGGGCTGACCATGCCGACCTGGACCGGTCTGAAGGGCAAGATCTTCCACGTCGCCTCCGGTGGCGGCCGCCGCATGGACGACGTCGTCGGGGACGGCTCCGACCGGGGCTACGTCACCGGCATGGGCGGCCCGGACATCGGCTACACGGTGCTGCCCGACGGCACCCAGCAGATGTGGCAGAACGAGTACTTCTACATCGACGGCACCGTCACCCTCAACCAGAACGAGCGCGGCGCCTCCTACGGCCTGACCGTCATGCCGTCGAGCTGGGACAAGGTGAACGAGGACGTGCGGTACGGACCACCCCAGGGCGCCCTCCGCTACGGCCTGGTCCGCGACAACGGCAAGGACACCGCGCCGGTGCCGCAGTACGTCACCCGCGAGAGGCCGGCCGATCCGGCGACGGTGCCTCAGCGCTCCCGCGTGTAGGCCCAGCGCATCGCCGCCGCCGCGCCCGCCGCGCACGTGGTCAAGGCCTTCAACCTGTGGCCCTGTCCGTCGTACGACGACTCGTACGCGACCTCGGCTGCGAGCCGCTGAACGCCGGGGGACTGGACCGGGCCGGGCCGGTGCCCGTGCCTAGGCGGTGCGCAACCCCAGGAGGACGTCGACGCGGTTGGTCGTGATCGAGTCGACGCCGAGGTCCAGCAGGCGGCGCATGGAGCGCCGGGTGTCCGGGGTCCAGACGGAGAGCAGGTAGCCGTCGCGGTGGACGCGCTCGGCGAGGGCCTGGTCGACCAGGCCGAAGCGGTAGTTGAGCCAGTGCGGGCGTACCGCGGCCAGCAGGGCGGGGCGCGGCGGCGCGAGGGTCGTCCAGGTCAGGGCGATCTCGGCGGCCGGGTCGGCGGCGCGGACGGCGAGCATGGCGCGGGCGCCCGCGCAGTAGTACACGCGGTCCTGCGCCCCGCACCCGCGCACGACGTCCACGACCCGGCGCGCCGCCCGCACATCGGGCGTGCCCGGCAGGTCGAGCATCACCCGGCTCCCGTCGCACGCCGCGAGCGCCTCCTCCAACGTCGGCACCCCGCCCGCCGTCAGCCCCCGCACCTCGGCCGCCGACAGCGCGAGCAGCGGCCGGTCCTGCTCCCACAGCCGCTTCAGCGTCTCGTCGTGCAGCAGCACCGGCACGCCGTCCTTGGTGAGCCGTACGTCGATCTCCACGGCGTCCGCGCCCATGTGGAGCGCGGAGCGCAGGGAGTCGAGCGTGTTCTCGCGGACGCGGTAGGGGTCGCCGCGGTGGGCGACGGCGGTCACGTTCTGCATGGACGTCATTGTGGCGGGCGTCGGTGGAGTGGCGTCAGTCGCGGGGCGTCAGTCCGGGGGCGTCAGGAGGCGAGCCACGTGGTCGTGTACGTGTCGATCTCGTCCTTGATCCGGGCCTTGCCGGGCCCGTCGAGGAAGGATGCGTCCACGGCGTTCTTGGCAAGGTCGGCCAGGCCCCCCTCATCCAGGTCGAGAAGGCGCGCGGCGACGGCGTACTCGTTGTTGAGGTCGGTGCCGAACATGGGCGGGTCGTCGGAGTTGATGGTGACGACGACCCCGGCCTTCGCGAACTCCTTGATCGGGTGCTCGTCGATGTCGCGGACCGCGCGCGTGGCGATGTTGGAGGTCGGGCACACCTCCAGCGCGATCCGGTGCTCGGCGAGGTGCGCGAGCAGCTTCGGGTCCTGCGCCGCACTCGTGCCGTGCCCTATGCGCTCGGCGCGCAGGTGGGTCAGGGCGTCCCAGACCGTCTCCGGCCCGGTGGTCTCGCCGGCGTGCGGCACGGAGTGCAGTCCGGCCGCGATCGCACGGTCGAAGTACGGCTTGAACTGCGGCCTCGGTACGCCGATCTCGGGCCCGCCGAGCCCGAAGGAGACCAGGCCCTGCGGGCGCACCCGGTCGTCGGTGGCGAGCCGCGCGGTCTCCTCGGCGGCCTCCAGACCGGCCTCGCCGGGAATGTCGAAGCACCAGCGCAGCACGGTCCCGAACTCGGCCTCGGCCGCCTTGCGGGCGTCCTCGATCGCCGCCATGAACGCGCTCTCGTCGATGCCGCGGCGGGTGGAGGAGAACGGGGTGATGGTCAGCTCGGCGTAGCGCACCTGCTGCCGGGCCAGGTCGCGGGCCACCTCGTACGTCAGCAGCCGCACGTCCTCCGGGGTGCGGATGAGGTCGACCACGGACAGGTACACCTCGATGAAGTGGGCGAAGTCCGTGAAGGTGAAGTAGTCGACCAGGGCCTCGGGGTCGGTGGGGACCTTGGAGTCGGGGTGGCGGGCGGCGAGTTCCGCGACGATGCGGGGGGAGGCGGAGCCGACGTGGTGGACGTGCAGTTCGGCCTTGGGCAGTCCGGCGATGAAGGCGTGCAGGTCGCGCGGGACGCGGGCGTCGACGAGACGGTCGGTCAAGGTTCCTCCCCGGGAACGGCGTCCGCGGCCGGGTGTGCGGCTCGGCGGGACGCGGGTGATCGGCTGATCGGTTACTCGGGATCATCGTAGGCCGGGGCCGCGGCGGTGATGCCCGGGCCTTAGCATGACGGCACGTACGACAGAGGGGGCCCGCGCATGTCCGACGACGCGCAGACGCCGGAGGCGCCGGAGGGATCGGGGAGATCAGGGGGAGCGGGGGGATCGGTGGCGCCGGGGGGAACCGGGGTACCGGGAGACGCGGCCGTAGCGGGGTCGGGGACTTCGTTGGAGAAGAAGCAGAAGACGTCGTTGGACAAGCCGGGGGCGGCGGGACCGAGTAGTGCGCCGGAGGCTCGATCCGAACCGGATCCGTGGGCGCCTCCGGTCGCGGGCGCGCAGCCGGCTCCCCCCGCGCCGGGCGGTCCCGGGTACACCCTCGCCTCGAACGAGCCGCCACTCTGGCCCGCTCCGGCCGTGCACGATCAGCAGACGGTCACGTCCATGCCGCCCACGGGCGGGCCGGCCGAGCCACGGGACGCCGTACCGCCGGCGTCGCCGTGGATGAACCCGTCGGCCGGGCCGGGCCCGGTGACGCCGCCGCACGGCCCGACAGGGAACCCCTTCGCGCCGCCGGGGCCCACGTCGTCCACGCCGGGCGGCGCACCTGCCAATCCCTTCGCGCCGCCGACCGCGCCCGGTCCCTACGCCGCTCACGGTGAGCCCGTCCCGCCGCCGCCCATCGGTCCCGACGGGCCGGGGCGGGTTCCGTACGGCTATCCCGGCGGTTACGCGTATCCGCCGCCGGGGCCCGGTGCCGGGGGCTACTACGGCTGGCCCGGGATGCAGGCCATGCCGAGCAACGGGATGGGTACGGCCGGGCTGGTGCTCGGGATCATCTCCGCGGCGGTCTTCTGCCTGTGGCCGGTGGCGATCATCCTGGGTGTGCTGGCTCTGATCTTCGGTTCGATCGGGCGGGGCAAGGCCCGGCGGGGCGAGGCGACGAATCCGGGGCAGGCCCTGGCCGGGGTCATCTGCGGGGCGGCGGGCGTGGTGCTCGGGCTGGTCATGGTGGCGCTTGTGATCGCCACGTCGTAGGCACCGCCGGGTTCTCCTCGCCCCCGCCAGGGGGCTCTGCCCCCTGGACCCCCGCTCCTCAAACGCCGGAGGGGCTGGTTTTTCAGCCCGTCCGGCGTTTGAGGACGAGGCCCGTTCAGGGCCGAAGCGGGGGTCTGGGGGCGGCAGCCCCCAGGGATGGGACGGGTAGGGGCGGCGAGGGCGAAAACCTCCCTACCCCCGCAACCGCTCCCGCGCCTCCATCAACGCGAACCCCAACAAATTCGGCCCCCGCCACCGCTCCGGATCCCCCGCCCCCTCATCACTCGCCGCGAGCCCGATCCCCCACACCCGGTCCACCGGACTGGCCTCCACCAGCACCCGATCCCCGGTACCCAGCAAGAACTCCCGCAGATCCGCATGCGCGCCGAACTTGTGGACCGACCCCTCGACGACGATCCGGAACCGCTCCCGCTCCCATATCGCGTCGTCGAACCCCCGCACCAGCCGCCCGGCCTTCTTCGCCACCGACGGATGCCCGGCCCCCAGCACCCCGCGCTCCGCCTCCACGTCCCCGAACAGCCGTGCCTTCCCGGCCATCATCCAGTGCTCGGCGGTCGCGTACTCCACCCCGTCCACCGTGAACGGCGACGGCCACCACTGGCTCAGGCAGCTCGCGCCCACCTGGCCGTCCGGCCTCGGCCGGTGCCCCCAGAAGTGCAGATACTTGACCCTCGCCCCCGCGCGGACCTCCCTGATCAGGACATCCCAAGAATCGATCTTCGCCATGCCGCCGAGTCTGGCACGCACCACCGACAATGCGTCCCGCGTTTTTCCGGCCGACTCGACACCTGGTCGACAGATTCCGTCGCGTAACCAAAAGGCAACAACGGAATCACTTGTTGGAGTCCACCTGCTCTGTCAGGATCGGCACTCAAATCGAGCCTGAGCCACGCCGGCCCCACCACGGGGACACGGAGGAGAGCGACATGCAGAACCCGGGCACCGCCACCCCGGACACCGCAACCCCGGACACCGCCACCCCGGAACGTTTCCCGGCCCAGGACCGCTTCGCGGAGGGCGCGCAGTACATCGCGGGCCGACCGGCGAAGGGGACCTCGGGCCGTACGCACGCCGTCGTCGACCCGGCCACCGGCGAGGAGGTGTACACGTACGACCTGGCCGGTACCGATGACGTCGACGCCGCCGTCGCCGCCGCGCGCGAGGCGTTTCCCGGCTGGGCCGCGGCCACCCCGGGCGAGCGCTCCGACGCGCTGCACCGCTTCGCCGCCGTCCTCGCCGACCGCGCCGAGGAATTCGCCCGCGCCGAGTCCCTGCAGTGCGGGAAGCCGCTGAAGCTGACCCGTGAGTTCGATGTGCCGGGGACCATCGACAACACCTCCTTCTTCGCCGGCGCCGCCCGTCACCTCGCCGGCCAGTCCGCCGGGGAGTACTCCGGCGATCACACCTCGTACGTCCGTCGCGAACCCATCGGCGTCGTCGGGTCCATCGCCCCCTGGAACTACCCCCTCCAGATGGCCGCCTGGAAGATCCTCCCGGCGATCGCCGCGGGCAACACCATCGTGCTCAAGCCCGCCGAGCTCACCCCGCTCACCTCGCTCCTCTTCGCGCAGGCCGCCACCGACGCCGGGATCCCCGACGGTGTGATCAACATCGTCACCGGGACCGGCAGGGAAGCCGGCGAGCATCTCGTCGGCCATCCCGACGTCGCCATGACCTCCTTCACCGGCTCCACCGCAATCGGCAAGCGCGTCGCCGAGATCGCCACCGGCACCGTGAAGCGGATCCACCTGGAACTGGGCGGCAAGGCGCCCTTCGTCGTCTTCGACGACGCCGACCTCGAAGCCGCCGTCCACGGCGCGGTCGCGGGCGCGCTCATCAACACCGGGCAGGACTGCACGGCGGCCACGCGCGCGTACGTGCAGCGACCGCTCTATGAGGAGTTCGTCGAGCGGACCGCCGCCCTCATGGAGAGCGTCCGGCTCGGTGATCCGTTCGCGCCGGGCACCGATCTCGGGCCGCTGATCTCCCACGTCCAGCGCGACCGGGTCGCCGGGTTCGTCGACCGTGCGCGTGCCTACGCGCGCGTGGTCACCGGCGGTGAGGCCCCACAGGGCGACCTCGAGAACGGTGCGTACTATCGGCCCACCCTGGTCGCCGACGCCGCCCAGGACAGTGAGATCGTCCAGTCCGAGATCTTCGGGCCGGTCCTGGTCGTCGTGCCGTTCGACAGCGACGACGACGGGATCCGGCTCGCCAACGACACCCCGTACGGGCTCGCCGCCTCCGCCTGGAGCCGTGACGTCTACCGGGCGAACCGGGCCACCCGCGAGATCAAGGCGGGGTGCGTCTGGGTCAACGACCACATTCCGATCATCAGCGAGATGCCGCACGGCGGCTACAAGGCGTCCGGCTTCGGCAAGGACATGTCCACGTACTCGTTCGAGGAGTACACGCAGATCAAGCACGTCATGTTCGACAACACCGCGGTGCCCAGGAAGGACTGGCACCGCACCGTCTTCGGGGACCGATAACCAGATCAGGCGGGAGCAGCCGGCCGCCCGACCCACGACCGGCCTCCCCAACCTTTCCGATCTCTCCCGAAAGGGCACCACGCGCATGGAGCAGTACGAGCCCGACCGCCTGTCCCCGGCCCAAGTGGCCGCCATGCGGCGCAGTCTGCGCAATGGCCGGGCCGCCATGACCCGGCGTTCCCTGCTGCGCGCCTCCACCGGCGGCGCGCTCGCGCTGGGCGGGCTGGGCACGCTCAGTGCCTGCGGGATCCCCGCGGCCGGCAAGACCCAGGGCGGCACGTCCGCCGAGGACCACTCGGCCGAGGAGAAGGTCGTCAACTTCTCCAACTGGACCGAGTACATGGACGTCGACGACAGCGGCAAGCACCATCCGACGCTGGAGCAGTTCACCGAGCGGACCGGCATCAAGGTCAAGTACACCGAGGACATCAACGACAACAACGAGTTCTTCGGCAAGATCAAGCCGCAGCTCGCGGCCGGCCAGGACACCGGACGCGACATCATCGTCCTCACGGACTGGCTCGCCGGCCGTCTCATCCGCCTCGGCTGGGTCCAGAAACTCGACCCGTCCAACCTGCCGCACGCCTTCGCCAACCTGTCGCAGCAGTTCCGCAGCCCCGACTGGGACCCGGGACGGGCGTACTCCTACCCCTGGCAGGGCATCTCGACGGTCATCGCCTACAACAAGAAGGCGCTCGACGGCGTCGAGGTGAAGACGGTCTCCGACCTGCTCGACAACCCCAAGCTCAAGGGCCGCGTCGGCTTCCTCACCGAGATGCGCGACACCGTCGGGATGACCCTGCTCGACATGGGCAAGGACCCGGCCAAGTTCACCGACGACGACTACGACGCGGCGATCGCACGCCTGCAGAAGGCCGTCGACAACAAGCAGATCCGCCGGTTCACCGGCAACGATTACACCTCCGACCTCACCAGCGGCGACTTCGCCGCCTGCCTCGCCTGGGCCGGTGACGTCGTACAGCTCAAGGCCGACAGCCCGGACATCGACTTCCTCATCCCGGACAGCGGCTACATGACCTCCAGCGACAACCTGCTGATCCCCAACAAGGCCCGTCACAAGACGAACGCCGAGCGGCTCATCGACTACTACTTCGAGCCGAAGCCCGCCGCCGAGCTCGCCGCCTACATCAACTACGTCTGTCCCGTCGACGGCGTGAAGGAAGAGCTTGCGAAGATCGACGAGGACGCGGCGCACAACCCGCTGATCCTCCCCGACAAGGCCATGCAGGCCCAGTCCCGCGCCTTCCGCTCCCTGAGCGCGAAGGAAGAGACGGCCTACGAAGAGAAGTTCGCGAAGCTCACAGGGGCGTGACACCAATGACGAACGAAACCAGCGGCGACGTCCGCCTCTCCGGCATCAGCAAGACCTACGGCTCCTTCACCGCCGTACACCCGCTCGACCTGACCGTGCCCCAGGGTTCCTTCTTCGCCCTGCTCGGCGCCTCCGGCTGCGGCAAGACCACCACCCTGCGCATGATCGCCGGTCTGGAGGAACCTTCCTCCGGCACCGTCCACCTCGGTGACCAGGACGTGACCGCCCTCCCGCCGTACAAGCGGCCGGTGAACACGGTCTTCCAGTCGTACGCCCTCTTCCCGCACCTCGACATATTCGAGAACGTCGCCTTCGGCCTGCGCCGGCGCGGCATCAAGTCGGTGAAGAAGCAGGTCGAGGACATGCTCGACCTCGTGCAGCTCGGCGAGCAGGCCCGCAAGAAGCCGCACCAGCTGTCGGGTGGCCAGCAGCAGCGGGTGGCCGTGGCCCGGGCACTGATCAACCACCCCAAGGTGCTCCTCCTCGACGAGCCCCTCGGCGCCCTCGACCTCAAGCTGCGCCGCCAGATGCAGCTGGAGCTCAAGCGCATCCAGACCGAGGTCGGCATCACCTTCGTCCACGTCACGCACGACCAGGAGGAGGCCATGACGATGGCCGACACGGTCGCCGTGATGAACGCGGGCCGCGTCGAGCAGCTCGGCTCGCCGACCGACCTGTACGAGAACCCGCGCACGACCTTCGTCGCCAACTTCCTCGGCACCTCGAACTTCATCGAGGCCGAGGTCGGCTCCATCAGCGGCGACGACATCGTGCTGAAGGCGGGCGGCGGCAAGCTCGTCCTGCCCGAGGCGCGGTGCAGCGCGCCCACGACGACCGGCGGCAAGGTGCTGGTCGGCGTCCGCCCGGAGAAGATCTCCCTCACCCCCGCCGACGACGCGGGCGAGATCCCCGAGGGCCGCAACCGCATCACCGGCAAGATCGCCGACTCCAGTTTCATCGGCGTCTCCACGCAGTACGTCGTCGACAGCCCCGTCTGCCCCGAGTTCGAGGTCTACGCCCAGAACATCGACCGCGACGACCGGCTCGTACCCGGCGCCGAGGTCGTCCTGCACTGGAACCCGGCGCACACCTTCGGCCTCGACGCCGCGCAGGACATCGACGCCGGCGTCGAGGAAGGTGCGGCCTCCTGATGTCGACGCTCACCGAGGCGCCCCCGCCTCTCACCCCGACCGCCCCCGAGAAGAAGCCGCCCCGCAAACGCGGGCGCCTGGTGCCGTACTGGCTCCTGCTCCCCGGCATCCTGTGGCTGCTGGTCTTCTTCGCGCTGCCGATGATCTACCAGGCCTCCACGTCCGTGCAGACGGGCTCGCTGGAGGAGGGCTACAAGGTCACCTGGCACTTCGCCACCTACTGGGACGCCCTGTCCGAGTACTACCCGCAGTTCCTGCGCTCGGTGCTCTACGCGGGCTCGGCGACCATCCTGTGCCTGATCCTCGGCTACCCGCTCGCCTACCTCATCGCCTTCCGCGCGGGCCGCTGGAAGAACCTGATCATGATCCTGGTGATCGCGCCGTTCTTCACCAGCTTCCTGATCCGCACCCTCGCCTGGAAGACGATCCTCGCGGACGGCGGCCCGGTCGTCGGCGCCCTCAACACGCTGCACGTCCTGGACGTCACCAGCTGGCTCGGCATGACCTCCGGCGACCGCGTGCTGGCCACGCCGCTCGCGGTGGTGTGCGGTCTGACGTACAACTTCCTGCCGTTCATGGTCCTGCCGCTCTACACCTCGCTGGAGCGCATCGACGGCCGGCTGCACGAGGCGGCGGGCGACCTGTACGCCAAGCCGATCACCACCTTCCGCAAGGTCACCTTCCCGCTGTCGATGCCGGGTGTCGTCTCCGGCACGCTGCTGACCTTCATCCCGGCGGCCGGCGACTACGTCAACGCCGATCTGCTCGGCTCCACCGACACCCGCATGGTCGGCAACGTCATCCAGACGCAGTTCCTGCGGATTCTGGACTATCCGACGGCCGCGGCCCTCTCCTTCATCCTCATGGCCGCCATTCTCGTCATGGTGACCGTCTACATCCGTAGGTCCGGCACGGAGGATCTGGTTTAAATGACCTTCGTCAACTGGCTCAAGCGCCATCTCGTCGTCATTGCGGGACTGCTGACGCTCGCTTATCTCCTCCTGCCGAACGTCGTCGTGACGGTCTTCTCCTTCAACAAACCGAAGGGGCGCTTCAACTACGAATGGCAGGAGTTCTCCACGGCCGCCTGGCAGGACCCGTGCGGCGTGTCCGACCTGTGCGGCTCGCTGTCGGTCAGCCTCCAGATCGCGTTCTGGGCGACGCTGGGCGCCACGCTCCTCGGCACGATGATCGCCTTCGCGCTGGTCCGCTACCGCTTCCGCGCGCGCGGCGCCGTGAACTCGCTGATCTTCCTGCCGATGGCGATGCCCGAGGTCGTCATGGCGGCCTCGCTGCTCACCCTGTTCCTCAACATGGGCGCCCAGCTGGGCTTCTGGACGATCCTCATCGCCCACATCATGTTCTGCCTGAGCTTCGTCGTGACGGCGGTGAAGGCCCGCGTGATGTCGATGGACCCGCGGCTGGAGCAGGCCGCGCAGGACCTGTACGCCGGACCGTTGCAGACGTTCGTCCGGGTCACCCTGCCGATCGCCGCCCCCGGAATCGCGGCGGGCGCGCTGCTCGCCTTCGCGCTCTCCTTCGACGATTTCATCATCACCAATTTCAACGCGGGCTCCACCGTCACCTTCCCGATGTTCGTCTGGGGCTCGGCCCAGCGGGGAACGCCCGTTCAGATCAATGTCATCGGTACGGCCATGTTTGTCGTCGCCGTACTGTTCGTCCTGACCTCCATGGTCATCGGAAACCGCAGAAACAAGCAAAAGGCGTAAAGCCAAAAAAGAAACACCCTGTAGGGAGTTGAAATCATGGCCCCAAGCGCCATGAGTCGTGGCAACAACTGGACGAAATCCCTTTCCGAAGCCCAGCCGGTCCCGTACTGGCTGGAAGACCCCGGCAAGCCCCACCCCGAGCCCGCCCTCACCACCGCCGAGACCTGCGACCTGCTGGTCGTCGGCGGGGGCTACAGCGGACTGTGGACCGCGCTCATCGCGAAAGAGCGCGATCCGCAGCGGGACGTGGTGCTGCTCGAAGGCCGCGAGGTGGGCTGGGCCGCCTCGGGCCGCAACGGCGGCTTCTGCGCCGCCTCCCTCACCCACGGGCTGCCCAACGGGCTCGCCCGCTGGCCGGACGAGATCCACAAGCTCCAGGAGCTGGGCGCCCGCAACCTCGACGAGATCGAGAAGGCGGTCGCCCGCTACTCCCTGGACTGCGACTTCGAGCGCACCGGCGAGATCGACGTCGCCACCGAGACGTACCAGGCGTGGGAACTGCGCGACTGGTACGAGGAGTTGCGGGACAAGGGCCTCGCCGAGGGCATCGAGTTCCTGGACACCGAGGAGGTACGGGCCCAAGTCGACTCACCCACATTCCAGGCGGGCCTCTACGACCGCCGGGGCGTCGCCATGGTCAACCCGGCCAAGCTGGCGTGGGGACTGAAGCGGGCGTGCCTGGACCTCGGCGTCCGTATCCACGAGCACACCCCCGTCCTCACCCTGAAGCCGTACGGCGCCGGCATGGCCGTACGCACCCCCTACGGCCAGGTCCGTGCCCGCAAGGTCGCGCTCGGCACGAACATCTTCCCGAACCTGGTCAAGCGGGTCCGCGCCTACACGGTCCCGGTCTACGACTACGCCCTGATGACCGAGCCCCTCACCGAGGACCAGCTCGCGTCGATCGGCTGGAAGAACCGCCAGGGCCTCGGCGACTCGGCGAACCAGTTCCACTACTTCCGCCTCTCCGCCGACAACCGCATCCTCTGGGGCGGCTACGACGCCATCTACCCCTACGGCGGCCGGGTGCGCGCCGAGTACGACGACCGCCCGGAGACGTACGCCAAGCTCGCCGGGCACTTCTTCACCTGCTTCCCGCAGCTGGAGGGCATCCGCTTCACGCACGCCTGGGGCGGCGCGATCGACACCTGCTCGCGCTTCTCCGCGTTCTACGGCACGGCCCACCAGGGCAAGGTGGCGTACGCGGCGGGCTTCACGGGTCTCGGCGTCGGTGCGACCAGGTTCGGCGCGGACGTGATGCTGGACCTGCTGGCGGGGGAGCCCACGGAGCGGACGCGGCTCGAAATGGTCCGCAAGAAGCCCCTGCCGTTCCCGCCGGAGCCCTTCGCCTGGACCGGTATCGCGCTCACCAAGTGGTCGCTGGCCCGCGCCGACGCGCACGGCGGACGGCGCAACCTGTGGCTGAAGGCGATGGACCGACTCGGCCTCGGCTTCGACAGCTGAACCTGACTCGGGGCAGAAAATGTGACCCAGGTCACTGTGAATTGGTGGCGAGAACCCGCGTAATGCCTGGCAGGTGACCTCCCTCTCCCTCGTGACGAGATCAGCGTCCACGCAGAGAACAGGGAGGTCACCGTCATGACAGGGGCGAAGACGGCGGTCGAGTGGCTGGCATCCGTTGCGCCGAATCCCGAGGCCTGCCGCTGGGAGTGGGAGCGCAGCCCTCTCGGGGTCGCGCTGCTGCCGGCCGGCAAGGCCTGGGACGTACTCATCCTGCCGGGCGAGCTCGGCTATCCGACCCTCGATGTCCTCACCCGCATCATCGACCAACTCGGCCCGGTCCTGGTCGACTTCGGCGACTCGCGGATGGGCTTCTTCGTGCCGCCGGGCACGGCCGCCCGCTGGCTCGGCACGGGCATCCGTACCGCAGGGGCCGGCACTTGGATCGTCGTCCCGTACCCGGGGCGCTCGACCGGCGGCGTCCGCTGGCTGGTCCCGCCGGATGGCAGCGGGACCCTCACCGACCCGGCCCTCCTCGAACTGGCCATGCACGAGGCGGCGGCGGGGCTTGCCACGGAAGGGGAGGGCTAGCCTGCGGGAACTCTTGACAAGGCAGATTGGTCTGGACCAAATTGTGGGCCGCTCCACCCTCCAATTCCCCCATGCCTGGAGGCACTTGTGGATCGCTCCAGACCTCTCGCCCTGCTCGCCGCCGCGGTCCTGACCCTGCCCGGCCTCACCGCACTCTCGTCGGCCGCCCGTGCGGCCGACACCGACCTCGCCCGCAACGGCGGCTTCGAGTCGGGCCTGGACGGTTGGACCTGTACGGCGGGTACGACCGTCAACTCACCCGTGCGCAGCGGCAGTTACGCACTTCAGGCGACCCCGGCCGGAGCCGACAACGCCCGCTGCGCGCAGACGGTGACCGTGAAACCGGACTCCCAGTACACACTCTCCGGTTACGTCCGCGGCTCCTACGTCTACCTCGGCGCGAGCGGCACCGGCACCACCGACGTCTCCACCTGGACCCAGTCGGCCCCCGCCTGGCAGCAGCTCACGACGACCATCCGAACCGGCCCCTCCACCACCCGCGTCACGCTCTACACCCACGGCTGGTACGGCACCGGCGCCTATCACGCCGACGACATCTCCCTCGTCGGACCCGGCGTGGACGCCGGCCGGCCACCCGCAGCGCCGACCGGCCTGAAGACCGGAACCGTCACGTCGTCCAGCGTCGCCCTGTCCTGGTCGGCGGTCACGGGCGCGACGAGCTACGCCGTCCATCGCGACGGCACCAAGGTCCAGACGGTGAGCGGCACTTCGGCCACGGTCGGCGGGCTCTCGCCCTCCACCGCGTACGGCTTCCAGGTCAGCGCCGTGAACGAGGCGGGCGAGTCCGCGAAGTCGGACGCCGTGACGGCCACGACCACCGCCGGCCCCGGCGGCGGGGGCACGGACCTCCCGGCCCACGCCCTGGTCGGCTACCTCCACGCGAGCTTCGCCAACGGCTCCGGCTACACGCGCCTGGCCGACGTCCCCGACAGCTGGGACGTCATCGACCTGGCCTTCGGCGAACCGACGTCGGTCACCTCGGGCGACATCCGCTTCGAGCGCTGCCCGGCCACCGAGTGCCCGAACGTCGAGAGCGACGCCGACTTCAAGGCGGCGATCAGGGCCAAGCAGGCGGCCGGCAAGAAGGTGCTGATCTCCATCGGAGGCCAGAACGGGCAGGTGCAGCTGACGACGACGGCGGCGCGGGACACCTTCGTGACGTCGGTGTCGAAGATCATCGACGAGTACGGCCTCGACGGCCTGGACATCGACTTCGAGGGCCACTCGCTCTCCCTGAACGCCGACGACACGGACTTCAAGAACCCGAAGACGCCGGTGATCGGCAACCTCATCTCGGCCCTGAAGACCCTGAAAGCCAGGTACGGCGACGACTTCGTCCTGACGATGGCCCCGGAGACCTTCTTCGTCCAGCTCGGCCACCAGTACTACGGCACCGGCCAGTGGGGCGGCCAGGACCCGAGGGCAGGGGCGTATCTCCCGGTCATCCACGCGTTGCGCGACGACCTGACGCTCCTCCATGTCCAGGACTACAACTCGGGCCCGATCATGGGCCTGGACAACCAGTACCACTCCATGGGCGGCGCCGACTTCCACATCGCCATGACCGACATGCTGCTCACCGGCTTCCCCGTCGCGGGCAACGCGAGCAACGTCTTCCCGCCCCTGCGCCCCGACCAGGTGGCGATCGGCATGCCCGCCTCGGCCAACGCGGGCAACGGCCACATCCCGCCGGCCGAGGTCACCAAGACCCTCGACTGCCTGACGAGGAAGACGAACTGCGGCTCGTACGCCACCCACGGCACCTGGCCGGCGCTGCGCGGCCTGATGACGTGGTCGATCAACTGGGACCGGTACGGCGGCTGGGAGTTCCAGCGGGCGTTCGACGGCTACTTCGGCTGAGGAACAGCCAGAGCAAGGACAGGAGCACCGTGCACAGGCACCAACTGGCCACGACGTCCAGTGGCCAGTGGTAGCCGCGGCGGACCAGGCCGAAGCCGACAGCCGCGTTGACCACCGCGCAGGCGATGAGGAGCTCGCGGCGGGCGTAGGCGGTGCGGAGCCAGGGGAGGAGGAGCAGCGCCGCGGAGCCGTAGGCGACGGCGGCCGTGGCGGTGTGGCCGGAGGGGTAGTAACCCGTCGCCGGGGGGACGGCCGGGGTGCCCGGGCGGTCGGTGAGTTCCTTGAGCGGCACGATCAGGGCCGGGACCAGTGCCATCAGGACGGCCGCCGCGGTGGCCGGCAGCCACCACCGGTCTGTACCAGTGCGGCGGGACCGCCAAGCGGTGTGGACGAGGACCACGGCGAGGACCGGCACCGCGACCTGGACATTGCCCAGGTCGGCCAGGAGTTCGGAGAAGCGGTCCGGACGGACCAGGGCCCGGCTGACCCGCTCGTCCACACGCACAAGCGGCCCGTCCGCGACGACCTGCCAGGTGGACAGGGCGAAGAGGAGGGCCGGAAGGGCGAGAAGGAGGAAGAGGGAGGTCGGGCGCCCCGGAACAGGGGGGGTGGTTCCGAGGCGCCCGTCCGGATCGGATGGTCGGCCGCCCCGGGGGGTTTGGGGCGGGCGACTGTCCGATCGGTGAGGAGATCCGGAGCCGGAGGCTCCGGTTGTGTGCGCGAGGGCACGACCAGGTCGAAGCTGGGGAGGCCCCGGCCTGATGTCACCCAGAGTCCCCTCTGGGCGGGGTGTATCTCTCATCTGGGTAGAACCTACGACAGCCGGAGGGCGTAAGACAGACGGAATCGCGTCCTGCCATCCACCTCGCACACCTTCTTCACACGCTCTGACTACAGCCGCCCCAGCCCCGGAACCGCGGACGGTGCCAAGGCTGGGGCGGATGAGGTTCCCCGGACGGAGAACCCGGCTCACCAGTGGTTTTGCCGTGACCTCAGATGCGGGTGAAGGCCTGCTCGATGATGTCGAGGCCCTCGTTCAGCAGATCCTCGCCGATGACCAGCGGGGGCAGGAACCGCAGCACGTTGCCGTAGGTGCCACAGGTCAGGACCAGCAGGCCCTCCTGGTGGCAGGCCTTGGCGAGCGCGGCGGTGGCCTCCGGGTTCGGCTCCTTCGTGGCGCGGTCCTTGACCAGCTCGATGGCGATCATGGCGCCACGGCCCCGCACATCACCGACGATGTCGAACTTCTCGGCCATGGCGGCCAGGCGCGCCTTCATGATCGCCTCGATGTTCTTGGCCTTGGCGTTGAGGTCGAGCTCCTTCATCGTCTCGATGGAGCCCAGCGCACCGGCACACGCCACCGGGTTGCCGCCGTAGGTGCCGCCCAGGCCGCCCGCGTGCGCGGCGTCCATGATCTCGGCGCGGCCGGTCACGGCGGCGAGCGGGAGGCCGCCGGCGATGCCCTTCGCGGTCGTGATCAGGTCGGGGACGATGCCCTCGTCCTCGCACGCGAACCACTGACCCGTACGGCAGAAGCCGGACTGGATCTCGTCCGCGACGAAGACGATGCCGTTGTCGGAGGCGAACCGGCTGATCGCCGGGAGGAAGCCCTTGGCCGGCTCGATGAAGCCGCCCTCGCCGAGGACCGGCTCGATGATGATCGCGGCGACGTTCTCCGGGCCGACCTGCTTGGTGATCTGGTCGATGGCCTGCGCGGCGGCCTCCGGCCCCGCGTTCTCGGCGCCGGTCGGCCAGCGGTAGCCGTACGCCACCGGCACCCGGTAGACCTCGGGCGCGAAGGGGCCGAAGCCGTGCTTGTACGGCATGTTCTTCGCGGTCAGCGCCATGGTGAGGTTCGTACGGCCGTGGTAGCCGTGGTCGAAGACGACGACGGCCTGGCGCTTGGTGTAGGACCGCGCGATCTTGACGGCGTTCTCGACGGCCTCGGCGCCGGAGTTGAACAGCGCCGACTTCTTGGCGTGGTCGCCCGGCGTCAGCTCGGCCAGCGCCTCGGCGACGGCGACGTAGCCCTCGTACGGCGTGACCATGAAACAGGTGTGGGTGAAGTCGGCGAGCTGCGCGGTCGCCTTGCGTACGACGGCTTCGGCGGAGGCGCCGACGGACGTCACCGCGATGCCCGAACCGAAGTCGATGAGCCGGTTGCCGTCGACGTCCTCGATGATTCCGCCGCCCGCACGCGCCGTGAACACGGGCAGCACGGAGCCCACGCCCTGCGCGACCGCGGCGGTACGGCGGGCCTGCAGCTCCTGCGACTTCGGGCCGGGGATGGCGGTGACGACGCGGCGCTCCTGCGGAAGTGCGCTCATGAGGGGCTCCTGGGGTTTTGCGGACGCTTGTCTTCTCTTTTTCGCAGGCTAGGGCGGGGAGCGGGGGGTCGGCATGCTCCATGTGGGCGTTGTCGGCGAGTCCGGTTGTCCGTGGTGGACATAGCGACGCCGTCGGGCCCGGGACCCGTCTTCCGCTCCGTCGGCCGCGTAAGCGGTGAACTCCTCAGGAGAGGGCGTTAGATTGGCTCGCTGATGGTGGACGGAGCGGCTGGTCAGGGGGCAAGGGCGATGGACAGCGACGGGACGCAGGACGCGCGGGGTGCGCACGCGACGCCTGTGCCGCGTCCGGCGGTGCCCCCTCAGGCGCCTGCGGTGCCGCCGCGGCCGACGCAGGCACCCGGGCAGGGCGGGCCGGAACGGTTCGCGCAGACACGGCCCGGGTCCGTGGCCGACTGGCTCAATGAGCCCCGGCCGGACGCCCGGCCCGGGATCTGGCGGTTCGGATACCGGCTGCCGAAGGCCGCGCAGGGAGGTGCCGAACGGCTGGCGCCGGTCACTGTCGTCGGGCTGCTCGTTCCGCTGGTCGTGGCGCTGCTCGTGTGGTCGCTGTGGCGGCGTGGCAGCATCCCCTACCAGTACTCCTTGCTGCGGCTGTTCACACCGGACGACTGGTGGTGGGGCGGCACGCTCGCGTCCGCCAAGGACTGGCAGGGTCTGGAGGCCCTCGTCGTCTACAACGGTCTCTTCTTCGCCGTGCTCGTCTACGCGATGGGCCGACTGGGCAGTTGGCCCGATGTCGTCCGCCACTTCGTGGGCAACCGGCCACAGCCCGCGCGGGCGCTGCTCGCCGCCCTGGGCGCCCTGGTCACGCTGAGCTTTGTGTTCCCGAGCGCCTTTCCCGGCGTCTCCTGGGACGCCCTTCCCGTCGTCGCCCCCCTGTTCTCCCTCGTCGCCCTGATCTCGGGCGGCTTCGGCCTGTTCACCTCGGTGCTGTTCACCGACAGTCTGTACACGGTCGTCACCCTGCTGGTCCTGTGGCCGTTCGCCCGGGTCGGCGACTGGTGGGGGTACGTGAAGGCGCGCCTCGCCGCGCGCGGTGCCGCAGCGCGGGAAGACACGGCGCCGGCCATGGACCGGCCGCGCGCCGAGTGGCCGGACCTCCGGCGGGCGGGACAGCACGAGGCGGCCGACCTGCTGACCGGCGAGGTGGCCGGCCACCGTATGAACGACGTGGACTGTGCCCGGTTGGAGCACGCCTGGACCGTGGCGAGGCAGGACGGTTCTCTCGGGACCTTCCGCGACACCGTGCTGCGACAGGGGGGTGCGTCCTGGACCCACCCCTCCGGGGCCAGGGACCTGCCACGCCGCGCGGCCGGCCACGACCTCCTCGAAGGACAGGTGCGCATCGGGCGCTGGGTGGCCGCCGAACGGGCTCCGCGCGCCTACCACGACGTGGGCGCCGCGCTCGGCCCGGACGTGCTGGGTACCTCGCTCCTCGCGATCGGACCGTCCGGGGCGGGCAAGACACGGAACCTGATCGAGCCCGTGACGGAGTCGCTCGCGTTGCAGGCGCTCACCGGTCGGTGCGCCGTCGTCGCGGTCTCCGCCGCGGGCACCCGGCTCGCCGCGGACGCGGCGTTCGACGTGGTCGTACGGATCGGGGATCCCACTTCCGCCCACGACCTGGATCCGTACGCGGAGTCGGAGGACCCGGACGAGGCGGCCGCCATCCTCGCCGAGGGCCTGGTGGGCGACCTGGACACCGTGGGCAGCCAGAGCGCCGCCACCGCGCTCGCGCAGCTGCTCGGCCCCTACCGGGCGGTGCACGGCCGTTTCCCGACCCTGCCGGTACTGCGTGAGCTCCTGGAGGGCGAACCGTCGGCGCTGTCCGCCCTCGAGGACGCGCTGTCGTCCGACGGCCACACCGTGATGCGCCGTGAACTCCAGGCCCGCGTCCGGCAGATGGGGAGCCCGGCCGATGTGGGCCGCGCCCTCGCCGACCGGCTCGCCCTCCTCAACCGGCCGGCCTTCACCGAGTTCTTCGGCGGGGGCGCCGACACCCGGCCGTTCTCCCTGCGTGCCGTGGCCCATCATCCGCTGCGGGTCCGCATCGACCTCCCGGAACAGGGCCACGAGGAGGCCGCCCGCCTGCTGACGAGGCTCGTCCTCGCCCAGTTCAGCGCGGTCGTACGCGGCGGGAAGCGCCGCCACTTCGCCTGCCTGGTCCTCGACGACGCCACCGGGGCGGTCACCGCCGAGTCGGTGCGCCGGATCCAGCGGTTGCGCTCCCAGAACGCGGGCGTCGTCCTCGCCCTGCGCACGATCGGCGACGTCCCCGAGGCCCTGCACGGTCCGCTGTACGGGGCGATCGGCTGCCGTATGGCGTTCTCCGGCGTGACGACTTGGGACGGCAGCCGGTTCGCGCAGACCTGGGGCACCGAATGGGTGGAGACGCGCGAGGTGGCCAAGCACACGGTCTTCGCCGACCAGCCGATGACCCGCCTGATCCATGCCCTGCGCAAGCTCGTCACCGGCAAGGCCGTGACGACGGACGCGGTGACGGTGAAGCAGGTCGAGCGGGAGCGGTGGTCGGCGTCCGAGCTGGCGCACGGGGTGCCGCCGGGGCATGCGGTGCTGTCGCTCACCAGCGTCCAGGGCGAGCACGCGCCGCCGTTGCTGGTGGATCTGCGGGGCTGACCTCGGTATCCGGGCGCCAGGTCACGCGGTGACCGTACGGTGAGGCAGAATCGGCACAGGTCGTTCATACACAGCGGCCAAAAGATCACAGGGGTCACGCCGATGATCACCGCCATCACGCCGATCACACCGATCACCTCGATATTGAAGGCCTCATGCCCCCCACGCTCGCCTCGCTCGTCCACCACTCCGCGCTCAAGCTGACCGTGCGGGCGGGCGAGGACCGCCTGGACGTGCCGGTGCGCTGGGCGCACGTCAGTGAGCTCGCCGACCCGGTCCCCTACATGGAGGGCGGGGAGCTGCTGCTGATCACCGCGCTCAAGCTGGACGCGGAGAACCCCGAGGCGATGCGGCGCTATGTGCGGCGGCTGGTCGGTGCGGGTGTGGTCGGGCTCGGGTTCGCGGTCGGCGTCAACTACGAAGAAATCCCCACGGCGCTGGTCGAAGCGGCGAAGGAGGAGGGCCTGCCGCTGCTGGAGGTGCCGCGCCGCACTCCCTTCCTCGCCATCAGCAAGGCCGTGTCGGCGGCGATCGCGGCGGACCAGTACCGGGCGGTGACGGCGGGGTTCGCGGCGCAGCGGGAGCTGACGAAGCAGGCGTTGACCGACGGGCCGGAAGGGCTGCTGGCCGCGCTGGCGTCCCAGGTGGACGGCTGGGCGGCGCTGTACGACGCGTCCGGTGCCGTGGTCGCGACGGCGCCCGAGTGGGCGGGGCGGCGGGCGGCGCGGCTCACGGCGGACGTGGAGCGGCTGCGGGAGCGGCCCGCGCCGGCGTCGTCCGTGGTCGGCGGGCCGGAACACGAGGACCGGGTCGAGCTGCACACCCTGGGCACGGGGCGGCGGCCGCGGGCGGCGCTGGCCGTGGGGACGGCGGCGGCGCTGGGCACGGCCGAGCGGTACGCCGTGTACTCGGCGATCGCGCTGCTGACGCTGACCACCGAGCGGTCGCGGTCGCTGCACGCGGCCGAGCAGCGGGTGGGCGCGGCGGTGCTGCGCATGCTGCTCGCCGGGGAGCCGGACCATGCGCGGGCCGTGGCGGGAGATCTGTACGGCGAGCTGCTGGACGCGCCCTTCCGGGTGATCGTCGCCGAGGCGGCGCCGGTGTCGGCGGCGCGGGTGGTGGACTCCGGGGCGCGGGTGGCGCTCACCAAGGCGTCCGCCGCGGTGCTGGCCGCCGCGTCCGACACGAACGGCGATCCGCTGGGCGCCCTCACCGAGATCGTGGAGTCCGCGGCGGCTCGGGCCGGGGAGGCGGTGCTCGTCGTGCCGGAGGGGGAGGGCGAAGCGGCGCGGCTCGTGGTGCTCGCCGCGGACGGGGGTGCGGCGGTGGCGGCGTGCGCGAAGTACGCGGCGGCGCTGGAGGCGGCGCGCGCGGGTGACGTACCCGAGCAGCCGGGGGGAGCCGGCGAGGACGAGCTGGTCGTGGGGCTCTCGGCACCGGCCGGGCCCATCGCCGCGGCGGCGGCGTACAAGCAGGCCGAGCAGGCCCTGTCGGTGGCTCGGCGGCGCGGGCGGGTGTGCGTGGAGCACGAGCAGCTGGCGGCGGGGTCGGTGTTGCCGTTGCTCGCGGACGATGCGGTGAAGGCGTTCGCGGACGGGTTGCTGCGGGCGCTGCACGAGCACGACGCGACGGGGCGGGGGGATCTGGTGGCCTCGCTGCGGGCGTGGCTGTCGCGGCACGGGCAGTGGGACGCGGCGGCCGCTGATCTGGGGGTGCACCGGCACACGTTGCGGTATCGGATGCGGCGGGTGGAGGAGATTCTGGGGCGGTCGCTGGATGACGCGGATGTGCGGATGGAGCTTTGGCTCGCCTTGAAGGCGACGTCGGCGGAGTAGGCGGAGTAGGCGGGGTGGGTTGAAGAGACGCCGCTGTGCCAATCCGTCGAAGCCCGACTCCCCACCACTACATCGCGGACAAACGCCCCTCCGTCCCCGCCCCCCTACCGTGGACCCCGACACACCAGGACACCCCCAACGCGGAAGGGCCGGGAATCCACATGACTTCCACCCACGCTTTCTGGCTCGCCGGTCGCCAGGTCAGTGGCGAGGACAGCTTCGATGTCACCTCCCCGTGGGACGGGCGGGTCGTCGGCAAGGTGAGTGTGCCGACGGACGCGCAGATCGAGGAGGCCGTGGCCGCCGCGTACGCCGTCCGCGAGGACTTCGCCGCGACGCCGGCCCACGTGCGTGCCGCCGCCCTCGACCACGTCAGCAGGCGGCTCGTCGAGCGGACCGAGGAGATCGCCCGGCTGATCTCCGCCGAGAACGGCAAGCCCATGAAGTGGGCCCGGGGCGAGGTCGGCCGTGCCGTGTCCGTGTTCCGGTTCGCCGCCGAAGAGGCCCGGCGGTTCAACGGTGGCGAAGCCCAGCGGCTCGACACCGACCTCGGCGGTCAGGGGCGCCTCGCCCTCACCCGACGCTTCCCCAAGGGCGTCGTCCTCGGGATCGCGCCGTTCAACTTCCCGCTGAACCTGTGCGCCCACAAGATCGCCCCGGCCATCGCCGCCGGCGCGCCGATCATCCTGAAGCCCGCACCGGCCACCCCGCTCTCCGGGCTCGTCATCGGTGAGCTCCTCGCCGAGACCGAGCTTCCGGCCGGTTCCTGGAGCATCCTCCCGGTTCCGAACGACCGTATGCCCGCGCTGGTCCAGGACCCGCGCCTGCCCGTGATCTCCTTCACCGGCTCCGAGAAGGTCGGCTACGCGATCATGGACTCGGTGCCGCGCAAGCACTGCACCCTGGAGCTGGGCGGCAACGGCGCGGCCGTCGTGCTCGGCGACTACGCCTCCGACGCGGACCTCGACTGGGCCGCGACCCGCATCGCCACCTTCTCCAACTACCAGGGCGGCCAGTCCTGCATCTCCGTGCAGCGGGTGATCGCGGACGCGTCCGTGTACGACCGGCTCGTGCCGCGCGTCGTCGCCGCCGTCGAGGCCCAGGTCACCGGTGACCCGAGCGACGACGCGACCGACGTCGGACCGCTCGTCAGCGAGGACGCCGCCAAGCGCGTCGAGACCTGGGTGGACGAAGCCGTCGCCGCGGGGGCGACCCTGCTCGCCGGCGGCAAGCGCGACGGCGCCTCCTACGCGCCGACCGTCCTCACCGACGTACCGGCCGACGTCACCCTCGCGTGCGAGGAGGTCTTCGGGCCCGTCCTCACCGTGCAGAAGGTCGAGGGGGAGGCCGCCGCCTTCGCCGCCGCCAACGACTCCAAGTACGGCCTCCAGGCGGGTGTGTTCACGCATGACCTGCAGGCCGCGTTCCGGGCCCACCGGGCCCTTGAGGTCGGCGGCGTCGTCATCG
The DNA here is from genome assembly GCF_028736035.1 of Streptomyces sp. T12. Classification (NCBI taxonomy): domain Bacteria; kingdom Bacillati; phylum Actinomycetota; class Actinomycetes; order Kitasatosporales; family Streptomycetaceae; genus Streptomyces; species Streptomyces sp. T12. The sequence continues at coordinate 7,782,766 of NZ_CP117866.1, forward strand.
GTGACGTGCCCTCCTACCGCGCCGACCAGATGCCGTACGGCGGCGCCAAGCAGTCCGGTGTGGGCCGTGAGGGAGTGAAGTTCGCGATGGACGACTACACCTACGAGCGGGTGATGGTCCTCACCGGCCTCGCTCTGTGAGCTCTCTGATCCGGTTCGGAATCCCCCCTAGCTTGTGACAATCGTTTTCAGGTAGAGTGGTCCGCATCCCGGGATGAAAAGGGGCCCGGCACCGATGCCTTCCGGTGCCGGGCCCCTTCTTTACGTCAGCCTCTTCCGGACCCTCAACCGGAGAAGCCGACGTGCGCGAGCCGCACCGGGCCGCGCAGCCTGAGGTGGACGTCCCGGACGCCCTCGGCGATGATCTCGGCGCGCTGCGTCGAGTAGTCGTACGGACTCGCATCCGGCGCCTGCGACGTCAGTACGGCGAGCACCGCGCCCCCGTCCAGCGACACCTCGACCACGCCGTCGCCGGACACGGTCGCCGTCACCGCCGTGACGCCGCCTTCGAAGTCGCAGTCCCGGTAGACCAGTTCGGCCGACCTGCCCTGCGCCGGCGTCACCGCGTCGCCCGACGCCTTCGTGCGGTCGACGATCGCCACGCCGCTGTGCTCGTCGAAGTCGGCCGCGTCCAGGCCGCGTCGCAGGACAGGGCGCGGTGCGGCCGCCTCGCCGTCCAGGAGCAGGGTCGTCCGCAGACGGATGTCCTCGCTGGAGGCGCCGGCCAGGATCTCGTACGGGCCCGGCTCGCGGCGCCAGGCGCCCCGCGCCACATCCCAGAAGCCGAAGGACGGCAAGGGGACCTCGAAGGTCAGGGTCGACTGCTCGCCGGGTTCCAGCCGCACCCGGCTGTGCGCCACCAGTTCCCGCCGCGGGCGCGGCACCGTCGGCTCCACCGCGCGCGTGTAGAGCTGGGCGACCTCGTCGGCCGGCACGTCACCGGTGTTGGTGACCGTGAAGGAGAAGTGCAGCGCGTCGTCCGTCACGCGGGTCTCCAGGTCGGCGTAGGAGAAGGCCGCGTAGGACAGGCCGTGGCCGAACGGGAACAGCGGGGTTCCCTCGAAGTACAGGTACGTCTGGCGGCCGCCGATCACGTCGTAGTCGAGGAGGTCGGGCAGGTCGGCGTCGTCGGCGTACCAGGTCTGCGGGAGGCGGCCGGCGGGGGAGACGTCGCCGGCCAGGACGCGGGCGAGGGCGGTGCCGGCCGCCTGGCCGCCGTGGGAGGTCCAGAGGATCGCCGGGAGGGCGGCCGGGTCGACGGCGTAGGGGTACGCCGACACCAGGGCCAGCACCGTTTTCGGGTTGGCCGCGCGGGCGGCGCGCAGCAGGCGCTCCTGATGGGCGGGGAGGGCGAGCGTCGTGCGGTCCTCGGTCTCGCGGCCGTTGATGTGCGGGTCGTTGCCCGCGACCACCAGGACCACGTCCGCCTGTGAGGTGACCCTGGTCACTGCGTCTTCGGCGCTTTCGACGACGATGAGCTCGAAGATTTCCGGATTCGCTTCGGCAACCCTGACGCCGTCGGCGGCGACTGAGACGTGGCGACCCGTACCGAGGTGCCGGAGGAGGTGCCCGTTCGCATGGGGTTCCAGGCGGAATGTCTCCTGGACGACCCAGCCTCCGGGCTGGTCGGCGGAGGCGCGGACACAGCCGTCCTCGGCGACGGAGAGGTAGCGGCCGTCGGGGGCGCGCAGAGTCAGCACGCCCTCGCCCCAGTCGACCAGCGCGAACTCGGTGCCGGCCGGGTCGGTGGTCAGTGGGGGCAGGTCCGTCCGGCCGGCGAGCAGCGCCGGGTCGAGGGCGCCCTCGGCGCCGCGCACCTCGTCGTCGGCGTCCGCCTCGGGGACGTGCAGGAAGGTTCCGGCCGAGGTCTTCAGGCGGATGCGGTCGACGCCCTCCGCGAACTCCACCCGCTCCGCGCCGAACCGCTCGTACAGGCCCTCCAGCGGGGTCGAGCGGTGGATGAGCGTGCCGCTGTACCAGTCGAGCTTGCACTCGTCGGCGAGCAGACCGACCACCGCGAGCCGGGTGCCGGGCGCGAGCGGCAGCAGGCCACCGCTGTTCTTGAGCAGGACGACCGACTGCTCGGCGGCCTCCTGGGCGAGGGCGCGGTGGGCCGGGGTGTCGAAGTCCGTGGTGAGCGCGTGCGGGTCGTACTGCGGGTCGAACTCGCCGAGGCGGAAGCGGACCGAGAGCTGGCGGCGGACCGCCGTGTCGATGTCCGACTCGGTCAGCAGGCCCTGTTCCAGGGCGCCGCGGACCCGTGCGGTGATCTTCGAGCTGTCGGTGCCGTGGTCGGTGAAGCTGTCGACGCCGGCGAGGATCGCGGCCGCCGTGGCCGCCTCGTGGGTGTCGAAGTAGTGCTCGGAATCGACCAGGTTGGACGGCGCACCCGCGTCCGAGCAGACCAGCAGGTCCTCGTCGGTCCAGGCGCGCAGGTGCTCGCGCAGATACGGCGAGACGTGGTTGGGGCGGCCGTTGACCAGGTTGTACGCCGGCATCACGCCGGCCGTCGCGCCCGCCTCGACCGTCTCGCGGAAGGCGCGCAGGTCGTACTCGTGCAGGACGCGCGGGCGGACCGAGGAGGACGTGACGCTGCGGTCCGTCTCGTTGTTGTGAGCCAGCCAGTGCTTGAGGACGGGCGCGGTGCGCCAGTACGTCGGGTGCTCGCCGCGCAGGCCACGGGTGTAGGCGGTGGCGATGGCCGAGGTGAGCTTGGGGTCCTCCGAGTAGCCCTCCTCGTTGCGGCCCCACAGCGGGTGGCGCAGGAGGTTGACGGTGGGGGACCAGACGTTCAGGCCCACGCGGTCGTCGCGGGCGCGCATCGCCCGGACCTCCTTGGACACCGCCTCGCCGACGCGTCGTACGAGGTCGGTGTTCCAGGTCGCGGCCAGGCCCACCGCCTGCGGGAAGACGGTGGCCGGGCCCATCCAGGCCACACCGTGCAGGGCCTCCTGACCGGTGCGGAACCCGTCGACGCCCAGCCGCTCCACGGCGGGCGCGAACTGGTGCAGGAAGCCGATCTTCTCGTCGAGCGTGAGCCGCGACAGAAGGTCGTCGATGCGCTTCGCGAACGGCAGTCGCTGATCGCGGAAAGGCGGCGTAGGCGGCGTTTGTGCGGTCACGTGGGGATCCCCTTGCGGTGGAGCGGCGAGGCGCTTTCGAAGCGCTTCGATGCTCATTCGATCCGGGGGTGGGTGTCAAGACACCCCGGCGCAACAACTCCGACTCCTGACCGTTATTTCAAGCGACACAAGAGAGCGGTCGGATCCTCCACACCCCGGAGGAATCTTGGAAGCGACTCTTGTGCGCCCCCATGCCTTCACTTAACCTCGCAGCAACATCGAAGCGCTTCGACTACGAGGCTCGCCCACTTCAGGGGTGCCCGGCCCTCGGCCAGTGGTCGAAGGGCGCTTCAGCTCAGCCAGATCCACTTAAGACACCGCAGCCGACGGCCCACCGCCGGGTGTCCAGGTGCGCCATGAAGGGTTGACGCAATGACGCCGAATGCCGCCTCCGCCTCCTCCGGACCCAGCCGGAGAAGCTTCCTCGCCTCCACGGCGGTCGCCACCGCAGCGGTGGCCGGTGGGATGCCGCTGCTCTCCGCCTGCGGCGGTTCGGACGGGGGTTCGCGCGACGGGACCACGTCGGGCAAGGACGCGAAGAAGATCCTTCCGGCGTACGCGGCCAGCAACGTGGTGACGCCGGACATCCCGTCCAAGAACGGCTCGTCGATGGGCTTCACGGCCAAGCTCGACGTCGCCACCCTCAAGACCTCGGTCCCGAAGAAGCTCGGCAAGGGCGGCGAGGTCACCATCATGTCGCCGTTCTGGGGCTCGCCGCCGAAGCAGAACAACCCCTACTACACGTCGATGAACGACCTGATCGGCGTCGACGTCCAGTGGCGCAACCAGGACGGCAACACCTACGACCAGAAGCTCGGCGCGGTCCTCGCCTCCAGCGACGTCCCGGACGTGGTCGTCGTCCCCAGCTGGAACATGATGGGCAAGATACCCAGCGCCATCATCAGCAAGTTCGCCGACCTCGGCCCGTACCTGTCCGGGGACAAGGTCAAGGAGTACCCCAACCTCGCGGCGATCCCCAGCGACGCCTGGCAGCGCTCCATCTTCGGCGGCAAGCTGATGGGCCTGCCGCAGCCCGCCCCGTCCGTCGCGACCATCGTGCCCCTCTACCGGCAGGACATCTTCGACAAGGAGGGCTACGAAGTCCCGCGGTCCGCCGACGAGTTCATGGCCCTGTGCAAGGACATCACCAACGCCCGAGCCAAGCGGTGGGCCTGCGGTGACATGAAGTGGACCGCGTTCAACACCTTTGGTGTGCTCGGGGGCGGGGAGAAGCCGCTCTGGTGGAACCTCGTCGACGGCAAGCTGATCAACCGCATCGAGACCCCGGAGTACCTGGAAGCCATCGAGTGGACGCGCAAGCTGTTCGCCGCCGGTGTCGTCCACCCCGACTTCAAGCTGGGCAAGAGCCAGGCGACCGACCCCGCCCCCAAGTTCGCCGCCGGCGAGTTCCTGATCTGGAACAACAACATCGTCAACTGGTACGGCCAGCAGGCCTCCCAGGCCACCCAGAACCCCGACTTCAAGGTCTGGGGCATGGACATCTGGAACCACGACGGCGGTGACCCGACGCTGTACGCCCAGAACCCGGCCGGCATCTTCGCCTTCATCAGCAAGAAGGCCTCCGAGTCCGTCATCCACGACGCGCTGGCGGTCGCCAACGTCACCGCGGCGCCGTATGGCACCAAGGAGTGGATGATGACCAACTACGGCGTCGAAGGCACGCACTACACGATCAAGGACGGCGTCCCCGTCAAGAACGACAAGGGCAACAACGAGGTTCTCAACGCCTTTGTCATGGTGGCGAGCCCCGCCGCCACCACCGCCCACCCCGACCTGCCGGACTACACCAAGGCCATGGTCGAGTGGGAGCAGCGGATGGGCGCCTTCACCAAGAAGTCGTCCTTCTGGGGCCTGCAGATCACCGAGCCCTCCCGCTACACGAACCTCGCCAACGACTTCGAGCAGCTCGAGGACGACATCATCCGCGGGCACAAGAAGATCAGCGACATGCAGCAGGCCGTCTCCGACTGGAAGAGCAAGGGCGGCGACAAGCTGCGCGACTGGTACAAGAAGCTTCTGGACGAGAACGGCTCGGCGGCGAGCTGACCAGGCTCTGAGGCAAGGAGAACGGCTGTGTCCCACAGCACGGTGCCTCGGAGCAGTGCCGAGGCCAGCACGCCGGTGAAGAACCCGGGGGCGTCTGCCGACGTCACCGGGGCCCGCGAGGAACGAGGCTCGGGCAAACTGAGCCTCGGGCTCAGGTTCAGACGCGACCGCGTCCTGATATTCATGACGCTGCCAGCCATCGTGCTGATCCTGGTCTTCAACTACCTGCCGATCCTCGGCAACGTCGTCGCCTTCCAGGACTACGACCCCTACATCAGCGACAACGGCATCATCTCCATGCTGAACAGCCCCTTCGTGGGCATGGAGAACTTCCAGCGGATCTTCGAGGACTCGGCCTTCTGGAACGCCGTCGAGAACACGCTGGTGCTGTTCTTCGTCCAGCTCCTGCTGTTCTTCCCGATCCCGGTCCTGCTCGCACTGCTCATCAACAGCGTGGTCCGGCCCCGCGTGCGGGCCTTCGCACAGGCCGTGCTCTATCTCCCGCACTTCTTCTCCTGGGTGCTGGTCATCGCCGTCTTCCAGCAGATGTTCGGCGGCGCGGGGATGCTCTCCCAGCTGCTCCGGCAGAACGGGTACGACGGCCTCGACATCATGACCAACCCGGACACCTTCCCCTTCCTGATCACCGCGCAGAGCGTGTGGAAGGACGCCGGGTGGGGGATCATCGTCTTCCTCGCCGCCCTGGCCTCGGTCAGTCCGGACCTGTACGAGGCCGCCGCGATGGACGGCGCCGGACGCTGGCGCCGCATGTGGCACGTCACGCTTCCCGCCCTGCGCCCGGTGATCGCCCTCCTGCTCGTACTGCGTGTCGGCGACGCCCTGACCGTCGGGTTCGAACAGATCCTGCTGCAACGCGACGGCGTCGGACCGGGCGCGGGGGAGGTCCTCGACACCTTCGTGTGGTGGAACGGCGTGCGCAACCAGGACTTCGGCTACGCGGCCGCCGCCGGTCTCGTCAAGGGCGTGGTCAGCATCGGCCTGGTCCTCGCCGCGAACAAGGTGGCCCATCTCATGGGCGAGCAGGGGGTGTACAAGAAATGACGTCCGTGATGTGGGAGCCGCGCCAGGACACCGAGCCGGTACAGCAGAAGGCGCCCCGCTGGTGGGCCGCGCCTCCGCGCCCGTCGTGGGAGGAAAGTCCCTCCAGGGCCGGCCTCGCGGGCAAGGGCATCGCCCTGTCGTTCGCCTGTCTCGCGATCCTCTTCCCGCTGTGGATCGTGATCGTCACCAGCCTCTCCTCGCGGAAGACCATCGACGAGGCGGGCGGCCTGGTGATGGTGCCCAAGGGCATCACCTTCATCGCCTACGAGGAGCTGCTCAGCGGCGGCCAGGTCACCCGCGCCGCGATCATCAGCATCCTCGTCACCCTGGTCGGCACGCTGTTCTCGATGTCGGTGTCCGTCCTGTGCGCCTACGGTCTGTCCCGCAGCGGGTCCCTCGGCCACCGCTGGATCCTGATGCTGCTGCTGGCGACCATGTTCTTCAGCGCCGGCCTCATCCCCACCTACCTGCTGGTGCAGTCCCTCGGACTGACGGACACCTATCTCGCGCTGATCCTGCCGAGCGCGATCAGCGTCTTCAATATCCTGGTGCTGCGCGGCTTCTTCATGGGGATCTCGCAGGAACTCATCGACAGCGCGCGCATCGACGGCGCCGGGGATCTCCGGATCCTCTGGCGGATCGTCATGCCGCTGTCGCGGGCGGTTCTCGCGGTGATCACGCTGTTCTACGCCGTCGGGTACTGGAGCGCCTGGTTCAACGCGTCGCTGTATCTGAACCAGCAGGACATGATGCCGTTGCAGAACGTCATGATCCAGCTGGTGCAGAGGCAGCAGGCGCCGGTCGGTCTGGGCCAGGCCATCAAGACCGGTCAGCTGTCGGGGCTGGCCGTTCAGATGGCGGTCATGGTGATGGCCTTGCTGCCGGTGGCTGTGCTGTCCCCCTTCGTCCAGAAGCACTTCAAGAAGGGCATGCTCACCGGCGCCGTCAAGGGCTGATCGGCGCCCACTCGATGGGTGCTTCGGTTGTTCGGCGGCTGCGGGTTGTTTGTGGTTGGTCGCGCCCACGCGGCGGAGCCGCATATCGATAGAGCCCCGCGCCCCTTCGGGGCGCTTCACTCCCCCTTTCCTTCAGAACGACGAGGTATGTGTCATGCATGCGTCCCGCCCTAGCAGACGCACCGTTCTCGCCGGGACCGCGGCCACCGCCGCGCTCACCACGCTTCCGTCCCTCACAGGGCGCGCGGTCGCCGCCGAGCCCACAGCCGCCGCCGGCCAGGCGTACCGCTGGCGCACCGCCGTCATGGGCGGTACCGGATTCGTCACCGGCGTCCTCTTCCACCCCTCCGTGCGCGGGCTCGCCTACGCCCGTACCGACATCGGTGGCGCCTACCGCTGGGACGACCGCACCGCGAACTGGGTCCCGCTGACCGACCACCTCGGCTGGGACGACTGGAACCTCCTCGGCGTCGAGGCCATGGCCGTCGACCCCGCCCACCCGGGCCGCATCTACCTCGCCCTCGGCACCTACGCCCAGTCCTGGGCCACCAACGGTGCCGTCCTGCGCTCCGACGACCGCGGCGCCACCTGGGCCCGCACCGACCTCACCGTGAAGCTCGGCGGCAATGAGGACGGCCGGGGTGCGGGCGAGCGGCTGCTCGTCGATCCGAGGGACAGCAACACGCTGTGGCTGGGCACCCGGCACGACGGGCTGCTGAAGTCGACCGACCGAGGGGCCACTTGGGCCGCCGCCTCCGGTTTCCCGGGCGCCCCGAGCGCGAGCGGCCAGGGCGTCACCCTCCTCGTCGCCGCCGGGCGCACCCTCTACGCCGGGTGGGGCGACGGCGACGGCACGTCGGGGACGAAGAACCTGTACCGGACCAGCGACGGCACCACCTGGGAAGCCGTCCCCGGCCAGCCCACCGGCACCGCCGCCAAGGTCCCGATCCGCGCCGCGTACGACCGGGGCACCAGCCACCTGTACGTGACGTACGCCAACGCGCCCGGCCCCAACGGCCAGTCCGACGGCAGCGTGCACAAGCTGTGCACCCTCAACGGCAAGTGGACCGAGGTCACGCCCGTGAAGCCCGGCGGCACCACGGCCGACGGGTCGGCCGACACCTTCGGGTACGGCGGCGTCGCCGTCGACGCCCGTCGGCCCGGCACGCTCGTCGTCTCCACCAACAACCGCTGGGCGGAGGTCGACACGGTCTTCCGCAGCACCGACGGCGGCCGCACCTGGACGTCCCTGAAGGACACGGCCGTCCTCGACGTCTCCGAGACCCCCTTCCTCAAGTGGGGCCAGGACAAGCCGAAGTTCGGCTGGTGGATCCAGGCCCTCGCCCTCGACCCGTACGACTCCCGGCACATCGTCTACGGCACCGGCGCGACCCTCTACGGCACGCGGGACCTGAAGAACTGGGCCCCGCAGATCCGCGGCCTGGAGGAGACGTCGGTTCGCCAGCTGATCTCGCCCCCGGTCGGGGAGGCGCACCTGATCAGCGGCAACGGGGACATCGGCGTGATGTACCACGAGTCGCTCACGGCATCCCCCTCGCGCGGCATGGCATCGAACCCCGTGTTCGGGTCGGCGACGGGACTCGCCCAGGCCGCGGCCAAGCCGGCCTACGTCGTCCGGGCCGGCTGGGGCGACCACGGCAACGGCGCCTACTCGAACGACGGCGGGCAGACCTGGGCGCCCTTCGCGGCCCAGCCCTCCATCGCCAAGGACGCACCGGGGCCGATCGCCACCAACGCCGACGGCAGCGTGCTGCTCTGGGTCTTCGTGCACTGGGACGGCACGAAGTACCCCGCCTACCGCTCCGCGGACAACGGTGCCACCTGGTCCGAGGTCTCCTCCTTCCCGAAGGGCGCCACGCCGGTCGCCGACCCGGCCGACCCGACGCTCTTCTACGCGTACGACACCGACACAGGAACGCTACTCGCCAGCACTGACAGTGGCCGTACCTTCACCGCCCGTGCGAGCGGACTGCCCTCCGGCGACAGCCAGTTCGAGCTGGTCGCGGCGCCCGGGCGCTCCGGCGACCTGTGGCTGAGCGTGAAGGGGAACGGTCTCCACAGGTCCACCGACGGCGGGGCGACCTTCACCAAGGTCGCCGGCTGCCGGGCCTCGCACACCCTCGGCTTCGGCAAGGCCGCCGCCGGCGCCGACTACCCGGCGATCTACATGGTCGGCTCCACCGAGACGATCACCGCCGTCTACCGCTCGGACGACGAGGCGAAGACCTGGGTGCGGATCAACGACGACCGGCACCAGTGGGGCTGGACCGGCGAGGCGATCACCGGCGACCCGCGGATCCACGGCCGCGTCTACGTCGCCACCAACGGGCGCGGCGTCCAGTACGGGGACCCGGTGTGATGTCGGAACCACAACGGCCGACCCTCGCCGACGCCACCCGTGGCCGCATCCTCTTCGGCGGCGACTACAACCCCGAGCAGTGGCCCGAGGAGACCTGGCACGAGGACGTCCGGCTGATGAAGGACGCCGGGGTCAACTCGGTCACCCTCGGCGTCTTCTCCTGGGCGAAGCTCGAACCCCGGCCGGGGGCACGGGAGTTCGGCTGGCTCGACCGGCTGATGGACCTCATGCACGACAACGGCATCGGGGTCGTCCTCGCCACCCCGACCTCCTCGCCCCCGCCCTGGATGGGACGGCTGCACCCCGAGACGCTCCCGCGCGACGAGGACGGCCGGACCGAGTGGTGGGGCGGCCGGCAGCACTTCTCGCACTCCAGCGCCACCTACCGGCGTTACGCCGCGGCCATCACCGAGGACCTCGCCGCCCGCTACGGCAGCCACCCGGCCCTGCGGATGTGGCACATCAACAACGAGTACTGCACCTACGACTGGGGCGACGAGGCCGAGGCCGCCTTCCGCCGCTGGCTCCAGGACAAGTACGCCAGCCTCGACGCCCTCAACGAGGCCTGGGGGACCGCCTTCTGGAGCCAGGGATACGGCGACTGGTACGAGGTCCTGCCGCCGCGCCACGCCCACTACATGAAGAATCCGACCCAGGTTCTGGACTTCAAGCGGTTCACGTCCGACGCGCTGCTGGAGTGCTACCTCGCCGAGCGCGACATCGTCGCCCGGCACACCCCGCACATCCCGGTGACGACCAACTTCATGCCGTTCTGGCAGGGGCAGGACGCGTGGGTCTGGGTCGAGCAGGAGGACGTCGTCTCCGTCGACATCTACCCGGATCCGCGTGATCCGTTCGGCGGGCAGTACGGGGCGCTGGTGCACGACATGACGCGTTCGCAGGCCCGCGGCGGTCCCTGGATGGTCATGGAGCAGGCCGCCGGGCCGGTCAACTGGCGTGGGGTCAACCACCCCAAGCCGGCCGGCCTCAACCGCCTCTGGTCCCTCCAGGCCGTGGCCCGTGGCGCCGACGCCGTCTGCTACTTCCAGTGGCGGCAGTCCCGGCAGGGCTCGGAGAAGTTCCACTCCGGCATGGTCAGCCACGCCGGGGAGCACGGCCGCACCTTCCAGGAGGTCAAGCGGATCGGCGCCGAGCTCGCCCTGCTGAGCGAGAAGGTGGCCGACACCCGGGTCGAGGCCGCCGAGGTCGCCGTACTCCTCGACTGGAACGCCTGGTGGGCGAGCCAGCAGGACGGGCGGCTGTCCTCCGAGGCCGAGTACCCGCAGGTGGTCCGCGCCTGGCATCGCGCGCTGTGGGAGGCGCACACCGTCGCGGACTTCGCTCACCCCGAGCACGACCTGTCCGCGTACAAGCTGGTCGTCGTCCCGCAGCTGTACCTGATGACGGACGCGGCCATCGACCACCTCGTCGCCTACGTCGAGGGCGGCGGCACCCTCGTCGCCGGCTTCCAGACCGGCGTCGCCGACGAGGACGACCGGGTGCGGGCGGGCGGCATGGACGCCCGTCTTCGCGACCTCTTCGGGATCCGCGTCCTGCACGAGTGGTGGCCGCTCGACGCGGGGGAGAAGGCCGATGTCGAGGGCTTCCACGGCACCCTGTGGTCCGAGGAGATCGAGGCGGCGGACGGCGTGGACGCCGTGATGCCCTACAAGGGCGGCGAGTTGGACGGGCTCCCCGCGGTTCTGCGCAAGGGCCGCGCCTGGTACGTCTCCACCCTTCCCGAGCCGCACACCCTGCGCACGCTGCTCGCCGACATCGCCGCCGGCGCGGGCGTACGGCCGGCCCTCACCGGGCTCCCGGCCGGGGTGGAGGCGGTCCGCCGGGGCGGGCTGCTGTTCCTGCTCAACCACGGGCGCGACGGCGTCACCGTGCCGGTGCCCGGCCGCTACCGCGACCTGCTGACCGGCGCGGATGCCACCGACCGGGTGGAGCTGGGCCGGTACGGCGTGGCCGTGCTGGAGGCCGCCCCATGAGCGGACCCGTACACGGCACCTGGGAGCCCGCCCCCGCAACCCGCTGGGAGGACGCCTTCCTGAGCGGGAACGGCCGACACGGCGTCATGGTGTTCGGAGATCCGAACGCCGACCGGGTCATCGTCAATCACCACACGCTGGTCCGCCCCAACGGCAGCGAACACGCCCGTCCACCCGCCCTCGCCGCCGAACTCCCGCAGCTTCAGGACCGGTTGCTCGCCGGAGACGTCACGGCGGCCGAGGGCTTCACCGACGGACGGGAGCTGCAGTGGGTGCAGCCCTTCCATCCCGCTTTCCAGGTACGACTGCGCCGGTCGGCAGCCGAAGGGGAACTCGACGGCTACCGCCGCGAGGTCGACTTCACCACCGGCGCCTGCACAGCCACTCGCGGCGGCTGGCGGAGCCAGGTCTTCGTCTCCCGCGCGGACGACGTCATCGTCCAGTACGTCACCGAACCCGGCCTCACCGCCGACGTGACCCTGGACCACCAACTGCCCGGCGCCCCCTACAACCTGGCGGTCGGACACAGTGCCGTCCTCACCCCCGACGGCGCACTCCTCACCCTCCGCGTCCGCTACCTCGGCAGCGACCGCGCGTACACGGGCGTCACGCTCGCCCTGGTCACCGGCGGCAGCACCCGCACCTCCCTGCCGGGCATGCGTGTCGAGGGCGCCCGCTCGCTGCTCCTCCTCACCCGGGTCCAGCGGCACACCGGCGAGCTGGACGCCCTCGCCGAGGCGCGAGCGCTGCGTGCCCTGCTCCCCGACGGCGACGAGGACCCGTACGACCGCCTCCTCGCCCGCCACACCGACCTGCACCGCCCGGCCTACCACCGCGTCGGCCTCGACCTCGGCGCCGACGACAGCGAAAGGGCCCTGCCCGGCTCGGAGTTGGTGAGCCGCCCGAAGAGCCCCGCCCTGCTGGAACGTCTCTTCGCGGCCGGCCGCTACCATCTCCTCTCCGCCTCCGGCATGCTCCCGCCCCGCCTCACCGGCCTGTGGACCGGCGACTGGGACACGGCGTGGTCTGGCGCGTTCACCACCGACGCCAACGTCAACCTTCAGACCGCGTCGGCCGCCGCCGCAGCGCTCCCGGAGGTCACCGAGGCCCACGCCGCCCTGATCCACGGCCAGGTCGACCACTGGCGCGACAACGCCCGCGCGATCTTCGGCATCCGCGGCGTGGTGGCCCCCGCCCACACCGACGGCGAGTCCGGTCACCTCTACCACTTCAGCCGCGAGTACCCCCTCCACCTGTGGACCGCCGGCGCCGACTGGCTCCTCAAACCCCTCGTCGACCACGACGAGACACGCGGCGACCGCGACCCGCGCACCACCGCCGTCCTCGCCGAAGTGGCCCGGTTCTACGAGGACTTCCTCACCCGGACCGACAGCGACGGCAACCTGGTCGTCGTCCCCTCCTACTCACCCGAGAACCGCCCGGCGAACGCGAGCTGGGGCACTCTCAACGCCGCCATGGACCTCTCGGCGGCCCGGCATGCGCTGCTCACGGCGGCCGACTACCACCCGGACACCCCGGAGGCCGACCGCTGGCGCGCCCTCGCCGACCGCCTCCCGCCGCACCGGATCAACGCCGACGGAGCCCTCGCCGAATGGGCCTGGCCAGGCCTTGAGGACACCTACGACCACCGCCACCTCAGCCACCTCTACGGCGTCTGGCCGCTCGACGAGATCACCCCGTACGACACCCCCGACCTCGCCGCGGCCGCCCACCGCGCCCTCGAACTGCGCGGCGCCGAGAACGACTCCGCGCACGGCCACCTCCACCACGCCCTGATCGCCGCCCGCCTCAGGGACGGCGACCGGGTCGCCCACGCCCTCGACCAGGTGCTGGGCGGCGACTTCTTCCACGCCTCCCTGATGAGCGCCCACTACCCGAACCGCGACGTCTACAACGCGGACGCCGCGCACACCCTGCCCGCCGTACTGATCGAGATGCTCGTGCAGTCGACCCCGGACCGACTGGTCCTGCTGCCCGCGCTGCCGACGGCGTACCCCAGCGGCGAACTGCGCGGAGTGCGCACCCGGTTCGGCTCCGAGATCGACCTCACCTGGACGCGGGACGGTGCCACTGCCGTCGTCCGGCCGAGCCGTACCCACCGCGTCGAACTCTGGACTTCTTCCGGCACAGAATCCCTCCACCTGGTTGCCGGAGAAGACCACGTCCTCACCCTGAGGGCGTGGTAGCTCCCCATCCCCCCACCCATGGAAGGGACACCATGGCATCACGTACCTTGAGCCGGGTCACCAAGGTCCTGCTCGCCCCCGCCCTGGCGCTCGGCGCCACCGTCGGCCTCGCCTCCGCCCCCGCCTCCGCCGCGGTCTGGAACTCCTGCGACCAGTGGGGCAACACCAGCCTGAACGGCTACACGCTCTACAACAACATCTGGGGCTCCGGCGCCGGCAGCCAGTGCATATGGGCCAACTCCGGCACCAACTGGGGAGTCTGGGCCAACCACCCCAACACCGGCGGCATCAAGTCCTACCCCAACTCCACGAAGGCGATCAACAAGACGATCGCCTCCCTCGGCTCGCTCACCAGCAGCTACAACGTCACCGTCCCGTCGGCCGGCGCGTACAACACGTCGTACGACATCTGGGACACCGACCACGACTACGAGATCATGCTCTGGGTCAACTACAACGGCGCCGTCGGTCCGATCGGCACCTCGCAGGGCAGCGTCAGCCTCGGTGGCCACACCTGGAACGTCTACAAGGGCAACAACGGCGCGAACGAGGTCTTCTCGTTCCTGCGGACGTCCGACTCCAGCTCCGGCACCGTGAACATCAAGCCGATCCTCAGCTGGATCGCGGGCACCAAGGGTTGGATGTCCAGCAACGAGACCATCGGTGACGTCCAGTTCGGCTACGAGATCACCTCGTCGTCCGGCGGGCTCGACTTCAACACCAACAACCTGACCGTCAGCAGCAGCTGACATGCCTTCAGGGCCGGGGTCGGTCCGCGTCCCTTCTCAGGTGCGGTCGACCTCGGCCCGCAGTGCGTTGTAGTCGGCGAAGGCGGACTCCACGTCGGCGCGGGTCAGGCCGTAGCGGGCCAGGTCGTAGCGGTGCGGGCGGGTGCCCTTCGGGCGGGCGACGGCCCCGGGGAGCCGGGCGGCCTCGGCGTCGGTCCAGCGGGCGCCGACCGCGTCGTAGAGCTTGGGCGCGCCCGTGGCCGGCTCGGCGGCGAGCCAGGCGTACGGGGCGTCCACCAGGGCGTGGGGCGGGATGGCGGCGCGGGCCGCGAGGCCGCGGGTCATGGCGTGGCTCAGCAGGTCGAGCCAGAGGGTGCCGATGCGGTGCAGGTCGAGGGGACGGGTGCTGACGGCCATGCCGTGCTCGATCAGGCTGCAGAAGGAGGCCACCACGGTCACCGGGTCGCGGTGGCACCACACGATCGTGGCGTCCGGGAAGACCGTGCGCAGCGCGTCGAGGTTGCCCAGGTGCATGGGGGACTTGAGGATCCAGCGGCGGCGCGGGCGGCCGTGCTGGAGGACCTGGAACACCTGCTTGAGGTACCGGTAGTCGTCGACGAAGTCCCGCTCCCGGTACCACGCCGCGTACTCGGGGATCAGCGCCTGCGACAGCGGCATCAGGGCGTGCGGCAGGGCGAAGGTGCACTCCTCCGGGCCCTCGGCGGCCATCGCGTGGATGTCGCGGAAGCGCGGCGCGAACAGGTTGGTGCCCTGCACCAGCCGACGTCCTGCCGTGACCGCCTTCCGGCGCTGACGGGGCGGCAACTCCAGGTCGGGCGTGAGCAGTTCCCACAGCAGCGGGCTTCGGTGTGCGGCGGAGAGCGACAGCACGGCGTGTGTGACGGTGGTCGCGGTGCGCGGCAGGCCCACGACGAACACCGGCTTCTCGATCGGTTCCCGCTCGATCTCGGGATGCCCGGCGATCAACCGACGCACGCGGGCCCGGTTGGCGAGATGCCGGCGCACGAAGACCTGCGCGGACTGCCAGCCGACCGGGGTCAGGTTCTCGGCCTTCGCCCACCAGCCCAGCAGCACCCGGAAATCGTCGACGAACTGCCGGTCTCCCGGTGTCTCCCCGGCCTCCACCGCGATCCGGTCGAAGACCCGGTCGTGCTCGCGACGGGAGCCGAAGGTCGGCCGCAGTAGCAGATCGGCCAGGGTGAGGGCTATCGGAGGCGAGGACACACGGCGACTCTATCCCGCCGAACTTGCTTGTGGGGATGGCGAGTTGGGTGAACTGCCGAGGGGGTGACCGGCAGACCTCCACCCACCGGCCACCCCCTGCGACACGGCTACTCCGCTACAGGCAGCCGTGCCCCGTCCCGCAGGAACAGCGGGATGCGGTCCAGCGGGGCGTCGACCGTCACGGTCGTACCGCCCTCGTACGTCTCCCCGGTCCACGCGTCCGTCCAGCGCGCCCCCGCCGGGAGGTACGCCGTCCGGGCCGTCGCGCCCGCCGTCAGCACCGGGGCGACGAGCAGGTCGTGGCCGAAGAGGTAGGCGTCGTCGACCGACCAGGCCGCCTGGTCCTCGGGGAACTCCAGGAACAGCGGGCGCATCACCGGCAGGCCCTCCTCATGGGCCTCGCGCATGACATCGAGGACGTACGGCTTCAGGCGCTCGCGCAGTCGCAGGTACCGCTCCAGGATCGCGCCGGCCTCCTCGCCGTACGACCACACCTCGTTCGGTCCGCCGGTCATCTGCGGGCCGAGCGGCATGCCCGGGTCGCGGAAGCCGTGCAGGCGCATCAGCGGGGACAGCGCGCCGAACTGGAACCAGCGGACCATGACTTCGCGGTACGCCGGGTCGTCCGGGTCGCCGCCGTGGAAGCCGCCGATGTCGGTGTTCCACCAGGGGATGCCGGACAGCGCGGTGTTGAGGCCGGCCGCGATCTGGCGGCGCAGGGTCGGGAAGTCGGTGCCGATGTCGCCGGACCACAGGGCGGCGCCGTAGCGCTGGCTGCCCGCCCAGGCCGAGCGGTTGAGGGTGACGATCTCCTCCTCGCCGCTCGCGCGCAGGCCCTCGTAGAAGGTGCGGGCGTTCTCGGCCGGGTAGATGTTGCCGACCTCCAGGCCCGGACCCGTCCAGTAGCGCAGGTTCTCCTGGAAGCCCGGCTTCAGCTCCGGCTCGCAGGCGTCCAGCCAGAAGGCCGTGATGCCGTACTGGTCGAGGTAGTTCTGCTTGACCTTGGACCACACGAACGCGCGCGCGTCGGGGTTGGTGGCGTCGTAGAAGGCCACCTGGACCGTCGACGCCACCTCCTTGTCGGGCCAGTCGGCGTGTGCCATCGGGCCGTACTGGGTGCCGATGAAGTAGCCGCGCTGCTCCATGACCGGGTGGTTCTCGGAGAGGGGGGAGACCGAGGGCCAGACGCTGACCACCAGCTTGATGCCGAGCTCGTCCAGCTCGCGCACCATCGCCGCCGGGTCCGGCCACTCCTTGGGGTCGAACTTCCACTCACCCAGGTGGGTCCAGTGGAAGAAGTCGCAGACGATGACGTCGATGGGCAGGCCGCGCCGCTTGTACTCCCGCGCGACGGAGAGGAGTTCGTCCTGCGTGCGATAGCGCAGCTTGCACTGCCAGAAGCCCGCCGCCCACTCGGGCAGCATCGGCGTACGGCCCGTCACCGCGCTGTAGCGGCGCTGACCGTCGGCCGGGTGGCCCGCGGTGATCCAGTAGTCGATCTGGCGGGCGGAGTCGGCGACCCACCGGGTGCCGTTGTGCGCGAGCTCCACGCGCCCGATCGCCGGGTTGTTCCACAGCAGGGTGTAGCCGCGGCTGGAGGACAGGACCGGGATGCCGACCTCGGCGTTGCGCTGGACCAGGTCCAGGACCAGGCCCTTCTGGTCGAACCGGCCGTGCTGGTGCTGGCCGAGGCCGTACAGCTTCTCGTCGTCGTACGCGGCGAAGCGCTGCTCCAGGCGGTGGTAGCCGTTGCCCACGGCGGTGTAGAGGCGCGGTCCCGGCCACCAGAAGTGGGCGCGCTCCTCGGCGAGCACCTCCGTGCCGTCCTCGGTGCGCAGGAAGCGGATCAGGCCCTCGGCGTCGACCTCGACGGTCAGCGCGCCGACGGTCAGCACCCCCAGCCCGTCCTCGATCTTGACCGTCGACTCGGTCGCCGGGGCGGACTCCAGGAGCGCGCCCGGCAGTCCGTCGAGGACCGGGCCGCCGAGCCGGGCACGCACCCGGACCGCGTCCGGCCCCCACGGCTCGACGCGCAGGGTCTCCTGGCGGCCGCTCCACTCCAGCGCACCGTCCCGCTCACGGAACGTGCCGACGGTCGGGGACGACTGCGCGAGGCTGACCGTGCCCGGCTGGGGCTGGTTTTCGGCAGACTGCTGTGTCTTCCCGGGGGACGACCCCCGGACCCCCGGCACGGACGCAGGTCCGCCGGGATGACCGGCGCGAACATTGCGAGGCAAACCTGAGTGATTCACGGGGGCGCTCCTGAAGAGGGCAGCGGGGACGACATGGGGGTGCCCCCAAGGGGCACGGTGCGTGGGCTTGGCAGAGGGTGTCAGTGGGCGGCGGACGGCGCCGGGCCCGTGCTCGCCCGGTCCGTCAACTCGGGTGCGATCAGCACGACTTCGTCGCTCCCGCGCCCCTCGAGCTTGGCGACCAGCTGCTGCACGGCATGCCGGCCCATCTCCTGCGCGGGGATGGAGACGGACGTCAGCCGCACCGAGGCCTGGGTGGCGACCTGGTCGGGGCAGATGCCGACCACCGACACGTCCTCGGGCACGGCGCGGCCCTGCTGGCGCAGCAGGGCGAGCAGTGGCTCGACAGCCGATTCGTTCTGCACGACGAACCCGGTGGTGCTCGGGCGCTCGTCGAGGATGCGGGCGAGGGTGACGGCCATCGCGTCGTACCCGCCCTCACAGGGCCGGTGCAGCAGCCGCATCCCCAGCTCCTGGGAACGCAGCCGGAGTCCGTCCAGCGTGCGCTCGGCGAAACCGGTGTGCCGCTCGTAGACGGCCGGGGCCTCGCCTATGACAGCGATGTCCCGGTGCCCCAGCATCGCCAGATGCTCCACACACAGCGCGCCGGTCGCCTTGAAGTCGAGGTCCACGCAGGTCAGCCCGGAGGTGTCGGCCGGCAGACCGATCAGCACGGACGGCTGGTCGGTGCCGCGCAGCAGCGGCAGCCGCTCGTCGTCCAGCTGGACGTCCATCAGGATCATCGCGTCGGCCAGCCCGCTGCCGGTGACCCGGCGCACGGCGTCGGGGCCCTCCTCGCCGGTCAGCAGCAGCACGTCGTATCCGTACGTCCGGGCCGTGGTGGCCACCGCGATGGCGATCTCCATCATCACCGGCACGTACATGTCGGTGCGCAGCGGGATCATCAGCGCGATGATGTTCGACTTGCTGCTGGCCAGGGCGCGGGCGCCCGCGTTCGGGTGGTAGCCGAGTTCGCGGATGCTCTGCTCGACCCGATGCCGGGTGGTCGTGGAGATGGACCGCTTGCCACTGAGGACATAGCTCACCGTGCTCGCCGAGACTCCGGCGTGCTGGGCGACCTCGGCGAGGGTGACCATCCAGCTCTCCAAGCTTTGTGAAGCGCTTCGACAGTGCGCGGTACGTACAGGGGCGGGTGTGAGGGTGGTTCGACACTAGCTCTGGCGCGCGTGGGTGTCCATAGGTTGTCGAAGCGCTTCGACAGCTTTTCTCATACGAGGGTGTCGGCGCCGTGGGGGCAACCTCCCGGCGGTCGGCGGCCACTGAGAAGGCGTACCCGCACCGTCCCCCGGAAGGACCCCCGATGCAACACCGCCGCCCCCGCCTGTCCAAGAAGGCGAAGACCCTCGTCTCAGCCGCGATCGCCCTCGCGGCCGCCGCCGGTGTCACCGTCGCCCAGGCGGACGAGTCCGGCAAGAAGTGCACGGCCTTCGACACGATCACGCTCGGCAAGTACTACGTGAACAACAACCTCTGGAACGAGGGCAAGTACACCGGCACCCAATGCGTCTGGGACAACTCCCAGTCGGGCTCGACGATCTCCTGGGGCACCGACTACAGCCTGGCCAACAGCAGCACCGGCAAGGACTACGACGTGAAGTCGTACGCGTCCGCCGTCCTCGGCTGGCACTGGGGCTGGAAGGTCGACAAGGCGACCACCGGCCTGCCTGTCCGCGTCGGCGACCGCAAGCCGGTGCGGACGAGCTGGGAGTTCTCGGTCAGCTCCAACCCCGGCACCATGAACGTCGCCTACGACCTGTGGCTGCACACCAAGAACACCGCGGACTGGCAGGACCAGCCCACCGACGAGATCATGGTCTGGCTCAACCGCCAGGGCGGCGCAGGCCCGCTGGGCACCAAGTACGGCAGCGTCAGCCTGGGCGGCGCGATGTGGGACATCTACGAGGGCGACATCGGCTGGAAGGTCCACTCGTTCGTCCGCCGCACCAACACCACCAAGGCCACGCTCAACCTGGACGACTTCACCCAGGCACTCGTCCGGCGCAATCTGCTCGGCAACGACAAGTACGTCTCCGGCATCGAGGCCGGCACCGAGGTCTTCAAGGGCACGGGCCGCCTGGACACGAAGGCGTATTCCGTCAACATCGGCTGAACGGCTGCACGCAGGGTGGTGGGGTCGCCCGGAATCGGGTACATACGATCGAGTAGCACCCGTCGGTAACCAAACGGCCCAAGATCCCGATTCGCGGCGAGGTGAGCCTCATGTCCGCAGTACCCGCCAAACCCACTGTCAGTGAGCGTGAGGCCCGCCAGGTGGCGGAGGCTGCCCGGCAGCAGGAATGGCGCAAGCCCAGCTTCGCCAAGGAACTGTTCCTCGGCCGCTTCCGCCTCGACCTCATCCACCCCCACCCGATGCCCACCGACGAGGCCGCCCAGCGCGGCGAGGAGTTCCTCGCCAAACTGCGCGACTTCGTCGAGACGAAGGTCGACGGCGCCCTCATCGAGCGCGAGTCCCGCATCCCCGACGACGTGATCGACGGGCTCAAGGAACTCGGCGCCTTCGGCATGAAGATCGACACCAAGTACGGCGGGCTCGGCCTCGGCCAGGTCTACTACAACAAGGCCCTCACCCTGGCCGGCTCCGCGTCCGCGGCGATCGGCGTCCTGCTCTCCGCCCATCAGTCGATCGGCGTACCGCAGCCGCTGAAGTTGTTCGGCACCCCGGAGCAGAAGGAGCGGTTCCTGCCGCGCTGCGCCCGCACCGACATCAGCGCCTTCCTGCTGACCGAGCCCGACGTGGGTTCCGACCCGGCCCGCCTCGCCGCCTCCGCCGTACCGGACGGCGACGACTACGTCCTCGACGGGGTCAAGCTGTGGACGACCAACGGCGTGGTCGCCGACCTCCTCGTCGTCATGGCACGGGTGCCGAAGTCCGAGGGCCACAAGGGAGGCATCACGGCCTTCGTCGTGGAGACCAACTCACCCGGCATCACCGTCGAGAACCGCAACGCCTTCATGGGCCTGCGCGGCATCGAGAACGGCGTCACCCGCTTCCACCAGGTCCGCGTCCCCGCCGCCAACCGCATCGGCCCCGAGGGCGCCGGCCTGAAGATCGCGCTCACCACGCTGAACACCGGACGGCTGTCCCTGCCCGCGTCCTGCGTCGCCGCCGGCAAGTGGTGCCTGAAGATCGCCCGCGAGTGGTCCGCGGCCCGCGAGCAGTGGGGCAAGCCGCTCGCCCACCACGAGGCCGTCGGCTCGAAGATCTCCTTCATCGCCGCCACCACCTTCGCCCTGGAGGCCGTCACCGACCTCGCCTCGCAGATGGCCGACGAGGACCGCAACGACATCCGCATCGAAGGCGCCCTCGCCAAGCTCTACGCCTCCGAGATGGGCTGGCTCATCGCCGACGAGCTCGTCCAGATCCGCGGTGGCCGAGGCTTCGAGACGGCCGAGTCGCTGCGGGCCCGCGGCGAGCGCGCGGTCCCCGCCGAGCAGGTCCTGCGCGACCTGCGCATCAACCGCATCTTCGAGGGCTCGACGGAGATCATGCACCTCCTCATCGCCCGCGAGGCCGTCGACGCCCACCTGTCGGTCGCCGGTGACCTCATCGACCCCGACAAGTCCCTCCAGGACAAGGCGAAGGCGGGCGCGAACGCCGGTGTCTTCTACGCCAAGTGGCTGCCGAAGCTGGTCGCCGGCCAGGGGCAACTGCCGTACTCGTACGGCGAGTTCAAACACAGCGTCGACCTCTCCACACATCTGCGCTACGTCGAACGCACGTCCCGCAAGCTCGCCCGCTCCACCTTTTACGGCATGTCCCGCTGGCAGGGCCGCATGGAGACCAAGCAGGGCTTCCTGGGCCGCGTCGTCGACATCGGCGCCGAGCTGTTCGCCATGAGCGCGGCCTGTGTCCGCGCCGAGCACCTGCGCGGCCAGGGCGAGCACGGCCGTGAGGCCTACCAGCTCGCCGACGCCTTCTGCCACCAGGCCCGCCTGCGCGTGGAGGAGCTCTTCGGCCGTCTGTGGTCCAACACCGACGACCTCGACCGCAAGGTCGTCAAGGGCGTGATGTCGGGCACGTACGAGTGGCTGGAGAGCGGCATCGTCGACCCGTCGGACGACGGCGCCCCGTGGATCGCCGACGCGACACCGGGCCCGAGCGAGCGGGAGAACGTGCACCGCCCGATCAGGTGACGGACACCCCGAGGGGTCACTGCCCGCAGTGACCCCTCACCATCCTGTTACCCGCCGAGGGGGACGCCCTGTCCTTCCCGACAGCCGTTGCGGCCACAATGGGGGGATGAGCGACAGTCCAGCCCCCCTCGCCGACCCTCACCTCGTCTACGACCCGGTGGCGGGCGACGGCCCCAAGGACGTGGTGATCCTCGGCTCCACCGGCTCGATCGGCACCCAGGCCATCGACCTCGTGCTGCGCAACCCCGACCGGTTCCGGGTCACCGCCCTGTCCGCCAACGGCGGCCGGGTCGCCCTCCTCGCCGAGCAGGCGTACCGGCTGAGGGCGCGGACCGTCGCGGTCGCCCGCGAGGACGTCGTACCGGCCCTGCGGGAAGCTCTGGCGGCCCAGTACGGCACGGGGGAGCCGCTCCCCGAGATCCTGGCCGGCCCGGACGCGGCCACGCAGGTCGCCGCCTCCGACTGCCACACCGTCCTCAACGGCATCACCGGCTCCATCGGCCTCGCGCCCACCCTCGCCGCCCTGGAGGCGGGCCGCACCCTCGCGCTCGCCAACAAGGAGTCCCTCATCGTCGGCGGGCCGCTGGTCAAGGCGCTCGCCAAGCCCGGCCAGATCATCCCGGTCGACTCCGAGCACGCCGCCCTGTTCCAGGCGCTGGCGTCCGGCACGCGCGCGGACGTACGCAAGCTCGTCGTCACGGCGTCCGGCGGCCCCTTCCGCGGCCGCACGAAGGCCGAGCTGGCGAACGTGACGGTCGAGGACGCCCTCGCCCACCCCACCTGGGCCATGGGCCCGGTCATCACGATCAACTCCGCGACCCTGGTCAACAAGGGCCTGGAGGTCATCGAGGCGCACCTGCTCTACGACATTTCCTTCGACCGCATTGAGGTGGTCGTGCATCCCCAGTCGTATGTTCACTCGATGGTTGAGTTCACCGACGGATCCACGATCGCCCAGGCGACGCCCCCCGACATGCGCGGGCCGATCGCCATCGGCCTCGGCTGGCCGGAGCGCGTCCCCGACGCCGCGCCCACGTTCGACTGGAGCAAGGCGTCGACCTGGGAGTTCTTCCCGCTCGACAACGACGCGTTCCCGTCGGTCAACCTGGCGCGCCACGTGGGCGAGCTCGCGGGCACGGCACCCGCGGTGTTCAATGCGGCCAACGAGGAGTGCGTGGAGGCCTTCCGGGCCGGCGCGCTGCCGTTCAACGGGATCATGGAGACCGTGACGCGGGTGGTGGCGGAACACGGCACCCCGCCCGCGGGAACTTCACTCACCGTCGCGGACGTCCTCGAAGCGGAGAGCTGGGCCCGCAGGCGGGCACAGGAACTGGCGGCACACACGGCGGAGGCCTGTGCATGACGACCCTGATGTTCATCCTCGGCATAGTGCTGTTCGCGGTCGGGCTGCTCTTCTCGATCGCCTGGCACGAGCTGGGCCACCTGTCCACGGCCAAGCTGTTCGGCATCCGCGTGCCGCAGTACATGGTCGGCTTCGGCCCGACCCTCTGGTCGCGGAGGAAGGGCGACACCGAGTACGGCGTCAAGGCGATCCCGTTCGGCGGCTACATCCGCATGATCGGTATGTTCCCGCCGGGCCCCGACGGCCGCCTCGAAGCCCGCTCGACCTCACCCTGGCGCGGCATGATCGAGGACGCCCGCTCGGCCGCGTTCGAGGAGCTCAAGCCGGGTGACGAGACCCGCCTCTTCTACACGCGCAAGCCGTGGAAGCGGGTCATCGTGATGTTCGCGGGCCCCTTCATGAACCTCGTCCTCGCGGTGGCCCTGTTCCTCACCGTGCTGATGGCCTTCGGCATCCAGCAGCAGACCACCACCGTCAGCTCGGTCTCCCCGTGCGTCATCGACCAGAAGGAGAAGCGCGAGGAGTGCAAGGCGTCCGACGACAAGTCCCCGGCCGCGGCCGCGGGCATGAAGGCCGGCGACAAGATCGTCTCCTTCGGCGGGGTACGGACCGAGGACTGGAACACCCTCTCCGACCTCATCCGGGACAGTGCCGGCGAGGACGTCCCGATCGTCGTCGACCGCAAGGGTGAGCAACTGACCCTGCACGCGAAGATCGCCACCAACTGGGTCGTGAGGAAGGACGCCAGCGGGGCGTACGTCGAGGGCAAGTACGTCCAGGCGGGCTTCCTCGGCTTCAGCGCCGCCACGGGCGTGGTCAAACAGGACTTCGGCGACTCCGTGACCTGGATGGGCGACCGGGTCGGCGACGCCGTCGACTCCCTCGTCGCCCTGCCCTCCAAGATCCCCGCACTGTGGGACGCGGCCTTCGGCGACGGCCCGCGCGAGCCGGACTCCCCGATGGGCATCGTCGGCGCGGCAAGGGTCAGCGGCGAGATCGCCACCCTCGACATCCCGGCCTCACAGCAGCTGGCCACCTTCGTCTTCCTGCTGGCCGGCTTCAACCTCTCCCTGTTCCTGTTCAACATGCTCCCGCTGCTGCCGCTCGACGGCGGCCATATCGCGGGCGCCCTGTGGGAGTCGCTGCGCCGCAACACGGCGAAGGTGCTGCGCCGGCCGGACCCGGGTCCGTTCGATGTGGCGAAGCTGATGCCGGTGGCGTACGTGGTCGCCTCGATCTTCATCTGCTTCACGCTGCTGGTGCTGGTCGCGGACGTGGTTAACCCGGTCAGAATCTCCTAGTCATACGGAGTTCGCGGCGGCCCGGGATCGTATGTCCCGGGCCGCCTTCCATTGGGTGGGTTTACGGGCCGTGATGTGCTGGGGTGAGGCCCCGTGCCGTAATCTCGAAGCCTGGAGCCCGCTGCGTACGGGAACCGGACCTTGATCCACGACTTGGGGTTGCACAGCAGATGACTG
This sequence comes from Streptomyces sp. T12, assembly GCF_028736035.1. Lineage (NCBI taxonomy): Bacteria > Bacillati > Actinomycetota > Actinomycetes > Kitasatosporales > Streptomycetaceae > Streptomyces > Streptomyces sp. T12. Next base: position 7,807,795 of record NZ_CP117866.1, read on the forward strand.
CGATTTCTCTCGGCATGCCGTCCGTTCCGACCAAGCTCGCCGAGCGCCGGAAGAGCAGGCAGATCCAGGTCGGGACGGTAGCGGTGGGCGGCGACGCCCCTGTCTCGGTCCAGTCCATGACGACGACCCGTACGTCCGACATCGGCGCCACCCTCCAGCAGATCGCCGAGCTCACGGCCTCCGGCTGCCAGATCGTGCGCGTGGCCTGCCCGACGCAGGACGACGCCGACGCCCTCTCGACCATCGCCCGCAAGTCCCAGATCCCGGTGATCGCGGACATCCACTTCCAGCCGAAGTACGTCTTCGCGGCGATCGAGGCGGGCTGCGCCGCGGTCCGCGTGAACCCCGGCAACATCAAGCAGTTCGACGACAAGGTCAAGGAGATCGCGCGGGCCGCCAAGGACCACGGCACCCCGATCCGCATCGGCGTCAACGCCGGCTCGCTCGACCGGCGCCTGCTGCAGAAGTACGGCAAGGCGACGCCCGAGGCCCTGGTCGAATCGGCGCTCTGGGAGGCGTCCCTCTTCGAGGAGCACGACTTCCGGGACATCAAGATCTCGGTCAAGCACAACGACCCGGTCGTGATGATCGAGGCGTACCGCCAGCTCGCGGCCCAGTCCGACTACCCCCTCCACCTCGGTGTGACGGAGGCGGGCCCGGCCTTCCAGGGCACGATCAAGAGCGCGGTGGCGTTCGGAGCCCTCCTCTCCCAGGGCATCGGCGACACGATCCGCGTCTCCCTGAGCGCACCCCCCGCCGAGGAAGTGAAGGTCGGCCTCCAGATCCTGGAGTCCCTCAACCTCAAGCAGCGCGGCCTGGAGATCGTCTCCTGCCCGTCCTGCGGCCGCGCCCAGGTCGACGTCTACAAGCTGGCCGAGGAGGTCACGGCGGGCCTGACCGGCATGGAGGTCCCGCTGCGGGTGGCCGTCATGGGCTGCGTCGTGAACGGCCCCGGCGAGGCTCGCGAGGCCGACCTCGGCGTCGCCTCCGGCAACGGCAAGGGCCAGATCTTCGTCAAGGGCGAGGTCATCAAGACCGTCCCCGAGTCCAAGATCGTCGAGACCCTCATCGAGGAGGCCATGAAGCTGGCCGAACAGATGGAGGCGGACGGCGTGGCAAGCGGCGAGCCGTCGATTTCGGTGGCGGGCTGACCGGACGCTTCCTGGACGCCGCCAGGAGCACCAGTCCCGCCCGGCGTCCGTCCCCTCGGTCCCTCTTGGCGCCGGCCCGCATCATCCAGCCCGTCCGGCGGTCGAGGACGAGGCCCGTTCTGGGCCGAAGCGGGGGTCTGGGGGGGCGCAGGCCCCCAGGGGCGGTGCGTCGGCCTACGGTCAGTGCAAACGTGCGGCGACTTCCACAGGGCGGCACGGCAAAGCTTCCGCAGGTACAGTGCGGGGATCAGCAGAACCCCAGCGTGAGGCCCCGTACGTGTTGACCCAGACCACCTCACGGGTGCTCGAACCGAGCGACCTGGACGCCGCGCTCGCCGTCCTCGACCGCGAGCCGGTCGCGAACGCCTTCGTGACGTCCCGCGTCCAGATCGCCGGCCTCGACCCGTGGCGCCTCGGCGGCGAGATGTGGGGCTGGTACGAGGGCGGCATGCTGACGTCCCTGTGCTACGCGGGCGCCAACCTCGTCCCGATCTGCGCCACCCCGCGAGCCGTCCGGGCCTTCGCCGACCGCGCCCGCCGCGCGGGCCGCCGCTGCTCCTCCATCGTCGGCCCCGCCGAATCGACCGCCCAGCTGTGGCGCCTGCTGGAGCCCAGCTGGGGCCCGGCCCGCGACGTCCGCGGCCACCAGCCCCTCATGGTCACCGACCGCATGCCGACCGACATCACCCCGGATCCGTACGTCCGCCGCATCCGCAAGGACGAGATGGAGACGATCATGCCGGCGTGCGTGGCGATGTTCACCGAGGAGGTCGGTGTCTCACCGCTGGCTGGCGACGGCGGCCTGCTCTACCAGGCCCGGGTCGCGGAACTCGTCGGCTCCGGCCGCTCCTTCGCCCGCCTCGACCACCACGGCAAGGTCGTCTTCAAGGCCGAGATCGGCGCCGCCACCGACCGCGCCTGCCAGATCCAGGGCGTCTGGGTGGCCCCCGAGTACCGGGGCCAGGGCCTGGCAGCCCCCGGGATGGCGGCGGTCCTGCGCTACGCCCTGGCGGACGTGGCCCCGGTGGTGAGCCTGTACGTGAACGACTTCAACACGGCGGCGAGAAGGACGTATCAGAGGGTCGGCTTCCAAGAGGTCGGCGCGTTCATGAGCGTCCTGTTCTAAAGGGCGCTTCCCTTTCGAGGGGCAGCCGGGCAACTCCGCAAGGCGCGGGGCCGTTTCGATATCCGGCCCCGCCGCGTGGGCGCTCGCAACCACAGACGAGCCGCACCCGGAACACGGCGCGAACCCACCTGTAGGCTCCCCACATGCGCCTTCCCGGTCACGGCCACCGCCGCCACGCCGACGACATCGTGATCGGCCCGCTGGATCTGTCGGCCCGTGTGGACGAGGCCCTGGCCGTCCAAGCCGTAGCCTTCGGCCTGGGCCCGGACGAAGTAGCCGTACGCCGCCAGATCGTGCTGCGTCACATGACCTACCCGGGAGCAAGAGCCCTCGGCGCGACCACGGCGGAGCGCCTCGTCGGATTCGTCTACGGCATGCCCAACGACCGCAACCACTGGTGGTCCACCATCGTGGAGCCGTACCTCCGGGCCCAGGGCTACGACGACTGGCTCGACAACTCCTTCGTCATCACGGAACTCCACGTCCACCCCCGCTACCAGAACCGCGGCGTGGGCCGCTCCCTGATCACCACGATCACGGACGACGCCACCGAACCCCGCTCGATCCTGTCGGCGATCGACGTCGAAAGCCCGGCCCGCGGCCTCTACCGCTCCCTCGGCTACCAGGACCTCGCCCGCCAGGTCCTCTTCCCCAGCGCCCCCAAGCCGTACGCCGTGATGGGCGCCCCTCTCCCGCTCCGCCGCCGTTAACCGATTTCCACCGTCCCGTACCGCCCGGCTAACCTCCTGCCATAAACCTCCTCCACACTCGGCCGCGCTCGAGCGGGGGACCCCCATCCAGCAGGAGTACGAGAACGATGGCGAACGCACCGGTCCAGCGCATGTCCCAGTTGATGGCGAAGACGCTGCGCGACGACCCGGCGGACGCCGAGGTCCTCAGCCACAAGCTGCTCGTCCGGGCCGGCTACGTCCGCCGCACGGCGGCCGGCATCTGGTCCTGGCTGCCCCTCGGCAAGCGGGTCCTCGCCAACGTGGAGCGCATCGTCCGCGAGGAGATGGACGCGATCGGCGCCCAGGAAGTGCTGCTCCCCGCGCTGCTGCCGCGTGAGCCGTACGACGCGACCAGCCGCTGGGACGAGTACGGCCAGGAGCTCTTCCGGCTCAAGGACCGCAAGGGCGGCGACTACCTGCTCGGCCCCACCCACGAGGAGATCTTCACCCTGCTGGTGAAGGACCAGGCGTCCTCCTACAAGGACCTGCCGGTCATCCTCTACCAGATCCAGCACAAGTACCGTGACGAGGCCCGCCCGCGGGCCGGCATCCTGCGCGGCCGCGAGTTCCTGATGAAGGACTCCTACTCCTTCGACACCGAGGACGAGGGCCTCGCGAAGTCCTACGCCCTGCACCGCGAGGCGTACCAGAAGATCTTCGCGCGCCTCGGCCTCGACTACCGCATCTGCGCCGCCACCGCCGGCGCGATGGGCGGCTCCAAGTCGGAGGAGTTCCTCGCCCCGGCCGGCGCCGGCGAGGACACCTTCGCGGACTGCCCCAACTGTGACTTCGCGGCGAACACCGAGGCGATCTCGTACGAGCTGAAGCCGGTGGACGCCGACGGCGTGGCCGCGCTCGAGGAGATCCCCACCCCGGACACCCCGACCATCGAGACCCTCGCCGCCCACCTCGGCGTCCCCGCCTCCGCCACCCTCAAGAACCTCCTGGTGAAGGTCGACGGCGAGATCGTGGCGGTCGGCGTCCCCGGCGACCGCGAGGTCGACATGGGCAAGGTCGAGGCCCACTTCGCCCCGGCCGTCGTCGAGATGGTCACCGAGGCGGACTTCGCGGGCCGCCCCGACCTGGTCCGCGGCTACGTCGGCCCGCAGGGCCTGGGCGAGAAGGTCAAGTACATCGCCGACCCGCGCGTGGCCCCCGGCACCTCCTGGATCACCGGCGCCAACAAGGACGCCACGCACGCCAAGAACGTCGTCGCCGGCCGTGACTTCGAGGTCGGCGAGTACGTCGACGTCGTGGTCGTCCAGGAGGGCGACCCCTGCCCGAAGTGCGGCACCGGCCTCAAGCTGGACCGCGCCATCGAGATCGGCCACATCTTCCAGCTGGGCCGCAAGTACGCCGACGCCCTCAAGCTCGACGTCCTCGGCCAGAACGGCAAGCCGGTCCGCGTGACCATGGGCTCCTACGGCGTCGGCGTCTCCCGCGCGGTCGCGGCCCTCGCCGAGCAGACCGCCGACGACAAGGGCCTGTGCTGGCCGGCCGAGGTCGCCCCGGCCGACGTCCACGTGGTCGCCGCGGGCAAGGCCCTGCAGACCGAACTCGCCCTCGACGTCTCCGAGAAGCTGTCCGCGGCCGGCCTGCGCGTCCTGTGCGACGACCGGGCGGGTGTCTCGCCGGGCGTGAAGTTCACCGACTCGGAGCTGATCGGCGTACCGCAGATCCTGGTGGCCGGGCGGCGCGCGGCCGAGGGCGTCGTCGAGCTCAAGGACCGCAGGACCGGTGAGCGCGAGGAGCTGACGGTGGACGAGGCGATCGCCCGGCTGACCGCGTAAAGGAACCCTTCAGAAAGGTCTCCGCGGGGCCAAAGACGCCTCACAGGTTTCTCTCAGACCGTTCCCCGACCGTAGGACGTGACAGAGCGTCACTACGGAGGGGAACGGTCTTGCGTACCAGGGAACGGGGGGCCGCGGCAGCGGTCCGCAGAGGAGCACGACGCACGGCGGCGGCCACGGCGGCGATCACGCTCGCGGCGGCTGCCGGGGTGTTCGCCCTGATCGGCACGATGCAGGCGGACGCGGGCACGGCGGCGAGCGGCAGCACGGGGACGAGCAGCTCCACCTCCTCGGGCAACTCGGCCTCCGACAGCACCTCGTCGAGCGGTTCGGACGGTTCGAGCAGCGACTCCTCGCTGCAGTCATCGTCGGACAGCCTCACGTCCTCCGGCACCGGCACCGGCTCCGGCTCCGCCGACTCCACCTCGGGGGCGTCGTGATGCGCACAGCCCCGCGCACCCCCCCCCCCCCCGCACGACCGCCGCCGCAGACTGGCGTGCCCTCGGCACGAGCGTCCGGCTCGTCGTCACCGACCCGGCACTGCTGGACTCCTGCAACCTGCTCCTGGCCCGGCACCTGGCCGAGGTCGACGCCGCCTGCAGCCGCTTCCGCACGGACTCGGAACTCGCCGCCCTCGACGCCGCGGCGGGCCGCCCGGTCCGGGTCAGCCCCCCCTGCTTGCCGAGGCCCTGGCGGTCGCCCTGCGCGCGGCCGAGGCGACGGACGGCGCCGTCGACCCGACGGTCGGCTCGGCGATGGCAGCGCTCGGCTACGACCGCGACTTCACCCTGGTCCGCGAGGACGACCGGCCGGTACGGCTGACGGTGCGGCGGGCTCCCGGCCGGCGTCAGGTGCGGCTGGACCGGGAGACGGGCACGGTCGCCGTCCCGGCCGGCGTCCGCCTGGACCTGGGCGCCACCGCCAAGGCCTGGGCGGCCGACAAGGCGGCCGCGATGCTCGCCGAAGCGGCCGGCTGCGGGGTGCTCGTGAGCCTGGGCGGCGACACGGCCGTCGCGGGCGAACCCCCGGCGGGCGGCTGGCAGATCCGCGTCCAGGACGTCACGGGTCCGGTCGACGAGACGCCCACCCAAGGGCCGTACGCCACCGTGGGCCTGCACAGCGGAGGCCGCGCGGCGACCCCGACGGCCTCCTTCGCGCAGTCGCCGAGTCCGGCCTCACCGGCCGCGGGGGAGCGGCGTTCCCGGTGTACCGCAAGCTGCTGTCGGTGGCCGAGGCGGGCCGGCGCACGGGCCGCACGCCGGTCGTCGTGGCCAATGGCGCCGAGGGCGAACCCGCGAGCCGCAAGGACAGGACCCTGCTGCGCCAGTCACCCCATCTCGTCCTGGACGGCCTGCAGCTGGCCGCCGTCGCGGTCGGCGCGGGGGAGGCCCACCTGGCCGTTGGGGACGGTGCGTCCTACCTGGAACCGGCCCTGGCCCAGCGGCACGGCGACCCGGTGCCCGTCCGGGTCGTACGGCTCCCCGAACGGTTCCTGTCCGGCGAGTCCTCGGCCCTCGCCCGGTACGTCTCGGCAGGCGCCGCCCTGCCCACGTACCAGAGCCCACCGGTCCGTGAACGCGGCGTCCACCGGGCCCCGACCCTGGTCCAGAACGTCGAGACCCTCTCCCACCTCTCCCACCTCGCCCTGATCGCCCGCTACGGCGCCGACTGGTTCCGCTCCGCCGGCACCCCGGCCCAGCCGGGCAGCGTGCTGTGCACGGTGCATGTGCCGGGATGCGAACCCCGGGTCGTGGAGGCCCCGTTCGGCCTGCCGCTGCACCGTCTGCTTCCCCTCGACGGCATGTCGGCCGTCCTGCTGGGCGGCTACCACGGCACCTGGGTCCCGGCCGCCGAGGCACCCCAACTCACCCTGGACTCGGCCTACTTGGGCGTGGGAGTCCTCGCCGCCCTCCCCGCCGACCGCTGCGGCCTCGCCGAAACCGCCCGCGTCCTGCGCTACCTGGCCCTCCAGTCGGCCGGCCAGTGCGGCCCCTGCCTCAACGGCCTACCGCGCATCGCCGCCGCCTTCGCCACCCTGGCCGCCCCCGGCCCCCAGGGCAGCACCCGCGCCGACGTAGCCCGCTGGGCCGGCTTGGTCGAGGGCCGCGGCGCCTGCCACCACCCCGACGGCACGGTCCGCCTGGTCCGCAGCGCCCTGACCACCTTCAGCGACGAACTCGACGCCCACGCAAGCGGCTTCTGCACCGCGACCGACCGCACGCCCCTGCTGCTCCGAGTTGCTCCCCGACCACATCACGCTGGACGAGTGGGGCTACCCCCTGGTGGACAGCACCCCGGTCCCCGCCCGCACGGTCGGACGAGCCCGCAGAGCAGCGGCGGACTGTCCCGTGCTGGCCCTGAAACTGACGGCGGGGGAAGTTCCCTAAGGGACCGCTAAAGCCACCCGGCGAATTCCAGCAACAGCTCCGCATCCTTGGGCCGCCCCACCCGAAGCGCCCGAACCCCTGACTCCACGGCCCGGAACAACGTCCACCCCCGCAACCGCTCCTGATCCACCTCCAACGACTCCGCAAGCCGCTTCACCCGCCGCCGCGTGGTCGCCGCCCCCGAAGGCGAGGCAATCAGATCCTCCACCCGATCCCGCACCAGCCGAGCCAGATCGAACGCGCACTCACCCACCACCGGGTCCGGCCCCACCGCCAGCCACGGCATCCGCTCCCCGGCCAGCACCTTGCTCTGCCGAAACGTCCCGTGCAGCAACCGCCGCTCAGGCGGCGCGGCCAACAGCTCCTCGCGGGCCGCGAGCGCGGCATCGACCAGCGCCGCCACCTCGGCTTGCGCCGACGCGGTCATCCGCATCGCCTCGGCCTGCCGCCCGGTCCGCTCGGCCACCGTCTCGAAGGGGTGCTCGGCCGGGGGCTCCACCCACAGCCGCCGCAACGTCCCCGCCGCCTCCAGCAGCGCCTTCGCCTCCGGCAACGACCGCACCGACAGATCCGGACGCAGCCGCTCCAACAGCAGCACACCCTCGGTCGTGAAGGGCTCCAGCAGCTGCACGGCGCCCAGACCGCCCCAGTGCGCCAGCGCCGCCCGCTCGCTCTCCGGGCGGGCCCGGGGCGGGGCGAGCTTCAGTACGGCGGGGGTCCCATCAGGGCGCCGCACCAGGACCACCAGGCTGCTGCGGCCGCCCGGCATCTGCACCCGCTCAACGGTCAACTCGCGTAGCGCGACGGCCTGGTGGGCCGCCTCCGGCAGCTTCTCCAACCAGTCGTCACCGTCCGGTGCCGTCTCACCGAGCGCCCTGACCAGACGCTGCGGCGGTTCGAAAGCCATGCGCGAGTTGTTCCCTTCCCGTATCCCGTACTACGTGTACCCCGGCCTTGGTCACGCCGTGGGCGCCGCCGATGCCGACGCGGCGGCCGCCCGCTCGGCGAGCCCAGGGAAGGCTACGCTCTCGCCCCGCCAGCGCACCGCACGCACCGCAGCCTCCCGCAGCGCCTCGGCGGCCGTGCCCCGCAACTCACCCTCTGTTGCCCGCACCAGGTCGGAGTACACCGCGGCCACCCGGTCCTCGAGTTCGGCGGCGAGCCGGACAGCCGTGGCCGAGTCCTGCACCGGGAACGGCAGCGCGTACGCGGCGCTCGCGGCGGCCGGCTCGGCGCCCAGGTCGCGCACCTCGCGCGCCAGCGCGTCCCGCCGCGCCCGGTGCGCGTCGTACGCCGCGCGTGCCTCGGAGCGCCGTCCCTCGCGGATCCGGCCGCCGACGACGCCGTACCCGTACACCGCCGCGTGCTCGGCGGCGAGCGCCGCCTGCAGCGCCGTCAGCTGCTGCTTCTTCTTCGTCTTGCTCACTTGGCCCCCTCCGTCAGCAGATACGCGTGCGCGGCCCCGGCCGCGGCCACCGAGGCCAGCAGCCGCGCCAACTCGCCCGGCACGTCCAGCAGCGCCTTGGCCCGCCGGTCCGCGAGCGCCCGCTCGGTGGCGGCGAGGTCGGCGAGGGCGTCCTTCTCGTCCAGGGGCACGGCGGCCGACGGCGACGCGGAAGGTGACGGCGAACCGGACGACGACGGCGACGCGGAAGGTGACGGCGACGCGGAAGGTGACGCACTGTCCGAGGCCTTCAGGCCGCCTCCGAACGCCTCCACATGCCGTACGGCCTCCGCCCGCAACGGCCCCACCAGCTCGGCCAGCGCCGGATGGGCGGCCAGCACCGCGTCGTACCGCTCGACCAGCCCCGCGCTGTCCTGGGCCGCACGCGCGCGTGCCCGCTCGGCGACCGACGGACTGCCGCTCGTGCCGCCGTCCGAGTCCTCGGACCCGGAGGAGCAGCCGACCAGCAGGGCGGCCCCGGCGGCAGAGGCGAGCAACGTTCTTCTGCGCGGCCCCGAGGGGGAGCGCGGCGGCGAGGGGTACGGCACGGCAGTCGTCCTCGGGGAACTCGTACGAAGCAGCCACGAAGGCGGCTACGAAGGCAGCTACGAAATCGGCGGGCCGCAGGCCCGTGATCACCGTACCCGCGCAACCGGACGGCACCACTCATCGGCACCGCCCGCGCCCAGGTGGACGGCAACAGCCCTCGCGACCGGATACCCTTTGACCAGACACGCGACCCATCCCACAACAGCACACGCGGCCGAGGAGTCACCCGGATGAGCACCACCCAGAGCGAGAGGCTGCGAGAACTGCTCGAACCGCTCGTCACCTCCCAGGGCCTGGATCTCGAAGAGATCGCGGTGGACTCGGTCGGACGCAAGCGAGTGCTGCGCGTCGTCGTCGACTCCGACGCCGGGGCGGACCTGGACCAGATCGCCGATGTGAGCCGTGCGCTCTCGGCGAAGCTCGACGAGACGGACGCGATGGGCGAGGGCGAGTACACCCTCGAGGTCGGCACCCCGGGCGCGGAGCGCCTCCTCACGGAACACCGGCACTACGTACGTGCCGTCGACCGGCTGGTGAAGTTCCAACTGGCCGAGGGCGGCGAGCTGGTGGCCAGGATTCTGAAGGTCGACGACGAAGGCCTCGACCTCGAAGTGCCCGGAGTGAAGGGCCGCAAGGCCACCTCCCGCAGAGTCGGCTTCCCGGAGATCGACAAGGCGCGCGTGCAGGTCGAGTTCAACCGCAAGGACAGCAAGAACGAGAAGGAAGAGGAGGCGTAGCCGTGGACATCGACATGAGTGCCCTGCGGGGCTTGGTACGGGAGAAGGAGATCTCCTTCCCCCTGCTGGTCGAGGCGATCGAGTCGGCCCTCCTCATCGCCTACCACCGCACCGAGGGAAGCCGCCGCCACGCGCGCGTGGAGCTGAACCGGGAGACCGGCCATGTGACCGTGTGGGCGAAGGAGGATCCCGAGGACCTCGAGGAGGGCCAGGAGGCCCGCGAGTTCGACGACACCCCGTCCGGCTTCGGCCGTATCGCCGCCACCACCGCCAAGCAGGTCATCCTGCAGCGGCTGCGCGACGCCGAGGACGACGCGACGCTCGGCGAGTACGCGGGGCGTGAGGGCGACATCGTCACCGGCGTGGTCCAGCAGGGCCGCGACCCGAAGAACGTGCTCGTGGACATCGGCAAGCTGGAGGCCATCCTCCCGGTGCAGGAGCAGGTCCCGGGCGAGACCTACCCGCACGGGATGCGGATCCGGTCGTACGTCGTGCGAGTGGCGAAGGGCGTCCGTGGCCCGTCCGTCACCCTGTCGCGCACGCACCCCAATCTGGTGAAGAAGCTCTTCGCGCTGGAGGTGCCGGAGATCGCCGACGGCTCCGTCGAGATCGCCGCCATCGCCCGTGAGGCAGGTCACCGCACCAAGATCGCCGTCCGGTCCACCCGCAGCGGCCTGAACGCCAAGGGCGCCTGTATCGGCCCCATGGGCGGTCGTGTGCGCAATGTCATGGGCGAGCTGAACGGCGAGAAGATCGACATCGTCGACTGGTCGGACGACCCGGCCGAGATGGTGGCGAACGCCTTGTCGCCGGCCCGGGTCTCCAAGGTGGAGGTCGTGGACATGGCGGCCCGCTCGGCGCGCGTGACCGTGCCCGACTACCAGCTGTCGCTGGCGATCGGGAAGGAAGGGCAGAACGCCCGACTCGCGGCCCGGCTCACCGGCTGGCGGATCGACATCCGCCCGGACACCGAGCAGGCCGGGGAATAGATCCCGGCCGCAGGTCGCTCAGATTACGTCACGTTACTGCGCGGCAACTGTTCGAGTCCTGCCCCAAAGGGGTGAGGCCGCTACGGGGAGGTAGACTTAAGAGTGTCTGGCCGGACACGCGTCCGCGCATGCCCTGAACGCACCTGTGTGGGGTGCCGGGAGCGAGCGGCCAAGGCTGATCTGCTGCGCATCGTGGCGATCAAGGACGAATGCGTCCCTGATCCTCGCGGTACGCTGCCCGGCCGGGGTGCGTACGTACACCCCGCACTGGTCTGTCTCGACCAGGCGGTACGCCGCCGGGCGTTCACGCGGGCTTTGCGCGCCCCGGGAGCGCTCGACATTAAGGCGTTGCGCCAGTACGTCGAGCAGACAACAGTTGCTGAGCAGGCAACACCGTAAGAAGCGTCGTGCGGAACCCCGCGCGGCCCTGGTACCCCGCGAGTTGGAAGTAGGTCGAGATTGCGATGAGCACTCGATGAGCACGCGATGAGTACGCCCATGAAGTAGCGACGGTCCGGACGCAACCCGGACCTAAAAGGAGCGAAGTGGCTAAGGTCCGGGTATACGAACTCGCCAAGGAGTTCGGGGTTGAGAGCAAGGTCGTCATGGCCAAGCTCCAGGAACTCGGTGAATTCGTCCGTTCGGCGTCTTCGACTATCGAAGCGCCCGTCGTCCGTAAGTTGACGGACGCCCTCCAGCAGGGCAACGGAGGCGGCAAGCCCGCCCCCGCCCGCAAGGCTGCCCCGGCGAAGCCGGCGGCCCCCTCTCCGGCGCAGGCTGCCCGTCCGGCCGCCCCGCGCCCGCCAGCCCCCAAGCCGGCCGCCGCCGAGAAGCCCGCGGCTCCCGCCGCGCCGGCCGCTCCCGGCCCCCGTCCCACTCCGGGCCCGAAGCCCGCGCCGCGGCCCGCCCCGGCGTCCCCGGCTCCGACCACGCCCGAGTTCACGGCACCCCCGTCGGCTCCCGCCGCCCCGGCCGCCTCTCAGGGCCAGGGCTCCGGCCCGCGTCCGGGCGCCCCGCGTCCGGCCGGCCAGGCGCCGCGTCCCGGCGCTCCGCGTCCGGGTGGTCAGGGCGGCCAGGGCCGTGGTGACCGCGGCGACCGTCCCGGCGCTCCGCGTCCGGGTGGCGGCGCCCCGCGTCCCGGTGCCCGTCCGGCCGGTCCCCGTCCGGGCAACAACCCGTTCACCTCTGGTGGCTCCACCGGCATGGCGCGCCCGCAGGCGCCCCGTCCGGGCGGCGCCCCGCGTCCCGGCGGCCCGGGTGGCGCCGGTGCTCCCGGCGGCGCTCCGCGTCCGCAGGGTCAGGGTGGTCCCCGTCCCCAGGGCGCCGGCGGCGGTCCCCGTCCGCAGGCTCCGGGCGGTGCGCGTCCCACCCCGGGCGGTATGCCTCGTCCGCAGGGCGGTCCCCGTCCCGGCGGCGGTCCCGGCGGCCCGCGTCCGAACCCCGGCATGATGCCGCAGCGTCCGGCTGCCGGCCCGCGTCCCGGCGGCGGTGGCCCCGGTGGCCGTGGTCCCGGTGGCGGCGGTCGCCCCGGTGGCGGTGGCGGCGGTCGTCCGGGCGGCGGCGGCTTCGCCGGTCGTCCCGGTGGCGGCGGTGGCGGCGGCTTCGCCGGTCGTCCCGGCGGTCCCGGTGGCGGTGGCGGCGGCGGCTTCGCCGGTCGTCCGGGTGGTCCCGGCGGTGGCGGCGGTGGCCGTCCCGGCTTCGGCGGTCGTCCCGGCGGTCCCGGTGGCCGTGGTGGCACGCAGGGTGCCTTCGGTCGTCCCGGTGGTCCCGCGCGTCGTGGCCGCAAGTCGAAGCGGCAGAGGCGCCAGGAGTACGAGGCCATGCAGGCCCCGTCGGTCGGCGGCGTGATGCTGCCTCGCGGCAACGGCGAGTCCATTCGCCTGTCGCGCGGTGCGTCGCTCACCGACTTCGCGGAGAAGATCAACGCCAACCCGGCGTCGCTCGTCGCGGTCATGATGAACCTCGGCGAGATGGTCACGGCCACGCAGTCCGTCTCCGACGAGACGCTGCAGCTCCTCGCCGGCGAGATGAACTACACGGTTCAGATCGTCAGCCCCGAGGAGGAGGACCGCGAGCTGCTCGAGTCCTTCGACATCGAGTTCGGCGAGGACGAGGGCGACGAGGAAGACCTGGTGGTCCGTCCGCCGGTCGTCACCGTCATGGGTCACGTCGACCACGGTAAGACCCGACTGCTCGACGCCATCCGCAAGACGAACGTCATCGCGGGCGAGGCCGGCGGCATCACCCAGCACATCGGTGCCTACCAGGTATCGACCGAGGTCAACGAAGAAGAGCGCAAGATCACCTTCATCGACACCCCGGGTCACGAGGCGTTCACCGCCATGCGTGCCCGTGGTGCGAAGTCGACCGACATCGCGATCCTGGTCGTCGCGGCCAACGACGGCGTCATGCCGCAGACGGTCGAGGCGCTCAACCACGCCAAGGCGGCCGACGTCCCGATCGTCGTCGCGGTCAACAAGATCGACGTCGAGGGTGCCGACCCGACCAAGGTGCGCGGTCAGCTGACCGAGTACGGCCTGGTGGCCGAGGAGTACGGCGGCGACACGATGTTCGTCGACATCTCCGCCAAGCAGGGTCTGCACATCGACTCCCTGCTGGAGGCCGTGGTCCTCACGGCCGACGCCTCGCTCGACCTGCGGGCCAACCCGGTCCAGGACGCGCAGGGCATCTCGATCGAGTCCCGTCTCGACCGCGGCCGCGGTGCCGTGGCGACGGTCCTCGTCCAGCGAGGCACGCTGCGGGTCGGCGACACGATGGTCGTGGGCGACGCCTACGGTCGCGTGCGCGCCATGCTCGACGACAACGGCAACAACGTCGCCGAGGCCGGCCCGTCGACGCCGGTGCAGGTCCTGGGCCTCACCAACGTCCCGGGTGCGGGCGACAACTTCCTCGTGGTCGAGGAGGACCGTACGGCCCGCCAGATCGCGGAGAAGCGTGCCGCTCGCGAGCGCAACGCGGCCTTCGCGAAGCGCACGCGCCGCGTGTCGCTGGAGGACCTGGACAAGGTGCTGAAGGCCGGCGAGGTCCAGCAGCTGAACCTGATCATCAAGGGCGACGCTTCTGGTTCCGTCGAGGCACTCGAGTCCTCCCTGCTCCAGCTGGACGTCGGCGAAGAGGTCGACATCCGCGTCCTGCACCGCGGCGTCGGTGCGGTCACGGAGTCCGACATCGACCTGGCGATGGGCTCGGACGCCATCGTGATCGGCTTCAACGTCCGTGCGGCCGGTCGTGCCGCGCAGATGGCCGAGCGCGAGGGCGTGGACGTCCGCTACTACTCGGTCATCTACCAGGCGATCGAGGAGATCGAGGCGGCCCTCAAGGGCATGCTCAAGCCGGAGTACGAAGAGGTCGAGCTCGGTACGGCGGAGATCCGCGAGGTCTTCAAGTCGTCCAAGCTGGGCAACATCGCGGGTGTTCTCATCCGCTCCGGCGAGGTCAAGCGCAACACCAAGGCGCGCCTCGTCCGCGATGGCAAGGTCATCGCGGAGAACCTCAACATCGAGGGTCTGCGTCGCTTCAAGGACGACGTCACCGAGATCCGCGAAGGCTACGAGGGTGGTATCAACCTCGGAAACTTCAACGACATCAAGGTCGACGACGTCATCGCGACGTACGAGATGCGCGAGAAGCCGCGGGCGTAACAGCCGACGGTTTGTGCTGGCCGACGGGACTTCGGTTCCGTCGGCCAGCGCGCCGTTTGCGGAGAGTGCCCGACCGGTGTGCGCACTGCCGGGCTCCACGGTCTGCGGAGCGTAATATCCGTCGATCGGCCCGGCCCCTTCGTTGTACGGTTCTGATGTCCCTGGCCACACGGCCGGCAGGACCATCGATCCCGTACCGGCGGGTGAACCGGTTACATACATGTACGTGGGGACGCTGTCCTTCGACCTGCTCCTCGGCGACGTACGGTCGCTGAAGGAGAAGCGCTCCGTCGTCCGCCCGATCGTCGCCGAGCTCCAGCGCAAGTACGCGGTGAGCGCGGCCGAGGTGGACAACCTGGACCTCTACCGGCGGGCCGAGATCGGCATCGCCGCGGTGTCCGGTGACGCGGCGCACCTCACCGACGTACTGGACCGGTGCGAACGGCTGGTCGCCGGGCGTCCCGAAGTGGAACTGCTGTCGGTACGGCGGCGCTTCCACGGTGACCACGACGACTGACGACCCACAGCCAAGAACGTAGAAGAAGAAAGAACGGGAGACGGACCAGTGGCCGACAACGCGCGGGCTAAAAGGCTGGCGGACCTCATCCGAGAGGTGGTGGCCCAGAAGCTGCAGCGCGGGATCAAGGACCCGCGGCTCGGCTCGCATGTCACCATCACGGACACCCGCGTCACGGGTGACCTGCGGGAGGCGACCGTCTTCTACACGGTGTACGGGGACGACGAGGAGCGGGCGGCCGCGGCCGCCGGACTGGAGAGCGCCAAGGGCGTGCTCCGCTCGGCCGTCGGGGCGGCCGCGGGCGTGAAGTTCACGCCGACCCTCGCCTTCGTCGCCGACGCCCTGCCGGACACCGCACGCACCATCGATGACCTCCTCGACAAGGCGCGCCAGTCCGACGAGAAGGTGCGCGAGGCGTCCGCGGGCGCGAAGTACGCCGGTGAGGCCGACCCGTACCGCAAGCCGGGTTCCGACGGCGAGTCGGACAGCACTGCCGAGACGGACGGCGACACCGCGGAATGACGCAGAAGCACACCACGCCCGACGGCCTTGTCATCGTCGACAAGCCGTCGGGCTTCACTTCGCACGACGTGGTCGCCAAGATGCGCGGCATCGCGCGCACCCGCCGCGTCGGGCACGCCGGCACCCTCGACCCCATGGCGACGGGCGTCCTCGTCCTCGGCGTCGAGAAGGCGACCAAGCTCCTCGGTCATCTGGCCCTGACCGAGAAGGAGTACCTCGGCACCATCCGCCTGGGCCAGACCACGGTCACCGACGACGCCGAGGGCGAGATCACGGGGTCGGTCGACGCCTCGAAGGTCACCCGTGACGGCATCGACGCCGGGATCGCCAAGCTGACCGGCGACATCATGCAGGTGCCGTCCAAGGTCAGCGCCATCAAGATCAACGGCGTGCGTTCCTACAAGCGGGCGCGGGACGGCGAGGACTTCGAGATCCCGGCGCGGCCGGTCACCGTCTCGTCCTTCTCGGTGTACGACATCCGGGACGCCGTCGCCGACGACGGCACCGCCGTCCTCGACCTGGTCGTGTCGGTGGTCTGCTCCTCCGGTACGTACATCCGTGCCCTGGCCCGTGACCTCGGCGCCGACCTGGGCGTCGGCGGCCATCTCACGGCGCTGCGCCGCACCCGCGTCGGCCCCTACAAGCTGGACGCCGCCAAGACCCTGGACCAGCTCCAGCAGGAGCTGACCGTGATGCCCATCGCCGAGGCCGCCGCGGCCGCGTTCCCGCGCTGGGACGTGGATGCCAGGCGCGCCCGGCTGCTCACGAACGGGGTCCGCCTCGACATGCCCGACGAGTACGCGGGCTCCGGCCCCGTCGCCGTCTTCGACCCCGAGGGCCGTTTCCTGGCGCTCGTGGAGCAGCACAAGGGCAAGGCGAAGAGCCTCGCCATCTTCGGCTGAGGGGCCGGCTGAGGGGTCGGGTCGGCTGATGGGCCGGCTGAGGCGCTTGGCCTCCGGCCCCCTTCGGGTCTTCGCCCGTGGAGCGGCGGTCACGGGGTAGTCCTCTGCCCGCCGCTCCACGGTCCCCCTCGGTTCCCCCACCCCTAGGGTGTATCCAGCGACCCCCGCCTGTTCACCCGTCCGTGCAGGCGCTCGGAGTGAACCGAGGGAGCGGAAGGGGGCGCGTTCGCCGCGCTGGCTGTCCCGCTGATCACATCGCACCTACCGTCGAAAAAACAGGGCGCGGGCGTATGGGCGTGTGGGCGTACGGCGGGGAGGTTCGACGATGGCGGGACGGGGCCCGCGGGCGGGCGGCGACCGCCGGATGCCGGGGATGCCGGACGGGACGCGGGTGACGGGGGAGGCGTGGGCCCGAGACCCGTGGGACGCCGGGTGGGGTGCTCAGGGCCTGCGGGACTCATCGGGCCAGTGGGACCCCTCCCAGTTCCACGACGACGACCAGGGTTGCCACGCGGGCCGGCCTCGAACCGGCGAGTGGCCGGACGGGGAAGCTTCCGTGAGGCAGGGCGCGACCCGTGAACGGCGCGGTGGTGAACGCCCGGACGGCGACGGGATCGGTGCCCGCCACCGCGACGCAGCCCTGGTCCGCATCCACGACCCGGCCGGCCGACCCCGCGGCCTCGGCTTCGTGGCCGACCACCACGGCACGGTCGTCACCAGCCACGAGGTCGTCGACGGCATGCCCCGTCTGGTCCTGCACACCGCCGAGGGCGACCGCCGTTGCGTGGTGCCCGCGAGCGCGGTGACCCCGTTGCCCGCCCTCGACCTGGCGCTCGTACGCACCGAAGGGCTGGGCGTGGACCCGCTGCCGGTGACCGTGCGGGACCGGATCGAGACCGGCGCGTACGTCCGGATCGCGGCCGGTGGCTGGCGGGAGGCGCGGGTGCTGGGCGCGACGTCCGTGACGTACACGGCGACGGACCGCTGCCATCTCCTCGACGACGCCCTGGAGTTGGCGATCGGCACGGCCGGACGGGACGCGCTGCGGCTGGGCGGAGGGGCGGCCGGGGGACCCGTGCTCGACGCCGGTACCGGTGCGGTGGTGGGCGTCCTCGGCACGGCACTGCGGTGCGGCCGACGCGACGCCGTCTTCGCCGTACCGCTGGGCCCACGGCCCGACGGCCCGCTGGCCGAGCTGCTAGCGGAGAACGCGGCGACGGTGCCGGCGTACGGCGTCGACCTCAACCTGGCGGGCGTACTGGAGCTGACGGCCACGTCGGTCGGGCAGGACGGTCCGCCGGGGGCGCCGGCGGGTCATGGGGGACGGGCGGACGCCGGGGGAGTGGGAGGCGCGGCCCCGGTCGAACGGGCCTCGACGGCACGGGAGTTCAGCGCCTTCGCCGAGAGCCGGGCGTCCGTACTGGGCTTGGTCGGGCGCCCGGGCAGCGGCCGTACGACGGAACTCGCGGCCCTGGCCGCCCGCCGCGACCGCGGTCCCGAAGCGGCGCCCACGCTGTGGCTGCGCGGCGCCGACCTGAAGGGCGACGACACCTCGGTGGCCGACGCCGCACGGCGGGCGCTGACCCGGGCGGCCCGCATCGTGGCGGTGTCGGCCGGCTCCGACCCCGCCGCCCTGGGCGACACGACCCCGGAACGCCTGGCCCGTCTCGCCCGCACCACCGGCCGCCCCCTCCTGCTCCTCCTGGACGGCCCGGAGGAAATGCCCCCCGTCCTGGCCCACCGCCTCACGGAGTGGACCGAGGGCACGGAGGAGTGGCTGCGGGTGGCGGGGGCGCGGCTGGTGGTGGCGTGCAGGGCGGAGTACTGGGAGGGGGCGGGCGCCGAGTTCCCGGAGGAAGTGCTGTACGGCTCCGCCGACCGGGCGGCGCATGGGACGTCCGGGCGGTTCCCGCCCTGCGTACGGCTCGGCGACCTCACCCCCGACGAGGCCCACCAGGCCCGCGCCCGCTACGGCATCCCGGACGACGCCCTGGCCGCCCCGGACGCCCGCCACCCCCTCACCCTCCGCCTCCTCTCCGAGGTCCGCGCCGCCCTCCCCGACACCCCCCACCCCCCACTCGACCGCGACGACGTCCTCTCCGCCCACCTCGACCTCATGTGCCTGCGTATCGCCGTCCGTCTCGCCGCCGAGAACGGCCTGCGCGGCACCGCCGTACGCCGTCTCGCCGCCAAGGTCTCCGGCCAGGTCCACGAGGCCGCCCGCCGCAGCCTCGGCCCCGGCCAGGGGGAGCTGGACCGCACGTCCTTCGAGGCCGTGTTCCCCTGGGGCCCCGCCCCCGCGAGGCTCGGCGGCGGTACCGGCTGGGCGTCCGCCGTCCTCACCGAGGGCCTCCTCGTCCCCGCCGGCGACGGCTACCGCTTCGCCCACGAGGAACTCGCCGACTGGATCCAGGGCATGCACCTCGACCTCGACGAGGCCCTGCACGCCCTGGTCCACCGCCGCCGCGCCGAGCCCGACGCCGCCCATCCGCTGCCCGTCCCGCACCACCGCATCGGCCCTGTCGTCCAGGCCCTCCTGCTCCTGACACGTCACCAGGGCGTCCACCAACTCGCCCTGCGGCTGGAGGAGTTGACGCAGGCGTTGGACGCCGACCGGCACTCCTGGTGGGCCGCCCGGCTCCTCGCCGAGACCCTGCTGCGCGTCCCCGACGCGATGCCGTACCAGGACGTACTGCGCCTGGTCACCGACCGGATCGTGGCCTGGAGCCGGCAGCACCGCAGCGCGCCCCCCGAGCTGGGCCCCGCCTTCTGGACCGCGCTGCCGCTCCCGGACGCCGAGCGCCTCGACCTGCTCCGCCGCCTCGTCCTCGCCGACGGACCGCAGACCGACGCCGCAGCGCCCCACCGCCCCCGCTACCTCGACGCCGTGGCCCACCTCCTCGCCGCCGCCCCCACCGCCGTACAGTCCCATCTCACCCGCTGGTTCGACGACGACCGCCCGCTCCCCGCCACCCCCCACGCGACCGTCGCCTGCGCCGCCCAGGCCCTGCTGTACGCGCACCGCGACCGTGCGCTGGACGACCTCACGGAGAATCTGGTCGACAGCGCGCACCGCCGGGCCGACGAGCTGCTCGCCGTGCTGGCCGAAGAGGAACCGTCCGCGATGTGCCGCGCCGTCGACCGCTGGGCGCACGACGACAGGCCCGCCCGACGCGTCGCGGCGGTGGTGTACGGGCCGCGTGCCGCGCCCCATGCCCGCACTGAGGCCGACCGCGAGCTCCTGCGCCACGCGGCCCTCGCCCTGCTCGACCGCCCCGCCGACTGCACACTGCACGGCGGCGCGCTGGCCATGCTCGTGCGCGACCCCAGCACCCGTTCCCGTCATCTCCCGCAGGCGCTACGGCACTTCGCGGAAGGCGACCCGCAGCTCCCGCCCAGCGCCCTGGTCACCGCCCTGACCACGCACCCCGAGCCGGTCCTCGACGCCTTCCGCGCGCGCCTGCACCGAGCGGACGGCGCAGAGGCGCTGCGCACTCTCGCCGACGTCACCACGCCCGACCTCGCCCGCCGGGTCGCCACCCTCGTAGGGGAGGCGGTGGAGCGGCACCCCGAGACCGCCGAGGACGTGGCCGCGTACGTCGACCGGCGCCTCGACCACGACCCCGCCTGCCGCGCCGTACTGTTCCCGCTGGTGACCGGCCTGCTGGACGCCGGTCCGGAAGAGGTGCGGGCCGCCCTCGCCGCCGTACTCGCCGCTTCCGGCGCCCCCGCCTCCCGCGCCCTGCGCCGCGAGCTGCTGGACTTCCTGCTGGACCACGAGCGCAGCCCCGCCGTGCTGGACGCCTTCCTGCACGCCACCGTCCGGCACAGCGGCGACCGGGGCGACGGGCGCCTCCGCGACCTCGTCCACCACACGGGCGTGCTCCTCGTCCGCACCCCGGACGGCGCGGCCCGCTTCGACCGCGGACTGGTCGATCTCGGCCGCTACGTCCCCGGCTTCGCCGTGCGCATCGCCGGCTGGCTGAACGACACCCCGCAGGAGTGGGCGACGGTGGTGGGACCGAGCACCCGCCGGATGATCGAGAACCTGGCCGGCGTGCGAGTTCCCGCATGACCAGCACGTCCGTACGTGCACCCGGTCACAGCCCCCATGCCGATGCGGGCACCGGGCGCCCGGCATGGCACCCTTAGACCTGCGTAAGAGCGTCTGAGGCACAGACGGACACGGGTTCGACGAGTTCGACGAGTTTGCGACAAGGAGCAGTCACAGTGCAGCGCTGGCGTGGCTTGGAGGACATCCCCGAGGACTGGGGGCGCAGCGTCGTCACCATCGGCTCCTACGACGGAGTCCACCGCGGACACCAGCTGATCATCCGGCATGCCGTGGACCGCGCCCGTGAGCTGGGCGTTCCCGCCGTCGTCGTCACCTTCGACCCGCACCCCAGCGAGGTCGTCCGCCCCGGCAGCCACCCGCCCCTGCTGGCCCCGCACCACCGCCGCGCCGACCTCATGGCCGAGCTGGGTGTGGACGCCGTGCTGATCCTCCCCTTCACGACCGAGTTCTCGAAGCTGTCGCCGGCCGAGTTCGTGGTCAAGGTCCTGGTCGACAAGCTGCACGCCAAGGCGGTCGTCGAGGGCCCCAACTTCCGCTTCGGCCACCGCGCGGCCGGCAACGTGGACTTCCTCGCCGAACAGGGCAAGACCTACGACTTCGAGGTCGAGATCGTCGACCTGTATGTGACCGGTGAGGCGGGCGGCGGGCAGCCGTTCTCCTCGACCCTGACCCGGCGCCTGGTCGCCGAGGGCGACGTCACCGGCGCCGCCGAGATCCTGGGCCGCCCGCACCGCGTGGAGGGCGTGGTCGTGCGAGGCGCCCAGCGCGGCCGCGAACTCGGCTTCCCCACGGCCAACGTCGAGACACTGCCGCACACCGCCATCCCCGCCGACGGTGTCTACGCCGGCTGGCTGCACGCCCAGGGCGAGGTGATGCCGGCCGCGATCTCCGTCGGCACCAACCCGCAGTTCGACGGCACCGAGCGCACGGTGGAGGCGTACGCGATCGACCGCGTGGGCCTGGACCTGTACGGCCTGCACGTCGCCGTCGACTTCCTCGCCTTCGTCCGCGGCCAGGCGAAGTTCGACTCGCTGGAGGCCCTGCTGGAGCAGATGGCCGAGGACGTGAAGCGCTGCCGGGAGCTGATCGCGGCGGCCGAGTAGCCGGTCCTACGACGCCGAAGGGCGGCCGGTGCCTCAGGCACCGGCCGCCCTTCGTGGTTTTCCCGGACTACTGCTGCGTCCAGCCGGGCGGTACGACGCCCTGCTGAGGCTGGCCCTGCTGCGGATCCTGCGGCGGCGCCTGCTGCTGCCAGCCCTGCCCCGGCCCGGGCTGCTGCGGGGCCTGACCCCAGCCCTGACCCGGCTGCGGGGCGCCTCCGGGCTGGGCGTAGGGCTGCTGGGGCGGCTGCTGCTGCGGGTACTCCTGCTGCGGGTACTCCTGCTGGGGCGGGTACCCCTGCTGGGGCGGGTACTCCTGCTGGGGCTGCTGCTGGTACTGCATGTTCGGGTTGCCGAAGCCCTGCTGGGTGCGCGCGATGTCCTCGGCGATGACAGAGGCGAGGTCGAAGTAGGCCTCGCGGGTCTTCGGACGCATCATGTCGAGGTCCACCTCGGCGCCCGCCGCGAGGTGCTCGTCGAAGGGGATCACGACGACACCGCGGCAACGGGTCTCGAAGTGCGCGACGATGTCCTCCACCTTGATCATCTTGCCCGTCTCGCGGACACCGGAGATCACGGTGATCGACCGCTGGACGAGATCGGCGAACCCGTTCGCCGACAGCCAGTCGAGCGTCGTCGAGGCGCTGCTCGCACCGTCCACCGACGGGGTGGAAATGATGATCAGCTGGTGGGCGAGGTCCAGCACGCCGCGCATCGCGCTGTAGAGCAGACCGGTACCCGAGTCCGTGAGGATGATCGGGTACTGCTTGCCGAGCACGTCGAGCGCGCTGCGGTAGTCCTCGTCGTTGAAGGTGGTGGAGACCGCCGGGTCCACGTCGTTGGCGATGATCTCAAGGCCCGAAGGTGCCTGCGAGGTGAAGCGGCGGATGTCCATGTAGCTGTGCAGCTGCGGGATCGCCTGCACCAGGTCGCGGATGGTGGCGCCCGTCTCACGCCGGACCCGTCGGCCGAGGGTGCCGGCGTCCGGGTTGGCGTCGATCGCCAGGATCTTGTCCTGCCGCTCGCTGGCGAGCGTGGCGCCGAGCGCCATCGTCGTCGTGGTCTTGCCGACGCCGCCCTTGAGGCTGATGACCGCGATCCGGTAGCAGGACATCACCGGCGTACGGATCAGACCCAGCTTCCGCTCCCGCTCCGCAGCCTCCTTCTTGGCGCCGAGCTTGAAACGGGACGGGGCCTGGTTGTTCTTGCGGGCCTTGGGCTGGTTGCGCAGCAGCCGGTCGGAGGAGAGCTCCACGGCGGCGTTGTAGCCGAGCGGAGTTCCGGGCGCGGCTTGCTGCTGCTGGGGAGCACCGGGTCCGGCCTGGGGGCCGGGCGGGGCGCTCCAGCCCTGGTTGCCCTGGCCCTGGTTGCCGTAGGCGGCAGGCGGTACCGCGGGGTTCTGCTGGGGTGCCGGCTGCTGCGGCGCCTGCTGCTGGGGCTGGGCCGGGGGCTGCTGCGGCTGCGCCTGCTGCTGGGGCTGCGCGGGCTGCGGGTAGCCGTAACCGCCCTGCTGGGGCGGGTAGCCGTAGCCGGGCTGTGCGGGGTGCTGGGGCTGCGGCTGCTGGGGGTAGCCGTAACCGTCCGCCTGCGGCTGTCCGGGCTGGGGGTGCCCCGGCTGGGGGTGTCCGGGATGCGGCTGTGCGGCCTGCGGGGGCTGCTGCGGGTAGCCGTACCCGGCGGCCTGGGGCTGCCCGGGGTGCGGCTGTCCGGGATGTGGTTGTCCCGGCTGAGGCGCCTGCCGCGGGTCGACCGGGGCGGGCTGTCCGGCCTGCGCCGCCGGGTGCTCGGGCTGCTGCTGCGCCGGGTAACCGGCCTGCTGGGCCGGGCCGAACGTGCCCTGCGGCGGGGTCTGGTGCGGCGGCTGCGCGGGCTGCTGCTGGGCGGGCGGCTGGGGGTAGCCGTATCCGTCTGCCTGTGCGGCGGCAGCGGCAGCAGCCTGGGCAGCGGCGGCCTGTGCGGCGGCCACCGCCGCCTGCTGGTCCGGCTGTCCTGCCTGCTGCGGCACTCCCTGGGCGGGGTGCGCGGGCGCGAAGCCCTGCGGCAGCGGGGGAAGCGGCTGCCCCGCCTGAGGCGGCACGGGGGTCTGGCCGGTGGGCTGCCCCTGCGGCTGCGCGGGGACCTGTCCCGTCGCCTGCGGCTGCTGCCCCTGGGCCGTGGCCGGGTCCGCGGGAGCGGCGGGCGTCGGCGCGGCCGGTGCCTGCGCCTCTGCCTCCGGCTCTGCTTCCGCCGTCACCGGCGCGGCCTCGGAATCGGCATGCGCGGGGGAGTCCGCGTCGGCCTGGACGTACGCCGACTCGTCGCCCTCCGCACCGGGGACGGAACCGGTGGAGTCACCCGACTCCGCCTCGTCGCTCCGCTCCTCCTCCGGCTCCACGTCGTCGTCGGCACCGCCGAACAGCAGCGCCGCCTCGGCGTCGGCAGCGGCGTGGTTGAGCTCGGGCTCCGGCTCCGCCACCGGCTGTGCGGGGGCGGGCTCTTCGGGTGCGGGCGCTGCCGGGACGCCGGCCGCCGGGGTGGCGGTCGGGGGCGGGGCGGCCTGGGCGTCCGCGTCGACCGGACGCAGCACGGGGAAGCCGGGTGCGCCGGGCGGCTGGGCGGGTGCGTGCTGCTGGGGCGCGGCGGGCGGCTGGGCAGGCGTGTGCTGCTGAGGGGCGGCGGGCGGCTGGGCAGGCGTGTGCTGCTGAGGGGCGGCGGCGAAACCGCCCGAGGTGTCCTGCTGGGGCACGCCGAAGCCACCCGACGTGTCCTGCCCCGGCTGAGGCGCGCTGGCACCCGTCTGCTGGGGATAGCCGTACCCGCCGGGCGCCTGCTGGGGATAGCCGTACCCGCCGGGCGCCGCCGCGCCGTCGGCCGCGGGGGCACCGGGCGCGGACTGCTGCTGCGGAAAGCCGTAGCCACCCGTGGCGGGGCCCTGTTGGTGGGCGTTGGGCGTGCCCTGAGCCGGAGTGGGCTGCGCGGGCTGTGCCGGCTGCGCGGGCTGGGCGTGCTGCTGGGGCGCGCCCTGGGCCGGTGGCTGCGCCGGTCCGGGAGCGGGCGGTGCGGGAACACCGGGCGGCCCGGTGGGCGACCCGACGGGCGCTCCGGTCGGCGGTGGTGGCGTTGGCCGGCCGGCGTCCTGCTGTCCGCCGGTCGTGGAACCACTTTGCGTACTTTGGGCGTACCAGGCGGGAGGTGTGTAGACGATTTCGAACTCGCCGGTGAGATCCACCTCGTGATCGTCCCCGTCCGAGGAAGGGCTCCCGCCGTTGTACTCGGACCGATCCCTGTTCACTGCTTGCCTCCTGGTCAGCCACTGCTGCTGAGCTGGTCGTCGTCGCGGCCGGGCGGACCGAGTGGCTAGTCCCACGCGACTGCGATCGTCACCGCACCACCAGAAGCCTAATCACTCGCATGGCGGGACGGAAAAGCCCCCATGGGCGCGGACGCTATAGCCCCGGGTGTGTGGGCGGAAGAGCCGCATGGGCGCGGACGCAAAGCCCCGCGGGCGGGGCCTCGTTGGCGCCCCGCCCCGGAGACGACGACGTGTCAGTCCATACGACGGGCCACGCCGAGCAAGCCCGTCTCCGCATCGGTGGGTTCGGTCATGACGAACTTCTGATGCTTGCGAGTGCACCACAGGGCGACGCCGTCGTGAAGGGTCGGCAGGTGCTGAAGTTGCTCCTCCGGGATCCCCAAGGTGTCACGTACGGCCTCGGTCTCGTAGGGCGAGATGCGCTGAATCCCCACCAAATGAGCCTGAGCCAGCCAGCGGGGCGCATGCTCACTGACGAACGGCAGCACCGTCACCACGGCCTGCCACGGCACGGACGTCACCCGACCGCGCGGCGGGCGGATGCCACAGTCCCGGAAGAGCACCACCGGACTCGAGACGGACGGCCCCTGCGCGGGAACCCGTCCCACCGGATACACCGTCACGCACTGCTGGCCGCCGCCGGCCGCCTGGGCCAACTGCTGCCAGGCCTGCGGACGTCCGGTCTCCACACCCACGCGCGCACCCGTCGCGGCGGCGCGCAACGCCAGCACCTGGGCGAGCCACAGGCCACCCACGAGCACGACGTCGAAGGCGGTCGGGCGGGACAGACCGAGCACGGCCGGCTGCTGTTCCGGGTCGGTGCCGATGAGTACGCCGTCGTCACCGATCGGCATGCTGATCGCCGCGAGCTCGTCGGCGGTGACGACATGGCGGTTGCGGCGCGGCCCGCGCAGCCCGAACCCGGGGCTGACGATGCGGCGTTGCTGCTGCGGTGTCTCCGGCTGCCGGATGATGGGGATCATGCCGGTGTCGGTGGGGGAGGCCACGTGTGCCGGGGTGCGCCCAGGGGCCCGGCCCTGCTGCCCCGGGGGCATGGTCGAGGCGGGGTGGGACATCAGTACGTACCTCCGAGCGGCAGAGTGGCGAGAGCTCCGGGGACCTGCTCCCGGTCGAGACGGACCAGGCCGACCTTCGCGGCACTCGCGGCCCGCTCCAACTCGCGCCCCACCTGGCCGAGTTCACTGTCACCGCGGGCGGTGACACGGACGTGCCCGGTGAGGGCGACACCCCGGTTGCCGGCCTTGCTCAGGGTCATGCTGAACGTCGTGGCAAGCACCGGCAACGAGGTGAACCGCGTGACCAGTTCGGGCAGCGCCACACCGCCGCTTCCCAACTGCGGCCAGCGGGAGACCCAGTACGTCGTGTGGTACCGGTCGTCGACCCGCCAGGTCCGCACCGACTCGACCGTACGGCGCTGGGGCGTACGCCCGTCCTGAGCGTGCTGGGCGTTGGCGCGCGGGTTCAGGCAGCTGGAGGTCGCGAGCGCCTGCACCAGCTCGGTCTCGTCCAGGATGGTCGCCTTGAAGCCGGCCCCGGCCAGTCGGCTCGCCAGCTGGTCCGCCACCCGCAGCAGGGCGCGCTGCGCGCCGGGAACGCCGTCCCCGCGGGCCTGAACCGCCTCCGGGCACATCTCCGGGTCGAGCTTGAGGGCGACCCAGGTGAGCCGGAGCGCGGGCGAACCGGCCTGCGCCTGCAGGGGGCCGTACGACCGCGCGGCCAGCGACTGCTGCGGCAGATGCGGCGCCGGCGCCGGCTGGGTGTGCTGCACGACCTGCGCGGAGGCCAGACGGATCCCGTCGACCTCGAGGGCGTCCTGGATCAGCCGCAGCGGCAGCTGCCGATCGGCGGCGCCGGGGCGCAGCGGCTGGTCTCCGGGCTGCACGAACAGGACGGCGGTCAGGAAGGACCCGTCGCCGATCATGCCGATCGAGCGGTCGTCACGGGAGACGAAGGAGTACGTCCGCAGGGCGGGATCGCACTCCACGACCGCTGCCAGCATCGCGTCCGTCCCGGGTGGCACGGGCTGCTTGGCGTCGCGTCGGCGCTGCCGCAGCGCGCGGGTCGTCTCGTACCACTCGGGCAGCGGACGGCGACCCCGGCGCAGGACCGCCAGGAGCAGCAGCAGTGCCGCCACGACACCGGCAGGCACCAGCAGCCAGGACTGGTCGGCGGCCCAGGCGGCCAGCATGACCGCCGCCGCGAGCTCCACCAGGATGAGCTGCTGCAGCCGCACCGGGCCCAGACCGCCGGGGCGGGGCAGCGTGCGCGGCGACGCGGCGGCGGGGGCGGCCGGAGCAGTCGACGAGCGTCTGCCGCCCGGCCCTCCCTGTTGCTGCTGTGCGCGGCGTCCGCGCCGAGTGCTCGTAGCGCTGGTCATCCCCCGGGACATCCCTTTCGCGAATCAGTGGCCGTTGGTCGGGTGGGATCCTCTGTCCGAGAGGTCCGAGATCCCGTCGACGGGCCAGGGGCACCGATGGCCCACAACATCCATGCGGGTGGCTCACGGTACCCGCTGCGGAACACGAGGCGACACAGGGGACACCCAAAACCCAGGTGGTCAGCCTGTCATGGACCGGCCCCGCATGGTGGAGCGCTGTCGTGAAGCTCTGTGAAGATGCGGGGGCGGCCGCACACCTGATGGATCGTCGCCGCGTGGCGCAGGGCATAGTAGGTGCCTGCGCGGCCGAATCGGTCTGCCGAGAGCGGTCGAAGCATCGCGATCGCGGTCGAAGCAAGGCGATCGCGATCGAAACAATACGACCGTGATCGAAGCATCACGACCGCGATCGAGCAGTACAGACGCGGCCAACGCGGCAAGCGCGGCGGACGTGGCAGACGCGGCGCATGCGACGCACGCGGCCGGAACATAGCAAAACGATCGAGCATCACAAACGGGAGAAACGGGGACCATGGCAAAGCGTCGGGATGAGCTCGCCGCCTACACGTTCGCTCGCAAGCGCACCGTCGCGGCGTTCCTGGCGCCGTCACCGGGCGGCTCGGAGGAAGGCGCTCCGCGTCCCATTCGTACGGTGATGCCGAGCCTCGGGGTGGGCCTGGTGCTGGTGATCGGCTTCATCGCGTGGGGCGTGATCAAGCCCACGGCACCCAAGGGCTGGGACACGCCGGGTGAGTACATCATCGTCGACAGCGACTCCACGACGCGGTACGTCGTCCTCAACGACAAGACGTCGAACGGCAAGAAGACCAAGACGCTGCACCCCGTCCTGAACTACGCCTCCGCAAAGCTCCTCCTCGACAAGGGCAAGGGCAGCGTCATCGAGGTCCCCGGCAAGGAGATCGACAAGAGCGCCATCCCGCACGGCGCGACCCTCGGCATCCCGTACGCGCCCGACCGGCTGCCCTCCAAGGAGGACGCGGAGAAGGCGAAGACGTGGGCGGTGTGCGAGCGTCCGGTCGAGGGGGCGGCCCGCGCCATCGACCGTGCCGTCTTCGTCCTCAACGCCACCGACGCCAAGGAACTCAACAACGCGGGGAAGGTGGGCCCCCGCGAGGTCCTGTACGTCCGTGACACGCGTACCAAGCTGGACTATCTGGTCGACAGCAAGGGCAACAAGTTCCTGCTGGGCGGCCCGTCGCTCGAGACCACCACCATGGAGAAGCTGCGCGCTGCCGCCATCGGCACCACGGCCGCGGGGTCCGAACCGCAGCTGGTGAGCTCGGAATGGCTGAGCACCCTCAACGACGCCGGGGTGATCACCTTCCCGACGGTTCCGGCCGCCGGCGGACCGACCCAGGTACAGGGGCTCCCCGCCGATACGAAGGTGGGCCGGGTGATCAAGGCGCAGGATGCGCAGATCGCGCAGTACTACGTCGTCCTCCAGGACAAGGTCGCCGCCATCACGCCCTTCGTCGCCGGCCTGATCAGGGCAGCGTGGGGCATGGATGAGAGCGCCGACATCAAGCTCTCGACGTCGCAGATCATCGACGCCAACGGCGGCGACGCGAGCCGGTTCTACACGGACAAGGGCTGGCCCGAGACCGTTCCGCGGCAGGCCAACTCCCCGGCCACGGCGACCGCCGAGGCCCGGACCACCTCGTGCAGCGTCTACAACGGCACCATCGGCGAGGGCAACAAGCCGCAGCTCGCGGCCTGGGCCGGGACGACGTACCCGAAGCGGATCGTCGCCGACTCACTGAGCGCCTACGTCTCGTCCGGCTCGGGCCTGCTCTTCACGGAGGTCACCGGTGCGGCAGAGGGCGGCGGTGCGCAGTACCTGCTGACGGACACGGGCCTGCGGTACTCGCTGCCGAAGAGCAACGACAGCGCGGCGAAGGGGAACAGCAACGGCTCGTCCTCGGGCTCGTCCAACGGTGACGCCAGCGAGACGGACAAGGCGCGCACGCGGCTGGGTTACGAGGACGTCTCCCAGCCCTCGTTCGTGCCGCAGACGTGGGCGACATTCATTCCGAAGGGGCCCACTCTGGACACCGGAAGCGCTGCTCAGGAACAGAGCCAGTAGCCGGCCAACAGGGGTGCGGACAGGCGCACTTGGAAGTAAGACGGCTCACGGGTCACAAGATGATCGCTCAAGTGTGTGAGCCGTGTAACTGATTGGCCGTGACTGTGGTCTGGTGACAGGCTGGCGATAGAGTGTTTGCAGCGCTCAACGGTGCGAAGCTTCTCCGGGCACCAGTGCAGGTTTCCCGGATCAACGACGACATGGGGGAAGGTTCATCATGGCCGGGCAGTTCCGGGTAACAGAGGACGAACTCACCAAGCTCTCCGGTGACATCAACACCGTCAACGGTCAGCTGCAGGGCGAGATCCGCCGCCTCAACGGAGTGATCGACCAGATCGCCGGCGGCTGGAAGGGCCAGGCGGCCCAGTCGTACCGCCAGCTGCAGGACCGCTGGAACGCGGACGCGAAGAGGATGAGCGACATCCTCAACGACATCAAGGAAGCCGTGGACTCCACGCGGAGCAACTACTCCGCGTCGGAAGAGCAGCAGAACTCCGAGATCAGCAAGATCATGTCCGACTTCGGCTGATCAAGCGGTTCGGTCTGAAGTACTCCACTTCCTCCCGAAGTACTTCACTTCCTCTCGATTTCCACAGACTTCCTTCGATTCTTCCTGAAAGGGAACGACGATGTCGATCCTCGTCAATTACGCAACCATCACCAACGCGTCCACGGACGTGAAGTCCACCGCCGGCCGCATCAAGCAGCAGCTCGACGACATCGAGGCCGCGGTCAAGCGCGTCGCCAGCACCTGGGAAGGTGAGGCGCAGGAGGGCTACCAGCGCAAGCAGCGCGAGTGGGACCAGACCGCCGCTGACCTGCACGCGACCCTGCTGAAGATCTCCACGGCGCTGCAGAGCGCGGCCGAGAACTACCAGGCCACGGAGAAGAGCAACGCCAACACCTGGGCCTGAGCCCGTCGGCGGCCCGAGGGGCATGAGGTGAAGAGAATCGGCCCAGCCGACGCCCCGGCGTCGACTGGGCCGACCTCTGCTTCGGGGTCGTACACAACTTCTGCGGGTTCGCGGACAGTTCCTGCGGGATGGCAAACAGCTTCTGTGGGGCTGCACGCAGAAAGTCCCGCAATTCTTCACACGTATCGCTACATCAGCTGCATCAGTTGCATCAGCTA
Source organism: Streptomyces sp. T12 (assembly GCF_028736035.1). Classification (NCBI taxonomy): domain Bacteria; kingdom Bacillati; phylum Actinomycetota; class Actinomycetes; order Kitasatosporales; family Streptomycetaceae; genus Streptomyces; species Streptomyces sp. T12. The sequence goes on from NZ_CP117866.1 coordinate 7,838,403, forward strand.
CTTCAGCTACTTCAGCTACATCCGTCACACACACATGACCCAGCTTCGAGAGAAGCAAGGAAGCCCTGGGGGCCTGAACATGGGGGGCCTGAGCGTGAAGGGCCGGACAGCCCGCTCGCGTAGCCGCAACAGTGGAACCCGCGCACTGCAGCGGGTTTTTGGCGTGCTTGCGGTGACGGGGATCTGCTGTGCGTCGGCGTCGGCGACGCCGGCATTCGCAGACCCGTCGGCGCCCACGCGCCACTCGGCCGCAGGCACCCTTGGTTCCAGCGGCACCGTGTCGGCCGGTACGGAATTCGGCTTGGCGGACAGCACGGAGTGCGTCTTCGGCGGCAAGGTCATCAAGTCCACGCCGTGGTCGCTCCAGCGGATCCTCCTGGACCAGCTGTGGGGACAGGCGACGGGCAAGGACGTCACGGTCGCCGTGATCGACACGGGCGTCGACGCCTCCAACCGCCAGCTGACCAACGCCATGGCCTCCGGCAGCAAGACCTTCGTCGACGGCGCCGCCACCAAGGACATCGAAGGCCACGGCACCCGGGTCGCAGGCATCATCGCGGCCCGCCCGCTCAAGGGCACGGGCTTCGTGGGCATCGCGCCGGACGCCAAGATCCTCTCCCTCCGTTACACGGGCGGGCAGGAGAAGCAGGGCGACGCGGGGACCATGGCTGCGGCGATCCGTTACGCGGTCGACCAGGACGCGAAGATCATCAACATCTCCTCGGACACCCAGAACAAGAAGGACGACGAGACACTCGCGGCCGCCGTGGAGTACGCGGTGGGCAAGGGCGCCCTGATCGTGGCAGCCGCCGGCAACGACGGAGCGGACGGCAAGTTCGCGAAGACCTACCCCGCCGCCTACGACGGCGTCCTGGCGGTGGCGGCCTCCGACCGCAACGACGAACGCGCCCCCTTCTCACAATCGGGCACCTTCGTTGACGTCGCGGCACCGGGCGTCAGCATGGTCTCCACGGTCCCCCTCGGCGGCCAGTGCACCGCGGACGGCACGAGCTTCGCGGCGCCGTATGTCGCGGGGATCGCGGCCCTGCTGAAGGACAAGTACCCGGACTGGGACGCAGCCCAGATCGCCACCCGCATCGAGGAAACCGCCCAGCGCCCGGGACGCAAGCCCAACCCCTTCATCGGGTGGGGCGTCGTCGACCCGGTCGCCGCGTTGTCGGAGGAGTCGACCCCGGGTGAGTCCCCGGAGCCGGATCCGCCGGTTGCGGCCGGGGCTGGTGGGGTCATCCCTATGGCTGTGACCATGGGGGAGAGCGAGGCGGAGCGGGAACGCCGGGTGGCTATTTACGTGTTGGGCACGGGGCTGGCTCTGGCGCTTGTGGTTGCGGGGAGTGGGGTGGCTGTGCGGGACTGGCGTAGTCGGCGGGATGGGCAGTCCGGGCGGGCTGGCCGGACCGGACGGGTTGCTGGGTAGTGGGTCGTGCTGGGCGATGACTTGGGCACCGAGTGGGTGCTGACAACTTGAGACACAGGGGAGAGGACAACGGGGTATGAGTAACGGAATGCGGGTTGATCTCAGCGCGCTGGACGAGGTGATCCGGAAGCTCTGGACGCTGCTGGACGACATGGACAAAGCGGGACAGACGTCGCGCTACAACACGGAGATCCCGATGGACGCGTTCGGGAACACCTGCTTGTTCATGGAGGCGGGTGACCTGCGGAGCGCGCACCATAACGCGAAGACTGACCTTGAGACCGCGATCAAAAACCTGCACGGTCTGATCGACAAGTTCGGCACGAGCACCTCCAAGGTCAAGGACAAGTACACCGAGCAGGAGTACGCGAACAAGCAGCAAATGGGTGGTGACTCCGGGGCTCCGAAGGGCAAGTGGGACTAAAAGTTCCGGATCGAGAGCAGCTACCAAGGGGAGGAGTTCAAAATGGCCGGTGACAAAGACCTGCCTGAGCCCAAGATCGTGAATGACGTCTGCGTTGCGGACCCTGATCGGCCTCAGACCAAGACTCAATTCATCAACTACTCGCTAAAAGAACTCAAGCAGATGCTTGAGGGCACCGATCCCGACACGATCGAGGATGTCGGCCGCCATTGGGGCAAGGTCGAGGAGATGCTTACCGGCGGCGCAGAGGGTGGCATCGCCGGCCTGCTCGACAGGGCAGTTGACAATGTCCTGGAGCACTGGGAGGGGGATGCAGCTCGGAGCTTTGAGAAGAAGGCTCGAGAAATCTCTCAGAGCATCAGGAACGCGGCGTGGCATGCCAATCTCAACAGCTCGCAGATGGCTGACGCTGGCACACAGCTGCGCACGTACAGGACACAGCTGGATGAGATCAAGGAACCCAGTGGCTGGGCCAAGCTCGGTGACGCCCTCAGCGACTGGAAATGGGACAACGGCGAGGCAGTAGCTGGCGATCTCAAGGACCGCAAGTTGACCGCTGATGAAGTAGCGGAAATCAACGAGGGCAAGATTGGTGCGAGCCGGGAGGCTCAACTCAACGGTGTTGCCGTCATGGAGAACCTTGCGGCCCAGTACATCCGGGTTAAGGGAAACCTGGACAGGAACAAGCTGCTTATCGATGACAAGGGCAACATCAAGGAACCCAACGGCAACGTGGAGTACCCGCCACCTGTCGTCTCGCCCGGCGTGGGTGCGTCCCGTCCAAGCGGTTCGGGATCGGGTAATAAGCCATGGAGTGCAGGCCGAACCACCAGCATCAAGCCGGCTCCCGCGGTGCCTCGTGATCCGGGTATCACAGGTGGCTCGCAGCTCCCCACAGCCAAGACGAAGGTGGATGGCATCTCCCCCGGCCTGACGGGGACTGGTCCCAGTACGGGTTCCGTCGGCGTGAGTGGCGGTGGTGGTGGCATCGGTACAGGTGGAAGTCAGAGCCCTGGCATCATGGCCCCTGGCGGAACCTCCGGCCTCGGGCGCGGTGCTGCCGCGCGTGGCGGCATCGGAGCCGCAGGCGGTCGTGGTGGTCTGGCTGGCGGCGCGGCGGCAGGCCGCGGCGCCGGAGGCCGGGCCGGAATGGGCGGTATGGGCGGAGCTGGAGCAGGCGCGGCTGGCCGAGGCGGTGCTGGCGCGGGGGGGCGTGGAGCGCTCGCCAAGTCCCGTGGCGGTGTGGTCGGTGCAGCCAAGGGGATTTCTGGTAAGGGCACTGGCGGTGGCGCGGGCCTGCACGGCAGCCGTGGCGGAACCCAGCGTGGCGCCATGGGGGGCGGAATGGCTGGCGGTATGGGTGGTCGCAACGGTCGACGGCCCAACGACGAGAACAGCCAGGGTGACCGTCCCGACTACCTGGTTGAGGATGAAGAGACCTGGATCTCGGAAGAAGACCGCAATCGGAATGTACCGCGGACTATCGAGTAAGCAACCGGGCTGACGACAAATTGTCGTCAGCCCATGTATGAAGGCTGGCACACCCAGCCAAAGCTGAGTGAGGAGCAGGGAGTTGCATTTCAAGCGAGTCTGGTCCACGACAGGTGTCGTGGCGTTGACGGGAGCCTTGCTCCTCACCTTGGCCCCGACGGCCTCAGCAGACTATGTGAGAGACCAGCAGTGGGTCTTGGACGTGTTCGCGATGCAGGACACCTGGGCTGAGACTCAAGGGGAAGGCGTAACTGTAGCCGTTGTCGATTCCGGCGTGGATGCCAGTCACCCCGATCTGACTGGGCAGGTCCTCAAGGGGAAAGACTTCACCGGCGGAGGTAACGCACAGGAGGACCGAGTCGGACACGGGACGAGTATGGCCAGTCTCATCGCTGGGCACGGCCATGGCGCGGGGAATTCGTCTGGCATGGTGGGCCTCGCGCCGAAGGCAAAGATCCTGCCCCTGCGTACTATCCAGACGGAGAAGGACGCAAATCATGATGAGACCTGGGCTGCAGCGGTTCGGTATGCAGTGGACCAGGGTGCGAAGGTCGTCAATCTCTCTTTCGGTAATGACGGCGGCAAGACTCTGAGTGACGGTCGTGCGGCTATCGCGTACGCGCAAGCCCACGACGTGGTTGTTGTTGCGTCCGCAGGTAATGATGGGTCCATTGCTGTCGAAGAGCCAGCAGCGCTGCCTGGCGTTGTCGCCGTTGGTGCCGTTGATAAGGAAGGCAACCGTTGGGAGGGCTCAAACACTGGAAAGGGGCTTGCCCTCATGGCCCCAGGTGTTGAGATTCTTGCCGCGGATCCAACTCGGTCGCAGCAATACAGTTTGTCAAACGGCTCATCGGATGCCACGGCCTACGTATCCGCCACTGCCGCCTTGGTCCGCGCTAAGTACCCAGAACTCACCGCAGGCCAGGTAATCAACCGCCTCATCAAGTCGGCTTCATTCCTCGGTCACAAGGGGCTGAAGGCGCCCGACGAGGAGTATGGCTATGGGATCATTCGCCCTCGCCAGGCGGTCACAATGGACATCCCCGCAGGGCCCAAGGAGAATCCTCTCGGTCAGCTCAAGTCGACTGAATCGACTTCTGGCAAGGCATCCGAGGAGACGGGCACCTCGACCCAGGCCAAAAAGAAGAAGTCCTCCTCCAGTAACATCTTCGTCCTCGTCGGAGGTATCGCAGCCGTTGTGGTCATCGGCGGAATCGCTTTCGTGGCATTCCGCAGCCGCCGCAACGGGGGTAACGGCGGCTCCGGCGCCGGCGGTGCGGGCTCCCAGTACCCGGCGTACCCCCCTACCCAGCAGCAGACCTACCCCAATTCCGGTTCCAGCCAGGAGTACCCCACTGCCCCGGGACAGGCCCCGCAGCACCCCAATCCCTATTCCCAGCAGCCCCCGCAGCAAGGGCAGTAGGGACGGCGGTCCCTCTCTGCGGGCGGAGGACGCTTCGGTGCTCCCTCTTCGGTCGTGGAGGCTTGAGCAAGCGGCCTTGGTCGACTGCCCGTGGGCGTAACCGAGGAAAACTCCAACGCAGCGAATCAGCCCGAGAATGAGAAGGGACCTTCTTCAATGGGTGCCATCGTCCTTATCCTTGGCGTGATCGTCATCGGGGCCGTGATTGGGGCCGGCGTCGTCTTCGCCGCAACCCGTAGCCGCCGCAGCTCCGCGCCCGGCGGCCCCGGAACTTACCCTCAGAGCATGGGGTATCCGGCTCAGCAGCCGTTCCCTCAGACCTCTCAGCAGCCGTACCCGCAAACTCCGTATCAGGGCTACCCCAATCCCCCCGGACAGCCGCCCCAGCAACCCCCGTATCAGGATCAGTAGGTAGCCGTTCAGTGGGGTAGCCCGCTCGGGTACTCGGTACTCCGATTGCTGGCCGGCCCCGGCACATATCACCCGGGTCCCTACGCTCTGCACGCACCTCCGCGTCCGTACCTGTCGGCGTAGCGCGGCAGCCTGCGGCAGTCCTTGAATCGCCGGCTGCTGCCGGGTCTTCTTGATGTGTCGCCAGGTGATGTGGCCTCAAGTGAGTTGGACAAAGGCGTCGCGAATTGCGGCGCCTTTCCCAGCGGATGGCCGGCCCGGCCTTTGATATGGCGCAGGATCGACAAGGTCTTCTCGACGGCATAGCCGAGCTTTCAGCGCGTCCTTACGGGAGAGCACTGGCGGGGTTCGGTGCTGCCGCAGCGCACTACGCACGGTCCAACTGACCTCGTACCAGGGCAGTGGGAAAGCCCGCTGGCTGTTGCGTCCAGTTGCGCCAGAACCGCCGCAGCGCGGGCGGAGCCGTCGAGGTGGCCGTGCTCCGGCAACGGGCTTCGCAACAGTCTTGTCCGAACGTTGCCGGAGGCAGGGTTACCCATTCCTTCGTGGGCAGCACGCATGATGGAATGGATCTCGTCATGGCCGGCGCAACGGCCGCAATCATCCAAATAACGTACTACTGATGAGGGGAACTATGAGCGGGGGATTCGATGTCGAGGGCGACGCCTTGCGCAAGTACGCCAGGGCTGTGGAAGCCGCAGCCGGCCGGATCGACAACATCCGGAGCCGTACCCAGCAACTGGAACTCACCCAGGAGACATTCGGAAGGCTGCCGCAGTCGGACGATCTGAAGGCCGACTACGACACTCAGCACAAGGAGTCCGGCAACGACCTCACCGACGCCGTCGAAACGCTCCACTCAATAGCCGACGCGCTCAAGGATTCTGCTGCCGCCTACGACGGCACAGAGATGGACAACAGGGGCATGATGGGCGGCGGCAACTGATGGGTGCGGGACAGGCGGCGGGCGATGCCCTGAGCCGGATCAACTTCGTCCTGGACTGGAGCAACCCGCTCGCCGGAGTTCTCGACGAGATCATCCGGGGCATCATGAAGCAGTTCAACCTGGATGAACTGCTCGAGCAGGTCAGTGGCGACAACGAACTCCTCACCGAGACCGCGATTCAGTGGCGCAAGGGTGCCAATGACGTACGCGGAGTGATCGAGGACCTGGTCGTCGAACGACGTACGCTCGCCACCCAGTGGCAGGGCGAGGCGTTCACCAATTTTGACAAGATGATGGCCGAGTTCGAGGAAGCCCTCAGGGGCGAGGCCACGGACATGGACACCATGGCCGAACTCCTCGAAATGGCGGCCCAGGAGTGCGCGGCCGCCGAGCAGTTGATGCTCGACCTCATCGTCGAGATCGTGGAGACCGCGCTCGCGGCCGCCGCGACCACCGCGATCCTGTCGCTTCTGACGGCGGGCGCCGCAGCGGCCATCGGTCCGCTCATCGCGGCCGCGGGTATCGCCCACAAGGCGGCGAAGGCCGTGAAGATCACGGCGAAACTGGCGGACGCTCTGTCAGACCTTGCCAAGCGCATGCAGCTGCTCCGCAAGATGATGAAGCTTCGGAATGCACTGCGTAAGGGGCCCAAGCATTTCAAGGGCGGCCTCATGCGCTACATAAAGAAGGTCGATGAGCGCGGCAACCCAATCCCTGAGCGCAATCTCAACGATCTGGCCATGTATGCGGGCTATAGGGTCGTCAAGAAGGGCGTGAAGGGCGTCGTCAAGGACGTCATCGGTGCGGACCCGGCAGGGGCGGTCCAGGGCAGTCTGCTGGAGGACGGGCCGGGAGTGGCGGAGGAGCGTTACGAGTACCACCAGCGTCCTGACCCGAAGAGTTTCGACGAGCGTACGGACGTGACTCCTTCGAGTGCGGCAAGGACAGTGAGGGACGATTTCGGGTGAGCATAACGAGCAGGGTGGACTTCGTCCGCGAGAAGGTCGAGCGCGCGAGGTCGTTGGTTCCGGCAGGTGAGGTGCTGCGATCTGAGCACGGGGTCGATCTGGCCGAACGGGCGCCGTCGCCCGGCCGGTTTCGCCGCCCGCGGGTTCTACGATCTGAACGCATCGCGCTCGGTGGCTGGTTGCTGCTGCCGATGACCGGGCTCCTGAGAGTCGTCACGGCCACCTTGAACCCGTTCGAACGGCTGGTCGAAGCGTTCACGGAGCGAGATAAGAGGAAGCCGGGCAAGCCTTTTCACGGCGGCTGGAACAGCATGGCCGGCCATCTGGCCCGCGGCCTGGCGCCTCGGACGAAGAACCCGGCGAACCCGCCGTCCGTGGTGATGCAGGTGACCGACCACCGCCTGCACATCGTGTACGTGTCCCGCGTGCGTTCCTTGACCGGCGAACCCGGTCCGGTTGAGGCGGGGTGGGCCACGGACATTCGTAATGTGGCCTGGATCCGGGACCGCAGCGACGTGATGGGTGGCGACCACGAGATCGGCTTCGTCGATGGTTCATGGTGCACGGTCAGGTTCTGGGGCGACGGGTGGAGGCGTATGTCGGACGCGTTCCCGCTCCGGTTGAGCCACCTCGACCCGATTCCGAACCTGAGGTGAGCAGCCAGTTGTGAACTGGCGTCAGTAAATCCGCCTGGGACCGGCCGGCCCGATCCCAGGCGGCGCGCCGTCGCAGCATCCCTACCTGAGTTGGACAGTGGGCCGCCCTGGTCCCTTGATGCAGGCGCAAAAAGGGCGTCGTCAAGGACGACCGCGGTCGACTCCCCCTGACCTGATCGCCCTACCTACGCGGCAACTAGCTCACACCATACGCATTTACCTCGGTTGCCATTCCTGGTCAGCGGCTGCCAGCCCCATACGTCGGCACAGGCACGGACCAGTGCGAGACCGCGGCCTTCCTCCGCGTCGACCAAGTTGGCCAGCTTCGATGGCGGTTCGGGCGGCTCGGGGTCAGTGTCCCAGGCACCGATGCGCAGCACTCCGCTGCGCCACCGTACACGCAGGGCGGCGGGCCCTTTGGTGTGGCGTACGGCGTTGGAGGCCAGCTCCGTCGCGAGGAGTTCGGCGGTGTCGACGAGGTTGATCAAGCCGTGCATCGTGAGGATCAGGCGGACGGTACGACGACAGACGGTGACGGCGCGTGGGTCGTTCGGGATGTAGAGGGAGTATTCCCAGGGTTCATTTTCAGGCATGCCGGAACTCCTTGTCGGTAGAAGGGGAGTTGGCGCATTCAGCGGAAGGGAGGGCGGTGGCAGTGCCGCAGCCGTCATGACAGGACGGAGTAGTGCGCTTCCGGGATCCCGGTGTTCCGCAGTGTGTGCGTCGCAACACCGACAGTAGGGTCCAATATTGGAACTCGGCAAGCCGTTGCCGTAATCTGACCGCCGAACGGGGCACCGATCCAAGGTCGTTGGGGCAAGGAGGCACTCATGCCGCGGAGACGGCAACCCACCGCGCGGCAGGCGCGACTGGGCACCGAACTGCTGAAACTGCGCGAGGCGGCAGGGCTAAAGGGGCGAGATGCCGCCGCGTTGCTCGGAACCGACGCGGCCCGGCTGAGCCAGATCGAGTCCGGCGTTGGGGGTGTGAGTGAGGACACGGTGCGTCGCCTTGCGGCCAACTACTCCTGTATCGACGCCCAGTTGCTTGACGCGCTGGTGGTCATGGCGACTGATCGGTCCCGAGGCTGGTGGGAGGAGTACCGAGGCAAGCTCCCCAACTCGTTTCTGGACCTTGCCGAGTTGGAACACCACTGCACGTATCGCCTGGATGTGGAGTTCTTGCATGTCCCGGGCCTGTTCCAGACGGAGAACTACGCCCGCGCCGTCTTCTCGTACCGAGTCCCCGAGCCGCCCGATGACGACCTCGAGCGGAGGGTTCGCCACCGGATGGCACGCAAGGTGATCATCGAGGACCCGGCCCCAGTCCCGTACGAAGCGGTGATCCATGAAGCGGCACTACGCATCAGGGTTGGCGACCGTACCGCCACACGGGCTCAACTCGCCCGCATCCTCGAACTGTCCGAAGCGGACCACATCACGGTGCGGGTCATCCCCTTCGACCTGGACGGCTTCGCCGGCGCCACAAACTCAATGATGTACGTGGGTGGTGTCGTGCCGAAGCTGGATACGGCGGTACGCGATGCGCCTCAGGGGGCCGGATTCATAGACTCCGAAGCCCAGCTTGGCGCCTATCGAACGCTCTTCCGTAAAGTGGAGGCTGTGTCGCTCGACCCCGAGCGGTCGCGTGACTTCATCCACAGACTGGCGAAGGAACTGTGAGGCGCGCCGTGACCACCTCTGACAACTGGCGGAAGTCGTCCTACTCAGGCAGTGGCGATGGCAACAACTGTGTAGAGATAGCGAACCTCCACACCCAAGTCGCGATACGCGACTCGAAGGCCCCGGCCGAGGGCACGCTCTCGTTCCCGACCGGACCTTTCACGGCCTTCATCAGCAACCTCAAGGCCGACACCGGGCGTTACGTCGAAGGCCCGTAGCCCCGAGGGATCAGGCCCAGGCGGCGACCACGACGGACAGCCCAACCGATCGGCCACCGTCTGGTGCCGTGAGGGTCCCGGCGTGGCAATCCTCACCTTTCCGACCGGAGCCTTTACGGCGTTCATCAGCCACCTCAAAGGCCGACCTCGATCGTGACGTCGAAGGTCGTAGCGTGTTGAGCACCTCGTACATCCGCAGCGGCCGACGACATTGCGAGTTGGGCGGCGATTTTCACTGTGCGCGCGTTGTCGGCCGGAGCCAGAAGATCGAGTTCAGCCCCACGACGGGCAGCGACGTCGGCTAGTACTCCAGCCGTAGATCGTGATCTCGATGGTGAGGGGCGCCGAGGCGGCAGTCGGACAGCGTCGACCATCTGGCCGAGACCGCCCACGCCGTCGGCTCCTTCTCCCTCTACCCGAGTTCACCGAGACGGAGGGCGTCCCTTATCTCGCTGAGCTTCGCGGTCGTCGCCGGGGTCTGCTCCTGCGCTTGTTCAGCGAGTCGGAGGGCATCGTCAATCTCGCTGAGCTTCGCCGAGGACAGGACGGCCGCCCGCTCTATCAGGTCGTCCCGTGACACAGTGGTCAGCCACGTGCAAGGGGTGAAGCCTGGACGTGGGAACGCGAGCCGCAGCACGCCTTCGAACGGCACTCCTTCACCGGCGCCCACCATCACTTCGATGCCCAGACCGCTAATGTCGACGCCCGCCGGAGCGACGACCTGCATCACCCGGATCCCGGACGCTTCGTCTCCCGACAGCAGTACGACCAACCTCCGCTCGTCGAACTGGACCCACCAGACTTCGCCACGTTGCACAAGTCCTCCAGACACAGGACGGCAGACAGACGCTGCGCGAGCCTGACGCGCTGTGGAGACGGGTGCGGCCACCGTTGATCATCGGTGTGTGAAGACTGAAGATCACGCGGTGGCCGCAGGTCACAGCGTAAACCCTGCCCACTGGCAGGAGGCGTTCGAGGGCCTGATGAGCCGGATAGCGGGACGGTTCACGCGGGTCGAATCCCGGCGCCGAGCCCGGAAGTTGGTACTCGGCCTGCTGTCGGACCTGCCGCGCAAGAACTGCTGGACCATCGCCGAGTGGGCCGGGGACAGGACCCCGGACGGCATGCAGCACCTGCTCGGGCGGGCCAAGTGGGACGCCGACCAGGTCCGCGACGACGTGGGTGACTACGTGGTGGAGCATCTGCACGACGACGAGGCGGTGCTGGTGGTCGACGAGACCGGCGACGTGAAGAAAGGCACCGACACTGTCGGTGTCCAGCGCCAGTACACCGGCACCGCCGGACGCGTCGAGAACAGCCAGGTAGCCGTTTACCTCGCCTACTCGACCCCGCGAGGGCACGCGGCGATCGACCGGGAACTCTATGTTCCGCGTTCCTGGACCTCCGACCCCGACCGCCGCCGGGCCGCCGGACTCGGTGACAAGACGGAGTTCGCGACCAAGCCAGAGCTGGCCGCCCGCATGGTCACCCGATTCCTGGACGCCGGCCACCGGGCCGCCTGGGTCGCGGGAGACGAGGTCTACGGCGGCAACCCGAGGCTGCGCGCCGCGCTGGAGGAACGCGGCACCGGCTACGTCCTAGCGGTGGCCTGCTCGCACGAAGTCACCACAGGCGCCGGGAAGTTCCGCGCGGACACGCTGGCCAGGAAGGTGCCCAAGAGGGCCTGGCAGAAGCTGTCCGCAGGGGTCGGAGCCAAGGGCCACCACTTCTACGACTGGGCCGTCATCGACCTCACCGACCCCCGGCCCGGGAGCCAGCAGTTGCTGATCCGCCGCAACCGCAGCACCGGCGAACTCGCGTACTACCGCTGCTACTCGCCGGCCGCAGTGCCGCTGACCACCCTGGTGCGCGTCGCTGGATCAAGGTGGCGGGTCGAGGAGTTTTTCCAGTCCGGCAAAGGCTTGGCGGCCTTGGACGAGCACCAGGTCCGGCGCTACTCGTCCTGGTCCCGCTGGGTCACCCTGGCCATGCTTGCGCACGCCTTCCTCGCCGTCGTCCGCGCGAACGAACACGACCGTCATCCCTCACCCGACGAGCTGATACCGCTCACCTGCAACGAGATCCAACGACTGTTCATCACGCTCGTCATCCAACGCGTCTTTGACCCTGTCCACCGGCTTGGCTGGTCCGTCTGGCGACGCCGCCACCAGGCCCGATCCCAGACCAGCCACTACCGACGACAAGCCGCTCAAGCATGAAGATCGCGATCTGCGGCTGGAGTACTAGGAGGCGGGCTCCGCGGCCATCGCGATCCAGCTCAGGATGCCGACGGGGATGGCGACGACGACGGCGTAGCCCACTCGGTCGGCCACCTTCTGGCGTCGTGATGGCTCCCGGCGGTGGTCCTCGCGGCGTCGGTCCGCCCCGCGCGGCTTGATCGCCTGGTACGCGAGGGCCGCGAGGACGACCACGCAGATCGAGACCTGCCAGAGCTCGCCCACGACGCCCCAGAACCCGACCCGTTGGATCGTCTCCGGCTCGATGCCCTGGCGCGCGTCGAACTTGGTGCCGTCCGGGTAGTCGCGCCCGGTGTCCTCGAGAGGCATGTAGAAGGCGTCGTCAGCGGTCCCGCCATCCGGTGTGAAGTCCCCGTGGCAGTCGTAATTGGAATTCTTCCGGCTGTAGTTGGTGTCGTAGCAGCGCTCCACCTTGTATGTGCCCGGGGTGCCGTAGATGCCGGCGGACAGGGCGAGGTCGGCGGTCGCGGTGACGCACCAGAAGGTGGTGACGAGGGCGAGGAGGATGCCGCACACCCAGCTGAACACGCGCTTCATCCGGCTACCCCGCCCAGCATGATGTTCGGCTCCTTTTCCAACAGCCCGGAGATGCCAGCCTGTTCGGCAAGGGCGCGGCGCTGCCGGTCGGCCGCGGCGCGCTCCTGCTCGTACTTCTGCCAGTCCGCGGGCTGCACGAAGAGCATGTTGTTGCTCACTGGCACGATCATGACGCCGCCGAAGGCCGGGTCACCGGCGAACCAGGCGCCGCCCTCTTCGGCCTCCTTCGGCCAGCGGCGCACGGTCGAGGCGTTGACCGCACGCAGCGAAGGGGCGCCGTGCTGTCCGCGTACAGAGAGCCGGACGGTGTGCACATCGCCGAGGTACTTCCATTCAGAGCCCTTCTTGGACACCCGGGTGCGGTACTCCAGGGGGTAGGTGCGCAGCACCTTCTCGCACGCCTTGAGCCGCGAGCCGTGACGCAGGCGGAGCGCCAGGAAGATCAGCACGAACATGGCGGCCGGGATCCCGAACGCCGGCAGGGCGGCGTCGTACCCGACCAGGTGCGCCACGAACGGCACGGCGAAGAGGGCCGCTGCGAGCGCGAGGCGCGCGGCTATGTGCCGATACAGCAGGGTGCGGTTGTGCTTGAGCACCTGCGCAACGTCGGGTGCCACGGGTGGACTGTCCATGAGGTGCTTCCGTTCCTGTCCGAAGTCGTTGCGCTAGCCGGATTCTCCCCGCTCAGCTTTGGATACATCGTGCCCACGCGAGCCAATTGATCATCCAGGCTCATTGGCACCATATCTGTACTGACCAGGCGTCCCGTACCGCTCACAGCGGACCTCGGCGCCATGTTCGCAACTCCCGCGCCCCTGCAGTCCAAGTCCCGTGACCGGTAAGCCTCCTGCCAGGATGGTTGTCATGGCTGCGATCAACAGCGCGGATGTGTATGGAGGATGCAATGCGTGATTCCGTAGATCCAAGAGTGTCCTACTCCATTGGCTCGGGGTGACCTCGGAAATGGAACTTGAGCAGGCCGACCTCGCTCACCTCAACTCCGTTGGCCTGGCACGTGACTTCGATGTCGTGGGCAGTTCGGACACGATCAGGACTTCGTCTTGAGTCCCCGGTACGTCGGTCGGCATACAGGGCGCGCGCCGGCGGCGGGCACATCGGACGGATCGGTGCCGGAGGCGGAGCACGCACACAGTCGTCCCTCGCGCGTGCGGCGTCCCTCCGGTAAGAAGGTAGTGCTGTGGGCGCTTTGGTGGGTGTGTGCCGCCTTTGTTCTCTATGTAGCTTGGGGGCTGGTTCAATCCATCGACGATCTCGACAACCCACCGGACGGCGACTGGCTGTGCTCGGGCCACTCGATGACCTGCGAGCCCTGACCATTCAGCGAGATCCCATCGGATGTCGACTCCCACGCTCGCGGAACCGCACAGTGCCCTCCGCAACCTTTGATCACAGTTTCTGCACGGGAGCCCCATGGCAGCCGGTAAGGGCTGCGTAAGCAAAGGTCATAGGGTGTTGTGTGACTTAAGGGGAGGGTGAGTCGGGCAGTGCGAGTGCCGCTCAAAGAGCCTGCACGCATCGCCCATTGAGGGCCTGGGTGAGTCACCCGTCCTCTGCCACGTGTGGCCGGACGCATCGTGCCCCTCATCAGAATGTCCGCGTGAGAGGTTGTCATGTCCTATTCGACGCCACCAGGAGGGCCGGGGAATGCCGGCCCGTACGGGGCACCGGTCCAGCAGCAAGGCTGGTATCAGCCACCGCCGCCACCCCCACCGTCGCCTGGCAACTCCGGCGACGGGAAGGGGCTGAAGGGCGTCGTCATAGGTCTGCTGGTCTTGGCTGTGGTGGCCGTCTTCGCGGTCGGCGGGTTTGCTCTGTACCAGGCTGCCGGTGGAGGTTCGCTGCCCGGCGCCCAGGGTGGTGGCGATGAGAAGCAGCAGATCTTGAGCTCGGATGAGATCGAGACGTTGCTCAACGGCCGTACGAATGCCTTGAAGAGCGGGGACGAAGACGAGTTCCTGGAGCCCTTCGTCGGCGCGGCGAAGGACAAGCAGCGCGAGATCTTCAAGAACCTGCGGAAGATCCCCTTCGCGGAGAGCAAGTACACGGTGCTCCAGCAGACGGGCGACGGCTCGGACGAGTGGGGATCCGATGTGAAGCTCGCGCTGGATGTTGCCTTTGTCCATCAGGTCAAGGGCGTTGATGTCCGACCAGTCTCCGAGTGGTATCGATGGACGGTCGAAAAGGAGTCCGAGTCGGCCGAGCCGCGTATCAGTGAGGTGGGGGGATCGCCGGGCGCCAGCGCATTGGCCAACGCGGTCTACTATCCGGCCCCTTGGGACCTGTACGACGACATGTACGTCAAGCGCCAGGCGCACACCATCACGATCTCGGCCAAGAAGAACGCCGCCGACGCCAGCCGTTTCGCACCCATCGTCGAGGAAAGCGCCAAGAACGACCTTGAGCTGTGGACATCGAATGCATCGTCGGTTCCCAACACCCCCAAGGGCTTCTTCGTCGTACTTGAGCCGGACCGCAAGACATACACGAAGCTGTACAACAACAACGGTCAAGACGTGGGGTGGGACGCTGGACAGAGTGTGCCTATGCCCGCCTTCAACGCTGGTTACGGTGGCGGCGACAAGGATGCGCTCGAATACGGTGGCGCGCGTATCAAGATGGACACCTCGACGAGTCGATTCACCGCGTCCTGGTGGCAAAGGGGTGTCGGAGACATCTCCCGGCATGAGATCGCGCACGCACTTGTCCAGCCCCAGGACCCTGGCGCATACGGCTCCGATGAGGAGACGAGCATTCGGGCGTGGGTCGTCGAGGGATTTGCAGAGTACGTTTCCTACCGGTTCGACCGTGCCATGGGCGACGCCGGGGTGCGTGCTGACCTGGCGGGCGAGGAGTTCGATGGCGGATTGCCCGGCCAGGACTTCGAGGCGGAATACAACTCGGTTGGTGCGAACTACTCGCTCAGTTATCTGGCCATCCGCTTCATCGCGGAGAAGGGCGGCGAGGAAGCGCTGTTCGGGTTCGTCGTAGACCACTACAGGAAGCCCACGAACCTCGATCAGCAGCTGCAGAAGGCAGTTGGCATGAACGAGAGTGAATTCGAGACCGCCTGGGCTCAGTACGTCAGGAGCAACATCTGATGAGCACCAACGGACCTTTGCCGGGCAGCGGTTCCGGTCCCTACGGGCAGCAGCCCCCTCCGCCGCAGCAGCCTCCCGTGCCACCCCAGCAGCCTCCGATGCCACCCCAGCAGGGCCAGCTACCGCCGCAGGGATGCGGCTATCCGCAGCAGGCGTACGGCCATCCGCAGCAGCCGCCCGCGGCACCGCCCGGGCAGCCCGGTTACGGCTACCCCCAGCAGTCGGCGCCCCCGCAGTATCCGATGGCTCCCCAGCCGGGCTACGGCCAGCCAGGGCATCCGCAGCAGTTCCCCGGGGCGCCTGTTCCGGGTGCGCGGCCGAGGAAGAAGAAGAGCGGGCTGATCGTGCTGCTCGTTGTCGCACTTGTCGTGCTCGGTGGGGCAGGCGGGGGCGCGTGGTACCTGATGGCCAACGCTGCCACCAAGCCGCTGTACAGCGTCCCGACGGACGCTGGGTGGTCCCTGAGCGAGCAGGAGGTGGACGGAACTTGGTTCACTGACAAGGCGGTTGTTCAGACTCTGTCCGGGGGCGTGAAGGCGTACGCGCTCGACACCGGTAAGCAGCTTTGGGCCACAGCGCTGCCGGGCGCGGGCAACCAGGCGTGCTTGGCTCCTTCTGATTCTGACGGCGGAGTCGGCATCGTTGCCTATGGCGCCTCGGCCACGGCCGGGGCAAAGGGTAAGTGCGACCACGTTGCCGCATTCGACCTCAACTCCGGCAAGGTGCTTTGGAAGCGGGCCTTCAAGGTGAAGGACGAGTTCGGCATGGGTGATGGGCTGTCGGTGGCTCGTTCCAGTGAGGCGGTGGTGATCGCTACGGATACGGAGTATGTAGCGCTGAACGTGGCCGACGGCGCCGAGGCCTGGGATCCGATGCGGCTGGAGGACGGCAGCAAGGTCTGGGACACACAGGACCTGTATTACGGACGTGGCTGCTCAGCGGGTACGTACACCGGTGGCAAGAACCTGATCCGGGTGCGCTCGTGCACCGAAGGAGACGATTCCAGCGACAAGGACTGGGACGAGGTGTCGCTGATCGACCCCGGCAGCGGCAAGGCTGAGTGGACCAAGCGATTTGCCGACGGAGCGGCAGGGCACGCCGTTTCCACGTCTCCTCTCGTCATCAGTGGCGATGAAGCCGGCGTATATGCGCTCGATGAGAAGACCGGCGAAAAGCGCGGCGGCGAGTTCCAAGGGCACCCGGAGAAATACATTCGTGGTGCAGAAGACAACGGAAGTCCGATGCGTCAGGCCGCAGGTTTCGGAAACATCTTCCTCATGGGCGGCTATGACCCGGACGGGGGCGCCGGCAGTCCCAGGTCGATGGTTGCCTATGACCTTGACAGCGGCAAGGAGCTGTGGCGGTCAAAGGCGTCGCCCAAGATGGAGTACATCCCGCTCCGGGAAACCGGTGGCAAGCGTCTGTTGGCGTACGTCACGGAGGCCACCGAGAAGCCGAAGCTGGTGGAGTTCGACTCCAAGGACGGTGCGATGACGACACTCGTCGAGTATCCGGAAGAGGTGGACACGAACACAGGCACCGGAGCGTGGCCGTTCTGGCACAAGGGCGTCCTCTACGTCACCTCTGTCGGCGCCGGCCTGGGCGGGGATTCCTTCTCCCTTGCGGCATTGCCCACGACCGCTTCATAGGCGTCAACAGCAACACCAACTCGGCGGCGAGGCAGACCACGATGGTCTGCCTCGCCGCCGAGTGCATTCGAGATCAACGCCGGCGCCTTCGTCATGCGAAGGTCATGCGAAGGTCACGCGAAAGGTCAAGCGAAGTACCCCACCAACAGGCTGATGATCAACCCGATCACCCCCACCCCGACCAGCACCAAGCAGGTGCGGAACAGGCCCTGGCTGGGTGCCCGCCTCGACGAGAACCCGGTAACGATGCCGAAGTAGCCGATCGTGAGGGGGAACAGGGCGCTGAAGAACCACGCGCAGCCGGTGGCGATCGCGCCGACCCAGCCGCGGTCCAGCTTGTAGGACGTGTCGCCGGTCTTGAGGGCCTCGATGACGTAGCCGCGCTGGTGCAGGGCGTCGCTCTTGAGCTCGGCGTTGAGGTCCTTCACGGAGCCGTCGTTGGCGGTGAAGGTGCCGTAGCACCATCTGGTCTTGGTCTTCTTGCGCGAGCTGCTCGACGTGCTAGAGCGGTACTTGTAGTCGACGGTGCAGGTCTCGACGGTGAGCTTGCCCGGTGTGGAGGTGGCGTAGGTGTACGGGCCGAGGTAGGCGCCGAGGGCCAGGAGGACCACGCCTACGAGGATCAGGCCTGCGCCGATGAGGCGGCCGAGGCCTGCTCGGTCTCCCGGTTCGGCGGCGTTCGGCGCGGCGTTCCCGTGTACTTGTGTCATTGAGGGTTCCTCAGGAATGGGGATGTGGCTGTCACAGGACGAGGGCGCAGACGAGGGCTGCCAGGACGCCCAGGGCGCAGAGGCCACCCAGGACGGGGCCGGTGACGGTTCGGGCCGGCAGGCTCTGCCAAGAGGCCGTGAAACCGGGGCCGTTGCGGGTGCCGAATCCGGTGAGGAGGCAGTAGATGCCGAAGGCCAGCAACGAGAGGCAGAACGCGAGAATCGCGGCGTCGTCGCCGGGGTCGCGGTCCTGCGGTTGTTCGAAGGTGTCGTTCACCTGAACCACGGGGATTTTCGCCCCGCTTTCGAAACGCGATGACGTTTCCACCAGCACGTCTTGGTAGGTGGCCTCGCCTTCTTGTGCGCTCCAGTTTCCGGTGCAACTGAACTTCAGTTCTGTGGAACGTCTGTGCGTGCCGTAGTGGGTCTTCGTGTGCGTCTCGCATGAAGAAACGGTGAGGGTTCCGTCGGTGCCCTCTCCGGCGAGTTCACTGCGCAGTTCCGGAATGGTCACCACGGCGACGACTGCGGCCAACAGAAGCAGCCCCAGGCCGAGGAGTCTTCCCGCCCACAGGCTCCCTGTGTTGCCGTGACGCGACTGTACTGTCACCACTTTTTGTCGTCCCCTTGCTCGACTTGACGATCTCTTGACTGGCGGGCTTGGCAGTGCTGTGCGCGAGGAGTCTAAGGTATCCGTCTGTCGTTCAATATGAAGTGCAGCCAGGGGAGTTCGGGGGAGCGCAATGGAGTTCGAAACCTTTGACGTGGACACGGGCGTACTCCGCAGGCAGGGCGGGAAGTTCGTCGACCTCGGGGGTGATTTCTCAACCGCGTCCAAACGGTTCAAGGACAGCCTCGAAGAGCTTGGTGAGCCATGGGCGGATGCGGATTTCGGGGAGATCTTCGGCCAGGTCTACACGCCGATTCGCGACGGAATCTTCACATCGATGGGAAGTCTCGCGGATCGGCTGCAGAAGATCGGGTACAACCTGCAGGACATGGCGCGTAACTACGACGCATCGGAAGCGTCGAACAGCGGCCTGCTGAACGGAATTTCCGGCGAACTCTAATCAAATACGGGGCTATTGGCATGTCGCTCACACTGCCCGGCGAACTTGTCTGGGTGCTGGACCTCCTCGGATACACCTGGCCCGAGGTCGACGAAGAAGCACTGCACAAGGTCGCAGAGACCTGGCGGGCCTTCGGTGAGGAACTCGAAGAGATCCAACAGCACGGGGAAGGCCTCGCCCGCACGGTTGTCTCCCACAACTTCGGTATGGCTGTTGACGGGTTCAGCAAGGACTGGGGCGCTTATACCGGCGCGAACGGCGAGGACAGATACCTGCCGGACGCCAAGATGGCGTGCGAAGTGATTGCCTTCGCGTTCGACGCGGCCGCGGTGGCGGTGCTCACCGCGAAGGTGGCCGTGATCGTGCAACTCGTCGCCCTGGCCATCGAGATCATCGCGGCGCAGGCGGCGGCTCCCTTCACCTTCGGACTGTCCGAGGTCGGCGCGCTGGGTGCGACACAGGCCACGCGGCTGATCGTCCGTGAGCTGCTGGACAGGCTCAAGCGGGAGGTCATGGAGGCGGTCACCAAGGCCATGGAGCACGCCACCATGGACGCCGTCAAGAAGATGGCCAAGGAGCAGCTCGAGAAGGTCACCAAGGAGAAGGTCAAGCAGTTCGCCAAGGACCAGCTCAAGGAGCAGGGTAAGCAGTTCGTCCAGGAGAAGGTCGTCGACGCCGCCAAGGAGAAGGCCACCGAGGCCGCCGTCGGAATGGCGCAGAACATCGGCCAGCAGAGCATCGAGACCTACTTCGACGCGCGGTCCGGCGTCGACCTCGGTGAGACGGCGGACATCGCCAAGACGGCGGCCGGTGACTACGTGGACGGCCTGAAGAACGAGGTCACCGGGGGCGAGGGATCGACCTTCGCCGACTACGTGGACCCGACCACGCACGTGAACAACGCCGTGGACGCCGCGACGGAGCGGGTCACCGGGGCGGCCGGGGACCGGGTACAGCATGGTGTCGACGCGCTGTCCGGACACGGTGCGCAGAGCATGCAGGCGTCCGACGGGGCTGCGGACACCGGCTCCGGGTCGGGTTCCGGCTCTTCGGGCTCCTCGGGCACCACGCAGGCGTCCAACAGGCCGGCGGCCACTGCCTCCGCGGTGAGCTCCGGTTCCTCCGGCTCCTCCGGTTCCTCGGGGGGCGCGGACGACTGGGCCCGAAGCGAGTTCGGATGACGCCGCCGCTGCTTCAGCTGTCCCCGCCAACCACCAACGGGAAGGACGTGCCGCACCCATGACCGCGGACCGGGAGATCCAGGACGAGGAACTCATGGGGATCGCCCAGGACCCCGAGCAGGCCCTGAGGATGCGCCGCTCCCTGCGCACCATCGCCGGCGCGACGTCGCTCGGCCCGGACCTGCGCGAGATGGCGCGTGCCGTGCTGAGCGGGAGCGTCGACATCAAGGACGCCTTCCAGGACCCGCGCTACACCGAGGCCGTATTCCAGCGGATGCACGAGATGCGCCGGGCGGCCGAGGACCAGACGTACGCGGATCGTCAGCAGTCCAAGGTCCAGTTCGCGGAATGGGACGCTCGGCAGCAGGCGGACCTGGACCGAGAGCGTGCCGAGCGGGATGCGCCGGTGCACGGGGCGGGCGGGCCGGTCAGCGCTGAGGTTCGGAGGGGTGTGCGAGGCGTTGGGTGCGAGCTGGATTCCCGCCGACCTCGGTGAACCCGCGGCGTCTGCTCGACGAGCGTGACCTCATGGCCGGCGCGGCGCGGCGCGGCGCAGGCTCAGCATCGCGGCCGGTCCCCCGATGCCGTACCGACGACTATCGCCCTTGCGCGCCGTACACAACAAGCGGCAGCCGCCTTTGGGTTGAAACAACCTACGAGGATCCCGGACCGGCTGTGCGTTGATGCGTTCGCACGCGCCTTGATAGGTTCACGCCGGTCGGTCCACGCCGATCTGCTCGTCATCTGGCTGGTAAACCTGCTCGCCGTCCAGGCCGTCAACGCGAGCCCCGTCGGTGGGCAGGATGCGTCGGTGGCCATGTTCGCGCTGGTCGCGGCACAGGCCATCCGGCTCATGGAGATGTGGGCCGAGGCGGCCAAGACGTTCGACAAGTTTGCGATGGCACTGAGCGCGCTCGACCTGGCCATCTCCGCCTCCGACGACGGATTCTCGGTGGTGGACCGGGTCCCCAGGTGGGCACCGGTCGTTATGACCACCGGGCGAAATACGGAGTAGGCGGTAAGGATCTTGGGTTTCCTCGGCGGGGTCGACGATCTCGAGCGCTTCCTCACACGTTCGTGTTACTTGAGCGTCGGGTCGGTCCCAGCCTGTTGGGGCCTCACGGTCTTCCTCGTCGAGGATGTCGGCTGGCACTTCAGCTTTCTCGCTGGTTGCGTTCTCCCACTGATCGCCGCTCATCTGGGGATCCGCGCCAAAAGGGAAATCCGTACGCGTATGTCGGCTACGGCGTTCGGGCTCGCCTTCGTCTCCCTGCCGGTGATGGTTGCACTGGCGTACCTCGAGAGCTCGTAACGCGATCGGCTCACATCGCTCGGTGACGCTCGGGGCGCGCTCCGATTCAGGCCACGCTGCGGAGTACCACCAATGCCGCGCTGCTCCCCAGAGCACACGTCAGGGCGAGCGCCAGCAGCTTGCCGCTGCGGCTGCGATAACCGCGCACGGCCGCCCATACTCCTACGGCGCCGACGAGGGCCAGCGCTCCGCTCACCACGCGCATGGCGACGTCGAAGCCTGGCATGACTGTCGCCGCGACGCCGCCCAGGGCCACCATCGCGCTGAGGATGCCGGCGAACATTGCCGCGTTCCACCAGGTACGAGATGTCAGTCGCTCGCGGCTGCCGTCACCCATGTCGTTCATCAGCATGTGCGGCAGGCTACGCGATCGCCTGGATCGGCGTGGCGGGCCGGGAAGCTCACTCATCCGCCGGCCCCCGCAGTATGCGGCTGCCCGTTACCCGATACCTGTTAGCGTCAGAGCTTCCAGCCGTGGCCACTGTGGCGAGCCCGGCCCTGCGCCGTCCCCGAGCGCTCCGCTGTCTCCTGGCGTTCCTGTTCGATCTCGGCGCGCTGGGCTTCGAGGTAGCGTTCGGCCTCGGCGCGCTGCTGTTCACGCTCTTCCGGAGACTGCTGCTCGTACTCCTGGCGAGCCTGTGCGATGCGCTCGCCGAGGGCGTCGGAGTACGCGCCCACGCGCACGGCCTCGCGGAGGCCGACCCGCCCGGAGAGGACCTCGCGGGCCATCTCCTGGAGTGCACCGCCCGCGGACGGGCTGTCGGCGAGGCGCTGCAGCGACTTCCGCAGAGCGCGGGCCCGTGCCTCGTCCCGTGCGATGTCCATCAGGTCTGCGTCGCCGATCTGGCGCTCTTCAGCCATGGTGTGGATCTCTCCTTACTAATGGCAATTGCTGAGCACTGGCGGCAATTGCCGAGCGATCGGGCGATAGCGTCAGGCGACCGCGGGGTTGTCGTAATTTCCGCTCACCGACGGGAAGTTCTGGAAGTGCCCGTAGATCTCGGCTCCCAGCTGCTCCAGGACTCCGACTCCGCCGTTGACGATGGTCTGCGCCTGCGCAAACATCTTGGTCGCGTCGCCCCACATCTTGATCAGGCGCGCGATCTCAAGGGCGGCCAGTCCATACCCAACGACGGCCCCCACCCCTGTCCAGGACAGCGCGGTACCTGCGGCCATTTCAATACCCACGATGATCAGGCCGTCGATGATGCCACCGATGACGCTCTTGATGGCTTCCGCCGTCGAATAGGCGGCGTGGGCCAGGCGCTCGTACGTTGAATGCAGGGAATCGAAGGTCTCGCGGCAGCCGGTAAGTTTCTTTGCCAGCTCGTCAAAGTAGTTATAGGCCGCATCCGCGGCGTTGCCGTCCCATGCCGAATCGAGAGAGGAGTTCCCCGACTTCAGGTTCTGTGCCACGCCTTCGCATGCCTTGCCGATGTTCTGCCATACCGAAGCGCACTCGGCGAAGGACTCCCAGTCGCCGGCGAACCACTGGATGACTTCGTCCAGGGGGTTGAACCCGAAGACCGCGTTGTACGCCTCCGTGATCCAGTACGACGGGCTGACGAGGTCGCTCGCGTCGTTGAAGACGTCCAACAGGAGTCCCTGTGAGAACTCCTCGGGCTTCTTGGGGGCGGTCAGGTGGCTCGTGGGCTCGGATGCGTCTGCAAACCCGGACATGCAGGGGCCTCTCGGGGAGCTGGCGGAGTCAGCGCTTGCTGGGCGGGAAGGTGGCGTCCATGGACCGAGCGGTGGATTCGTCGGTCGTCCTGTAGTAGTTGGCGCTCTTCCTCATTTCCGTCTCTGCGGCGCGCAGCACCGACTCCGCCCGTGTCATGGCGGAGTTGACCTCTTCGACCACCGACCGGTGGGCGCCGATGATCAATTCGATCAGTCCTTGGTCGGAGACGCCTACGTCGGTATTGCCCTGTGCGTATTTCCTTGCCTGCTGAATGTCAGCGGCGGCTCTGCCTACTTGAGTCGCATAGCCTTCCAGATCGTCAGCCTGGACCTTGAACCCCATCTGTTCACCTTTGTCCGTTCAGTCACAGCCGTTCCGACACGCTACCGCAAGCCACATGGATGGATGTCGGCAGCGCATCCTGTGCTGCCCTGTTGACTATGACCGGGGTTTGGATTGCCGTCAGTGCCTGAACCTTGATCCATTCTTGGCGGGTTGAAAGGGGATCCTTCATGAAGGGCCAGGCCCTCTAACGCGAGGATCCGCGTGCACGCTCCCGATGCCCCTTGTGATCCGGAACGCCCATGTAGCCGGCCTCGCGCTCGGTCTCACCGAGCCACAGCTGGGGGACCTGTTGCTGGATCGCCGTGACCAGAGCCTTCCGGGAGCCCACCGGGACAGGGAGGCGGTAGCGCAGCCGCGGGAGGGTGGGGTGCAGCGGCTCCTCGTCGCGGACCAGGGGCCACAGGACGGGGTCGTCGCGGTCGATGGGAGCGTTGGGGCAGAGTTCGATGGAGTACACCTTCACCTTGCTCTTGCCCGTGCCCATCTTGCTCCAGTGCAGCCCCACTCCGGCGAGGCTCTGCCAGGGGATGACGTTCTGCGCCTTGCCGTTGCTGACCCACAGTCCCGTGTGGTCGACGCTCACGCTGGAGTGCCGACTCGACCAGGCGGCGATCAGGCTGCCGACGCTGATGAAGCCCATGAACAGCCCCATGACGATTCCCCCGATTCCCTTGGGGTCCGGCCCGCCGCCGCCGAGCCCGGCGGTTATCGCGATGCCGCCGAACAGGAGGAAGGCGCTGATGGCCGTGAGTACGATGCCAAGGGGGATCATCCGCCGCGAGGCTCGCCCGCCGGTGCGCACGACAGTGGCGGCGGGGGAGGGGGAGAGTCCGCTGGAAAACGACATGGCGCGGAGTGTACGGAACGTCTTCGCGACGCCCCGCCCGTTGGGTTGGGCGTTGACCGCTAAGCTCCGCTGCCATGGCAACACATGGCGGTGAGGCCGAGAAGAGGCCGGACAGGCTGGGTGAGCAACCACTGTCCTCAGGAGTGAGCACGGACGAGCTGAGGGCACAGTTCGAGGCTCAGGGTCGCCCGGGGCTCGCGGAGGGGCGGCGACGCGATGCGCGGCAGGCCCGGGGGATGTACGCGGCGTTGGCCGGGTTGGTCGCCGTCGTCTGCCTGGTCCTGATCGGCGTACGCCTCGGGCAGGGCGATGCGCTGGGGGTCTGGGTCGCCACGTATGCCATGGGGGTGGCCCTCGGTGGTTGGGGGTTTGTGCTCGCCCGGATCGGTCACACCCGCTGGGCGATGATGGTGACCTGTATCGCGGGGGTGTTGGCGGGTCTCGGGGACAGCCCCGCTTTCCGTTGAGGCAGGCAGACTTGGGCTTGAGCCAGGAGGGGCCAGGAGGGGCCAGGCTACCGACCGGGCACCAGGGAGTGGCCCGGGCCGGCGCCTGATGAGAATTCACGCCTGACGGCGCTTCTTCTTGCCGATGAGGTAGGCGACGCCCCAAGCCGCGGCCGCGGCGACCACGAGGCCGAGCGGGGAGAACCAGTCGACTCCGCCGCCGGTTTCGTCGTTCCACCAGGCCCTGGCCGGGAGGAAGGCGTCGAACCTCAGCAGGTCCCAGACGGCACCGGGCGACTGCATGTCGGCGACGATGAGCGGCCAGGCGTTGGTGTAGCCGAAGAAGGCTCCGAGTGTGGCGACGACGGTTCCACCGATCCGGGCGCCATTGTGGTCGTGCCCGACCGAGCCGACCAACGCGCCGACAATCGCTCCGTTGACCAGCGCGTGGGTCAAGTAAAGGGTGTTGGCCGTGACGAGCGTGACGTCCTTGTACGTGGCGAAGATGACACCGGTGTAGATCAGCGAGACGACGACCGAGACGAAGAAGGCCAGCCAGACCGCGCCCACCGGGTGACCGCTTGCGTTCGGACGCTGCCCGAAGTGGGGCGGCTGGAACCCGGGTGCGGGGTGCATCGGATGCATCGGTCCGGCGTGCATCGGGTGTTGCCCCGGGACCGGCGCCGTTCCGGGGTACATCGGAGGCTGGCCGGGCGGGGGCGGCGGCCCGGCCTGCATCGGGGGTTGCCCGGGAGAGGGAGGCGGACCGAACCCCGGTTGTTGTTGCTGCTGCGGTGGTGGGGCGGGCTGGTTGTACGGGTTGTAGGCGTCCTGGGGCGGCTGGGGTGACTGAGGTGGCTGCGGAGGCGGCGGTGGCGGTTGGAACGGCGGCTGGCTCATTGGTTTCCCACGGAGTGAACTGATAAGAGCAGCAAGTTATCAGTGAGATCAGGAGGGGGCCGTCGGAGCCGGAGCGGGCTGCGTGAAGGGCGGAGCTGAGGATGCCTCGATGCGCAAGTGAGGAATGAGGAAGTGAAGAAGTGAGGAAGTGATAAAGCGCGGACAGCCCCATAGATCGGCGGACCGGGCGGCCTCGGGGGGCCTGGGAACGTGGTGGATGTGTACAGGTGTCGGAGGTATGCCGTGAACACCGACACGATTGCGTGCGAGGTGTCCGCAATACCGCTCCACCCAGCTTGACCTGCACGAACCGGCCTCGCCAAGATCTCCTGAGTCAAGTCGGGGCACGGAGCATCACGTAGGGGAACGGGACAGCATTGAAGACGGACGCGAGCGGCGGGCGGAACCTGCGGAAGGCCGGAACGGGAGCGCCCCGCATCGGCTTCGCTGCCGCGGAACGGGGCGTTGGCGGCCGTATAGGGTCCGGAGTGCTGGGCATTTTCATCCTGCTCTTCGGCCTGATTCTCGTCGGGGTGGGCTACGAGGAAGGCCCCAGGAAGGTGTCCGGTGGCACGCAAGGGGTGATCACCGTCGAGCGTTGCGGCATGGACGTCATCGGGGACGACGTGGAGTGCTCCGGCACCTTCCGCTCCGACGATGGCAAGCTCCGCTCCGACGTGGCGGACTTCGAGCCCGGTGGGGACTCCGGCAAGGGCGAGAAGTTCCAGGTGGTGGGATACGACACGGGGCATTTCCGCCGCGGCACCTTCGCGTCGTTCTACGTCGAGGCTGTCAAGGTCTGGTGCGTCGCTGCCGCCATGTTCGGAGTGGCGACGTTCCCGCTGAGCGCCGCCTTCCGCCGCGAGGGCCGCACCATGCGGCGCGGGACGTTCATCACCGGCCTCATTCTGCTTTTCGGCGGGCTGCTGGGCTGTGGTCTCTGTGCCCTGGTGAACGCCGTGCTCATGTAGCGGCCCCGGCAAGGGCGCACCAGCAGGCGCTGCGGGGGCTGTTGTCAGTGGTGGGTGCCAGGATGGCCGTATGAGTGAGGAGCTGGACGACCTACTGGCCGACGTACTGGCCGACCCCGCGCGGCTGTTGACCGCTGACCGCGAGGCGTTGCGTGACCACCTCGCCGCCGCCGCGAACGGCGCGGAGAGCGTGGGGCGAGAGGTCTTTGTCCAGGCTGAAGCGATCTTCGGCGGCGCGGAAGTGTCGGCAGCCGAGTTCGGCTCCTGGCTGCACTTCGCCGCGAAGGCGACCGGTCACGAGGAGTACGCCGAGCGGCTCGCGAAGGCCGAACCGGGGATGCCGTGGCGAACGGTGTGGGCGTGGTGGCGGCCGGCCAACTGGTTCATGGCCCACCCGAGCCTGAACGGCGACTACTACCAGGTCCACCGCCGCTTGTACGAGGGGCGGGAGCTCATCGAGGTGGTCGACCACCGCGGCCCGCTCTGGCTCGATGCGGAGACGGGGCGGAGGGTGAGGGTGGTCCGGGATGAAGGACCGCTGGCAGAAGCGCCCTTGCCGCCGGGGGTGTGGGATGCCCCGGAGCTGTCCGACTGGGACCTGACTGCCCCGGAGAGCTGGGAAGGAGCCGTCGCCTTCGCGGCCGAGGGCGGCAGGACCCGCTATCTCGTCCAGGACACCCACGGCATAGCGGTGCTCGAGACGGACGCCGAGGTGCTGCGGGACTGGCCGCGCGGCGACGGGATCGACCCCACGTCGTCCGAGGACCCGCCGCTCGACGCAGAACCGGCGCAGCGGCGGCCGTCCGGTCCGCTGACCGCGGCCCGGGTTGACGACGCCTTCGGGGAGCGGCATGTGGTTCGCACAGCCGAGAGTGCCCTGCCCGCGGGGCTGGAACACCCCGGGAGCAGACGGCACTTGAGGGACATCGGCCTGCCCAAGTGGTGGGTGTGCCACGGGGCCGAGTACGAGGCCCATCCGGCCGACGCCATGCGACCCCCGGCCGACGGCGACCTGGCCGAGGACGGCCTGCCCGGCGGTATGGCCGCCGCGGACCTGATCGCCTTCGGCACGTGCGACTACGGCGAGCTGTATCTGCACCGCCACGACGGGTCCGTACACATCTGGAGCCGGCTGGACGGCCCGACGGACGGGACGCTCGTACCACTCGCGCCAGACCTCGATGTCTTCACTCGCATCCTTGAGGCCGTGTACCGCTACAGCAACGCCTGCTGGCATCCCTATCCGGTGGAGGGGGACCAGGAGGTGGTGGCGCAGGTGTTCCTGGATGAGGTGGCGGAGCTGGCTCCGGGCCTGTTCGATCCGGAGACGTCCAGCGGCGTGGTGTGGAGCTGGCTCTACGCAGGCATCACGGAACTGGGCGTGGACGGCTTCTAGTGCCGTGACCGGGAAGGTTCGCCGGGTTGCTGCTCGCGGGTCGCCACGGCATCGGTCCTCCGTCTGGTGGAGGCCCGCGCGCGGCCGATGCCCGGATGTGGTCGGCTGAGGGCAGCATCACGCGGTGCCGGCCGTCATCCACAACCTCGCCACTTGCGACTGGATCGCCAAGGGCTACCCGCTGTGTCTGATCGGGGACTCCGACACCGGCAAGTCCCACCTGCTGATCGCCCTGGGCACCGCGGCCGCCATGGCCGGCTACCGGGTTCGCTACACCACCGCGGCCGCCCTCGTGAACGAACTCGTCGAGGCGGCCGACGACAAGCAGCTGGGCAAAACCATCGCCCGCTACGGACGCGTCGACCTTTTGGAGATCGATGAGCTGGGCTATCTCGAACTCGACCGCCGCGGCGCGGAGATGCTCTTCCAGGTTCTGACAGAGAGGGAGGAGAAGAACAGCATCGCGATCGCCTCCAACGAAGCGTTCACCACAGAGCGCGATGGCGCGCTTCCCGGATGATGCGGTCAGCGGTCTCCTCGGGAGTCAGGGCCGCGGTGTCGAACCACCAGCCGGCGTCGCCGAGCTCGCGTTTCATGTCTGCATCGAGATCTTCATAGCCATCGAAGTCGAACCGTTCTCGCGGATCACGGAGGGTGTCGCGGTACCGGCACGCCTCGATACCCGGTGCGAGGGCGACAAACAGGACATGCCGAGCCGGAAGGAGCGAGACGAAGAAGTCCAGCTGCCTGTGGTCGGGGATCACTCAGTCGATCACGGGCGTGAAGCCGGCGTCGGAGAAGTTGTTCGCCAGCGTGCACAGATTGCGGTTGCACAGCTCCACCTGCCGCGCCGCCTCGTCGGCAGGTTCACCAAGAGCCCAGACGTGACCGCTGACGACCAGCCTGTTGATGAAGTCGCCGTCGAGCCGGGGGGAGCGTGGCAGAGCAATCGTATTTTCAAGGCGCGGCCCTCCTGAGTACTCCGCTCCGGCGCCCCGGTTCCCCCGGCCGGATCTCCCAGCATCCGCGAGCGAGAACCACCACCCGATCCGACCCAACAGCCGCTTGGCGATCAAGCGTTCCCGGAACTCACCAGCACGCGCTGCCGCTTCCCGCCGACACAATCAGCGCCGTGACTCACATCGTGGCGCGTGCTGCCGAGGCTGTCGGTTCACTGATCCGCATCGCTCAGCCGCCCGCTCCGCTCCCCGTGAGCGGGCGTACTGCCGGTTCGAGCAGCGACAGCGTCCGCTGCTGCGCGTCGAGGGCGACGCGGATACCGACCGGCATCGGCAGATTCGGGCCGGCGTGTCCGAACTCGACGTTGCCCAGGACCGGGATGTCACGGTCGCCGAGGACATCGAGGACGATCTCGCGCAGGGTCGGGGACGCGTCGGGCGAGTCGAGTCCGTCGATCCCGTCCGGGATGCCTACGACCATGCCGGAGATCCGATCGAGGATGCCGGCGTGCCGCAGTACCTGCAGATAGCTCCACACATACGCGGCCTGGCCGCCAGCCTCCTCCCAGAACAGCACCGCGCCGTCGAACCGTTCGAGCGGCAGCGCGTAGGGCGTCGCCTGGGCCAGCACGATGCGGTTGATCACTCCGCCGATCAGGCGGCCTTCGGTGCGACCGGCACGCCAGCACTCCCACGTCGGGGTGGCCGGCAGCGCGCCGATCGGCACCGTACCGGTCAGCAGCGTCGAGTAGAGCTTCTCAAGTTCCGCTTGGCGTGCTGCGGGCGCGCGCTGCCAGTGTCCGCCGAGTCCAGGGGTGGCCAGGTCGGTATGGAAGCCGACCAGACCCGTGCGCGCGTAGAACACCAGATGCAACAGCGAGATGTCGCTGAAGCCGAGGATCGGCTTGGGGTCGGCAGTGATCGCCTCGAAGTCGATCAGGTCGAGGTAGCCGAGCGCCGTCTGGCCGCCGTCATGCGCGATGATCGCGCGCACTTCGGGGTCCCGCAGAAGAGCGTTGAGCTCTTCGGCGATCTCCGCCGGCCGGGCCGCGCTCCACCAACGGTGCCGCCCTGCATCGAGGAGCGGTGCCCGACGCACACGGAATCCCATCCGCTCGAGCACGACCACCGCCTGCTTGAGGTCGGGCTCGTAAGCGGCATGGAGCGGCCCAGACAGCGATGCGATAACGACGAGATCTCCGGGCCTCAGGGCACGAGGTCGAAGCAGTTGAGGCAGCGCAGTAAGAGTCACCGAGGCAGTATCCCGACACCCTCAGTAACACGCGACACATTTACCGGCGTCCATCCACGAAGCCCCTGGGCCCAGAACAAGCCGCCCTCCGGGGCCAGTTGGAGTCGCCTCGGGTGGAGCCAAATAGCACCGCCCTAGCCATCAGATGGCTGCCCCCGGCCCGGCGGCCGATCGCCTCGGCCGGTTCGAGGCGCTCGCGGGATCGTCGGTGAAGGACAGCTCAGGGGCGCCGAACCGGGGGTTCAAGGCTGGTTCCGCATGCCGTACAACCACGCTGGGACCGGCCCATTCAGGCTCGTTCAGATCGATGACCTGCACTACGTCTCTCGGGAGCCCCGCGGTCAGATCGGCGACGAGCTGACGGCGGCACTTCGGCGAGAAGCCGAACGGCATCGACCGCGGTCAGCGGCCTGAGCACGTCCCTCACGACTCGGGCCAGTTCGCCGAGACCCCGGAGTGTCCCGGCTCGGTCGATATCAGGTATGACGACCATCGGCGGCTGGCCACGCCATGCGCCACGCGGCCAAGGAACGCAGCACAGCAAGTGTGGCCGCCTATGGTCAGTCGGTGGTTCGCAGTGCAGCAGTCCAGAAAGTGGCGTCTGTGTCTGCGTCGTCGAGGTCGGGCAGCGTGTCCTCCAGATCGTCTCTGATCGCGACGCGCTCGGTACGGCTCCCCGCCGCGGCCAGCATGCACCGGGCCGCAAGGTAGTGCTGGAGCAGGTCGATGAACGCGGCCAGGCCGCCGGCGATCAACACGGCGCCGGTTTCCTGCTCTCCGCCGTCGTCGGGCCCTCCGCCATCGTCGGGCTCGTCGTCGAAGTAGGCGTCGAAGTCGTCTTCTGCGCTGCTCCAGTCGTCCGCACCGAACAGGACGACCTGCCCCGTTCCGCCGTGCAGGACCAGGTCGCCGGCACCCCACGTACCGATCTTGTAGTACGCGCCTGGGACGGCGTCTGCCGACAGGTCGCCAGGGGCGAGCGGGGACAGACCCACTTCGTCCAGACCCACTTCGTCCAGAGCCTCGAGCCGGATTGCGGCGCCTTCGAAGGCGGGCAGTCCGACGTCTGTGAGAACGCGGCGTGCCTCGGCGTCCGTCACCCCCTCGGGCAGCAGGCCGGTGGGCAGGCGACGTACGACGCCCGGTTCGAAGAGGTCGGGGTCGTACGAGCCTCGGCGCCGTGCTGTCCCGCGGTGCAGCGCGGGGAGGAATCCGGAGTCGTCGAAGAGCGGCTCCCCGTGCACCTTGCTGATGCGCGGACTTACGGCGGGGTCGTGGAGCTCGACCGCGAAAATGCCGCCGAGCCCCGTCACGACCAGGAGGTCGCCGACCCTCACCTGATCCGACACGAAGGGGGGTTCCAGGGTGTCGAACACGGTCAGATCGTCCCAGTCGGGTGTGACGTTGCGTTCCAAGTCGGTGAGCCAGAGCGGCTCGCGCCGCCCTGGTGCGGGCATCGCCTCCGGCCAGGGGCCGGCCAGCTCCTCGCCGGTTTCGGCGTCCCAGACTCGGTATCGCTCGTCCCATTCCCCCGGAGCGGAAACGGCGTGCCGGCCAGGGAGATAGTCCTCAGGGGCGATGACCGGGTCTCCCAGTGGACCGGGCCGAACGTACGCGGCGTTCAGGGCACCCGGCGGCCGCCAATGGGCCCAGCGCACCTGCCACGGCAGCGGCCGGCCGGACGAGGCGATCTGGGCGGCGGTCTCCGTATCGCCACGCACCGTACTCATCAGGTGCAGCCACGAGGCCCATTCACCCTGGGACAGGGAATCGACGCCGCACATCCACAAGTTGACCGCGTCCCCGGCCGGGGACGCACCGTTCACGACATACGAGTCGTCGGCGTGGGCCGCGTCGATCAGGGCGACTTGATCGATACGGGCAACGAGCCTGCCGGAGCGCTGAACGGAGTCGAACTCGCCGGCCTGCACGGCGTGCATCGCCAGCCCTTGTGTCAGGTACTGGCCGGTCGTCCCTGCCGCGGGCTGATCGCGCAGCCATGCGACCAGCTCCACATTCACGGCTCGTACGATCTCGGCATCGGTGGTCCGACGCAGCGTTTCGGCGTGCCGCTCGTCACGGAAGCGGACCCAGCCGTCGCCCTCCACCTCCAGCAGCTCGCCAGAAGCCTCCAGCGTTGTGGCGACATCCAGAGACCGGCCCACATGGGACCCCAGCGCCTGGGCGAGGGCGGTCCACACAGGCAAGGGAGCACGACGGACCTCGGCCAGTGCGAGTGCACGCAACGCTTCGGTGTCCGTGCTGTCGGACAGGTGCCCCGCAGCTCCCTCGGAACTGCTCGGTTGCAGTGCCACGACCAAGTGATCGTGTGCCAACCGGACATCCGGCAGGTCCCGTTCGATCACGACCTTGAGACCGCCGCCAACGGCCAGTTCGGCGGTGAAGCGGTGCACCATGCGCTCGGGCTCCGTGGAGCGCCGAGTACGGCCCGCACGATGGGCATTGACAATGATGACCAGCCCGCCACCGAGCGGGGAGTCCTCAAGCTCGAATCCCCAGTCCGCCCGCTTCTCCGGCAGAGCGGTGAACCCAGCAGCCGTCACGACCCGGTCGATGAGGTCCTCGCAGGTCAGCCCGGTGGCATCCACGAGCACCGCCTCGCTGCGGGCCTCACTCAGCCGCAGCAGTATCTCTGTCCGTCCGGACCCAGGAGGGCCGGTCAGCTCGGCCACTCGCTGGGTCCCGCTGTCCGACCACTCCAGGAGCTCGGCCAGGGCTTGTTCGGGTGGCATGGGCGAAGGAGGGGGTGTCGGAGGGGCCATCGCTGAATCTGCTGACTTTCGGTGTGTTCACACGGGGACGGGCCAGTACTCCAGCCTACGTTCTCGATCTTGTACAGCTCCGGCTGGAACGAGTACGGCCACCGCGTGATCACCGGGGGTTGTGTGGACTCCTGAAGGGCCTGCGGTGGCCGCAGGCCAAAGCGCAGACCCTGCCCGCTGGCAGGCGATGTTCGACCAGGTCATGGCCCGGACCGCGAGCAGGTTCAGGCGGGTTGAGCGTCGGAGCCGCGGTCCGTGCTTACCTGGGCTGTTGTCGAGCGTCGAACGGAAGAACTGCTGGCGACCGGCCGAGCAGGCGGGCCTTGCGCGGCTCGGGCCGATTCAGCGCCTGCTGCTCACGGTGGGCGCCGGCGCCATGTGGCGGGCTTCCGCTTCACAACGATGCCGGGACATCCAACTCTGCGTCGAATGCGGCCCTCCAAGGCTCGGAAGATCCTGCCAACTGGTCGATCTGCTGTGCCCAGGCCGCGAGGCCGCGACGAGCGTCCCGTTCCTCGTACCGGGTGGGGAATTCGCTGCGACGCAGCGCGACGTACACACCCCGGCGGCTCCCAGCAAGGGCAGTACCGATCCACGTTGCCCAGGCTCGACCAGCCAGTCACTGACAGCGCGCTCGGCGTCAGCAAGGATCACTCGTTCCTCCGCAGTGCTGTTTGCGGAAGGCCAGGTCGCAGTACATTCGCAACCGGTGATCAGCCCCGACCGTCCCCTGCTGGAGCCACCGGTGATGCGAGTACATCTGCACACGCCAGTGATCTTGCACCTTCCGGTCGCAAGCCTCCAACCCAGGTGTCAGACCCATTCAGCCCCGTAGGAGGCCAAGTCCCAGGTGCTGTCCTCGAAGTCGTGCCCCTCGAGGACGAGCGTCCAGGCCTCGGCCCGGGCGGCGGCACCATCGATCTGCTCGCACCAGATGGCGAGGCTGCGCTGCGCGTCCTTGTGATCGGCGAGGTAGGGGAAGTGTGTCCTGCGGAACTCGTCGTACAACCGGACCATGGCGAAGAACTGTGTGAGGCTGCTGCCGGCGACGGGGTCGGGCGAGCCACCCGTGGTGTCCCTGAAGAGCCGACCGGTGCTGCCGTCGAGCAGGAGCCTGGAGTACATCCAGGTACCGAGCTCGTAGAACGGGCCGTTGCTGGGTGCCTCGCTCCTGGCACGGCGTTGCCGGGGCACGTCCCGGCCCCGACCGGGCCAGGCCACTTCGGGCAGGGAGCGGTCGCCGCGCGGGGTGATGGCGAGATGCAGGAAGTCGCTGATCTCCGGCAGGCCTGTCTCGGTGAGGAAGCGGCGCGCGGCAGGGTCGTCCAGTCCTTTGGGGAGCTGATCCTCGGCCAGCCGATGGCAGGTCCCTGGGTCAAAGGTCTCCTCGAGCCAGTCCCGCATTCCGTCACCGCGTAGAGCAGCGGACGCGGACGGCGGCAGCGGCCATGGAGCGGGCCGGGTGTGTGCGGCGACCAGGGGCCGCTTGCGGTACGTGTCCTGTGCGGTGCTTCCAGCCGCCTGGACGGATGCGGCGAGGAGGCCCCCGGTGCCGGCGAGCACCCAGAGCCCGTCGACGTAAAGGCCCTGGGTCACCGCGGACGGGCAGTTGGGCGGATGAGGGAGTGGGGACGTCCCCGGTTGCCAGCCGCTGTCCGTGTGTTCGGCGAAGGTAACGGCGGGCGCCTCGGGACTCGGAGAGCGGCGTGCGTTGCTCCAGGGGAGGTCGCCTTCCGACAGGGAGGCGCGCACCTCGACCGGAGCCGAGGCAGGCTCCCCGGTCACCGGGCTCCACTCCTGACGGATGTACTGGTGTTTCGGGTAGGCGTTCTTGCCCGTGGTCACGTCCCGGGCCGTGACGACGGTCAAGCCGGACTCGCCGACTGCCACGCCCAGTTCGTCGACACGACCAGCCTCGTCCTGGATCTGGCCGAAGATGCCCATGGGGCGCCAGTGGGTCCACATGGTGCGCCACGGCAACGGAACCCCCGAAGCCAGTAGCTGTTCGGCCAGCTCTGCGCGCCCCGCGCTGAGTGCCGCGTGATGGAGCCAGGCCACCCACTCACCCTGTGACGAGGGGGAGATGCCCTGAACCTCCAGATAGTGCAGCATCGCTGCCACGCTCGCGTACGGCACTCCGTCGGGATAGGCGATGGCCAGGCTCTCGCGCAGCGCGGTCGCCGAGCACTGGGCCAGCAGCCGCCCGTCGTCCAGGAGGCGGGGCAGCGCACCAGCCAGCGCCGCATGCAGAGGAAGAGCGTGAGCGGCGTACTGGCCTACCGGCCCCTGCTCGGACCAGAGCCCCGGTCCGCCGTCCGCCGTCGCGGACACCAGCGCCTCGACGGCGCGCGATTGGGCCCCGGAATCCCAGGGCCACCTGCGTCGCCGTGCATGGAAGAGAGCTTCGGACCGGAAAGCGACCGATGACCGGCCCTCGTCCACGACCAGGACATCCGGTTGCTGCTCGGCGAAGGAGAGGAGGGCTTGCACCGCTGTAGGAACACCACTTGCGGAGCACAGCAACTCCCAGACAAGCAGCGACACTTGGCGTAGTTCGGCGGCGGCCAGTGCCCCCAGCCGGCGGGCCGCAGCAGGTTCCTCCTCGGCGGCACCATCGGCCGAAGTCGGCGTGGGCAGGACGACTTCGTATTCGGCGATCTGTGGAGGGGCTACAAGGTCCGGGTCGTACTCCGCCATGACCCAGACCTCACGGCCTTCGAATCGTCTGAATCCCGGAGCCAGGATCTCCGCCACGCGGGCCGGTTCGGTCGACGTAAGGACCTCACCTGCGTACTGCACATTGGCGAGGAGGAGGACACAGGGACGACCGGCAGGAGCGGTACGGCACTCTTCACGCATGCGAGTAGCGACCGTGTCGGCACTCATGCCCCGGCAGTCGATCAGTGTGGCGCTGGGCCAGTGGTCCTGCACTGCTCGTAGATACGCGGTCTTGCCGCTGAGTGCCGGACCGAGAACAGAGAACACCCGCCGCTGCCGTGCGGGCAGCTCCCGCCACATCTCGATGCGAGCCCAGTCCTCAGCGTTGATCTCGGGCACTGGGGTGATCCCTTCCATGAGCGGCCCTCGCGGACATGTACGCCTGCGCGGTGATCATGTGGTCCGCGTGAATGGGGCGGGCGGTCGAGAGACGCTGAGCGGGGACCGGCCGGGGCCGGTGGTGGCGAGGCCTGCCGTGCCGAGGCCCATGGATGTCGCATCGTGGGTCATGGGCTTCAGTTCTCAGCAGGTGTCGTCCCGCGCATGTCGATACCTCTCGGTGATCTGTGACCGGGGTTCCGGTGCGGCTCCGGCGCTCGTGTCACAGCGATTCCGGGTCGTCCAGGTATCCGCCCAGTGCTGCTTGCCAGTTGGACGATGCGGCGGCTTCGGGGTCGACCTCCTTCGCCCAGGCCTTCACGCTCCAGTGAGCGTCGGCCTTCTCGGCGCTCCTGCGGGGGAAGTCGCTCAAGGGCAGGAGGCGGTACAGGCCGACCAGGGTCATGAATTGGGACAGGCTGCTCCCGAGGAGTTCGGTTCCGGCGACCGAGGCGAGCAGAACCCGGCCGCTTCGGCCCTCCAGGATGATGGGTTCGGCGAGCCAATGGCCCAGGAGGTGAGCGGGCTCGGAGGTTTCCGAACGTTCGACAGGTGTGAGCCCGGCTTCGTCCACGGCCACGGTGGTCAAGAACGCCGGTGCGCTTCCGTCGAGTTCAGGAAAGCCGACTTCGCAGAGCAACGCACGGGCTTCTGGCTCGGTCAGGGCGGCGGGCGGGGCGGCGACGGGGAGGCGGCGCAGAGCCTGGTCGCCGAATGCGGTGGCACACCATGCGGTGAGCGCGGCGCGCTGTCCGGAGACGGGGGTAGGCATCGGCCACACGGCCGTGGAGCGGAAGGACGGGACGAGGGAGCGCCGCCAAGGGCCCGTCCCAGGCGTCAGCTCTTCGGGGCGCAGGACATCGAACGCGTAGAGGCCTCTCGGGCCGTACGCCACCCAGCGATCCCCGTCCACCGCTTCTGCCCCGCAGTCCGGGAGCAGGCGCATCGGCAACTCAGGACCACGCGCCGGGGCGGGGGAGCGGATGTGGCGGCGGGTTTCGAGCGCACTTCCGGCTGTCCGTTCCACGGCTCCCTCAGAAGTGATGAACTGCTGGACGACCCGAGGTGCCAGCAACTCCCTGCCGTCCGAAAGCCGCCATACGCGTTCCAGGGCTTCCGTGTCGCCCAACTCG
Source organism: Streptomyces sp. T12 (assembly GCF_028736035.1). Taxonomy (NCBI): domain Bacteria; kingdom Bacillati; phylum Actinomycetota; class Actinomycetes; order Kitasatosporales; family Streptomycetaceae; genus Streptomyces; species Streptomyces sp. T12. Next base: position 7,875,702 of record NZ_CP117866.1, read on the forward strand.
ACGTCGTAGTCGTCCTCTTTGTCGAAGAAACCATCGCACTGACTTGCCGCGACGGGAGTGCCGGCGAAGGTGCCGATGTCCACCCCGTCCACGGATCCGGCGAGTTCGGGCCGGTCGCCCAGGACTCCGTAGGGGCGCCACTTCGACCATGCGGTGCGCCAGGCGAGCGGTACCGGGCTCGCGTTCTCCAACGCGTCGGCCCAGTCGCGGCGCCCACGGTTCACGGCTGCCCAGTGCAGCCAGGCCAGCCACTCGCTCTGTGAGTCGGGGGTGACGCCGTCGCCGTCCAGGTAGTGGGCGTCGCCGGCGACGCCGCCCACCGGCGGGCCTTCGGGCCACGCCAGCCTGATCGCTTGCTGCAGCGAGACGCGATCGGCGAATGCGGCCAAGGCCGGGTCGTCATCGATGAGTTGGGGCAGCGTTCCGGAGAGTGCCGCATGGACGGCGAGTGCGCGATTCGCGTACGCCACGATCCCTGCGTCGGCCGTGCCTTCGGCGTGCCGTCGGGCCTCGGCGAGGAGCGCATCGGTCATCGACTGCTGCTCGGCACGGGTCAGGGGTGCGGCCTCGCGGAGCAGGTGCTTGAGGGCGTCGGTCGACAGCCTCACGGTCGTTGCGCCGTCCGCGTCCGGTTCCAGGCGCAACACGGCAGACAGTTCCTGTCCGCTGCGGCGCAGGTCGTCCTCTGTGCGCCGGCCACCCAGCGCGGTGTCCAGGAAAGCCCAAACACGGAGGGGGATTTCACGCAACTCTGACGCGGCCAGGGCGCGCAACGCGGGGTACCCCAAGAGCAGGGCGGCGGGGTCAGGACCTTCGACCTCCGCTTCCAACACAATCTCGTCCGCGTCGTCGGCCCCCGCTGGGCCGCTGGGCCCGCCGAGTTCGAGGACGGGCAGCACATGGCCCTGACCCCGGCGACTGAACTGCGCGGCGACACGCTGGATGTCGTATGCCTCGTCCGGCGAGGAGAAGAGACGGCCTGACCATTGCACGTTGGCCAGGAGCACAATGCCCCCTGTGCGCATCCCCGCGAGCGCGTCCTCCAATGGATCCCGCAGGGGGCGGTGCCTGACCTTGAGACCGAAGTGGGTGAGAAGCCGGTCGAGCACTTCCTCCGCGGTCAGGCCACGGCAGTCCACGAGGAGTGAATCGGGCAGGTCTTCGTGCAGGGCTGTCAGGAGGGCCGACTTCCCCACCCCCGGCGATCCGCGCAGCGACAGCATCGGCGCGGCCTTCGGAGGGTCGAGCAGCCAGTCCAGGATTTCCAGCTCTGCATCCTCGCTCAACACTGTCATCACCTCTGTCCGACCTGACCGATCAGGGTACGTCAGCGTCATCCTTTCGGCGATTCTCGATCTCCTTCGCCTTCTGCTCGTCCGACATGCTTTGGAACTTCGGATCCTCGTTTAGCTTCTGCATTTCTGTGGGTGTGAGTTCGCCCATGCGGTATCCGGCGCCGTAGATGACCTTTGCTTTGTTCTTCTTTTCCGGGACAGTCGATTTTTCTTCGTCGCTCTTGTCGCTGTACTGCTGTCGGCCCTGCCCGGCGGGGCGACCGAATTCGTACGCGAGGTAGTCTGCGCAGTTGGCGTTACTTGGTTCGGTGCGATTGAGCGGCGGGCTCGAGGAGTCAATCAGGTAGTGCGTCTCGGTAGTTCCGTCAGGCTTCCGCTCGACGACCTCAAGTGCTGCGTAGTTCTTGCCCGAGAAGTCGGGGCGCATCAGCCGCCGCTGCTCACGGATTGCCTCGATTTCCGCCTCTGACTTGCCCTCTTCCTGGGCCTTCTTGACAGCCGCCTCCAGCGAGGCGTCGTTACCGACGTGTGCGCGCCACAGTGCCCTGAACTTGCGCCTCTCGTTGGCGATCTCAGTCTTGCTCGGGTTTTCTCCGCCGGCTCCGGGAGTGTCCCTGTCCACCCCTGGAACCAGCCGGCCGCCGCTTCGCTGAAGACCGATCAAGCCGGTGGGATCAGGTGTGCGGGCAGCGGTAGGCCACCGTGTCAGCGCGGGGCGGTCGAGCGAGGTGAGCCGGGACCGGCCGGGGCTGGCGGGCGGGGCCCGCCGTGCCGAGGCCTATGGATGCCTACAGGTAGATGAATTCGTCGGTATCCGTGACGTGCCCCCAGTTTCTGGTGGCTGCCGCGGCGGCGTCGATGCCCGCCAGCCAGGACCTGAGTTCGCCGATGAGGTCCTCCCCGTCGAGGCCGCCGCTCGTGTGGTAGGCCAGCATGTACTTCCACTGCAGGCACACCATCGCGCTGAACTGGGCCAGGGAGGAGCCGGCCAGGGGATCGCCGGGCTGGTCGTCGTCGACCGCGCCCTTCCTCGACTGTCGCAGTACGCGGCCGGTGGGGCCGTCGAGGAGCAGGATGCCGCCGATCCAGGTGCCCAGCTCGTAGAACGGACCGTCTCCCACGGGCGTTTCGAACTCCTTGGTGCCTGCCCAGGTGCGCTCGGCGAAGCCGGTGCCTGCGAGATTGTGGGTGCTGAGACTGAGGAAGTCGTTGACGGCAGGGAAGCCGACCTCGGTGAGGAAACGACGGGTCGGCTCGTGCGTCAGGCCGGCGGGCAGTTCCTCCTCGGTCAGGAGAGGGGCGATGTCCGCATCGAACACGTCGAGTACGAGGTCGCGGGTGGGGCGGCAGGCGGCCTCGTCGAACGGGCGCGGCGTGACCTTTGCGTACCGGCTGATGGCAGGGAGTGCGGGCAGCGGGTTGGCTTCGATGTAGTCCGGGTCGGGCTCGATCGCATAGATCCCTCGGCTTCCGCCGAGCACGACCAGATCGCCGGCGCAGGCCACGTCCTTGACCTTGGGCGCTTGGATCACACGCAGTGTGGAGGGATCACCGACGGCTGCCGCGCGGACCAGGTTCCAGGAGGTCTCGGCCCCCCAGCGGGCCGGCGCCTGGGGTGTGGGCGGGGCTTCCTCGATGAACGGCCCCTTGGCCGGCCTGTTGGAAGGCCTGGAACGTGCCGGCAGGGACTTCTTCGCGAAGAGTCCGGGCATCGCGTTCGTGAGTGAACACCACCGGTAGCTCGTCCGTGGTCTCGACCGTGACGAAAGGCGACTCCTCGCCGATTGCGCGCAGTTCCGCGACGTCGAAATCCGTTCCGAGAGCGGAGCAGAGTGCCTGCCACTCCTCGAAGCGCACGCGGTGCGGCTCGGACAGGGCCAGGGCTGTCATGGCCGTGCGTTGACGCGGCGGCAGTGAGTGGGGGGACAGCCGGACGACGTCGTGGGCGGGGGCGAGCAGGACGGGGTTCGGGTTCCGGGGGCCGAGGTCGTAGACCTCGCTGTCGACTTCGACCACGAGTTTGATGTTGGTCGCCTTGGAGCGCCTACTGAACGCTCCAACGATCCCGCCGGCAGCGACGCCCAGCGGTTCATCTGTGAACCGCCTCTTCCCTGCCCACTGAGTATTGGTCACGACAACGATTCTCGGGTCGAACTTCCTGTCGAAAACGAGATCGTCCACGAGACTGGTGAGCGCGTGGATGCTCCGGAAATCGCCGTATGAAACACCGATGGCCCGCATCACCCGATCCGCCACCTCTTCCGCGGAGCGGCCCGTAGCATCAACGAGCACGGCCCCAGTGGTGCTGGCGGCGAAATCTGCCAGAAGTGCAGTCTTTCCGGCTCCGGAGGGGCCGTCGACGTAGATAATGCCCCGCTTGGGTGGAAGTTTAGTCAGCTGCGAGCTGATCTGGTCCGAGGCTTCCTCCAGGTTGAGGTGAGAATTCACAGCGGGCGACATCCTTTCATGGTGCTGGGCATCACTCTGAGCCGGTGCTCTGCAGGCCGCCATGCGTCATGGCGCGGATCCACACCTTCGGCAGGCCCCGGCCTCCAAGGGCCCCGTGGCGCCCGCCTATTCTCCGACATACCGGCTGGCCCTCGTGGCGCTTGATCACATTGCGACCCAGGGATTCAGATCTGTGGAGAGGGCGTGCTCCCATATGAGGGCGTCCTCCGTGACTGGGTCGATCTTGATGGCCCATTCCTGCAGGCTTTCGAGAGCGTCGTCGCGCTCGTAGTTCGTGGCGAAGTCACTGACAAGGAACTCGTGGCACAGCCGGAGCAGAATGAAGAACTTTCGAAGACTGCTCGCCAGAATCGCATCGCTATAACCTGTGTTGCCGTCCGCGACAACCGCTCCGGTCCCTCCGTCAAGGAGGACGATGCCTCCGCCCCAGTCACCCAAGTGGTAGAAGGGTCCCGTGACTTCGGGGGGTGTCGCATGCTCCGGCCACAGCATGGGAACCAGCCCTGTCTCGGCGGCATCGATGGTGCTCATGAAGGGAAGGTGGTGGGACAGGACGGGCAGCCCTGTCTCCACGAGGAACTGTCGGCTCTCTGTGTGCACGAGGCCGGTCGGCAGTTCATCTTCCCGTAGGCGTCGGCATGTTCCGGGGCCGAAGGTCGCCTCCAGCCATTCGCGGCTTGGCGCGCCCTCGGCCAATGCCGGTGCTGGGCATTCCCACACACCAGCCCGAGTAATGGATTCCGCTATGAAAGGGTCCGACAAAGGGGGCAGGTCTGACTGCCGCTCGAGACCGGTTTGCTCATCGATGATGAATGTCCCGGATGCGTCGACGACGAGCCAGTGTCCGGATTCCAGGCGCTTCGATCGAACGACGCTGATGTCGTCGCGGTTCCTGTCGAAGATATTTCGGACAGGAGGCCCCGCCTCAGGGAACGGCCAACGGCGGCTCCCTGCGGCCTGCGCTGCAATGTCCTCTGTCGCGAGCTCTCCGCTCGACGGGTATCCCGGTGCCTCGTTGTCCGATTTCCCGAAGCGGCCGAACATGCCGTAGGGGCGGCAGTTGGACCAGGTCGTTCGCCATGGCAGCCGCGCTCCAGCTTCTCCCGCGAAGGTCCCGGCAAGTCGTTCCTCGCCGCGGCTCAGCGCACAGTGGTGCACCCAGGCCACCCACTCGTCATGCGGGGCCGAGGCCAGCCCCAGCCGCTCCAGGTAGTGAACGTCCATGGCGATACCCCCTTGGGGCACACCATCGGGCCATCGGACAGCGAGGGTCCGCAGGAGTCCGGTCGCGTCCAGGTTCGCCAGGACACGGCCGTCACTCAGCACATCGTCAAGCATGCCCGCGTGGATGGCGTGGAGACCCAGGACCTGTGTCGCGTATACGCCGACAGGCCCCGCCGTTCGCCAAGGTCCGGATGCTGGTCCACTGAGGGAGCCGACAAGTGCTGTGACTACAGCCGCGTGATCGACTCGGCTCAGTTCGCGGATCCGGTGGCGTACAGCCTCCGCCCGAAAGCCGACCCGTACCTGCCCTTCGGCTGCGGCAGACACGCTGAGCAGCGTCGGCAGGCGTTCCGGCAACCCGCTCAACTCCTGCTGCGACACCCGGATCTCAAGGATCTTGCACAGCTCTTCCCATACGCTCAGGGGTATGTTGCGAAGTTCGGCGGCGGCCAGAGCCTGCAGGGCCGGGTGAGTAGCAAGCAGTCTGACCAGGGACGCATCGGCGGCTTGTGCGTCGAGTGACGCCTGGAGAACCAACTCATTTCGGGTCGGCAGGAAGACCCATGGCCTGTCCGCTGAGCGTTCGATGACGAATCGGATAGCCGCCCGACCGGATCGGGTGAAGTGGGCGACCAGATCCCTGGTGATCCGGCTCGCTTCACCAGAGGTGACACATTCGTCAGCCCATTGGACATTCGCCAGCAGAGCGACCCCGTCCCGCGTCAGCCGACGTACGCCATCGGCTAGGGTTTGCCCCTTGTCAACGCCCCCCCATGCCTGTAGCAGGCGACGAGCGATGTCATCCGCCCGCAGGCCCCGGCAGTCCAAGTAGACGGCGTCCGGCATTCGTTCGGCGAGTTTCCGAAGCAACTCGGTCTTGCCCGAGCCGGCCGTGCCGCGGATCGCCAGAGCGGGTTGCCTCCGGTTCGGTGGCGCCGCAAGCCACGTCTGGGCCCGTTCCAAGGCCTGCTGGGTCAACTCCACGTGGTCCTCAATTGAATGTCTCTCTTGGCCCAATGCTGGAGCCTACGAGGTGCGGTGCGCCGAGTTCCTCGACGAGTCCAGGTTGTCCAGGGGAGCCGCTTGCGGTACTCCGGGTCGCAGGGCGTCAGGAACCCGGTGATCAGATGTGAGCGACCACTGCCCGTCGCTCCCGTCAGGACCAGCCCGCGCGGGCTGCCGGGCCACTCCATCCGCCACCTGGAAGGTCCTTCGGGACTGCCCTCTGAAAGGACGTCGGGCAATGCCGTGCTCGGCGTTGCCCGCGTGCACAACCTCACCCTCGCGGGATGACGAGAAACGACTGGGTCACCCACCACACCGAAGATCATTTACGCGACGGTGCTCAGGGTTGACCGGAGCAGCGGGACAGCGGATCGAGTGCCGTCATCAGGTGACGACCTATTCGGTGCCCCAGAAATCCAGATCCCCGTCGAAGACGTGTTCCCAGTGATCTGCGTCCTCGGTCGCCGAGTCGATGTCTTCCGCCCACTGCCACAGGCTGCGGCGGGCATCTCCACGTTCGGCAGGCGTATTGAAAGGACTTGTCAGAAACTCGTGGTACAGGCGGAGAAGGGTGCAGAACTGGCGAAGACCCGTGGCCAAGGTCAACGAACTGTATCCGGTGCTGTAGTCCTGGACGACAGCACCGGTGCCGCCATCGAGCAGCACGTTACCGCCGGTCCACTCGGCCAGAGAGTAGAAGGGGCCCTCGCTCTCCGGAGGATCCGCGTCATCAGGCCATGGGACTTCCACCAGCCCGGTCTTCGCCAGGTCGGCCGTGCGAACGAAGGGCAGTTGGTCCGTCAAGTAGGGCCAACCGACGCCGGTCAGGAACTGTCGACTATCGGAATCGCTCAGACCTGATGGCAGTTCGTCTTCTGAAAGGACCCGGCACGTACCTTGCCCGAACGAGCTCTCCAGCCATGACCGAGTGGGAGCGTTCCGTGCCACGGCTTGTGCAGGACAGCGCCAGAGGGCCGCCTCGGTGACGGGGCCGACAAACGGTTCCGGCAGCGCCTCCAGGTGAGGTTGTTCCCTCGGTGTGGTTGTCACGTCCACGACGAATGGGCCGGTGGGGCCTGACATCAGCCACTCCGTATCCGACACGGCTTTGGACCTGAAGGGGCGAGATGCGCCCAGGCGCCCGTCGAAGATGTGGCGCACCGGTGGTCCGACTGCACGGAGGCGCCAGGAGCCGCTCTCGGCGAGTTCCGGAAAGTCTCGAGTTCCAGGGGCGTCCTCCGACGGCTGGTCCGCCAGCGTGTCCTCGGGCTCTTCCGACCGTCCGAAGGTGCCGAACGGTCGGCACCTGGTCCAGACGGTTTTCCACGGGAGTTCGACCCCGGAGTCGGCGACGATCGACCGGGCCAGCGATTCATCCCCCCGATTGAGCGCGGAATGATGCAGCCACGCTACCCACTCCGCATGTGGTGCGGCCGCGAGCCCCAGTTGCTCGAGATAGTGGGCATCGATGGCAAGGCCGCCCTGCGGAATCCCGCGGGGCCAGGTCGCGGCCATGCCCTGCAACAGCCCCGTCGCATCGAGATTCGCAAGGGCCTGACCATCAGCCAGCAGGGTCTCGAGGAGACCCGCATGGGCAGCATGGAGCGCCGCGGCTCGCGCCGCATAGGCACCGGTGGGGCCGACGTTCTCCCAGGCTGTCGCACCGTGTGCCTTCAACGGCTCCAGGAGTGCGGAGAGCAGACTGCCGTGATCGACGGGACGGAGCAGTCTGATCCGATGCCGATCCGATTCGGCGTGAAATCCGAACTCCCTGCCCGAGCCGGGGACTTCGGAGATGAGCAGGCGATCCGAGAGGGATTCCGCGAGTTCGGCGAGTTCACCGGACGAGACCTGAATGCCCAGGCATCGGCAGAGCTCCCCCCAGACAGGGAGAGGGACCGTGCGCCGTTCTGCTGCCGCCAGAGCCCGGACGGCAGGGTGCCGGGTGAGGATGTCCAGCCATTCCCCGGATCGGGTGGTCCCGTCGCCCGGTGAGGTCAGGACGATGTCATTTCGGGTGGGTGCAGGCACCCACGGTTTGTCAGCGGAACGCTCGACCACGAACTGCAAGGTCGGCCGCGAGAATTGCTTGAGCGTACGGACCATGCGCTGGCTGATCCGGCTTGCCTCACTCGAGGTCACGAATTCACCGGCCCATTGCACGTTGCCGAGCAGCGCGACGCCGCCACTCTGAATGCGTTGGGCTCCGGCAACGAGTGAGGCCGGAGATTCGGAGACGCCCCAGGCGTGGAGGAGGTGATGGGCGATATCATCCGCGGTCTTGCCCTGGCAATCGACATGGATGGCATCCGGAATCCTGGCTGCCAGCTCGTCGAGCAAGGCTGTCTTCCCGGACCCCGCTCCACCGCGGACGGCGAGGGTTCGGTAGAGGCGATGGGGTTCTGCCAGCCAGGCTTCGGCCTGCTCGAGTGCTCGCTCAGGCGTCAGTTCCACTCGATTCCTCGCTTCAGCGTTCGCGTCCTTCTAATTCTTCCAAGATATCCGATGAGCTCAGCGGTTCACTCGGCTCCCGATCCCGCTGTCTTCATCCAGGCCCGCAACCACTCGCCGCGATATCTCACCATCTGCTCGTCGGTCATCGCCTTGACCTGCTGGCGCATGGCGATGTCCTCGGCCTTGCCTTGCTTGATGGCTTCGCGCCGGTCCGCTGGACTGTCGTACTCGGCTTCCTTGGCTGCGGCTTCGTTCCCCATGTCGCCCTTGCGGTAGCCGATTCCGTACGAGACGCGAAGATCACTTTTTCGGGGGTTTTCCTGCTGCTCTTCAGGGCGATTCTCCCGCGCCTTTTTTGTGCGGGCGCGAGAATCGTCAGTATCTCGCTCCATGTCATGGCTGAGATAGTCGGAGCAGTTCGCCCCACCGGTTCCTGTTCTATTTCCACAGGGCTCGAACTCGGTGTACAGTGACACGGCTTTGAAGCGGCCAGGCTGTTTTTCTTCGACGGTCCTCATCCACTCGCCCAGGTGGGGTTCCGAGTGGTCGTGGTGATATCGATCGCTTCCTGGAATGGAGGTGTCGATGACGTAGTGGACCTTCACTTCGTCGCCGACCTTTTCATGTACCTCGAGCACGGCATAATTCTTGCCCGACATGTCCGGTCGCATGCCGTCGTTCTTATTGTCTTTCCAGAGCTTATCGAATTCGTCGTGCTTTGCGTCCCTGGCTTCCTTGCTGTTGTTGTCGGCCTCGTGGCTCACCGCGTACTCGCGAGCTCGCGAGGCAGGACTGGGGTTGTTGTCGTCCGGCTTCATTCGCGGTATCGCGGTGTTGTCGTGCATGGAAACACCCGGGCGGGGGTCGATTTCATTCTCTTCGCCCTTGGGGCGCCGGCGTTCCGGGTCGAGATCTATCGGGCTGTTTCCTGCGGCGTGGCTCTCATGGAATGAGTTGCTGATGCGTGCGATTCCAGCAATGACCGCCATCTTCTGATCGTTATTCAAATTCTTGAAGTTATCGCCAAGGATTTCATTGAGGCGATCCTGGCTGATTTTCTTGTTCTGGCGTACCTCATCTACAACGCGGGCCAGCGATCCGTCTTCTGCCCAGCGGTGCGCGTTCTCAACGACCGGCCCAAGATCGACCTGCGATACATCATGTGTCTTGCGGAGAGTCGCCTGTGATTCCTCGAGAGGCATATTCTCGTGGGTGTGGTCCTGCGTTTGCCGTTCTCCGAATTCGGCAGACCCGCGGACTTCTTCCGAGTCGAACTTCGGCAGTGACTCGCCTGCGGGCTCCTCGGGCGCGCTGCCCGGGGTCTCTGGGGCCTGCCGCTCACCGTTGCGTGAGCCCTCTGTCTCCGGCTTGTCCGGCGACACGGGTTGCCGATCAGAGTCCAGCGGAATCGCGAAGACCCCGTTGTTTCCACTGTGCAGCGGCTTCGAACTCTGCTGCCCAGTCTGCGCGTCGATGTATGTGATCTTGCCGTTGTGGTTGACGGCGTTCCACGCGTGCGCCCGCCCATTGGCGTCCTGCGTGATGATCACGGCCTGTGAGCCGTGCCCGCTGTTGCGGAGGGTGTTCTCCAGGCGGTTGAAGGCGTCGCGTCCGTTGCCCATGTCGCTGAAGCGGGCGCCCAGCGTGTCCTCGATGCGGTCGCGGCCGCCCTTCTCGCCGCGGTCCGAGGGGTTGCCGTCCGCGTCCAGGTCGGGTGTACGGCTGGCCGCTGCCGTGGGGTTGCCCGCGTAGGTGTCCACCGTGGACAGGGCTACGTCGACGCAGTTGTTGTTGCGGCCGGGGGCGTCGCGTCCGTCGCCGTTGATGCGCTCGACCCAGCGGCCGTCCGCCGGGTCCGGCGGTCGGGTCGGGTCGCCGTTCTCGTCTCGGGGGACCGAGTTTTCCAGGGCGTCCTGCTCGGCGCGGGTGGGGTCGGTGACACCGCCCGGGGGGTTGGTGTTGCGGGTTTCCGAGGCCGGGGTCGGGGTCTCCTTCGGCCTCGGGTTGTCCGAAGAGTTCTGCTGACTGCCGTTGTTGTTGGAGTCAGGGGTTTGTGGAGTGGACTGCTGGGGCTGGTTGTTCGGCGTCGTGACCACGTGGTGGACCGGCACCGGAATGACCTGAGGCTGCTGCTGCTGTTGGTTCGGGGTGTTCGCCGGGGGCTGCTGGGTGTTGGGCTGCGCGCCCGGCTGGTTCGGGGTGTTCGGCGTGCTGCCCGCGGGCTGGTGGGGCGGCCTGGTGGGGGTGGAGCCGGCGTTCGGTTGGTTCGGGGTGCCGGGTGTGCCCTGAGCGGTGGGGTTGTGGGCGGTGGGGCCAGGCTGGGTCGAGGAGTTCGGGGTGCTGTTGCTCGGTGTCGAGGCGCGATCAGGTCCACTGCCGGTCGACGGGGAGGGCGACGTCGTGGGCGTGCTCGTGGAGGGCGATGCGGCCCTGGGGGGAGTCGACTGCGCCGGGTTCTGGTTCGGGGTGGTCGTACTCGGGCTCGGGCCGGGGGTGTGGGTACGGCTGCTGCTGGTCGAGTCCGTGCTGTTGCGGGGCGCAGTGCGGTCGCCAGGTGTCGTACCGGGGTTGTTGCGGGAGGAGGCGCCGTCGTTCGGCGTCGTGTTCCCGGGGGTGTTGCGCGGCGTGGTGCCGTCCCCCGGCGTGGCGGTACCGGGGTTGTTGCGCGGCGGAGTGCGGTCGCCGGGGGTCGTACCGGGGGTGTTCCGCGGCGTGCTGCCGTCGCCCGGGGTCGCACTCCCGGGGCGCTGGGCCGGTATCCGACCGTCCGGCGTGCTCTGCGCGGGCGTACCCGGCGTACGGCCGTCCCCCGTCCCCGGAACTCGCCCGTCCGGCGTCGAAGCGGGCGTACTCCGAGGCGTCGTAGGAGAGGTGGGGCTCGGGGTTGAGGCAGGCCCGGTCCCCGTGGTGGAGGGCGTACCAGGCGTACTGGCGGAAGGATTCCTCGCCGGACCGGAGTTGGGATTCGGGCTCGTCGCGGACGGGGTGCCGGCGCCGCCCGAAGCACTTGGGCTGTGGTGCCCGCCACCCGGAACCGCACCCCCGGCGGAAGGCGCCGTGGGCGACGTCGGCATGCCCGAGCCGCCGCTGTCCGACCGGCCGCCGGAACTGGAGGGAGACGAGTCGGCCGTCGGCGTCGGCGCCGCGTTGGACTGCGTGGGCGCGCTGGCGGCCAGGCCGTCGATCTGGGTGCCGATCGAGCCGCCCCCCGGCGAGGACGACGTACCGCCCGACGACGGGGCCCCGGACGTGGGCGTGGATTGAGGGCTCGGGGACGACAGGCCGGATACGGGGGAGCCGCCGCCGGAGTGCGAAGGTCCGGATGTGCTCGGAGTGCTGGACGAGCCGTTGGAGTCGGAGCCGTTGGACGAGGGCCCGCTGGGCGAGGGGTCGTCGAAGTCCGACAGGGACGACCCTGGAGATTGCGTCGGCCGTGAGTACGGGGAGTCCGAGGAGGACGGATTCCCGGCGTCGGATCCCGGCCCGGAGCCGGAGTCGGGGCCCGCACCGATGTTGGGTGCCGGGATGTCGTTGCCGCCTGTGTCGGCGGATATGCCGCTGCCTATGTTCGCGCCGGGGATGTTGCCGTTGCTCGAACGCGTCGAGGTGCTGGAGTCCGAGTCCGACGAACTCGAATCGGAGGACGAGGAGGAGTCGGACGAACTCGAGTCGGAGGACGAGGAGGAATCGGAGGACGAAGAGGAGCTGGAACTCTCCGAACCGCTGCTGGAGTCGCTCCCGATGTCACCCCCCGGCAAGTCCGACGCCGACACCCCGTCGTACCCGTCGATGCGGCTGTCGATCGCGTTCCGCGCCCGGCTGCCCGCCTTCTGGCCCAGACTGTCGCGCACGCCTTCGGCGAAGGTCTGCGGGCTCTGCCTGAGGGCGTCCAGGCCTGCCTCGCCGCCGGCCTTGAGGGTGGCGCCGACGTCGTAGCCTTCCTGGGCGCCGAAGCCGACGTTCACGGTCTGGCGGATGAGGTCGCTGATCATCGCCTCGACCGCAGAGATCGCGGGTTCCTTCATCATCTCGATGAGCGCCTCGAACATGGCTTGTTTGAGCTCGTCGAGGAGGCGTCGGACGATCAGGCGGGCGGCCTGGGTGGCGCCCATTCCCGCTACCGAGGACAGACCGAAAGTGAAGGGCGCGGCGGCAGCGGCGGCGGCGATCTGGATGGCCAGGGCGATGAGCTGGGCGATCACCGCCCACTTGGCGAACTCGACGAGGTAGGCGCAGGCCTCCAGCACGTTCGCGATGAGGAACGCGGCCTCGGCGGCGCTGCGGAGGTAGCCGTCGTTGCCGCCCCCGCCGTCGAACTTCTCGTAGGTCTTGGTGAACTTGTCGATCGACTCACCGGCGTTGTGGGCGGTGACCTGACGCGCGCTGCTGTTCGCCGTGGTGTGGAGCTCGTTGACCTTCTCGCCGAACTCCCGCCACATGGTGGCGCAGTCTCTGAGCTTGTCCTCGTTCGCCGTCGGCCACCTGTAGCCCAGCATCTCGAGAACCCACTCGAGCTCGTCCGGCAACATCATCGCCACAGCAGAAAGCACCCCCGTCGGACAGTACGGCCGTACACCTCCCTCACCAGCCGAGGGAATCCACACAGGAGTACAGCCGTCCGCAGAGTTTACGGACTCACCTGCCGGTGACTTCAGGTGTTTGCTGTCACAAGTCCGTTCCAGGTCGCCGCTGTTGTCCGCAGCGGCGCGCTACGAGGCCGACGGTTCACTGCGTACGGCCCTGAGTGCGCTGTCGGTGTCCCTTGATGTCGGGTCGGCCGACGTGGCCCTCGGCCCGCTCGGACTCGCCGAGCCAGAGGTGCGGGACGTACCCCTGGACCGCGGTCACCATCTCCTGTCGGCAGGGGGCGGGGAAGGGGAGGCGGTAGCGCAGCCGGGGAAGGCCGGGATGCAGCGGCTCCTCGTCGCGGACCAGGGTCCACAGGACCGGGTCGTCCACGTCGATGGGACCGGTGGGGAACAGCTCCAGGGAGTAGACCTGCTGGCTTCGGCCGAACTTGCTCCAGAACAGGCCGACTCCGGCGAGACCCTGCCAGGGGATGACGTTGCGCAGCGTGCCGTTCTCGACCCACAGGCCGGTGGCGTCGACGAGGACCCGGGTGCGGCGGTTCGCCCAGTTGGCGATGAACAGGAACACGCCGAGCGCACCGAGCAACAGCATGAACACGAGGCCCGCGTACCCTGCCGGGTTGGACTGTCCCTTCTGGTTCCCGGTAGCAACCACGACAGCGCCGAAGACGCCGACCGCGCCCATCGCGATGAGCAGGACGGAGCAAGGGAGCCCTGTCATGGCGCCGCGGCGACCAGTCCGTATGACCGTGGCATCGGGCGCGGGGGAGGGCGTGTGCGAAGGCAACATGGTGCGTGAGCTTAGCGAATTGACCTACGCTGCCTCCCCATGACGACGCACGGCCGGGAACGCGGCGGGGAACAGGTACAGACGCAGGTGCGAGGCGACGAGGGCGATCTCGTCCCGCCCGGCGCGGATGAGCTCACGGCGAGATTCCAAGGGCAAGCGGACCCGGGGTTCGCGAGACAGCGGTCCCGGCAGGCGCGGAGCGCCCGCGGTGGGCTCATGGCCGCCGGGGCGTTGGTGGCGCTGGTCTGCCTCATGGTGATCGTGGGGCATCTCAGAAGCGGTACGCAGGCGGTTGTGGGAACCGTGGTGTACGGCTTGAGCCTCGCTGCTGCCGGTCTCAGCGTGGAGCTGGCGCGGCGCGGACGCACCCGCCTGGCCATGATGGCGATCATTTTCGCGGCGGCGGGCGCGTCACTGGCGGATGCGCTGTCCTGACTCGATCGAGTTCTGGTCAGCGAGCCGAAGGCCGGATCAGACCTTGGTGAAGCACAACGTGTAGCTGGACCTGTGGCCGGTGTTGCGGTACTGAATCCCGTAGTCGTACTCCGACCCGCATTCCCTGCCCTTGCCGGGCATCCACTCACCCAGCTTGTACTCGGCCTCGGCGGAGTCACAGTCGACCACTGTCGGCACCGGGTCGCCGTCGGGGTCCGCGACCTTGACGCAGTCGCCGATCTCAGGCTCGTGCTTCTTGGCCTCCTCAGCCGCCGCCGACGCCGAAGCCTCTGCCTTGGCCTTGCCGCCGGTGGGGCTGGTGTTGTAATCCCAGACCCAGTAGCCCACGGCGCCGAACACCGCTACGACGATCACGGCGGACTTCACGGCCCGCAACAGACCCCCCGGCTGGGGTCGCTGTGGCCCGCGCGGAGGCTGCGGCTGCTGCGGATACCCGTACGGAGCCTGCGGCTGCGCCTGCTGCGGGTATCCGTACGGCTGCTGCGGCTGCCCGTACGGCGGTTGGTTCTGGTACTGCGGCGGAGGCGTGGACATGCTTGGGAGACCCCGTGGTTGGCTGAACGGATGGCGATCAACGCGAAGTTGACGGGCGCACGCTACCCTCCGGCGTCAGCCGGGCGCCCACCGGGGGTGAAGTGTGTGGGAACCGGTCAGAAGAAGTAACTGACCAGGAACGACACCCCGGCCCCGACCAGCCCCACCCCGATCATCCCGATCACGACTGACCGCGTCCTTCCCCGCCCCGCCGCCTCCCACGCAGCGTCGAACGAGATACGGCTCCGCCCGAACGGCGCGAACCCGGTGGCGACGCAGAAGACGCCGAGCCCCGTGAGGACCCAGCCACCGAAGAAGGCGCCGAACCAGCGCCAGGCCCGGTCCATCCCGGTCTGTACGTACTCGGCATCCATCGCGCCCGCCGCTGTCGGCGGGTCGGTCTGCTGCACCGCCAACTCGGCGCCCTGCGCGTACCGTTTCCTGACCTGCACCGCCGCATGGGCGTCCGTACTCTTGCCGTCCTCGGAGAGGAAGGTGCCCTCGCAGCGGACCGGCCGGCGGTTCTTACGGCTGCTGCGGGAGGCGTTGCTCGGGTAACTCACCTCGCACTGCTGCACCGTCAGGGTGCCGCGCGTGCCCGCCCAACCCGCGGCGTACGCCCCCTCGTACGCGCCGAATACGCTCAGGACGAGCCCCGCGAGCAGAAACACCAAGCCGCCCGCCCGCCCGAGGCGCCCGAAGGCTCCGCCGACGAGGCCGGTGAGACCGGTGAGGGGATGGTCGACGCCTGTGCCGCTTCCTGTGCCTTGCGTCCGAGCCATGGCGGTGGGTCCTTCCACGTGTGACGGGGAGATACTTCAGTCGTCGAGAGTCGAGGAGAAGCGAATGACCAGGAAACCCGAGAACTCACCCAACCCGCACGGCCCTTCGCAGGAACGCGGTGTGATCGACGAGGCACTCGAACCGGACCAGATCCGTTCCCTGAACTCCGCCCTGCGCAAGCTGTCCGAAACCGAAGGCGCCGGCAAGGAGATGCAGGAGGCGGCCAAGAAGCTGCTCTCCGGCCGCCTCGCCCTGCGCGACGCCCTGGACGACCCTGCCGTGTCACGCGCTCTGGGCGGAGGCATGGCGTCCCTGCGCGGCCAGTGGGAGTCGCTGTCGGAGGAGCAGCGCGATCAGGTCAGGCACGGCGAGCCGCTGTCCGGCGGTGGCCCCTCCTCCGACCCGTCCGAGCCGAAGCGGCCGCAGGGCGCGAGCTCGCAGTCCGGGAAGAAGAACCAGGGGCGGCACAGCGGCGGGTTCTCGCTGTACTGATCACGCCCGTGCCGTACGTTCACGCCCGCGCCGTACGTGTGTCATGACTGGCGCTGCTTCCGGTACAGCTCGATGGCCGCCTCGGTCGGGTAGTTGGGGACGGTGACGGTCTCGCCGGTGTCCTTGGCGACCACGATCTTGCTGCCGCCGGGCGGAGCGGGCTGCGGCCGCCCGGCGGCGTCCGTGACCGCCGGGAACACCGCGTACACCAGGTATCCGATGTCGAACTCCGCCACGCGCAGCTCGGCCGGAGTGCCGTCCGGCAGCTCGGGCTGCGCATAGCGGCTGCGCACGATGGCGAGAGCCTGCTCGGACGTGGTGGGCGGGGCGGGGTGGTCCGAGGTCACCGATCGCTCTCCTTGTCGCCTCGGCCGTCTCGGTCAGAACAGCCCGTGCCACATCTGCTCGACGATCAGCGACCACCAGGTGTCCGCGTTGCTCAGCGCGGACGCGTCGACGGCCGCCAACTGCTCCTGCAGCGCCGCCACTTCCGCACCGGCCGCGACCGCATCCAGGCCCTGCATCCGCTGCCGTGAGGTGGCGAGCAGAGCCAGGGAGCGGGCGAAGGCGGCGACCGAGAAGTTGACGTATCGAGCCACGGCGGTGACCGGGTCCACCGCCCAGAGCGCACCGAGGCCGTCCGGCTGCCCCGACCCCGGCTGACACTGCACCGCGATGACCGCGACGCCGTCGAAGCCGATCCGGACCAGGTACGACAGGGCGCCGATCTTCTCCTCGCCTGCCGGGCTGCGGCGCTCGCGCAGATTCGTGGCGACATCGGTGAACAGGCCGCCGGCCGGAGGCGCGTCGGGCCGGTCGGCGGTGAAGAAGAGCGGGAGGTCGGCGGGGAGCCCTGCCCAGGTGAGCGTCGCCTTGGCGGCCTCGGGCAGCGGGCGGTCGGCGATGTCGTCGGCATCGAAGCGACGTACACCGTCCTCGCCGAACACATCGACAAGGTGCCGGCCGAGCGCCACGTCACGCATCGGCTCAGCCGGAGTCACCTGCGCGGGAACCGGGACGCGGTGCGGACGGGGCGGCGGCTGCTGGCCGGCCATCCGGTGCATCGTCTCGACCTGCTCGACCAGCGCCGCGACGCCCTCCGCACGCACCTCGGGACGGGCCCCGTACGACTGCGTGCAGGAGAGCTGCGCGTTGCGGAAGGTGTTGAGCAGCTCGGCCGTGTAGCCGCCGGGGAGCAGGCTGGGGCGCAGGTCGGTGTGGACGGCCACGACATTGTCGGCGGGTACGTTCATCCGCCGCAGCTCCCCCCACGCCTGGTACTCGGCGGGGGGCAGTCCCGGGGTGGAGGTGCGGAAGAGGGTGGTCTCCTCGCCGTTCGCCGGGTCCACGTAAGTGAAGACGGCGGTGTTGCCGGGCCCGGTCACCGGACGGGCGGCACCGTCGGCCGTGCCCGCGCCCGGTGCCGCACCGTGCTTCTGCCGGTACATCTGCACGACCTCGTCGACCGGCACCGACGGCCAGACCGTCAGCTCGCCGCTGCGGCGGTCCACGACCCCGCACGCGTCGCCGATCTCGGCAGGCGGCCGCCGCTCCCCGGTCTCCGGGTCACGCTCGGGCTGCGCGGGCGCCGCCCACACGACCCAGCCCAGGTCGAACTCCTGCATCCGGACCTCGCGGCGCGGTTCCGCGGAGCCTTCCGGGTTGAGCCAACGGTCGGCGATGGCGAGCGCCTGCTCCTGGCTGGTCACGGGGAGGCTCCTTCGGAGTGGTCGGTCGGGAAAGGGCGTGGAAAGAGGGGCTGACCTGCGGTGCAGGCATCCACGAGGCGGTCGTGCACGTTCCTACGAGGCTATCGCCGCGCCCGCCCCGCGAATACGGAGGGCCTTCGCCCCACGCTCGGTGGCGAGCAGGAGGATGCCGTCGGGGGACAGGTCGGCCGCGGTGAAGGGTGTGTCGGAGACCAGCGCGGCCACGACCTGCTGATCCGCCCGGTCCCAGACACGCAGGTAGTCGGCACCGCGACTCAGGCCCAGCGGGGCGGCAGCACGTTCCTCCTCCGCGGGGCGAAGAATCCGCTCGGGATCGGGGTCGCCGAGGTGATCACCCTGTACGAGGCCATGGATGAGCACCGCGGAACCGGACTCCTCGCCGGGCGCACCGACCGGCCGGGCACCAGGCGTGCCCGCGGGGACGACCAGCACGGCGACCGGGGTGGCAGCCCCGTCGGGGCCAGGCAGGCTGCCCACGGTCACGGCGCTGACGCCGGGCAGGGACAGGCTCCACAGCGTCTGCCACGGCAGCTCCAGCCCGAGCCGCCGGCGTATCGCCTCGGCGTACTCGGGCAGGCCGTCCTCGACGAACGCGGTCTCCAGCAGGGCGGCACGCATGGTGGTGGGCGCCTGGGTACGGGTCAGCAGGGGCGCCGTACGCAGGTACGTACGGGCCGGTGCGCCCAGCTCCTCAGCCGGTACGGCCTCGACGGCGGCGCGCAGGGACACCGGGTCGGCGTGGACGAACAGCCCGGGATCCGTGAGGAGTTGGGGAAGGAGCCCGGCCTCCAGGGTGTGGCCGGCGATGTGGTCGCGCACATAGGGGTCGGCCTTGCTCCAGTCCTGCTCCGGCACGGCCTCCAGCAGGGCCATCGCGATCTGCGTCTGAGCGGCGGCGACGCTCGGCAGTCCGGCGCGGATCTCGTCAGCCAGGGCCGGGTGCAGCAGCCGTAGCAGTGTCCGTCCCTCAACCCTCTGGTCGCCGCCTCCCTGCTCGTCGCCGTCTGCCCCGGCCGCCACCTCTTCCGCGTCCTGTTCCTCGGGCTGCACGAACGGCCCGGCGAGCAGCATCCCGCCCGCGATGGCCTGGCTCATGTCCTGCCCGGCGACCGCGCTCGCCAGCCGAGCCCACAGCTGGACCGGTATGCCGTCGGCCTCGGCCAGGGCAAGCGGTGCCAGCAGGAGCCGCAGCGTCTGCGAGTCGGAACCGAGCCGCCTGGCGTGCAGGTCCAGGGCCTCACCGACGGACGTCGGCAGGAACCTCTCGTCAGCCGGGTCGAAGCCCTCGGGGGCCATCAGGATGCAGTTGACGGCGAGTTGGACGACCAGCGGACTGGTCCGGGCCCGGCGGCCGATGGCCGCTCCCAGGGCGAGGCGGGCGGCGGGGTCGACGGTGAACGGCAGCTCGGGTGCTCCGAACTCCGGGTTCAGCGCAGCCTGCGCGTGCAACACCACGCCCTCGGGGTCGGCCCATCCCGGCTCGTCGAGATCGATGACCTGCACGGCGCCGGACGGCAGCCCCTCGGCCAGCTCGGCGGCCAGCGGACGCGGCACCTCGGCCAGCAGCCGGACCGTCTCGGTGGCGGCCAGCGGGGCGAGCACCTGCCGTACGAGACGTGCGGGCTCGCCCGCGGCCCGGACCGGACCGGCGCGGTCGACGTCCGGTACGACGACGGTCACGGGCTCGTCGAGTGCGGCCAGCTCGGCGTACACGCCCTCGATGCTGGTGGCGTTCAGGTCGTAGTGGTCGGCGAGCAGCCACAGAACCTGGGCCGCGGTCAAACCCTCAGCGGCCGGTACCGCCGGGGCCGGCAGCTCCGGCGGTACCGTCGACGGATCCATCTCGTCCAGCGGCAGCTGCTTGCGGTACTCCGGCTCGCACAGCATCAAGAACCCGGTGAGCAGCCGCGAACGCCCGCTGCCGGAACCGCCGGTGACCACGACCACGCGCGGAGCGCCGGGCGCGGCCCCGCGCCATGCGGCAAGCGCACGCAGGGCGGCGGTCCGGCCGCCTATGTGGGGGTGCGGTGCGTAGTCCTCGGTCGAGCCGGTCATGGGTCCCCGTCCTCCGCCATCGCGGACGCCTACTCGTACGACCCTGATCTTAGGCGCCGAGCCAGGCCCTGGGGCGAGTGGAACGGCCCCGTCGCAGACGCGGAGGACGCAACCCCCGAAGGCGACCTACTCGGCCGCCACCCCACCGTTGTGCGGAGCCGGCTCCAGATCGAACTCCCCGTCCCGCGCCCCGAGTACGAACGCCCGCCACTCCGCCTCGGTGTACCGCAGCACGGTGCCGGGATCCAGGGACGACCGCATGGCCACCGCCCCCTCCGGCAGGTACGCGATCTCGACCCGCTCCTCGTGCGCCTCGGTACCGGGCGCGCAGTGCCACTCGACTCCGGAGATGTCGAGGGCGTACAGCTCGTCCCGCTCCCGCTCCTTGCGCGCCTTGGTGTCCTCGGCCTGAGTCCCGACCTCGTTGTCCCGTGCCTCGGTCATGCTGCTGGGCCTCTTCCTGACGTGCGAACGAAGTGTGCGTCTCACCCTACTGGCGTGGGTGGGCCGCCACATGTGCGTTGCAGATCAGGTGGTCGACCGGGTGTGGATCGTGCCCTGCGCGACCCCGGGCGGAAGCTCCACCTGGCCGTCGTACTCCGACATCGTCTTCTTCCAGATGGCGTCCTGCTCGGCCTCGTTCAGCTTGTGCGCCACGCCCATCTTGGTGAAGGCGACGCCCATGCCGGCGATGCGTTCCGCGAGGCTGCCCATCGAGTCGTACATGCCGTCGCGCAGGCCCTCGTAGACGACGCCGAACTTCTCGCCGATGTCGTCGTCACCCCACGGCGGGGTGTCACCCTTCTCAAGGCCGGTCAGTCCGGTCTTCAGCTTGGTCACGGCCTTGGAGAACTCCAGGCCGACATTGAACATGGCGAATCCCTCGGTCTTCAGTACCTCAGGATCGGAGTCCATGTAGTCCGACGGCACAACTGCCCCCCGTGGCTCGTCATTTCTGTCGTGACTCCACCTTAACGGCGCGCACACGGGCAACGAAGAGGGGCGGCACCCTCGCGGGTACCGCCCCTCCTGCTCAACCGACTGTCCGACCGACCGTTCCTCAGAACCGGTTCGGCAGCCACCCCGTCTGGATCAGCTGCCCACCGCGGCGGCGCGTGTGGAAGTACCCACGGCCGGGCGGCAGTTGCGTCGCCGTGATGTTGCCGAGCAGTGCACCCTCGGCCCGGTCGCCGGAGAGCACGAGGCCCTGGGCGCCGAGTTCACGCATCCGCTGCATCACCGGCTCGTAGAGCGACCGGCTCGCACCGCCCGAGGAGCGCGCAATGATGATGCGCAGGCCGACGTCACGGGCGAACGGCAGGTACTCCAGGAGCGGGGCCAGCGGGTTCACGCCGGTCGCCACCAGGTCGTAGTCGTCGACGATGACGAACGCGTCCGGGCTGCTGTACCAACTGCGGTTGCGCAGCTGCTCGGGCGTGACGTCCGGGCCCGGCATACGGCGGCTGAGCGAGCCGGCCAGGCCCTCCAGCGTCTCCGAGAGAGCCGGCGCCGAGGCGCAGTAGCGCGACAGGTGCGTCTCCGGGACGCCCTCCAGGTGGGCGCGCCGGTAGTCACCCATGACGATCTTCGCCTGGTCCGGCGTGTAGCGCTCGCAGATCTGCTTGATGAGCAGCCGCAGCATCGCGGACTTACCGGACTCGCTCTCACCGAACACGATGAAGTGCGGGTCCGTCTCGAAGTCGACGAAGACCGGCGAGAGCGACGACTCGTCGATGCCGATGGCGACACCGCGGTCGGGGTGCTCGAAGCCCTTGGGCAGCCGGTCCGACGGCAGCATCGTGGGCAGCAGCCGTACGGCCGGGGCGTGGTTGCCCTGCCAGTTGTCGTTGATGCCGCGGATGAGGATCCCCGTCGCCTCGGACAGGTCCTCGGTCTCCGAGGAGCCGTCGACGCGCGGCAGCGCCGCCATGAAGTGCAGCTTGTCCTGGGTCAGACCGCGGCCCGGGACGGTGGCGGGGACGTTCTGCGCGACCTTGCGGTCGATCTCCGACTCCGTCGGGTCACCGAGGCGCAGCTCGATACGGTTCTGCAGCATGTCCTTGAGCGCGGGCCGCACTTCGGTGTAGCGGCTCGCCGTCAGGATCACGTGCACACCGAAGCCGAGGCCGCGCGTCGCGATCTCCGTGACGGTGGACTCGAGCATCTCGTAGTCCGTCTTGAAGGTGGCCCAGCCGTCGATGACGAGGAACACGTCACCCCAGGCCTGGTCCGGCAGCTGGCCGGCGTTCCGGCGCTGACGGTAGGTCTGGATCGAGTCGACGTTGTTCGCGCGGAAGTACTCCTCGCGCGCGTTCAGGATGCCCTCGACCTCGCTGACCGTACGGCGCACTTTCTCGGCGTCGAGACGGTTGGCGACCCCGCCGACGTGCGCCAGCTCCTCCATCGAGATCAGACCGCCACCACCGAAGTCCAGGCAGTAGAACTGCACTTCGGAGGGGGTGTGGGTCAGCGCGAACGACGAGATGAGCGTGCGCAGAAGCGTCGACTTGCCGGACTGCGGACCACCGACGAACAGACCGTGACCGGCACCGCCCGCGAAGTCCCGGTACAGCACGTCACGCCGCTGCTCGAACGGCTTGTCCACCAGACCGACCGGCACGTTGAGCCGGCCGAGCGCCGTGTAGTCGGGCGCGGTCAGGCCGCGGTCCTGGCTGACGGCGAGCTGGGGGAGCAGCTGCTCCAGGGAGGGCGCCTCCTCCAGCGGGGGCAGCCACACCTGGTGGGCGGGCGGGCCCTGGTTGATCATCCGGCTGACGAGGACGTCCAGGACGGTGTCGGCGAGCGCGTCGTCCACCCGGTTGTCGGGCTCCGGCTCCTCGATCACCGGCTGCGGGGGCAGCGCCACGTGCTCCGCCGAGAACAGCGCGGGCCGCAGCTGCGTCGAGCGGTGCACCCGGGACGGGCCCTCGCCGTGGTACGGCCCCGACACGTACGCCGCCTTGAAGCGGACCATGGTGTCGGTGTCGTACCGCAGGTAACCGGAACCGGGGATCGACGGCAGGTGGTAGGCGTCCGGGACACCGATCGCCGTACGGGACTCGGCGGCGGAGAAGGTCCGCAGACCGATCCGGTACGACAGGTAGGTGTCCAGGCCGCGCAGCTTGCCCTCTTCCAGGCGCTGCGACGCCAGGAGCAGGTGGACACCCAGCGAACGGCCGATACGACCGATCTGGATGAACATGTCGATGAAGTCCGGCTTGGCCGTGAGGAGTTCGGAGAACTCGTCGAGCACGATCACCAGCGAGGCCATCGGCTCCAGCGCGGCGCCCGCCGCCCGGGCCTTCTCGTAGTCGTGCAGGTTGGCGTAGTTGCCGGCCGAGCGCAGCAGCTCCTGACGGCGCTGCGTCTCACCCATGATCGAGTCACGCATACGGTCGACGAGGGTGAGGTCGTCCGCGAGGTTGGTGATGACGGCCGCGGTGTGCGGCATGTCCGCCATGCCCGCGAAGGTCGCACCACCCTTGAAGTCCGCGAGGATGAAGTTCAGCGTCTCCGAGGAGTGCGTCACCGCGAGACCGAGCACCAGCGTGCGCAGCACCTCGGACTTACCGGAACCGGTGGCGCCGACGCACAGACCGTGCGGGCCCATGCCCTCCTGCGAGGCCTCCTTGAGGTCCAGCATGACCGGCTCGCCGTTCTCGCCGACACCGATCGGCACCCGCAGCCGCTCGTGCAGCGTGCGCGGACGCCAGGTGCGGGAGACGTCGACGGTGCCCGCGTCGCCGATGCCCATGAGGTCGGTGAAGTCCAGGTTGGACAGGAGGGGTTCGCCCTCCTCCGCGGAGCCGACCCGGAAGGGGGCGAGCTGCCGCGCCAGGGACTCGGCCTGCGCCGGGTTCAGCAGGTCGGGCCTGCCGGTGTACGCGGACTCGTGGCCGACGAACAGCTGCATCCGGTCCGGCTTCACATAGGCCGTCAGACCGGCGCGCAGCTCCTCCTCCAGCTCGCCAGGGGAGATCTCCAGGAAGGTGACGCCCTGGAGGCCTTCGCTGCTGGCGAGTTCGGAGTCCGGCGGCACGGTGCCGCCGTCGAGCACCACGATCAGGTGCGGCTGGTCGTAGACGGGGTTCGCCTCACGGTTCCAGCGGGGCCTGTCGTCCAGCTGGTCCGCGAGCGCCTCCTCCAGCTCACCGAGGTCGTCGAAGAGGAGCCGGGTCGAGCCCGCTCCGTCCTTGGCCTTCGGGTGCTGGCTGTGCGGCAGCCACTTGATCCAGTCCCAGTCCGTCGCCGCGGAGGGGTGCGCCACCACCGCGATCATCAGGTCCTCGGGCGAGTGCAGCGTCGCCAGCTGGGACAGGGTCGCACGGGCGTTGCCGTAGACCGTGTCGGTGTCTCCGCAGATCGTCACGTGGTAGAAGGCGCGCAGCGAAATGGAGACGGGCAGGTCGTGCAGACTGCCGTGCGCGTCGAGGAAGGCCTTCATGGCCGCCGCGGTCAGCGGTTCGAGCTCGTCCTTGGGGGCCGTCTCCGGGGCGACGAGCGGAGTGTTCAGCTGCTGGGTGCCGCGGCCGATCCGTACCGAGGCGAAGTCCCCGTCGGTCGGGCGCCGTTCCCACAGCCGCTTGCCGTCGGCCGCGACGGCCCACAGCTGCTCCGGGTCGGGATGCTGGAAGAGCTGGCTGCGGCGCTGCAGTTCAGCGGTCTTGTGCACGTCCTTGCGGACCTGCTCGAGGTAGCGGAAGTAGTCCCGCCGGTCCTGGGCCATGCCGGCGCCCGGGCCCTGCCTGGCCTTGGCGATCTGGGCGACCATCATGGCCACGGTCGAGGCCAGCATGAGGCCGCCGACGACCTTCATGTAGGACTGGCCGGCTGTGAAGAAGAAGGCGACGGAACCCAGCATGCCCATCATGGGCAGCATGTTCATCAGCATGCTGTCGTCGCCCTCGCGCGGAATCTCGGGCGGCGTCTCGAGTTTGACCTCGCCGTCCGGGACGGCCGGTGGCACTGTCCGCGGTGGTCGTTTGATGATGACGACGCTCACCGATGCACTCATCCTTCGCGATTGATACGTGATACGTCCTGGCACCGACGCCCCCGTGTACCGCGACGTGTTCTCGTTCGCGTAGGCGTCGTTCGCGTAGGCGTCGATCCTACTGATGCGCTCAGTGCCCGAGTGAGGCAGGCGGATGGAGATGCGGCGCAGGTCCTGGGAGGAATGGGGGAGGTAGGTCCTGTACCGGGTGCGGCAACGGATATGGTGGCGCTCCGCGTCGTACGAGCGGCGCGAGGAAGCCTTGTCTAGCAGGGGGAACACCAGGTGAGCACGGGGACTTCGACAGGTTTCTGCCGAATCACCATCGCAGCACCGGACAGCCGTGTAGATGTCGCGCTGCCGGAGGACCTGCCGATCCAGGACCTCTTTCCCGAGATCATCAGGCTCTCGGGCCTGGTCCAGTCGGACACCAGCCCCTCCGGTTATCACCTTGTGACCCGCGAGGGCCAAGTGCTCGACGCGAGCCGTTCGTTGCTCGAGCACCGGGTCAGGGACGGTGAGGTGCTGCTGCTGCGCACCTTCGCCGATTCGCTGCCACCGGCCGTCCATGACGACGTGGTGGACGCGATCGCCGCCGCGGTCAAGCAGGACATGCGCAGCTGGAACGACAACCTGATGCGGGTCGCCGGCCTCGTCGCGGGGTCGCTGCTGCTGATCATGCTCGGCTTCGTCTTCTGGTTCGCGGACCCGATCCGGCACGACATGCACGGCCTGCCGGGCATCCTCGCCGGCGTGACCGCGCTCGCCCTGACGGCACTGGCCGGTGTACGGGCCCGGGTGTACGACGACCGGGGCTCCGCCGTAGCGCTCGGCATCTCGGCGCTGCCGCACGCCCTCATCGCGGGCTCCGGCGCCATCGCCCAGGACGCGGGTGAAGGTCCCGGCAGGATCCAGTTCCTCGTCGGCTGTGTCGCCGTACTGCTCTGCTCCGTCGTACTGATCATGCTGCTGCCGCAGGGCGACGCCCCGTTCGTGGCCGCCGCGCTGGCCTCAGCGATCGGCACGCTCGCCGTGTTCTGCGGTGTGCTCACCGAGGCGCAGCCGCGGGAGATCGCCGCCGGCACCTCCGTCGTCGCCCTCGCGGTCGTGGGCTTCCTGCCCGGCTGGTCGGCCCGCTTCGCCAAGCTGCCGATCGGCTTCCGCAACCCCGAGGACCTGGCCCGGGCCCGTCGCGAGGGCCGCGACGGCGACCTCGAGGCCGTCGATGTCCAGCGCATCGTCGCCCAGACCAGCCGCGGCCACGAGCTGCTGCTCGGCCTGGTCGGCGGTTGCGCCGCCGTCATCATCGGCGCGGGCGGCGCGGTGCTCGGCTTCAGCAGCAGCGGCTGGGCCCAGCTGCTGGCCCTGTGCACCGGCCTCGCCGCGATGCTCCGGGCGCGCCTGTTCCGCTACACCGCGCAGGTCACCTGCCTGTTCGTGGCCGGTGTCGTCACGCTCGCCCTGCTGGTCCTCGGCCTCGCGATCTCGCCGCCGGCCGACATCATCATGGAACTGCTCCAGGGAGACTCCGGCCCGGTCAACGTACGTACGCTGTGGCTCGGCGCCTCCGTCGGGGCCGGTGTGCTGCTGCTGATCGCGATCGCCCTGATCGTGCCGCAGAAGGGACTCTCCCCCTTCTGGGGCCGCATGCTGGACCTCGCCGACTCGCTGGTGCTGCTGTCCCTGGTCCCGATCTGCCTGGCCGTCCTCGACATCTACGCCAAGGTCCGCGGCGGTCTCTGACCGGCGCGGGGGCGCCGGGGACCGTCTGTCAAGGGCGCGCCTGTGTGCTGGTACGCTGTGTGACGGCCGTTTGTGTACGCGCCTCCGGGTTCGCCTGGGGGACGCGCCCAGCGGATCCCCGCCTCCCGAGTAACGGAAGCTCCCCCGAGACAAAGACCGGGGGCACTCGGTGGCCACTCAAAGACTACGAGGAGTACGCGTGCCGCTCGACGCCGCTACGAAGAAGCAGATCATCACCGAGTTCGGTCAGAAGGAGGGCGACACCGGCTCTCCCGAGGTCCAGGTCGCCATGCTTTCGCGCCGGATCTCGGACCTGACCGAGCACCTCAAGACCCACAAGCACGACCACCACTCCCGTCGTGGTCTGCTGATCCTGGTCGGTCAGCGTCGCCGTCTGCTGCAGTACCTCGCCAAGAAGGACATCCAGCGCTTCCGTACGCTGGTCGACCGCCTCGGCATCCGCCGTGGTGCGGCGGGCGCCAAGTAAGACGCCGTGAGGGGAGCGGTTCCCGAGGGATCGGGAGCCGCTCCCTTTGCTGTACGTGCGGAACGTCAACCGCGCGTGCGGAAACATGCGGAGTGTCACACACGCTTTGTAGTGTGGTAGCACAACGCAGAACGCAGTACGCACGACACAGCACGACAGGAAGAGGAGAAGCGCGCCTAGCCGCCGCCGGTCCTCGGTAGTGGCCCCCGGGGGGAAGCGAGCCCCGGGTGCTTCGATCGAAGACCGGCCCGCACCGCACGGAGCGCTTCTCCGCCACCGTCCCCCTGCCACACGGGCAGCGACGGGACAAAAGACGACAAAGTAACGGAGAAAACGCTAGTGGAGAACGAGACCCACTACGCCGAGGCCGTCATCGACAACGGCTCCTTCGGCACCCGCACCATCCGCTTCGAGACGGGCCGCCTGGCCAAGCAGGCCGCCGGCTCCGCCGTGGCGTACCTGGACGACGACACCATGGTGCTGTCGGCCACCACCGCCTCCAAGAACCCCAAGGACCAGCTCGACTTCTTCCCCCTCACGGTGGACGTCGAGGAGCGGATGTACGCCGCCGGCAAGATCCCCGGCAGCTTCTTCCGCCGTGAGGGCCGTCCCTCCGAGGACGCCATCCTCACCTGCCGCCTCATCGACCGCCCGCTGCGCCCGTCCTTCAAGAAGGGCCTGCGCAACGAGATCCAGGTCGTCGCCACGATCATGGCGCTCAACCCCGACCACCTGTACGACGTCGTGGCGATCAACGCCGCGTCCGCGTCCACGCAGCTGGCCGGTCTGCCCTTCTCCGGCCCGATCGGCGGCGTCCGCGTCGCGCTGATCAACGGCCAGTGGGTGGCGTTCCCGACGCACACCGAGCTCGAGGACGCCGTCTTCGACATGGTCGTCGCGGGCCGTGTCCTGGAGGACGGCGACGTCGCGATCATGATGGTCGAGGCCGAGGCCACCGAGAAGACCATCAAGCTGGTCGAGGGCGGCGCCGAGGCGCCGACCGAGGAGGTCGTCGCCGCCGGTCTGGACGCCGCGAAGCCCTTCATCAAGGTGCTCTGCAAGGCCCAGTCGGATCTCGCCGCCAAGGCTGCCAAGCCGACCGGCGAGTTCCCGATCTTCCTGGACTACCAGGACGACGTCCTCGAGGCGCTCACCGCCGCCGTCAAGCCGGAGCTCGCCTCCGCGCTGACCATCGCCGGCAAGCAGGAGCGCGAGTCCGAGCTGGACCGCGTCAAGGCGCTCGCCGCCGAGAAGCTCCTGCCGGAGTTCGAGGGCCGCGAGAAGGAGATCTCCGCCGCGTACCGCTCGCTGACCAAGACCCTGGTCCGTGAGCGCGTCATCAAGGAGAAGAAGCGCATCGACGGCCGCGGTGTCACCGACATCCGCACCCTGGCCGCCGAGGTCGAGGCCATCCCGCGGGTCCACGGCTCCGCCGTGTTCGAGCGTGGCGAGACCCAGATCCTGGGCGTCACCACCCTGAACATGCTCCGCATGGAGCAGCAGCTGGACACCCTCTCCCCGGTGACCCGCAAGCGCTACATGCACAACTACAATTTCCCGCCGTACTCCACCGGCGAGACCGGTCGCGTCGGCTCCCCGAAGCGCCGCGAGATCGGCCACGGCGCCCTCGCCGAGCGCGCCCTCGTGCCGGTCCTGCCGACGCGCGAGGAGTTCCCCTACGCGATCCGCCAGGTCTCCGAGGCGCTGAGCTCCAACGGCTCGACGTCCATGGGCTCGGTCTGCGCCTCCACCATGTCGCTGCTGAACGCCGGTGTGCCGCTGAAGGCCCCCGTCGCCGGTATCGCCATGGGCCTGATCTCCCAGGAGATCGAGGGCGAGACGCACTACGTCACCCTCACCGACATCCTCGGTGCGGAGGACGCCTTCGGCGACATGGACTTCAAGGTCGCCGGCACCAAGGAGTTCGTGACCGCCCTCCAGCTCGACACCAAGCTGGACGGCATCCCGGCCTCCGTCCTGGCCGCCGCTCTGAAGCAGGCCCGTGACGCCCGCCTCCACATCCTCGACGTGATGATGGAAGCGATCGACACGCCGGACGAGATGTCCCCGAACGCCCCGCGGATCATCACCGTCAAGATCCCCGTGGACAAGATCGGTGAGGTCATCGGCCCCAAGGGCAAGATGATCAACCAGATCCAGGAGGACACCGGCGCCGAGATCACGATCGAGGACGACGGCACCATCTACATCGGCGCCGCCGACGGCCCCTCCGCCGAGGCCGCCCGCACCACGATCAACGGCATCGCCAACCCGACGATGCCCGAGGTCGGCGAGCGCTACCTGGGTACGGTCGTCAAGACGACCACCTTCGGTGCGTTCGTCTCGCTGCTCCCCGGCAAGGACGGTCTGCTGCACATCTCGCAGATCCGCAAGCTGGCCGGCGGCAAGCGCGTGGAGAACGTCGAGGACGTCCTCGGCGTGGGCCAGAAGGTCCAGGTCGAGATCGCCGAGATCGACTCGCGCGGCAAGCTCTCGCTCGTCCCCGTGATCGAGGGCGAAGAAGACGCCGCGGACGACAAGAAGGACGACGCCGACAAGTGACGTCGAGTAGCTCCACGGCGACGGCCCGCACCTCTTCGGAGGCGCGGGCCGTCGCCCGTACCCAAACCCTCATCAAGGGCACCAACGGCATCGGTACGGTCCGTAAGACCACCCTCCCCGGCGGCCTGCGCATCGTCACCGAAACCCTGCCCTCGGTCCGCTCCGCGACCTTCGGTATCTGGGCGCACGTCGGCTCCCGCGACGAGACCCCGGCTCTGAACGGCGCCACGCACTACCTGGAGCACCTGCTCTTCAAGGGCACGACCCGCAGGTCCGCCCTGGACATCTCCTCCGCCCTCGACGCCGTCGGCGGCGAGATGAACGCGTTCACGGCGAAGGAGTACACGTGCTACTACGCGCGCGTGCTCGACGCCGACCTGCCGCTGGCCATAGACGTCGTCTGCGACATGCTGACGGGCTCCCTCATCCTCGAAGAGGACGTCAACGTCGAGCGGGGCGCGATCCTCGAAGAGATCGCCATGACCGAGGACGACCCGGGCGACTGCGTGCACGACCTGTTCGCGCACACCATGTTCGGCGACAACCCCCTCGGCCGCCCGGTCCTCGGCACGGTCGACACCGTCAACGCCCTCACCGCCGACCGCATCCGCCGCTTCTACAAGAAGCACTACGACCCGACCCACCTGGTCGTGGCGGCCGCGGGCAACGTCGACCACAACAAGGTCGTACGACAGGTCCGCGCGGCCTTCGAGAAGGCGGGCGCCCTGAAGAACCTGGACGCCACGCCCATCGCCCCGCGCGACGGCCGCCGCGCCCTGCGCACCGCGGGCCGCGTCGAGCTCATCGGCCGCAAGACCGAGCAGGCCCATGTCGTGCTCGGCATGCCCGGCCTGTCCCGCACGGACGAGCGCCGCTGGGCCCTGGGTGTGCTGAACACGGCACTGGGCGGCGGCATGTCCTCCCGCCTGTTCCAGGAGGTCCGCGAGAAGCGGGGACTGGCCTACAGCGTGTACTCGTACACCTCCGGATTCGCCGACTGCGGCCTGTTCGGCGTGTACGCGGGCTGCAGGCCGTCGCAGGTCCACGACGTGCTGAAGATCTGCCGCGACGAACTCGACCACGTCGCCGAACACGGCCTGTCCGACGACGAGATCGGCCGCGCCATCGGCCAGCTCCGCGGCTCCACCGTCCTCGGCCTGGAGGACACCGGCGCGCTGATGAACCGCATCGGCAAGAGCGAGCTGTGCTGGGGCGAGCAGATGTCCGTCGACGACATGCTGGCCCGGATAGCGGCAGTGACCCCGGACGACGTCCGCTCGGTCGCCCGCGAGATCCTGGGACAGCGGCCCTCGCTGTCGGTCATCGGCCCGCTGAAGGACAAGCAGGCGGCCCGGCTGCACGACGCGGTCGCCTGACCCGCCCGCCCTCGGAACATCCGACGTAAGGAAGCAAGACAGATGAGCAAGCTGCGCGTGGCGGTCCTCGGTGCCAAGGGCCGTATCGGCTCCGAGGCCGTACGGGCGGTCGAGGCCGCCGAGGACATGGAGCTGGTCGCCGCCCTGAGCCGGGGCGACAAGCTGGAGACCCTGGCGGAGACGGGCGCCCAGGTCGCGGTCGAACTGACCACGCCGGACTCGGTGATGGCCAATCTCGACTATTGCGTGAACCGCGGCATCCACGCGGTCGTCGGCACGACGGGCTGGACCGACGAGCGCCTCGCGCAGCTGAACGGCTGGCTGGCCGCCTCCCCGGAGACGGGCGTGCTCATCGCGCCGAACTTCTCCATCGGGGCGGTCCTGACGATGAAGTTCGCCCAGATCGCGGCGCCCTACTTCGAGTCGGTCGAGGTGGTCGAGCTGCACCACCCGAAGAAGGTCGACGCCCCTTCCGGCACCGCCACGCGCACCGCCCAGCTCATCGCCGAGGCCCGCCGCGCCGCCGGCACGGCCCCGGCGCCGGATGCCACGGAGACCGCCCTCGACGGCGCGCGCGGTGCCAGCGTCGACGGCGTCCCGGTCCACGCCGTCCGCCTGCGCGGCCTGCTGGCCCACCAGGAGGTCCTGCTCGGCGGCGAGGGCGAGACCCTGACCATCCGCCACGACTCCCTCCACCACAGCAGCTTCATGCCGGGCATCCTGCTCGGCGCGCGCCGCGTGGTGACCACTCCGGGCCTGACCTTCGGCCTGGAGCACTTCCTGGACCTCGGCTGACACGAGGCTCACAGATGCGCGCGAAGATCTCCTACGCCATAACGGCCGCCGTCCTGGTCGTCTACTTCGTCCTGGTCGGCAGCCGTGGCGTGATGCTCATCCAGTCCGGCACGGTCCTCACCGTCACCTTCGGCGTGGCGGTGCTGATCCTGCCGGTGATCGGCCTGTGGTTCCTGTGGAAGAACACCCAGTTCGTCCGCAGGGCCAACGCTCTCGCCGCCGAACTCGACGCCGAGGGCGGCCTGCCCGTCGACGAGTTGAAGCGGACCCCCAGCGGCCGTATCGACCGCGACTCGGCCGACGAGGTCTTCGCCAGGCGCAAGGCCGAGACGGAAGTGGCCCCCGACGACTGGCGCAGCTGGTTCCGCCTCGCCATCGCCTATCACGACGCCCGCGACACCCCGCGCGCCCGCAAGGCGATGCAACGGGCCATCGCCCTGCACGACGGCAGGACCGTCGAGGCCTGAGCCTCGGGACAGCGGCCACGAGCCCTACGACGACGCCTGGGCCGTACGCCGAAGGTCAGCCGTACGCCGAAGGGGCCGGCCCGCACTGACTGCGGACCGGCCCCTTCGGTGTGCCTGGCGGGCTCAGCCGCGTGTGTTCTCCGCGGCCCACGCCTCGACCGCGTCGGTGGCCCGGTCGAACGCCGCGACCCGCCCCAGGAAGTCCGTATTGTGCGTGGTCATCAGCGTCGGCATGCCCTCCGCCGCCCGATCCCGCCGTACGAGCATCAGCGCCTGCCCCTGCACGGTCCGCGGCAACCCCAGCCAGCGCACCGGCTGCTGCACGGTCCGCACGGCGACGACCTGCTCCCAGGGCACCGTACGCGTGACGAGGAAGCTCACCTGGCGCAGCCCGTGCGGGCTCACCCACACGCCCATGCGCAGCAGACGCAGGGCACCGGCGATGACGAGCAGCGCGATACCGAAGACGACCCCGGCGTCGGTCAGCGTGCCGGTCAGGGCGATGACGACCGCCGCGAACAGAACGTACGAGGCGAGCAGCAACCACAGCGCTGCCAGGCCCACCCGGCACGGCCCGGGACGGTAAGGGCGCCGCCAGCGGTCACGGTCGTCGAAGGGCAGCGCGTCGTCGGCTGCCTCGAACGCGCGGTCGGCCGTCAGGAAGGGCAGGGGCACGGCTGGTCCTCACTCAATCCATGCATGGGCTGTGCCCGGTGAGGCTATCGACCTGTGTCCCCACCCACCACCCTTGGGGGTCCGGATGAGGTCAGTGCCCCTCGGAGGCCTGTGACTGCTGAGTCTGCGTGGCGGTGTCGGTGGACAGCGCCGGCATGCCGACCACCAGCGCGGCGACGATGGTGAGGCCCAGCAGCCAGCGCCCGGCTATCTGACCGGCGGACGCCCGCTGACGGGGTGGGGGAGTGACATCACTGCGGAACCTGTCGGCCTCGGCAAGGAAGGCGAACGGGACGGGCTCGCGCCGACGGAACATCGGGGGCTTCTCCTCTCGGGATCGTGTGGGTGACCGTCACCAACACAGACGAGCGAGTGCCCCAAAAGGTGCCCGGTTTCGCCGAATTCACAGAAATTCGCTGATGTTCGCCGGCGTATGTTGCGACCCGGCACCGAACGCCCCGTTGTCAGTGCCGGGCCGTAGAGTGGGCGCCGCCCTGAGAAGTGATGGAAGGACCCTCCGAGCCGTGACCGACACCCCTGCCGACGACCTCAAGCCCAGTTTCCGCAGTGACGTCTCCGTCGAGCTGGTCAAGCACAGCGCGGCCGACTCCGACGTGCTGTGGGCCGCCCGCGTCTCCACCGCCGGCGAGCAGTCCCTGGAGGAGCTGCAGAGGGACCCCGAGCGCTCCAAGGGCCTGATCAACTACCTGATGCGGGACCGGCACGGCAGCCCCTTCGAGCACAACTCGATGACCTTCTTCATCAGCGCCCCGATCTTCGTCTTCCGCGAGTTCATGCGGCACCGCGTGGGCTGGTCGTACAACGAGGAGAGCGGCCGCTACCGCGAGCTCCAGCCCGTCTTCTACGTCCCCGACGAGTCCCGCAAGCTGGTCCAGGAGGGCCGCCCGGGCAAGTACGTCTTCGTGGAGGGCACCCAGGCCCAGCAGGAGCTGGTCGGCCGCGTCATGGAGGACTCGTACCGGGAGTCGTACGAGGCCTACCAGGAGATGCTCGCCGCCGGCGTCGCCCGCGAGGTCGCCCGCGCCGTCCTCCCGGTCGGCCTGTTCTCCTCGATGTACGCCACCTGCAACGCCCGCTCGCTGATGCACTTCCTCGGCCTGCGCACCCAGCACGAGCTCGCCAAGGTCCCGTCCTTCCCGCAGCGGGAGATCGAGATGGTCGGCGAGAAGATGGAGGCGGAGTGGGCCAAGCTCATGCCGCTGACGTACGCCGCCTTCAATGCGAACGGTCGTGTGGCGCCGTAACGCACCCACGTTCCCGGACCGGGCACGGCCGCACGGCCCAGCCGCATGAAGTGTCCGTATTGCGGCATTTAGAGAAGTTCATCTAGCCTGATCAAACGGACCCGGCACTGCTTGAACCCCCGAGCAGGCAGTGCCGGGCTCCATCTTTGTCCTGACTTTTCCGAACCCCCCGAGGGCAGACCAGGCCGTGCGCAACGAGTAGCGTGTAACCCATGGCTCCGACCTCCACTCCGCAGACCCCCTTCGGGCGGGTCCTCACCGCCATGATCACGCCCTTCACGGCGGACGACGCACTTGATCTCGACGGCGCGCAGCGGCTCGCCACCCACCTGGTGGACGCAGGCAACGACGGCCTGATCATCAACGGCACCACCGGTGAGTCCCCCACCACCAGCGATGCGGAGAAATCGGACCTGGTGCGAGCGGTACTGGAGGCCGTCGGCGACCGAGCCCACGTCGTGGCCGGCGTCGGCACCAACGACACCCACCACAGCCTCGAGCTCGCCCGCACCGCGGAGAAGGTGGGCGCACACGGGCTCCTGGTCGTCACGCCGTACTACAACAAGCCCCCGCAGGAGGGCCTGTACCGGCACTTCAAGGCCATCGCCGACGCCACCGAGCTGCCGGTCATGCTCTACGACATCCCCGGCCGCAGCGGCGTCCCGATCAACACCGAGACGATCGTCCGGCTCGCCGAGCACCCGAGGATCGTCGCCAACAAGGACGCCAAGGGCGACCTCGGCCGCGCCAGCTGGGCCATCGCCCGCTCCGGCCTCGCCTGGTACTCCGGCGACGACATGCTGAACCTGCCGCTGCTCTCCGTGGGCGCGGTCGGCTTCGTCTCGGTCGTCGGCCACGTGGTCACCCCGGACCTGCGCGCGCTCGTCGAGGCGTACGTCTCGGGCGACGTCCAGAAGGCCACGGAGATCCACCAGAAGCTGCTCCCGGTCTACACCGGCATGTTCCGCACCCAGGGCGTCATGACCACCAAGGCCGCGCTCGCCCTCCAGGGCCTGCCCGCCGGACCGCTGCGCGCGCCCATGGCGGAGTGCTCGCCCGAGGAGATCGAGCAGCTCAAGATCGATCTTGCCGCAGGCGGGGTACAGCTCTAGCACCAGACTTCGCGCGCCCGGGCGCGCACCAGACTTCACAACTGAATAAGCGGGCCACCGGTGCCCGCACCCCACAACGACAACTGCTTCTGCACGAACGTCACGCGCGCCACGTGCCCAACCGGTACGTGGCGCGCGTGGTGAGGAGAGTCTTTTGAGTCATCCGCATCCTGAACTCAGCGCGCCCCCGCCGCTCCCCGAAGGCGGCCTGCGGGTCACCCCGCTCGGTGGCCTAGGCGAAATCGGCCGAAACATGACGGTCTTCGAGTACGGCGGCCGCCTGTTGATCGTCGACTGCGGAGTGCTCTTCCCAGAGGAGGAGCAGCCCGGAATCGACCTGATCCTGCCGGACTTCTCGTCCATCCGGGACCGCCTCGACGACATCGAGGGCATCGTCCTCACCCACGGCCACGAGGACCACATCGGCGGCGTCCCCTTCCTCCTCCGAGAGAAGCCGGACATCCCGCTGATCGGCTCCAAGCTGACCCTCGCGCTCATCGAGGCCAAGCTCCAGGAGCACCGCATCCGCCCGTACACCCTCGAAGTGGCGGAGGGGAACCGCGAGCGCATCGGTCCCTTCGACTGCGAGTTCGTCGCGGTCAACCACTCCATCCCGGATGCCCTGGCGGTAGCCATCCGCACGCCCGCCGGCATGGTGGTCCACACGGGCGACTTCAAGATGGACCAGCTCCCGCTGGACAACCGTCTGACGGATCTGCACGCCTTCGCGCGGCTGAGCGAGGAAGGCATCGACCTCCTCCTCTCCGACTCCACGAACGCGGAGGTCCCGGGGTTCGTTCCGCCCGAGCGCGACATCTCCAACGTCCTGCGCCAGGTGTTCGCGGGCGCCCGCAAGCGGATCATCGTGGCCAGCTTCGCCAGCCACATCCACCGCATCCAGCAGATCCTCGACGCCGCCCACGAGTACGGCCGCCGGGTCGCCTTCGTCGGCCGCTCGATGGTCCGCAACATGGGTATCGCCCGGGACCTGGGTTACCTGAAGGTCCCCCCGGGCCTGGTGGTGGACGTCAAGACGCTCGACGACCTCCCGGACAGCGAGGTCGTGCTGGTCTGCACGGGCTCACAGGGCGAGCCGATGGCAGCCCTGTCGAGGATGGCGAACAGGGACCACCAGATCCGGATCGTCCAAGGCGACACCGTGATCCTGGCGTCCTCCCTGATCCCCGGCAACGAGAACGCGGTCTACCGCGTCATCAACGGCCTGACCCGCTGGGGCGCGAACGTCGTCCACAAAGGCAACGCCAAGGTCCACGTCTCGGGCCACGCCTCGGCCGGCGAGCTGCTGTACTTCTACAACATCTGCCGCCCGAAGAACCTGATGCCGGTGCACGGCGAATGGCGCCACCTGCGCGCCAACGCCGAACTGGGCGCCCTGACCGGCGTCCCGCACGACCGGATCGTCATCGCCGAGGACGGCGTGGCCGTCG